>NZ_JBNRMG010000009.1:0-213593 GCF_050379435.1 Marinobacter sp. DUT-3
TTGGGCTCCGCCATCCATGGCTCCGCACAGTTTCTGACAAAGATCTCCGCCTGACTGGCCCCATACTTCTGCGATAGGCTTGGCCTTACTTGTTCAAACGTTCCATTTCCGTCAGAAGCTCTTCGGTTTTCGCTTTCATCAAGGCGATGTCACTCCGAGATTCTACGTTCAGGCGAACGACCGGTTCGGTGTTGGACATCCGCAGGTTGAAGCGCCAGTCGTCGAACTCAACGCTTACGCCGTCCACGTGGCTGACGCTTTTGGCATCGGCGCCGTAGGCGGCTTCGATGGCGGCGATGACCTTGGGGGGATCGGCGATGGTGCGGTTGATTTCACCGCTGGCCGGGTAGGCTTCGATTCTGGCATCGATCAGTGATGACAGTGGCTTACCGGACTGGCACAAACGCTCTGCCACCAGTAACCAGGGAATCATGCCGCTGTCGCAGTAGGCGAAGTCCCGGAAATAGTGGTGGGCGCTCATTTCGCCGCCGTATACCGCATCTTCATCCCGCATGCGCTGTTTGATGAAGGCGTGGCCGGTTTTGCTTTCGATGGCTTCGCCGCCGGCGGCTTTGACCAGATCGAGGGTATTCCAGGTCAGGCGCGGGTCGTGGATGACTTTGCCACCGCCGGTCTTGCGGAGGAACTGGTCCGCCAGCAGGCCAACGATGTAGTAACCTTCAATAAATCGCCCGTTTTCGTCGAAGAAGAAGCAGCGGTCGTAGTCACCGTCCCAGGCTATCCCCATGGCCGCACCGTTGGCTTTAACCGCTTCGGCGGTGGCGGCACGGTTTTCCTCCAGGATCGGATTTGGTACGCCGTTAGGGAAGTGGCCATCCGGCTGGTGATGCACCTTGATGAACTCAAATGGCAGGTGCTTCTCCAACTGGTCAATCACCAGGCCCGCACCGCCATTTCCGGCGTTTACCACGATTTTCAGCGGTTTCAGCGCAGCGGCATCAACGTAGCCGAGAAGGTGATCGATATAAGCGCCCATGACTTCCAGGGGCTCATAGCGGCCCTGGGCCGGCGCGTCGCCAAACGGCTCGGGGACGCGGTCGCGGATGTCGTTGAGGCCGTTGTCGGAACTGATAGGCCGGGATTCCGGGCCCACCATTTTCATGCCGTTGTGGTCTTTCGGATTGTGGCTGGCCGTTACCATGATGCCGCCGTCCATTTTGTAATGGCTGGTGGCGAAGTAGACCTGTTCGGTACCGCACAGGCCAATATCAAACACATCCGCGCCCGCGGCCATCAGGCCGGAGCTTAGGGCTTCGGTGATCTCATGGCTGGACAGGCGGATGTCATAACCGACAATCACCTTTTTGGCGCCCGTCACTTCTACATAGGCCCTGCCAATGCGCTCGGCCAGTAACGGGTTGAGCTGATCCGGCACGCGGCCACGCAGGTCATAGGCTTTAAAACAGGACAGATCCATTGTCTGGAATTACTCCGCAGCAGACGATTGCAGTTGAACGTAATTCTGAATACCCATCTGACCGACCATTTCCAGTTGTGTTTCCAGCCAGTCGATGTGTTCTTCTTCGCTGTCCAGAATATGGCGGAACAGCTCACGGCTGGTGTAATCCTTGACGGTTTCACAGTGAACGATGGCTTCCTTGAGATCCGCATGGGCCGTCAATTCCAGCTTCAGATCACAGGACAGCATTTCCTCAACGTTCTCGCCAATCAGCAGCTTGTTCAGGTCCTGCAGGTTGGGGAGGCCCTCAAGGAACAGGATGCGCTCGATAAGAAGATCGGCGTGCTTCATTTCATCAATGGATTCTTCGTATTCCTTGGCGGCAAGTTTGGTGATGCCCCAATCCTTGTACATGCGGGAATGCAGGAAATACTGATTGATGGCGGTAAGCTCGTTGGCGAGCACTTTGTTCAGGAACTGGATGACTTTCTTGTCGCCTTTCATGACGGTTCTCCTTGCTTGGATGTTCGATCCGTACAAGGATAGCCCTTCCTAAAGGAAGAAAAAATCACAAATGGGAAAGGGTCGCAGTAACAACCGGATCAGGCGGGCTGAGCCAGCATGTTTGCCATCGCAAGATAATCCGGGGTGCGGCTTTCACGCAGGATTTCACGTGCGGTGCAGGCGCAACGGCCACACTGTGTACCCACGCCGAGTTCCTTACCGAGCTGACGCATGGAATTGACGCCGTTATCGGCGGCTTCACGAATTTCGCGGTCTGTTACACCATGACAAAGGCATACATACATAGAAAGATCACTCACGGCCCAATGAAAGCTAGTGATAATTATTGTCATTTGCATGCGGCTTTGCAACCCCTGTGAGCGATTTTTGTGCAAATCAATGTATCAGCAGCCTCTCAGCAGAACCCGGCCATTTGATTTACACTGCCCACATATCACCAAGCGAACACGACTACGGAAAGCTCAATGGCGCTCAAGGCAACCATCTTCAAGGCAACACTGAACATCGCCGACATGGACCGGCACTACTATGGCGACCACCACCTCACGGTCGCCCGCCACCCGTCGGAGACCGATGAACGCATGATGATCCGGCTGCTGGCGTTTGTCCTCAATGCCAGTGAGACCCTGGAGTTCACCAAGGGCATCAGCACTGACGACGAGCCGGATCTTTGGCAGAAGAGCCTGAGCGACGATATCGAACTGTGGGTGGAGCTTGGCCTGCCCGACGAGAGTCGTCTGCGCAAGGCCTGCAATCGTGCCGAACAGGTGATCCTTTATACCTACGGTGGCCGCGCCGTGTCCCTGTGGTGGGAAAAGCACCGGGGGAAGCTGAGCCGTTTCAGAAACCTGACCATCATCGACCTGCCCCCGGAAGCCACCGCCGAACTTGCCAGCCTCGCGGAGCGGGGAATGAACCTGCAGTGCACCATCCAGGACGGAGAGGTCAACATCGGCAACGAGGAGTCCCTGGTCAGCATAACGCCCGCCCCTCTCTACCCGGCGTAACAATCCATACGACGATTCGGGAGCCCGCGCTCCCCTCACGCAAAGATTAAAATCATCGTACCGGGTCTACCCGAAAGGCGCAGTTTACGTTAAGGTAAACACCAAGTAGTCCTGTGAGGATCACACCAGATCCCGTCAGGTTGTCTACAATAAAATCAGCGACACCCTCACAAGGGGTGTTTTTGTTCCTCAGGCCAATACCCCAGGAAGAGGATTATGACAACAACAAAATCCAAAGTTGTTTATTCCCCGGTCTTTACCGACGGTGCGGAATTCCGTATTCCCACCTTCAAGTTACTGAAGCAGGACGGCTCCCTCTATAAGGGCGCAAAGGCGCCTGATCTCGACAAAGAGAAAGCCCTGCGCATTTACCGCGCGATGGTCACCACCCGGATTCTCGATGAACGCATGCTCGCCGCCCAGCGACAGGGGCGCTTGAGCTTCTACATGCAGTGCACCGGCGAAGAAGCCGCCGTGATCGGCAGTACCGCTGCGCTGGATGACGCCGACATGATCATGGCGCAGTATCGGGAACAGGGTTCCCTGGTCTATCGCGGCTTCACCATCGATGAGTTCATGAACCAGCTGTTCGGCAACGAACTGGACTATGGCAAAGGGCGCCAGATGCCCGTTCACTACGGTTCCAGCAAGCTGAACTACATGACCATTTCATCGCCCCTGGCCACGCAGATTCCCCAGGCCACCGGTTACGCCTACGGCCAGAAAATGGCGGGCGAGGGCCACTGCACCATTACCTATTTTGGCGAAGGCGCCGCATCGGAGGGTGACTTCCACGCCGCCCTGAACATGGCCGCCGTGCATCGCGTTCCGGTGATCTTCCTGTGCCGCAACAACGGCTACGCCATTTCCACCCCGGCCGCTGAACAGTTCGCCGCCGATGGCGTTGCACCCAGGGCCTACGGTTACAAAATGGACGTGATCCGCGTGGATGGTAACGACATTCTCGCCATGCACGAGGCCACCAAAGCAGCCCGCAGCCTGGCGGTGGAGCACAATCGCCCGGTACTGATCGAAGCCATGAGCTATCGCCTGGCCGCCCACTCGTCTTCCGACGATCCCTCCGGCTATCGCAGCAAGGACGAGGAAGCCGTTTGGCGTGAGAAAGACCCCATCCTGCGGATGCGGCTCTGGCTCGAGAGCAAGAAGTGGTGGAGCGAAGACGACGAAAAACAGTTGCAGGAAAACATGCGCCGCGAGGTGCTGGAAACCATGAAACGGGCACAGAAGCGGCCACCACCCCCGCTTGATTCGCTGGTCAGCGATGTCTACGACGAGGTGCCGCCCGCCCTCGCCCAACAGCTCGACAAGCTCAAAGCGCACATCCGCCGGCATCCGGACGCCTATCCGAAGAGTGCCGAACACGCCAAGGGAGGGGCTTGAGATGACCAAGATGAATATGCTCCAGGCCATCAACAATGCCCTCGACACCGCCATGGCCGAAAATGAACGGGTGCTGTGTTTCGGTGAGGACGTAGGCGTCTTCGGCGGTGTTTTCCGCGCCACCAGCCACCTGCAAGAGAAGTACGGCAAGGCCCGCTGCTTCAACACGCCGCTGGTGGAACAAGGCATCATCGGCTTCGCCAACGGTCTGGCGGCCCAGGGTTCCGTACCCGTGGCCGAGATACAGTTTGCCGATTACATCTTCCCGGCATTCGACCAGATCGTGAACGAGTCTGCGAAGTTCCGTTACCGTTCTGGCAACCTGTTCAACGTGGGCGGATTAACCATTCGTGCGCCCTATGGTGGCGGCATTGCCGGCGGGCTTTACCACTCGCAATCACCAGAAGCCTACTTTGCCCATACACCAGGCCTGAAAATTGTGGTGCCGCGCAACCCGCACCAGGCCAAGGGCCTGCTACTGGGAGCCATCCACGATCCTAATCCGACTCTGTTCTTCGAACCGAAACGGCTCTACCGCGCCTCCGTTGGCGAAGTACCGGACGAAGACTACCGGCTGCCGCTGGGCGAAGCGGAAGTGCTCAAGGAAGGCACGGATGTGACCGTGCTGGGCTGGGGCGCGCAGATGGAAGTGATTGAACACGCCGTCGAAATGGCGGAAAAAGAAGGCATTTCCTGTGAAGTCATCGACCTGAGAACCATCCTGCCATGGGATGTGGAAACCGTGGCCAACTCGGTATTGAAGACCGGGCGCCTGGTGGTGACCCATGAAGCCCCGCTGACCGGCGGTTTCGCCGGCGAAATTGCGGCGACCATACAGGAGCGTTGCTTCCTGTACCTGGAGTCCCCGATCGCTCGGGTCACCGGGATGGACACCCCCTTCCCGCTGGTGCTGGAAAAAGAGCATCTGCCCAATCACCTGAAGGTCTACGAGGCCATCAGGTCGAGCGTGGAATTCTAGGTTGATATCAGGACAGGAGAGCAATCATGAGTGATTTTATACTGCCCGATATCGGCGAAGGTATCGTGGAGTGCGAACTGGTCAAATGGCTGGTCGCCGAAGGTGACATCATAGAAGAGGACCAGCCCGTAGCCGAGGTGATGACCGACAAGGCACTGGTGGAAATTCCGGCACCGTACAAGGGCAAGGTTACCCGCCTGTATCACAAGGAAGGCGACATCGCGAAAGTCCACGCCCCGCTGTTTGAGCTGGTGGAAGAAGGTGGCGAAAGTGAACAAGGTGCAGAACCTCAAGCACAGCCCGTCGAAACCGACACCGCTAGCGAGGCGCCTGTAGCGCAGGAACCATCCGGCGCCAGCAACGCAACCGCTGACGACGTCACCGAGGACTTTATCCTGCCGGATATCGGCGAAGGCATCGTCGAGTGTGAAGTGGTGGAATGGCGCGTGGCCGAGGGTGACGAGATCGAGGAAGACCAGCCGGTAGTGGATGTCATGACCGACAAGGCGATGGTCGAGATCACCGCCCCCAAGGCCGGCCGTGTCACCAAACTCTATCACCAGCAGCAGGAGATGGCCCGGGTGCACTCCCCGCTGTTTGCGTTTATTCCCCGCGATCGTGATGAGCCCGCCGAGACAAAAGCCGCGACACAGCCGGCGCCTGCTTCGGAGTCCTCGCCGGCAACCGCAAAACCGGTCACAACGGGAAAACGGCAGCGGATTCCCGCCAGCCCCGCCGTGCGCCGCCTGGTGCGGGAACATGACCTGAACCTGGCGGACATCGCCGGCTCGGGCAAGGATGGCCGGGTGCTGAAAGCCGATGTGCTGGCCCACCTCGACAAGCCCGCCGCGCCTGCGCAAGGCCAGGCACGTGCCGGCGAATCACAGCCGGGCAGTGCACGCAGGCAGCCGGAGGGTGAGCAGGAAGTGCGGATCGAGCCGATCAGGGGCATCAAAGCCGCGATGGCCCGCAGTATGGTGGCGTCGGCGACCACCATTCCTCATTTCATCTACAGTGAAGACATTGATGTCACCGACCTGCTGAAACTGCGGGAACAGCTCAAACCGGAGGCCGAAGCCAGTGGCTCACGGCTGACACTGATGCCCTTCTTCATGAAGGCCATGGCACTTGCGGTTCAGGAATTCCCGGTACTCAACAGCCGTCTCAATGACGACGTTACCGAGATTCACTACCTGTCCCAGTGCAATATCGGCATGGCGGTGGACAGTAAGGCGGGGCTGATGGTCCCCAACGTCAAGGGCGTGGAAAGCCGCACCCTGCTGGGCGTTGCCGATGAAGTGGCGCGCCTGACCGAGGCGGCCCGCTCAGGCCGTGTCAGCCAGGAGGATCTCAAGGGCGGCACCATCACCATCTCCAACATTGGCGCTCTGGGCGGCACCTACGCCGCACCCATCATCAACGCACCGGAAGTGGCGATTGTGGCCCTGGGCCGGACCCAGAAACTGCCGCGCTTCGACGCCAATGGCCAGGTGGTGGAACGCTCCATCCTGACAGTGAGCTGGGCGGGCGACCATCGCATCATCGATGGTGGCACCATTGCCCGTTTCTGCAACCGCTGGAAAGGCTATCTGGAATCGCCGCAATCGATGCTATTGCATCTGGGCTGACGGGGCATCATGGCGCAGAAGACGCAACTGCAGCAGTTCTACATACCTGAAGAGCAGTCGATCTACCTGCTCAGCCATGACGATGCCAAGAAGCTCAAGGACTGGGTGGCGCTCTGCGCCACCCAGCTCCGCCAACTGGGTTACCAGGACATTGAGATGATCGGCAAGGGCGCCTACGGCTTTGTATTTGCAGGCCGCCTGCCAAGCCAGAGCGCCAATGATCCCGAGCATGTATTCAAGTTCACCCGCATCAACCTGCCACAACACCTTCAGGACCGGCTCGAAGACGAAGCTTACATCCTCGAGCAAGTCCGGCACCCGCGGGTGCCCCGACTCATCGCCTATCAGCGGGCACGCAACCAGCCCATCCTGGTGATGGAGCGGGCCGCCGGCCTTAACCTGGAAGAAGTGTCCCTGCGTGAGGGCCGCCTGAAACCGAGGCTGGTGATCCGGATCGCCGACCAGCTTGCCGACATCCTGCGCAACCTGCGCCGCGAGAACGGCCCCGCCGGACGGCCCATCGTGCACGGCGATATCAAACCATCAAACCTGGTCTTCGATGCCAGCACCGAAAACATTGCCCTGATCGACTGGGGCTCATCGGTGTTCGCGCAGCTCGACGCCAATCAGCAGTTCATCACCGCCAATGTCATGGAGCTGATGTCCGACAACCTTCAGCAAACCAACGCCCGTCTGGGGGATGTCTACTTCATTGGCGAGGAGCAGCTGAACGGCGGCCTGTCGTCGCCCCGCTTCGACGAACAGGGCGCAGCCGGAACACTCTATGCACTGGCTTCCGGCCAGTCATGCCGCTTTGGTCATCAGGCAATTCCCGCGAGCTCCCTGGGGCTCCCCATGGAATTCGCCCGTATGCTCGATGGCATGCTGGCCCCGGACCCGGAGACGCGTCGACAGGCCGGTGACTACTACCTGAAAGAAATGCCGAGAATGGCGCGCACGGTGATGATCGATCTGCCGGAACCGCCCGTGGCCCCTCTGGTGCCAGTGTGGACACGACCATCAGACCACGAAATCGACACCGTCGTGTACAGTTCCCGCAAATCCTTCCTGCGGCAGGAGGGCGCCCCGGAAACCCTCAACGACGTCAACGACGTTCAACTGGACCGGTACTACAAAAACTTCATGCAGGGCATGGGGGAGACCGAAAAGGCGTTCCTTGCCGCCGTCAGCCGACTGGGGCGATACCCCGTCGAAGGCGGCCTCGCCGTGCGCTGGGAGACCGACGGCGTCTACATTGACACCTCACTGAACCTGCACGACCCCAACCTGAAGGCGGCCTTTGTCAGGGCCGTCAACAACATGGTGTACCTGGCCCAGGCCATCTACCGCCAGGGCATTTTCAAGAGCTGCCTGTTCAACGCCCGCAACACCCTGCACATCGACCGCGACGAACCGGACCAGCCCTTTCAGGTCGAACCCGGCATGCAACTGCGCTACGAGGTCAGCGCGGCACCGGAAGTGGAAGACGAGTCCCGGGTGCATTCCTACTTCGAGGACGGCCCCGACCCGGAGGAATTCCTGGTCCTGCCCAAAACCATCATCACCGCACTGGAAGCCCTGAACGACATCCACCACACCGGCATGATCATCTTCGAGGCCCTGCCCCGCCACCTCAAGATCCACAGCCATTACCGGCTGCTCGACCCGGACCGGGAAGAAGAATTTTCCCGCCTTCTCGACGAGATTCTCTCCGCCGTGGATCATATTACCGGCCTCGGCGTCTCCGGCTTCATGAAAATGCCCTACAAGGACACCCGTTTCTTTCCCCACATCGAACGGTTGCCAGAACGCTACTACCCCAGAAACCCCAGGGCCGAAGCCGATTCCGCCAGAAACCCGGACCAGCGCTCCGAAGATGCCAAGAGGACTGGACAGAACACCCCATCACACGTAAGATTGCGCACTCGAAATTGACGCACCAAGCGTTTGATTTCTTCCGCCCGTAGCTCAGCTGGATAGAGCGTTGCCCTCCGGAGGCAAAGGTCTCAGGTTCGAATCCTGACGGGCGGGCCATATTCCATAAAAAAGCCCACTTCGTGTGGGCTTTTTTATGGAACTCTGGTTTGTTCGTTAGTCCTGTTGAGAACCTGCGTTTGACCCGGAGCCTGCAACGCAGGCGGAGGGAACGTCGGAACGCAGTGACGACGGCCCCGTAGGGGTGAGGTCGCTAAGCGGCCGAATACAAACGGCGCCAGCAGTTTGGGCGCCGCAGCGCAGCGAAGGCGGGGCGAAGCCCCGAGCAACGCGCCCAAAGCGTTGCGAGTCCATCCTGATCTTTTAGGCAATTGCCGAGTTTGATTTAAGCCGATATCGAATCAGAGATAGTCTGGGCTTGGCTTTATGGTGTGTAAGCATCCCTGTTTTATTAGCTAGATTCCTCAGCCAGGATTTTGTCGATAATTTTTCGTGCCCGAACGCCCCCACCATCAATGTTGAGCTTCAGAAGCTGTCGTTCGGGGTTGTTGGATAGATTGCGTTGTTGTGACTCCAGCATCTCCAGGTCTTCCTCAAAGATCTGGCCCTGGCCTCGCCTGATCTCATCGGTTAGTGCTTCGTCATCCGGTTTGAAATTTCGCGCCATGCCCCAGAAGTACCAGATTGACGTCTCAGTCTCGGGAGTGATGAAGTCAACCACAATACTTGAGGCCTTTCGTTCCTGCGGAGCATCATAGCCACCATATCCAGCATGGGCGACCCCCACCTCGATCATGACGTGGCTTGGTGGCGTGAATCGACAAACCTGCCAACGATCCACCGGCACATCGTCGGCGAGATTATTACCTCGTAACGCCGCTCGCCAAAACGGGGGTGCACTGATATTTTCCATGTGCCGGCTAGTGATCACTTCCTGTCCGTCCACTGAGGTTTTCGGCGCCGCTTCTTCTATCTCAGGCTGCCCGATGCTCGAGGCATGGACATAGGTTTCATGGGTCAAATCCATGAGATTATCAATCATGAGGCGGTAGTCGCATTGAATATGATAAAGGCCTCCGCCGTAGGCCCAATTGGGGTCGTCCGCCCATTCAAGTACGGGGATTGCCGCCTCATCCGCAAGCGAAGCCTCGCCGGGCCAGATCCAGATAAACCCAAATCGTTCTACAACCGGGTATGCTCGGATGCAGGGGAAGCCTTTTACCCGCTGTCCAGGCATCTCCACGGTCGCGCCATCACCTCCCATTGCCAGGCCGTGATAACCACACACCAATTCGTCTCCACGGACAAACCCAAGTGACAACGGCGCACCTCGGTGAGGGCAGAAGTCCTCAAGGGCATGAATTCTCTTGTTGGCGCTTCTGTAAAAAACGATAGTTTGGTTACAAATCGTTCGGGAAAGCGGCTTTTCATCAATTTCGTCAGAGGTGCAAGCAACATACCAGGTGTTTTTCGGGAACATATTGATACTCACTTATTGTTGGTTGGATTGTCATGAGCCTGAGCCAGACTTACTGCATCGCTACATCTTTCCGTTAAACATCATGCACTTCTGACTTGTAATATGGGGCGACTAACCAGTTCATAAAAAAGGGCCATCCTTGGCCAAATAAGTGACATCCGTTCAATTGCAGGTCTCAGACAACAACTGCAGCAACAACGCTTTGGTACAAGCAAACTGGTGAATCCAGCTAACCTGCAGACTAATACCGAGCAGCAAAATCAGATCGGTTCTGCTGCCACCGCCAGCATTTCCTTGGTCAGGCCAATCCGATCAAATGTCTCGTCTTTATTCATTTCCACTTGGCCAGTCAGGACGGATTTCTCGTAAATGTATTTGCAACGATCAAATCGCCTTTTCATAAACCGTTTCAACTTCGTCTCAACCGACTCTTCACCCACCAGCTCAAGACTTAGAACCAGCGCATCCTCGATCGCCATACCTGCTCCCTGCCCCAGGTGAGGTGTGGTGGCATGAGCAGCGTCACCGATCAGTAGCACTCGGCCCCGATACCAATCTTCATCGACAAAGACGACCTCAAGCGGCTTGTAGACCACCTCCGAGTCCTCGGTAATCTGTTCACGCAATTGGCCGATCAGGCCTCCGAAGCGCTCCAGACGCTGGCGCATTTCAGCAGCCAACTCGAAAGTCTCGAACCGCGGATTTCCAGGTTCGTGAGACGTGACGTACATGTACATGAGATCTTTAGCTAGGGGGACCAATCCTGCGTTCGTGTCGCCGAAGGCACACACCGCCAGATGGTCAATAGAAGGGTCCCGGGGGAAGTTATAACGCCAAACGCCCTGGCCGGTGAACGTCGGCTGATACTTCTCGCCAAAGACCATTTCCCGGACCTTTGAATAGACACCGTCCGCCCCAACCACGAGATCGTAGCGAGACCATGACCCGTTCGTCAGGTGCACATCCACACCCTCGGCATCCTCGCTGAGCTTATCCACGGTGACTCCCAGATAAACCTTGGCGCCGAGCTCAGTCGCCGTATCAATCAGCACGTGATGCAGGGAAAGCCGTGATATACCAACGTTTGCAGGATATTCAGGTCCGGCCAGGCGCTGCCCCGGGATCCGCACCAGCATCTCACCTGCCGGGTTGTACATACAGACATCCTCAAATGCATAGGCTGCATCCAGATATTTATCTAGCACCCCTAGCCGAGACATCTCGCGAACAACGTTGCTTTGCTGGATAATGCCAACCCCGTACACCGTCCACTGGGATTTCACCTCAACAAGATCCACTTCAATACCCTGACGACGCAGCGCAATAGCGGCACAGAGCCCCCCGATACCGCCGCCAACGATCAAAACCTTGCTAATATTGCTCACGATTCTCTCCCTTGTTCTTGTAATTGGGTAATCTTGGTTGTTCAGGCCACGCGACCACCCAGTGTTTCAGCCACCCAGTCGGCAATGTACTGACCGGCATTGATTGAATTATCGAAGCTGGAGTGTTGTACACCGCCCTCTCTCTTGGTAAAGATTTTCAACTCACGCTTGGGAGAGTTAACCAGCTGCTCATAAGTGCGGTGGGCCCACTTCAACGGAATCTGCGAATCCTGCTCACCGTGGGTCACCAGGAAGGGCACCTTGATCTTCTCGACAACGCCATCAAGATGGACATTCTCGGCGATCTGCATGAACTCCTGGATGTCCTTACCACCCCATACCCAGCGAACGTGTTCCCAGTAGTGAGGAACCGGGAAATCCCCTTCCCGTTCAAGGCGACGCTTTTGAACATCACGCCAGTCGTGGTTCGCACCCCATGTCACACCACAGGCGAAGCGGGGTTCGAAAGCAACAGCCCTGGGGCAAAAATATCCGCCCAAAGACACGCCTTCACAACCAATACGGCGCTCATCCACATCGTCCCGGGCTTGCAGCCAATCCACGACCGGGGAAGCCCAGTGTTCCGAGTCATAGCGTGCCTTCAAATCATGCAGCCTCAGCGCTTCACCGGTTCCGGGCTGATCAATAATCAGGGACGACACGCCCCGCTTGGCCAGCCAGCCCGGAAGACCAACGCGGTATTTCATTTCCTTGGTGGAGTCGAGGCCATTGACCTGGACAAGAACCGGAGCGGGACCGTCGACACCTTCAGCCTTGACGTAAAGACCGGCAATTACTTTGCCTTCATAGGGGATTTCTACTCGTTCACAATTTTCCTTGGACAAGCGAAGGCCCAACTGGAAAGTGTCAAGAGCCTTGTGATACCACGTCAGGCGCTCAGGGTCATCGAGAGCCTGAAGCCTTTCACTTGTGAGGTAATAAATAGCTGCTCGGTTATATTTTTCACCTGCTGACAGGATCCGTCCGCGCTCCTCATCCTCTTCTGCCAGGTCACAAAGCTTGTCGGCCATCTCGGACCAGGCTTTACGAAATGCGGCAGAACCTGCTGCGTCCGGCTGTTTGGACGCTTCCAACAAAGGTTCACACATCTCGACGATTTCGCCGATTCGCGCCCCCATCTCCAACGCGAGATCAACTGCGAGATTCCAGGGATAATTCGTGGGGAAGTACCGGAACATAGAGAACTTGTCCTTATCGATTCTTGGCTGTTTAAACGAAGATTTTTGATTGATTTCCCACTACCTTGCACCGCAATCAAACCTTGCACAAATCACTTGTATGGATAGAAAGTATCGCCTGTCTAGATAGTTCGGGAGTGTATAGGGAGAATTCTTCGCGGTCGTTTTACCCGCGGTTAATCCAGCGACTCCGTGCCCAGTTCATCCCAGACGGACTCGGCTAAATGGAACGCACTGTTCGCCGCAGGAATGCCACAGTAAATCGCACTGTGCATCAGCAATTCCTTGATTTCTTCACGACTCACTCCATTGCTTTTCGCCGCTTTGAGATGCATCGCCAACTCATCATCCCGGTTGAGCGCAATCAACATGGCAAGGGTAATCAGGCTGCGGGTATGCCGCTCAAGGCCGGGCCTGGTCCATATGTCACCCCAGGCATGGCGTGTAATCATTTCCTGGAATTCGCCATTAAAGTCTGTGATTCTTTCGAGGCTCCGGTCTACATGCTTGTCGCCCAGAACAGAGCGTCTTACCACCATGCCTGCCTCGTAACGCTGTTTTTCGTCCATATCTACACTCCACTTAATCGGGACTGGCGTTCGAATCGCCGTCAAACAATTCGGCATACTCTCGCACCGCCTGATGCACCCATCGACTGGACTGCCCCAGGTACTCGCCGGGTTCAAGCAACCGTCGAATATTGGCTTCAGTGAGATGCTCAAGAACGGCTGAATTTGCCAACACCACTTGCAACAAATCCTGGTTCTGCGCAACTGCCACCTTGCAGCATTCCTCCAATAACTTGTGGGCAGGATGCCGGCCCATATGCTCAGCCAATTCGAGGCTGACAGATTCGGCAAGGATCAACCCACGAGTACACTGGAGGTTCTCAGACATTCGTCCGGCATTGACCTCAAGCCCGCCGGCCAAATAACCAGCCTGCTCAAGTGCCCCCGAGACCAGCTTGCAAAGCTCCGGCAGGGTTTCCCACTCTGCATGCCACAAGCCCAGGCTTCGTTCGTGTTCTTGCGGCATAGCCGACAACATGGTGGCGACCAGGCCGGGAGCCCGGGTTGCAGTGCTAATCAGCATTGCCGCTCCAACAGGATTGCGCTTGTGCGGCATGGTTGAGGAGCCGCCCTTTCCAGGGGCAGATGGTTCGAACACTTCACCCAACTCTGTCTGCATCAACAGGCTGATATCCCGCCCGATCTTCCCAAGGCTTCCGGCCAGGCTGCCTAACCAGCCCGCCAACTCAGCAAGCCGATCACGCTGTGTGTGCCAAGGCTGCTCCGGCAACGCCAAGCCAAGTTCCTTTGCCAGATTTTCTGTTACTGGCCAGGCATGCTCACGTAGCGTGGCCAGGCTGCCGGATGCACCGCCAAACTGCAGACACAGGAGACGCGACCTCATTTCCCTGAGCCGCTGGATATGACGGGTCACGGGCCCCAGCCACCCGGACACTTTCATGCCCAGGGTCACAGGAGGTGCGTGCTGCAGCCAAGTCCGGCCGGCCAGCACCGTTTCTTCATGGCTAGAGGCCAAGGCAGCCAGATTGTCACCAAGCGTCTTCAGTTGTCCTTCCATCAAATCCAGAGCCGCTCTCAGTTGCAGAATCAGGCCCGTGTCCATGACATCCTGGCTGGTGGCTCCAAGATGAAGGTATCGCTCGCTGCCATCCCCGGCGTCCGTAATTAAACGCTCAAGGGACTTGATGAGAGGAATTGCGGGGTTGCCGGACAGCGTGACCGCGTCTGACAGGTTCGTAACATCGAACAGTTCGGCCCTGCACTGTTGTTCGATTGAGTTTGCCGCGACTGAAGGAACGATACCGGCCTTCTCACCTGCCCGGGCCAGCGCTGCCTCAAAGTCCAGCATGGCCTGCAACCGGCTACGGTCAGAAAAAATAGCCTGCATGGACTTCGCGTAGAAAAAGCGGTCCAGAAGCTGATCACCATGCTCAGTCAATGCTTACCCTCCCCTCGATGCCCCGCATGCGCGGCACGTAAATACTTATTCAATTAGAAGTCGAAGAATACCGTTTCTTCAGTCCCCTGGACCCTGATATCGAACCTATACAAGGTCCTCCCGTCCCTTTCTCCGATGGGACGCGCAACCAGAGTCTCACGTCGCTCTATTTGCTCTACCCTGTTTAAAACCGGGTCGGCTTCGTTCAGGTCCCGCTCATCTTCAAAATAGATTCTTGTCTGCAGGTGTATGTTGATACCACGGGCAAAAAGCGAAACATTAATATGTGGCGCCATAGTCTTGCCGCTGCCCTGAGAAATGCTGCCAGGCTTTACCGTGTGAAGTTCCCATTCACCGTCGTCGAACGTAGTCGAGGCACGGCCGAAACTGTTAAATGGGTTTTCGGGGTTATATACCTGCTGGTAGTTTCCCTCACTGTCTGCCTGCCAGAATTCCAGAAACGCGTCTCGCACCAGATGTCCATTGCCGTCGAACACGGAGCCAATCAGCGTAATAGGTCGCCCCGGCGCATCGGATCGAGCCAATATGTTGTGAATTTCCTGCCCTCGCTCAGGCAGTCCGGCCGCTGTCAATACAAGCCCGATATGGACGTAGGGACCACCGGTCTGCGAAGGGGTTTCTGGCAACAGTTCAACGCTCATCGCACGATCTCCTAGCAATTCTCAAAGAAAGTCTGATGCTGCCCGCGCAGCACAATGTCAAAGCGATAGGCCAGCGCGTCCATGGGATTGGCCGCACTCATGTCCAGCTTGGCAATCAGCCGCCTGGCCATGCTTTCGTCGCTGATCGTTTTGATAATCGGGCACTTGGGAATCAATGGATCACCCTCGAAATAGAGCTGGGTGACAAGCCGGGTTGCAATGGCGGGCCCCATCACGGAAAAGTGAATATGGGCCGGTCGCCAGTCGTTGGGGCCATTCGGCCATGGGTAGGGCCCCGGCCTGATCGTACGGAAGACGTAACGACCTTCACTATCGGTTCGCGTGCGACCCACACCCCCAAAGTTCGGGTCCAGCGGAGCCATGTACTTATCATTACGGTGCCGGTAACGACCGCCTGCATTGGCTTGCCAGATTTCGACCAGGGTATTCGGGACTGGAGCCCCGAACTGGTCAAGGACTTTCCCGTGAATCAAGACCCGCTCACCGATGGGCTGACCGCCATTGTTGAAGTTGAGGATCAGATCGTTGTCGTGCTCATCAAACCTGAGGTGGCGAAAATCCGGCCCGGTGACTTCCGACACCGATTGCGGGATACCCACCAGTGCCTGACGTGGCGAACGCGCAATAGAGGTTTTATAACCAGGGGAATAGGCAGCCGGGTGCCGGGTTCGGTCACGGACCACGAAACGATGGTTAACAGATTGTTCAGTCATGCAGGCCTTCTCCTTTAACGTAACCGTATTCTGGCTAGCACGGGAAAGCCTGACTAATGAAATTAGCCACTCATGACATAACCTATGGGTTATCCCGGTCGGGCATCCCCCATCTGTTTCAGCAACTCCAGGCACCACTCGCCGGCCACAGAAAGCGGCGTCGAAGGATTGCGACAGACACCAACAGCACCTCCCCGGTACGCCTCGCGCAGTGGCAAGGCAACCAGTTCGCCTTTTTTGAGGTCAGACTGAATGGCATCTTCAGGGGCAACCCAGACCGCATCCGTGATCTGAACGTAGCTGCGGGCCAATGCCGTGGAAAGGGTTTCAACACAGGTCGGCGGAATACGGACGCCATGTTGCAGCAACAAGCTGTCGGCCTGCTGCCGAATACTGGTTTCCTTCGTAGGTAACACCAGGGCATAGTCCGCCATGCCACTGACAATTGCCTCCATGGGGCTGCCAACCAGCGGGTGGCCAACACGGACCACCAGCCGAAGCGCGTCGCCGTAGAGTGACTCGAACTGCAGACCGGAAACATGGGGGCTATCACTTAAACGACCAATCACAAGGTCAAGATCGCCACTGCGCAGCAAATTCAGCAAATACTTGGCAGGCCCCCCTTCGGCGATGACTACCACATCTGGATGGGCTTCATGAAAAAGCCTCAGTAATTGAGGCACCAACCCTACCTCAACAGAAGAAAGTACACCCAAACGCAACTCTCTGGTTCTAAAATCACCACTCATAACACTGCGAACGCCATGCCTCAGTGCCTGAACACTGGGACCGGCCGCGTTGAGAAAGGTCAAACCGGCATCGGTTAGAGTCACACCTCGCTTTCCCCTCTCAAACAGTGCGTAACCGAGCATGTCCTCCAGCTCCCGAATCGTTTTCGAGACGGCAGGCTGCGTGATGGCCAGGGTATCTGCCGTCCTCTGGAAGCTCCCCTGCCGGGCCACCTCCAGAAAGCAGTTCAGATGACGAAACTTGAGATGAAGATCGGGATTCATTGCTCGACTCTCCTGACGTCCTTATTCCTGAACTCCCTCGGGGAAGTGCCTGTGAGGCGCTTAAAAAAGCGTGAAAAATAAGCCGGTTCGGAAAAGCCCAGCCGGTCAGAGATTTGAGACACCGACATGGTGGTGTATATCAGACCCCGCTTCGCTTCCAACAAAACTCGCTGATGAATTACCTGCAGGGCAGAGTGGTGGCATAACCTTCGGCAAACGGCATTCAGATGGG
The DNA here is from genome assembly GCF_050379435.1 of Marinobacter sp. DUT-3. NCBI lineage: Bacteria > Pseudomonadati > Pseudomonadota > Gammaproteobacteria > Pseudomonadales > Marinobacteraceae > Marinobacter > Marinobacter sp. DUT-3. The sequence continues at coordinate 17,569 of NZ_JBNRMG010000009.1, forward strand.
GAGTACTGACGCCCATTCGTTCAGCATATGCGTCCACCGGCCACTGCTCGTTAAAATTCGTCTCCACGAGGTGGAGAAAGACATCCATATGTCGGCGCCCGCGATCCATCTCCTGACCTGTCCGAACCTGGTCATGGTGCCGGCGACACCCCCATACCAGTATTTGATCCACCAACGAAGAAAGTACAAGATCGCGGCCAATTCGACGCCCCGCGTATTCCTGACCTAATTGATCAAACCTGGAGTCGAGGTACATTGCTTCGGTCTCATCGAGGACATAACAGTCGGGTGATCGAAGCACCTGGCACTCAAGCCGCTTTTCCACTTGCTCCAGCAACGGCAACGCGACGCTCAGCACATATCCCTGTACGTTTTCGGCAAACCTGAACCCGTGCACGCAAAACATAGGTATCACCTGCACCGCCGGCCTTTCCAACACGCTTAACCGACCTTCGATCTCTATTTCGGCACGCCCTTCCCGCAGGTACAGCACTTGCGCCAAATCCGCGTGCTGGTGCGGAAGGATATGCCAATCGTGCAAACGACTTCGTTCCGCCACCGACTCAATATGCATCAAGTCCGGCGTCGGCCAGATTTCTGTTTCTCCGTATAGCCGGAACACCGGCACCGCTTCCTGAGCCTGCATGCCAAATCCTCGAAAAGTCCAATTTACTCATTCGATAGTGCCTTCATACCAGTGCTAAGACAACGAAGAATGAAAGATCAATAAATCAACAACCACAAAAAGGCCAAAGCATGATGAAAACCAAAGTAGCGATTATCGGCGCGGGACCCAGTGGGCTGCTTCTAGGCCAATTGCTACACAAGGCCGGGATCGACAATGTCATCATTGAGCGCCAATCACCCGACTACATTCTCAGCCGCATTCGTGCAGGCGTTCTGGAACAGGGCATGGTCGATCTTCTTCGCGAAGTCGGCGTCAATGAGCGCATGGACCGTGAGGGAATCGTGCATGGCGGTTTTGAGCTCGCCTTTTCCGGCCGCCGCGAACGCGTCGATCTTGAGGAACTGACCGGTGGTAAATCGGTAATGATCTACGGCCAGACTGAAGTCACCAAAGACCTCATGGACGCCCGCCAGGACTCTGGTCAGCTCAGTTTTTACGGTGTGCCGGACGCTACATTGCACGATCTGAAAAGCGACAAGCCCACGGTGACTTTCACGCATAACGGTGAGCAAGTTCTTCTGGAGTGCGACTACATAGCCGGCTGCGATGGCTATCATGGAGTGACACGGAAATCGATCCCGGACGACGCCATCAAGTCTTTCGAGCGAGTCTATCCGTTCGGCTGGCTGGGCGTACTCGCGGATACACCACCGGTCAGCGAAGAGCTGATCTATGCCAAACATGAGCGCGGTTTTGCCCTGTGCAGCATGCGCTCCCCAACTCGTACCCGCTATTATGTTCAGGTCAGCCTCGATGAAAAAGTTGAGGACTGGAGCGATGAGCGGTTCTGGGAAGAGCTTAAATACCGCCTGCCTGTAGATACGGCCAATAAACTCGTGACAGGCCCCTCCATCGAAAAAAGCATCGCACCGCTACGGAGCTTCGTGGTGGAACCCATGCAGTATGGTCGACTGTTTCTCGTCGGCGATGCCGCCCACATTGTGCCGCCCACCGGAGCCAAGGGTCTGAACCTGGCCGCAAGTGATGTCAGCACTCTTTCCCGCATCCTGGACAAGGTCTATCACGAGGGCCGCACAGACCTGCTCGCACGCTACTCAGAGGTGTGTTTGAGGCGCATCTGGAAAGCAGAGCGCTTTTCCTGGTGGATGACCTCAGTCCTGCACAGGTTTCCGGAAAGCGACGAATTCAGCCAGCGTATTCAGGACACCGAACTGGACTACTTCGTCGGCTCGCGCGCCGGGCGTACGACCATTGCGGAAAACTACGTGGGGCTGCCATATGAATCCATAGAGTAAACTGCTCTGAGCCACCCACTTGAGTGCCGCAAGGACGCGCCTCACTTCTTTAGAACTGATCGCAACGTGATTCTTGAGTCCACCGAATCTCCAAGCGCTCTTTACCAGCCATTCTCTGAACGTGATCAGAAACCACTTCCCGTAATCGTTCAGCATTCTCTGCCTTGCATACCGACTTCAAGGTCAACACGTCCTCATGCGCTGCCATCACCAATGGTCCGGCAGGCAACTCAATTCTACAACTCACCTCCCCCTCCTCTACAGCGAACTTGTGGGCCCAATGACGCATCAAACGCACCAGAATTTTTTGGGGCTGAGAACAAATCACTGACGCACTGCTTTCTATCATCTTTACTCCCTTAATAACTCATCTCGTAGTGGTATTTTTCAGACTCAGTCCATAAAAGCTCACAACCTGTTCTGTCATTCAGGTCGTCCTCGCTTACACCTTCAGCTACCTCAACAACTTTCAGCCCTTGGTCAGTCACATCCATAACGGCAAGGTCTGTAATGATTCGGCTGACCACGCCAACACCTGTCAGCGGTAACGAACACTCCGGCAGTATTTTATGGCCGCCGTCGCGCGCCACGTGTTCCATTAGCACCACAACGCGTTTAACGCCGGCCACGAGATCCATGGCGCCACCCATGCCTTTCACCATTTTTCCCGGAATCATCCAGTTGGCCAGATCGCCGCTCGCGGACACTTGCATTGCACCAAGGATTGCCAGATTGATATGTCCGCCCCGGATCATTGCAAAGGACTCAGCATTGTCGAAAATACTGCTACCTGGAAGGCAGGTTACCGTCTGCTTTCCAGCATTGATCAAATCCGGATCCACTTCATCCTCTGCCGGGAATGGCCCTATTCCAAGTAGGCCATTTTCACTCTGCAGCCAGACATCCATTCCCTCGGGAATGTAGTTGGCTACCATCGTAGGCAGACCGATTCCGAGGTTTACGTAAAAGCCGTCAACCAGTTCCTGGGCGGCACGATGCGCCATTTGCTCACGGGTCCAGGCCATATCAATTGCTCCTCGTGGTACGTTTCTCGATACGCTTTTCTGGCGACGCATTTATAACAAGGCGATGCACGTAAATGCCGGGCAAATGAATCTCATCCGGTCCCAGTTCTCCAGTCGCTACGACTTCCTCTACTTCTGCCACACAAACCTTCCCTGCTGCAGCAACCTGGGGATTAAAGTTACGCGCTGTCTTATTGAAAATAACGTTTCCCGCACGATCCGCTTTTGCCCCCTTTATCAACGCCACATCCGCAGTGAGGGACTCCTCGAGAACGAACCAGTCTCCATTGAACTGACGGGTTTCCTTACCTTCGGCAATACGGGTGCCATAACCAGTTCGGGTGTAGAAAGCCGGAATACCCGCGCCGCCGGCACGGAGTTTTTCCGCGAGCGTACCTTGTGGGGTGAATTCCAGCTCCAACTCCCCGGAAAGATACTGTCGCTCAAATTCCTTGTTCTCACCGACATAAGAAGAGACCATTTTGCGAACCTGGCGACTTTCAAGAAGTAACCCCAGGCCGAATCCATCCACCCCGGCATTATTGCTGATTACCGTCAGATCCCGCTTGCCGGAATCACGCAGACTTCTAATCAGAGCTTCTGGAATTCCACACAATCCAAAGCCACCCACTGCCAGCGTCATTCCGTCATTCACCAATCCTTCCAGTGCCACCGTGGCACTGGGGTAAAGCTTATCCATTACATTACTCCTCGGTCCTGTAACTACGCCCCGTCGTGAAGAATCCGCGTCGCTGCATGTTTTCTGAAAGCCCCCACTATGGGGAGCAGCAAACAAGCAAAGCCCAGCACAACGTGCCAGCTACCGAGCACACCCAGAGCGAAAGGCAACCGCTCAATAACACCGCCACCTATCACCAGCACTACCAAGGGGCTGAGAAATTCGCCCCCAAAGAATGCCGCCGTGAAGCCACCCATTGCGCGGCCACGCATATCAAACTCAACGAGGCTCATAATCCAGGTCAGCAAGGTCGGGATCATCAGGCCCACGCCCAGGCCATTGACAGCGACACCGATAACCACTTGCATGTGGGTTTCGGCTGACATCATCAGGAAAAGCCCCCCACCAGCAACAATAAAGGCGCCTGCAAGCAAGCGCTCAGCGGGGAAACGAGTCAAGAGGCGAAAGCTAATAGCGCCAACAACCACACCCAGCTGATTGCCGCCCATGGTCATGCCGATCTGGCTTGGAGAGCTGATGCCGAGCAAGTTGAGCAGATAGCCCGCCTGTACCGGTACAATCATCAGACTTGCCCCCGCCATCAATGCCAGAACATACAGAGGGCTAATCTGGCGCCAAGGGAAGTGCCCCGCCTTGTGCTCAGCGGCCGCAGAATGCTGCTCCGGCACGGGTTCCCAGATAAGGCACAGGATCAATGGAATGAAGATAAACCCAACCCCATAAAGCACAAACGGCGTACGCCAGCTATCTTGTCCAAGCATCCCGCCCACTACGATAAACACCACGGCAGAACTGGAGGCAAACACAGTTTGCAGAGCCAGCAAGCGCTGTCGCTTGGCACCAGAGTAATAATCACCAATCAGTGTGGTGCATACCGTCATAATGCCGGCTTCCGCCAAGCCCAGCCCCGCTCGGCTTGCCACAATGCCATAAAGCGAATCCAGCCAGAGTGGCAATAGCCCACAGACCGTGTAAATCAGCATGCACACAAGCAGCAACGGCTTACGCCCGAACTTATCGGTCAGAACGCCCGCAAAAGGCGCCAGCACGGCTATCATCAGCGCAGGGAGTGTCAAGACAATCGGCACCAGCCCGACGCTGCCCGGCACCTCATTAAATTGGGCCTGAATAGCCGGAAGCACCGGAGCAAGCAACACTGCCCCGAGAACTGGCAAGCAACTGCCCAAAAGAAGAAGGAACGCCTGAGGCAAACCAGCTCGACGATCACTGATCAAAGCGCGATCAAGAAACATATATGGCCACCTTGTTATTATCAGAAAGATATCTGGCAGATCCGGGACCCGGATTACGCAGGATGACAAACATTCTCAACGGTGAATGTGGCCACAACAAATCGAGTCTGGGGATTGGATGTATCGGTAAAAATGATAGTTAGAGCGCTGATCCGGGTCTCTAGATCGCTCTGCGGAACCTTATGCTCGTTGAAGGGGCCAATACCAGTGGCTTGCTGGCCACTGGTATCAGGTAAACGATGGGTGTCGCAGCGAACTCAACAACTACTTGCCTGAACGAGTCCTCAGATGCTCAATGATGCGACGAGCGCGATTGGGTGCAGCATCTACATGAATGTCAATCATCGGCTCGCCCGGGAAATCGATCATGTTGCGGTATTGCGCCTCAATGACCTCTTTATCTTCCTCAAAGGTGTATGCCGTTTGATCCACCACCTTCTTCATCACCTCTTCCTGGTTTTCGGTCGGATTACTGGCGATGGTCCAGAAGTAATGACTGGTGGTCTCGGTTTCCGGAGTGATGCCATGGAAGCCACGCATGTGGAATCCGCCACGGCTGGGGTTGTCGATGGGCTCGCTACCGGCATCTACTGCACCCGTCCATATCCTTAGATGTGAAATATGGAACTCAATCTCCTGCCAGCGATCGACCCGTCCCTTGAACGGATAGGCTGCCGTATAGGTAGGAGGTGGCTCGGAGTCCAGCATATGGCGTACAACATGAACGGATTTCTCGTCAGAACTGACATCCATTTGCGCGTTCATATGAACTTTCGCATTGCCACCAATGGTCTTAAGATGGACATAGCCTAGGTGACTCAAATCCAGCAGGTTGTCATGGATAAGCTGGTAGGGGGCCTGGTAGTGGAAAACACCCCCATCGAAAAAATACTGATCGGATCTATGAGGGGAGTAACGAGGTGGCTCAAACGCCGGAGGCTCATTCGCATCCTCGCCGAACCATATCCATACAATGTCGTCCTGCTCTTTTACCGGATAAGCCTTGACGCGTGCTCGCCTGGGAATCTTTTCCTGTCCGGGAATCTCTGTGCACTGACCCTGGGAGTTATAAAGCATTCCGTGGTACCCGCAACGCAAGCCATCCGGCTCAAGGGTTCCGCAGGACAGGGGCAATGCCCGGTGGCAGCAGCGATCTTCAAGCGCGGCAACTTCGCCATCCGCATTGCGGAACAATACAATCGGATTCCCCAGCATCATACGCGCCACTGGCTCGTCTTTGAGCTCCCTGGACAACGCTGCGACGTACCATTGGTTTAGCGGGAATGGTGGCAAATGTTCGGTTTTCTGTTTTACGGGTTGGGCTGCCAAATCAGACATGAGGGGCTCCTCTCTTCGAAATGGTGCCGCCAATACCTTTTGGATTAATAGGCTGTGTATACGGCAACCAAATGTCTTTATTCTTGTTGACTAACAGTGTGTGATACACAGTACTAATCTTATCCAATTTAGTTGACAGGTCAACTATATTTTTCCGCAATAGGACGTCATATGCATCAGAAGCCTCATCTGGATCTGGACAACTATGTGCCAGCCTTGCTCAATTTTTTGTCCAACAAACTTGCCGCAACGGCATCAAAGGAATACCGGAAGCGCTTCGGTGTGGGCGTGCTTGAATGGCGAATGCTGTCGATGCTGGCCGTGGAAGATCACATCACGGCCAATCGTATTTGTCAGGTCATCGGGCTGGACAAGGGAGGCGTTAGCCGGTCCTTACACAAGCTGGAGCAGAGCGAACATGTAAAGTTCGAAGTGGATCCAACGGACGCCCGTCGCCAGGTCGTCAGTCTGACCGCCAAAGGCTGGAAGCTGCATGATCAGATACTTACCGTGGCCCTGAAGCGGGAACAGATATTGCTCGGCGGGCTCTCACAGGAGGAAATCGAGACACTGATCGGCCTGTTGAGACATCTTCACGGCCGCGTGAGGTTTCTGGGCGATCTGGAGAATCAGTAACACCCGGATACGCCACCAAAGTTCTTTTGACGCTCACACTGCACATAGCCCTGCATCATCCCCGCAGATGCCTGACATCGGAATAATCGATTAGTCAGCTACCTCGATCGCCCACTAACTTGAGCTCTTCTACTAATACAGATTGTACCCTCACCCAGTGAACGTTCCGGGTGAGGTTTGGCAAATACAATCCCGCTTGTTAATTGGTACGCTCATGATTGATGTGATTGTTTCTCGTAAATCCATGATTGCCGACGACGTCTGTGCATTTGAACTCGCAAGCCCTGACCACTCTCCCCTGCCAGCGTTCAGCGCCGGGTCGCACATCGATGTTCACCTGCCCAACGGCATCATCCGTCAGTATTCACTTTGCAACGCGCCTGATCATGTACACCGGTACGAAATCGCAGTCCTTCGGGAAGGCCAGTCCCGTGGTGGATCCGTCGCGATGCACGAGTTGCAGGAAGGCGATGCGCTGCAAGTCAGTGAGCCTCGCAACCTGTTTCCACTAACCCCTGAGGCAAAGCGTTCTTTCCTTTTTGCAGGCGGCATCGGCATTACGCCGATACTTTGCATGGCAGAACGACTGGCGCACATCGATGGTACCTTCCAGTTGCATTATTGCGCCAAAAGCGAAAACCGGGCGGCGTTCAGCGACCGGATCAGCGCGTCTTCCTGGTCAGACCATGCCTCTTTCTACTTCAATGAACCAGAAGGTAGCGCGCGGCTAGCCGCAAAAGCACTGAAGGATTACGAACACGGTGATCACCTCTATGTGTGCGGCCCGGCAGGATTCATTGACTTTATTCTCTCACAGGCTCGAAATTCAGGCTGGCCAGAAAACAGCCTTCACCGGGAGTTCTTTGCGAGCGACAGCGCCGAACCCCATGAAGATGACGGCGCTTTTGAAGTGCAACTGGCCAGCGATGGCCGCTGCTTCAGTATTCCCGCCGACCAGTCAGTGGCTGACGTCTTGGACGACGCCGGTGTGGAAATTCCCCTGTCTTGCGAACAGGGCGTTTGCGGCACATGTGTCACTCGTATCCTGGACGGTCAGCCGGATCACCGGGACATGTTTCTGACCGCCGAAGAGCATGCCCGCAACGATCAGTTCACGCCCTGCTGCTCTCGCGCCAAAAGCGCCAGACTGGTTCTGGATTTATAATCATCAGCGCAGTATTTTACGTAGAGGCACCGCTCATGCTTTCCTGACAGGTGCCTCTACACTGCTTCCTGCATCAGACAGAAAATTGACCCACGGCCGATTTGAGCCGATAACCAACCTCACGAACGCCATCCGCAGATGTCCCCAATCCATCGCTGTCCCTGAGCCCGTTATCGGCAATCGCTTTAACACGGTCAATGCTCTCACTGATTTCTTTGCTTACGGTACTTTGTTGCTCAGCCGCGGTCGCAATCTGATGGCTCATTTTCTCCATAAGTGAGACCGCATTTGCTATCCGCCCCAGGGCGTCACTGGACTTTTCGCTCAGCGAATAAACATCGCTACTCAGGTTTTCACAACGTTGCATACCCTCTCTGGCATCGTCGCTTGCCGCATGTAATTGAGCAATCAGGGTCTCAATTTCTGATATTGAGTCCCCGGTACGCATGGCGAGAGAACGGACTTCATCCGCGACGACCGCAAAGCCGCGACCATACTCGCCCGCCCGCGCTGCTTCGATAGCCGCATTTAATGCCAGCAGGTTGGTCTGCTCTGCCACTGAACGAATGACATCCAGAACTTTTCCAATCTTCTGACTCTCACTATCCAGACTGACCATGGCTTTATTGCCTGCGGTCATCTCGGATACTAACTTCTCACCGGTCTGTCGGGTTTGCTCCAGTATCTCCTCCCCCTCGTTTCCGAGATGAGTAGCCTGATCAGCCGCCTGACTCGTTTCTACCGCATTTCTTGCGACTTCGTGCGCCGTCATCGTCATCTGGTGAACGGCACTGGCCACCTGCTCGGTTTCTGCATCCTGTTGCTCCAGCCCCTGCTTGGTCCGTGACGTCACTGAAAGAAGCGTTGTTGCGGTTTCATCAAGATGCTGAACGTCACTGCGGATTCCCAGAACCATAGTATTCAAACGCTCGGCCATGCGCTGCATGGCAGCCTGCAACTGGCCTACCTCGTCACTTCCGGTTTGCTTGAAGTCCGCGATCGAGAGATTTCCGTCGGTAATCCGGCGAACCATTTCCACGCAGTTACCCAAGGGATCGACAATCGACTTGCGAAGTAACCAGGCCGCCAGGCCGCCAGCGGCCAGCGCAAGCCCAAGGGCCGTCAGCAAACTTGCACGACTTTCTCTTCCCTTCGCTTGCAGAGCCTGCAAACGCTGATCATTAAGCTGCTGCAGTACTATCCCTACATTTTCTGCGGCCACATCTGCCTTCTCCGCCTCAATTTGAGATTGCTGGACACTGTCGTAATAGCGTTCAAAGGCGGTCCGATAGCCACCTAGGGCCTCCAGGGCCTCGGATAAAGTTTCTGATTGCTCCTCACTCAACCGCGCAGCCAGGCTCCTGATGCTGTTCGTCGCGTCGTTTACCCTGAGTTCCCAGTCAGAGATGTACTGATCGTTGGGGTCAAGCACCCAGTGCAGCTCACTGTCCCTGATCTTTTGCAGTTTCTCGTTCAGGCCGACGACCTGCTCCAGTTGGAAAAGACCTTGCGCATTTATAGTGCCATCCTGCTCAGATTCGTAAGCCAGAGAATCGAGTTGATCGAGAAACGCTCCGTAAAAACTGGAAGACATCTCCCGGGCATGCTCAAGCATATCCATTTGCGATGAAACGGACCGATTGAGTTGAATGGAGAGATCTTCAAAAGCAGTGGAAAATTCGGCAAGAGCTTCTTCTACACGCTCCCTGTCACTCCTGGACCAGCTTTCAGAGAGGCCGTTATGTCTGTCCTGCATATTCTGAATGGATTGGCGTACCTGCTCGGCATCGCCAGGGTTACGGCTGAGTGCGAAGCGCTTTTGTAATACGCTTAACTCAACAGCTTGGCGGCCAAGCCGCTGTTCGTGCATCATCAACTGGATGCTTTTTTGTGTATCCTGCTGGGAATTCAGTGCATTCAATGCAACCCAGAGGGTTAAAAAGAGGATCAGGGCAAAGCCAAGCGCCAACCGCGTACCCACACGCAAGTGGCGCCAATTCAAAATTGAGTGACGCATATGTCATTCCGATTTTTTCGTTATCATTCAGGATAAAAAACATGCACATCGCGGAAGGGAAGAGGACTCCACGCAATGTCAGTAGAGTGAATGGTGCTCTTCGGAATAACTAATCGTTTCTCTGGAAGGTAGGTATTTAAGAAGAAGATGGGTGGCGTTTGAGCCACCCGAATTGCTGGCTCAGTCTTCAAACGCAAGTCGTTTCGCCAGGTGGCAATTCACTTTTCCATCACAGCCCAGGCACAAGCTACTTGCACGACAAGACAAATCTTTCCCGATGCTGCCGGAAGCACCAAAGCGGTGGCCGGAACATAGCCAATATTCAAAAAAAGCGATAACACGTTTCATGGCAGACCTCCTGCAATCATATGCTGACATGATATGTATACCGATCCTTCTCTTCATTGACACACATCAATCTGCAGATTCGTGAGATCGCATTTAGCGACTGTGTAGGAGGAACTCGTTTGATTGATACCTGGAGACCCAGGACCGGAACCTAAATGCTTCAAGGTACGCGGCCCAGGCCTGGAGTAAATCAATTAAGAGCGTTTGCGGAGATAGCTCACTCCCACACAGCTGCTATTCTTCTTTCAGCTTCAGTTTTAGCAGTTACTCCGCCTTTGGGGACACTCGATTCCAAGCCGTCGCTTCGCCCCCATTCCTTATTAAGCAGGAAGTAGGAAAGTGCTGGGAGTAGAACAAGACAGCTGACCATGTTACCAAGGAACATGAATGCCAGAAGCAGCCCCATATCCGCCTGGAATTTAATGGGCGAAAGCAACCAAGTAGAAACGGCTATGGCCAATACAACACCTGTCAGGAGTACCACGCGACCCGTCGTCAGCAGTGCGCGATAGTATGCTTGTTGAAGGGAAGCACCACTTTTCAGGTTCGCCATCAGCGCACTCATAACGTAAAGGGCATAATCGATGCCTATACCTACGCCAAGAGCAATCACTGGGAGTGTCGCGACCTTGATACCGATACCAAGCGTTGCCATTAGCGCCTTGCACATAATCGACACGAAGATGAGCGGGATAATGGCGCAGAGTACTGCCCGCCAGGATTTAAACGTCAACAAAGAAAGCAGGATTACCGCCGAGTACACCAGCAACAACATTGTCCTGTCCGCCTTTTCGACGACCTGATTCGTTGCAGCCTGAATACCGGCGGTACCTGCAGCAAGAAGAAACTTGGCGTTTTCTGAGTTGTTTTCCCTAGCGAATGCCTCAGCCGCAGACGACACGTTCTCCAAGGTCTCTGCTTTGTGGTCATTAAGGTACGCCAGCACCGGCATCGTATTGCACTGGATGTTATAGAACTCCCGCGGCGCATTTGCCGTAACAAAGTTCAACATGCTTTGGTTGGGCAATAGATCCAGCCATTTAGGGTGACCCTCGCTCAACCCTGCCAAGACGTGGCGGGCCATACTGGCTAGCGACGCAGTGGAGTCTACACCCGGCAAAGCACGCAAACGCCACTCCAGCGCATCCATCCGCATCAGCGTGTCGTAGTTGGAACACGCACCATCTGGCGTACGAACCAATACGGCAAAGATGTCTGTGCCTGCGCCATAGTGTTCCTTCACGTAGCCTACGTCCCGGTTATACCGGGAGTCCGCTCTTAGTTCCGGCGCCCCCTGGTGTACGTCCCCAACCTGAACGTCTTGGCTGATGACATACGCGCCCGCCCCGATCAGCAAATGCACCGAAACCACAAAGAATGCAAACGGGCGGCGGGTCAGCTTACTCAGACCATGCCAGAGACCTCTGCGGTTCCCACTAATGCTTTCCAACTGGTTCTGGCGTTGAACACGCTCGCAAGCCTTCCTGCCGACACCAACATAACTCATGAGAACCGGCAGCAGAATCAACTGAGTCAGAACAAGCACCGCCACGCCGACACTGGCGGTCAGGGCAAGATGCTGGATAGCAGCAATACCGATCACCATCAGTACGGCAAAGCCGACGGCATCACTCAGGATGGCCGTAAAACCGGGCTTGAACAGCCGCCGGAATGTGAACCGTGCTGCTTCAAGACGTGATGCTCCCAGACTGATGTCCTGCATGATGCCATTCATCTTCTGGGCACCATGGCTCATCCCTATAGCGAACACGAGGAATGGAACGAGAATGGAATACGGATCCAGCGTGTATCCAAGTGTAGGCAGCAGTCCAAGCTGCCAGACAACCGCAACCAGGGAGCATCCCAGGACAGCCAGTGTGCTGCGAATACAGCGTGAGTACCAGAACAGGAAAATGCCAGCTATGACTACGGAAGCCAGGAAGAACAGCAGAATGGACCGGAGACCGTCCATCAGGTCGCCCACGATCTTTGCGAAACCTGTTATGTGAATATCAACGGCATCCGAGTCGTATTTGCTGCGGATCTCCTCAAGCAGCTCGGCGAATTCAGCATAGTCGAGGGGTTCACCGGTTTTCGGGTCAGTGTCAGATAGAGGCACAAAAACGACACTCGAACGCCGATCAAACCCAACAAGCTGACCAATCAGGCTGGAGCGTTCAATATTCTTTCGAAGCTCCTGAATGCTCTGCTCGGAACCATCGTAATCATTGGGGATAACCGGGCCGCCTTCCAGACCAACTTCAGTTACCCCGGTCCAGCGAGTGTTCGGCGTCCACAGTGATTTGACTCCTGTTCTGTCCGCACCTGGCAACAAAAACACTTCGTCACTAATATCCTTGAGGGTATCCAGGTACTCTTTGTCAAAGATGGTGCCCTCTGTGTTGGCCACGGTGATACGTATCGCGTTGCCCAGACCGTATACATCATCCTTCGTTTCCAGATAATTACGGATATAGGGATGGTCGGTGGGTATCATTTTCTCGAAGCTGGCATTCAGCTTCAGTTCCGTGGCCTGGTATGCCATCACAAGCGAGAAAAGTGCACACGCAACAACAATCAACAGGCGATTGCGGAAAACCAGTCGCTCCAGTAATCCACCACTGTCGAGATTTTCTGCCGAGTGCTTAGATCGGTTCCCCGAGGGCGAATGCTCGTGCTCTTGTTTCATTGCTGTTCTCCAGGCTCAGTCGATAGCGCCTGAGCGTCAAACCTGATGGGGCCTCGGAAGGTTGCTGCCACGAACGCACCGTCGCCTGAAGATATCAGGGTGGAAGATGGAGGCAGGGATCGCATTGGTATTGGGCTCAGGCTAAGCTTTTCGACTCCGGCCTGGTAGACGTTTCCAGCCTGGTCGACTAGCAACACCCGCTCGTCCGTTACAGCGAAAGAACCATTGATCGAAATTCCCGAATTTGCGGGAAGCTTCTTAAAACTGTCATCCGAGGGAGAATGGATGAAAGCATTACCCCTGAGCCCGGCCAATAGCCAGTCACCAGAGTTCACCGGTGAGATCGTAAAGAAGGAACCGCTATAGGGCGTCTGATGCTGGAAAAAACGCTCATCAGGCCCATCTGCCCTGAGATAGAGACCTTGCTCACCAACCATGGCCATGCTCGTGCCATTTGAGCTCAATCTATACAGGTGCAGCATGTCGGGGTTTTCAAGCTGTTCGAACCATGGCTGCCAGGTTAGCCCCCCGTTTTCGGTTCGAAAAGCCAACCCAAACGCACCAATAATAAACCCCTGCTTTTCGTCCAGAAAAAGGACATCCAGGAAGGGCTTGTCCGGGCCGTCCTCAACCAACAGGTTCGCGTAGTTCTGTAGTGGCCAGGCTTCATCCTCGGTCATCTCCGAGGTTATTTCCCCAACCCTTGCGTCGATAGCCTTCGCGGCCCGGATCCCGTCATACTGCTTCTCCCAGGTCTCGCCACCATCGCGGGTATGGAGAACGACGCCAGAATGGCCTACCGCCCAGCCAAGTTGTTCATTGACAAAGTCGATGGCTGTCAGCGTGACACTGACGGGTGATGGCACCTGTCGCCACGACTGACCATGGTCATCTGACAGAAGGATGACACCTCGCTCACCGACAGCAACCAGTCGGTCACCTGCTGACGCCATACCGATAGTGATTGACCGCTGGGCTTCATCAGTCATCAATGCCGGTCGTTCGTGGGGCAAAGACAAACTCTTCTCAGACTCTGCCCTTACGTCACCAACGCCCAACGATAACGAAAGTGCCAGCAATAGGACGCAAAAGGGTTTAGTGCTCATTTCGTAATTCTCTGGGTAGGCAGCCGGCCCGGGACCTTGGACCGGCTGTGGAGGATTAGCGAAGACCGCGTGACATCAATCCGGATGCGGTAAAGATCCTGGTTGGGTATCGGTCCGTTTCCACATACTTCAGATCCGTCTCGTTATAGACACCGTTGGCATACCAGGCACCTGAGACCAGATCATAAAAGCCGTTGGTCATTACTGTGGTGGCAGGGAGATCCGGCCTTACCACTGGGATTCCCCAGAGCGTCTTCCAGAGTTTATCCTGTTGATCCCAACGATCTGCCAGTACCGCATTCCAGGAGTCTTCGTCGATATAGTAGATGCTCCGGGGTGCCTGGTGGCGCTGCCCTTCTTTTAGCGTGGCCTCTACCACCCAGACCCGATGGAGTTCCCATCTGACATACTCAGGATTGAGGTGGTGTTCGTCCATGAATTCGTCGTCGCTTTGAGCCTGCAGCATGCGATTGGAATTGTACGGAACATACATTTCCTTTTTGCCGAGAATCTCCCAGTCAAACCGTTTGGTTGTACCAGAAAACAGGCGAAGCTCATCGAAGCTCTGGACACCCGCCGTAGCCGGTGTCGGAGTGTCACAGCATGATTCTGGGAGCTTTCTGGTGCGACGCTGGCCTGTGAGGTAAACGTAGGCTTCACCCTGTCCCCAGGTATTTCGTCCGACGATGCCCTCACCCGCACGGATGGGCGGCCCTTCGTTGATCAAACGGATATTGTAGATTTCCCCGTTGTGGGACTCCACCGACCCATCAGGGAAATAGTAGGGGTACTGTTCTTCGGCCACCGCATCAACGGTCAGCACATGGTCGCCATCTTCGGTACCCAGCACACCGTGGAACCGACGCTTTTCCGCAACACCTTTCCACGACACCAGGTGGTTCCAGATAACCTGCTCACCGTTCTGAGGAATGGGGAAAGGAATACCGCCATGGGCATTCTCTGGCCGCATACCACCGTCCGTATCCTTCACAAGTTCAGCGCGGGTTGCGTTCTTAAGGGTATTCTCATAAACCCATTCCGGCGCTGCGGCAGTGCGATGTGTTTCGTACACATCAATACGATAGGTCTCAGGGTATTTTTCGAACATTGCTTTGACGCCGTCGGTCAGCTTGTCCGCATGCTCACCCATGTTATCTGCTGTTATGGAGAACAATGGCTCGTCATCAGCAAACAGATCGGGTCTTGGCTTCTCGGACGATTCAGAACCAGAACCTGTATACCCACCTGTCCACTCAGGAATGGTTCCATCGTCGTTGCCTGCTCGCTCCCCACCCAGAGGCATGAGTTCGCCTTTCAGACGCTCAGCTTCCTCAGGGGAAACAGCGGCCGGAGCCACCTGGGCGGCCGCAAGGAATATGCCGGTCATTCCCGCCAGGAATGGCCTGGTCCAGTTTCTTTTATATTTGTTTAACATGATTATTGCTCCACTTCCCCATTCAAACTATTGTTTTAAAAGGTTCGATTGACCGAAAAAGCTACAAAGTCACGGTCTTTCAGGTTTTGCTTGTAGGTAAACACATTCTCCCCATTCGCATCTTCCCCTGAACCGGGGCCAGCAGGTCCGAAGTATCCGGTATAAGACAGGGAGAAATCCCATTGACCAAGATAGGTGCCGCCGACGCCGATACTGTACACGCCACCTTCCTCAACGCCTCCATTGAATGCAGCAATAGCACCTGAGCGACCGTCGAGGTTGTAACCCACCGTAACCGGAATAGAAAGGTCAAGACCGGACATCGCTTGTCGATAGCGTGGCGTGTAGCCGACTCTCAGTCCCGTCGCATCTCGGGTTGTTGTGGAATCAAGAGCTTCCGGATTCTCATCCACGCTTAGCACTCGGTTCCAGGCAATTTCGCCTACGAATGTCGCCTCCCGGGAAAGCCAGTTCGGACCGGCGCTATACAACCATGACACCTGCGCGTGCGCTGTATTCCCCACAGGGTAAGGCGGATTTGCGCGAATATCCTCTTCCGTGGATCCCGGAGGGGCTCCATCGGTAATGCTTACGAGGTTGGTATTCCGCCGGGTTGAAACCTCAAACCCGACACTGGCATCTGCGATCACCATTGATGCACTGGCACCGAAGAGGTCAATATCCTCGTGATAGGCCAGACCATAGGACCCCAACACGGCACCCGGCCCTGGTGGTGGGGGTGAGGCTTTGTAGGTTGTAACTGTTTGCGGGCCCTTTGAGTGGAAACGGATCGCATAGAGCCCGTAGTCTATTTCACTGTCCGGCAGACGGAAGCGAACTGACACGCCCCCTTGCCCCGAATCGTCGGCGTCGTAGTCATTCTCTCGCAAGATTTTGTAAGGACCTGCAATAATGAAATCTGAACCCTTGCCCAGGACATCCGTACCCGCCAGGTAACTGCCCTGGCCCGGGAGCCGGTTTTCTTCCCACTCAAACTGGTAGTAGGCAGCAAAACTGAGGTACTCATTGAGCTGCAGCTGTCCAGAGATCTGATTGACCGGCCGGATGGCTTCGCGAAACTGTGTACTTGGAACCGAGGTCAATTTGACCACATCGACAGGCGCCATGGCACCAGCGACACCGTTGGCCCCCAGAAACAGACTTTCCCCCCAGATATGGGCGTGCCGCCCCGCCCTGACATTCAGCGCACTATCGCCAATCACCCAGAAGCCAGTAGCGAACAGGTCGAGCAGTTCTGCGTCACGGCCATGAAGCTCCTGGGTTTCATCGGAAAACTCGTCAGCCGGACCAAACTGGTTAACGGTACTGGGAGAGTCGTTATCATTGCTTTCGTTATAGACCGTGTCATACCACGCGGCACCACTCACCCGGAACCCGTAGTTCTGGTAAACCACATCGATCTCGGAAAGAACATCAAATCGATTGGAAACCAGACCCTTGTCAAAATTCCGGTCGCCATCGTCAGCATTCGGTGCATCGGGGGGAGTAATTTCGTCAGAGCGGTCTTTTACCCGGAAAGCGTTACTGTATTTAAGAGTATTGTCCCAGCGCACTGACAGATCGGGGTTCCCAGTACTAATGCTGGCTGCGTTTGCGGCGCCACTCACCGCCAGGGCGATAAAGACTGGCAGTGATGCCGCGGTACCGCCTCGTAAGGCAGCACGACATGCTTGATTGAGTTTGTTTTTGTTCACCACTCGCCTCCAAAAATGATTGTTATTTTCCGTGCGAATCTCAGCTGGTTCGTGTGAGATAAATCAAGACTAAAGCGGCGGCGGTATCGGGGGAAATGGTGAATGCTGATAGCAAGCATCTCCTAATCAGATAGCTCGAAAGGAAAGGGAGTCTCGACGGAGGAAAACATAACCCATTGTTTAAAAAGATATTTATATCCTCTTGCATGGGCGACGAGCAAAAAAATAGGGGCATGCCTCACACAGCATGCCCCTATAAGCTTCCACTCCGACATCCGACAGGTATTGCCTCGGGTTATTGCTTAGTAAAGCCCTCTGGAAAAACAATGCCGACTTTATCAGCGTACTCCCACCAGGCTTTCTTCATGGCCTCGACACGCTCTGGATACTGATCGGCCAGATCGGTCGTTTCACCAGGATCCGTTTTCATATTGAATAGCTGCCAGTCAAACGGCTCGTACCCGTGATGGAATCCGGGTTTGGCTGACAACAGCTTCCAGTTTCCTTCCCGGTAATAAGCATTGCCGAACAGCTCTGCTCCCAGCCCTGCACCTTTCCCATGAATCTCATTACCACTCTGCAGCATGGGCACCATTGACTTGCCTGTAATCGGCAGGCGCTTCTGCCCCTGGAACTCGGCACCCGGGTCCTTCAAACCTGCGATTTCGAGAAAGGTTGGAGCAAGATCATCTACGCGAGCAATGTGCTCAAGACGGCCCGACAAACCTTGATCACCGGGCATTTTAATCAAAGCGGGTACCCTGACCCCGCCCTCTGCCATAGTTCCCTTGGTGAGATACAGCGGAGCGTTGCTTACTTCCGCCCATCTCAAACCATAATTGATATTAGAGCCAACTTTACCGAGATTGTCATAGCTATCGTCAGTTTCAGGACCATCTTTGAAAAAGATTTTATGATTCAAGGCGTCCGCCCCGTTGTCGGATATGAACACAATCAGTGTATTTTCGTACTGTCCTGTTTCCCTGAGGTAATCGAAGAGGCGGCCAACGTTATCATCCAGGTTATCAACCATGGCCGAATAGATTTCCATCTTGCGAGCTTCGTAACGCTGCTCTATCTCGGTCAGCTGATCCCATTTCGGGAACTTCTCACTGGCAGGCATAGTACTTGCCGCTACAAAATCTTCCGGCAGAAGTCCCAACTTCCTCACTCGCTCGATACGCTCCTTACGAATCTGCTCAAACCCGGAGTCATATCGTCCCTGATACTTATCCAGATATTCTCTCGGGGCCTGTAACGGCCAATGTGGGGCAGTATAGGCTGCATAAGCAAAAAACGGCTTTTCCGAATTTCGAGTTTCTTCAAGATACTCAATCAACTGATCCGTATAGTAATCGGTTGAGTAAAAGTCATCCGGCAGATCTGCGTATTTCACCAACTGCTTGTCACGAGCATAGGGCATTCGCTCCATCACAGACGGCTGCTCGGCAACAGGCTTAAAGTGCGAGCCACCACCCGGCAATAAGGCGAAAGAGCGCTCAAAGCCGCGGTTTACCGGCCACTGGGATTGCTCTGAGCCAAGGTGCCATTTACCAGCCATCAGGGTGCGATAACCGCCATCTTTCAAGAGCGCCGGCAGCCAATGTACGTTGTCATTGAGGTGTCCCTCATAACCGGGCTCGCCTTTTTGATAGGGATCAAGCGCTTCTTTCATGGTTCCCAGGCCAGCAAGATGATTGTCAGTTCCCGACATCAGCATGGCCCGGGTCGGAGAGCAAGTCGGTGCAGTATAAAACTGAGTCAGTTGAACACCTTCGCTGGCCAGGCTATCCAGGGTCGGCGTCTCAATTTCACCGCCATAACTACCTAAATCCGAATACCCCAGGTCATCTGCCACAATCAACAGAATATTAGGCTGCTTACCAGAATCTCCGACGGCGCCTGCCTGGGCAGCTATGGCCACCGCAAAAAGAGCAAGTATTTTTGTTGAAAATTTCATTGGCTTTTCCTTGCGAGTGCGCACTGTTTAGTCTTCAAATATGGCTACAGCACGAACAAACCCCGCTGACGCGTGCTTTATCTTGTAGGGAAAACAGGAAACCATGAAACCCGTGGATGGAAGCTGCTCCAGATTACTCAGCTTCTCCATCTGCCCGTAGCCAATATCACGACCAGCTTTATGCCCCTCCCAGATAATGGAAGGGTCGCCACTCTCGGCAAAACGCTCTCGAGTGAACTTGAACGGTGCGTCCCAGCTCCATGCGTCCGTGCCGACAACTCGCACCCCTTTTTCCAGGAGGTAGAGTGTGGCTTCCCGCCCAATCCCGACCCCGGTATCAATGTAACCAGGCTCGCCGAACACAGATCCGGCGCGGGTATTGATCAGCACAATATCCAGCGGTTGCAATTCGTGGCCAATACTCGCCAGAGCCGCTTTCATTTCATCGGCCGTGACAACATGGCCATCCGGGAAGTCACGAAAATCAAGCTTTACGCCGGGCTGAAGACACCACTCCAGCGGCATTTCATCAATGCCCCAGGCGGGCTTTCCACCATCCGTGGTAGAGGCGTAATGCCAGGGAGCATCCATATGCGTGCCACTGTGTGTTGTCACTTTCAGCCACTCGGCTGCCCAGGCCTCATCCCCGGGAAGATCTTCCTTCCGAAGCCCCGGGAACAAAGCACCCATTTCAGGCCACCCTTCCTGGTGATCTGTATATTCGATGCTTGGCAGCAATGGAGGAGGGTCAGTATAGGGGTTATTTTCCAGAGTGACGGACAGGTCGACCAAACGTCGTTTTCCGCTGATCATCAGACAGACTCCTTAACAAGATGTTTATGTGTTGCTCCTGAGGCCGGCTTCCCAAGCTCTCCAGCATGCTCCGCCAAGGCGTTCCTCACCAGCCGATGGACATTGCCATCATGCGCAAGTCCGAGTTGACGCGCCCAGGGCGTACGAATTTTCGGGTATTGTCCAAACAATTTTTCAATGTGGGCGTCCGGCTCAAACGTGACCAACGAGCGACGCTCTTCCCCGAACCGTTTAGCAAGGGCGTCTACTACTTGCGCAATGGAAAGATGCAGCACTGGCAGTTGGATGATTCGGTGCTTGTCGAGGGAAGCCGCATCCACCTCAGCCAGCCTGACCAGGTTCTCGACGCAGCATTTCAACGAAAGCCACCAGGCAGTGGCCGTTTCGGAAACCGGACAAATGTAATGCCTATCTTCTGCGATATGAACCAACAGATCACTCATGAACGCAGAGCCCATACCGCGAGACTGTGGTCTGGCGACAACGCCGGGAAGGCGGACGGCACAGCCATCTATTTCCCCTCGACGTCCCAGGTCATCAACGAGCAGCTCAATCATATGTTTGTGGCAACCATAAGAAAGCCTGGGCCGGACAAAAGACCTCTCGTGAAGCTGTCCCGCCAGCTCATCACCGTAGACGGCCACACTGCTGGCAAACACCAGGCGCACGGCGGGTTCCATACACCTGATCTGCTCAATGATCTCTTGTGAACCCAGCAGATTGACCTGGTAGCCTAAAGAATAATCTTTCTCCGCAGCCGCACCCGGAACACTGGCCAAGTGAAATACAATGCTCACTCCATCTGCCAGTACACGGCGCAGCAGTCTTGGATCGCCGATATCCCCACAATGAATTCTGACTCTGGAATCGGAATACTGCTTTTCAAACTGCCTGTCGACCAGTAACAGACGGGTAATCTTTTTCCCTGCGACATCGCTGGCATGGAGTAACTCTGCAACCAGAGCTCTTCCAATGAAGCCATCCGCGCCCGTAACAAGGACCCTCACAGGATCTCACCGTGATCGCTGCAAACGATACGTTGTTCGATGACACCGAAAATCGAGGTGTTATCTTCCCCAATTACTTCCATGCGCACGCTGTCACCGAATTTCATGAAAGGCGTCTTTGCAGATCCGGAGTCCACTATTTCCAACGCCCGCCTCTCGGCAATACAGGCAGATCCAACGGACGAATCCGCATTGGAAACTGTTCCGGACCCAATCACAGTGCCCGCGTGGAGTTTCCGTGTTCTGGCGGCGTGGCCAATGAGTTCGGGAAAGCTGAAGTGCATCTCTCCACCATGAGGACGCCCAAATAGAGCACCATTCCATCGCACCTCCAGCGGCAGACACACCCTCCCCTGCTTCCAGCTATCTCCCAATTCGTCAGGCGTGACCGCCACTGGTGCGAAGGCGGATGACGGTTTTGCCTGAAGAAAACCAAAACCGGTCCGCATCTCCCGGGGCCCGAGAGCTCTCAAACTGACGTCATTAACCTGCAGGATGAGTTTAATGTGCGCTTCAGCCTCTGCAGGCTTACAGCCCATCGGGACGTCACTGAGCAGAACGGCAAACTCTCCCTCAAAGTCGATACCATCCTCTTCCGAGGGCAGAATCACATCATCCAGGGGACCAAGAAAATCATCGCCGGCCCCCTGGTACATCAGGGGAATTTTGTCCGAGTCAGGGATCGGCTCAATATTAAAAGCCTTCTCCATCAGGCGACCATGGCTCTGGAACGCAGAGCCATCCAGCCATTGGTAGGCTCTGGGCAGGGGCGCGGCGACCTGCTCGGGTTCAAAGGGAAAGGCTTCCCTAGCATTGCCATTATTCAGAGCCTGGTATATCCCCTCCAGTTCATTTTCGGAGTCAGACCAGTTTTCGATAACGTGCTGCATGGTAGGGGCAATTTGCGGCACCTGGACCGCCATTTCCAAATTGCGGGAAACAACAACCAGCTGCCCATCCCGGGTACCGTTTTTCAAAGTCGCAAGCTTCATTGAACGTCTCCTGTTCTCAACGAGATATATCAGCGAATCAAACCAATGGGTTGCAGGATTCAATAGCTAAGCGCAATGAAAAACCGGATAACTGACTCTGATAATTGGGAAAAACAAGTTATTCATTGACAGCACCTTGGTCTGGATTCTTATAATGTTTTTATCTTATGTCTTGTTCTGTTTTTAAGCGCACACCCATCTTCATTACCGGGGAGGAAGTTGACAAATCGATTCTCGGAATGGAATGTATCCTGAAAAATAATAGGTGCCGGGAGTGCCTTAATGCGTTTCAACAAACTTGATCTGAATCTGCTCGTTGCTCTGGATGTCTTGCTGGAGGAACGGAACATTACCCGCGCAGCCGAGAGGCTGCACATGACACAGTCTGCGACAAGCGGTGTCCTTGCCCGCCTCCGCAGCTTCTTCGAAGATGACCTTCTGATCCAGGTTGGCCGCAAGATGCAACCAACCGCGTATGCCGAGCAGCTGGCCCCTCCTGTGAGGGAAGTGTTGCTTAAAATAAACGCTGAAATCACAACACGCCCTGTCTTCGATCCGACAACAAGCGACCGGAAGTTCAGGATCGTCACATCGGATTACTTCATAACGATTGCCCTTGCAGATCTGATCGCCAACATCAGCCAAGAGGCTTCAGGCATATCGTTTGATATACTCAGCCCCGCAGATGGCCCTGGAGACCTGCTGGCCAGGGGGGAGGTTGACCTCCTGATTATCCCTGATCAGTTCATCGACTTTGATCAACCATCCGAGTTCCTGCTTGAAGAAGAGCTTGCCTGCGCAGTTTGGGCCGATAACAAACTTGTTGGGGACACACTGACCTTCGAGCAATATATGGAACTGGGACACATCTCCGTGGGTTTTGGTTTGGGTCGTAAACTCAGTGTCGAAGACTCACTAATCAACGAATACGGAACGTCCAGACGGATCGAGGTAGTGACACACAACTTCAACACATTGCCACAGTTGCTGCTTGGCACTGACAGAGTAGTTACGACTCACAAAAGACTGCTTGAACGCTACGCAAAATATCTTCCCATCAAGGTCTTGCCCACACCTGTCGCCCTGCCCGCTACGAGAGAACACATGGTCTGGCATCGAAGCATGGAAAACGATCCGATGCTGAACTGGTTGAAGGAACAAATGAGACAGTTAGTGCAGTCAATTTAGCACTTGGGGCCGGAGGTAGCTGAGCTACTCCCTTTGAGCCAACGACTCTGCAATCTCCGGAGCGTAAGTCCCATCAACCAGCACAAACAGCATCCTGCAGATCTCTCCAGAGCGATTCGCCCAGGCATGATTGGTTCCTCTCTGGACAACCACGCTTCCGGGACAAAGCTGAACCTCTGAGTCGTCGAGAACCAGCGTCAACTCACCCTGAATAACGACGCCATAGTCAATGGACTCGGTTCGATGCATGAGAGGATGGGGAGAGTTGGACTTCACCGTCGACGCATTGGCATCCCCAATTTGTGAAAAAGCATCCCTCATCCTTGATGAACCCTCAGAGAGGAAGTCCTCGCTGTCAGGCGGAATGTCGACAAACCGAATTCGTGTGCCCGTACGGGGTGGGGGCAGGTGCAAAGACTCCAGCGTGGGATCATCACCGTTATCGATGAACGCCGGAGCTGAAGTGGTGCTCCATACTTCGTGGAAGACGGTGCCGGGAATAGCCTCAACCTCAACGCTCATCGGCAGAGGCCCTTCGCTTGAGACAATTGCCTTGCCATCTGCGTCGTGGCCAGTCACAACGCGGTGAATCTGGGGAAGTTTCATTGATTATGCTCCCTATTCCTTTCAAGCAGCTTTAGTGGGATAGCCATCCAAGGGTCACTCGACCAGCAACAGAAGTCCCTGTTCAGCCTTCACCGGTACAGGCTCCAGAGACTGCCCGAGACAAGGTCCATAGACACACAGCCCGCTTTCAGGCAAAAAGCGGGCATTATGGGCATAACAGACGATCTGTCGGTGGTCAGCCGAAAGGAAACGGTCCTTCCGGTATTCCATAGGCACCTTGAGGTGAGGACAACTGTTGCGGTAGGCCCGAATAGCACCATCGACCTTTACGACAAATATGCTGTCACGCCCCTCATGATACGGATCAAACCCAAGTGCCTGCCCTTCGGACAGGTCACTGAGATCGCAAAGGCGTTTCCCTGCCATTCAACCTAGCCCTTTGGTGGTGGGCCGCCAGCTGGCGCCCACTTATCCCTGGCAGTGAACAGAAATAGCTGGGAATTATCCGCAGACATCGGCGCCACGCGGGCCTCCCACTGGTCGTCATGGATGTCCATGTCGGCGTCATACTCGATATGACACCCCAGAGGGCTGTTGAAATACCAGAACCAGTTCGAACCAAAGAGATGCCGACCCGGGCCCCAGAAGCTGGTGTAGCCTTTTTCCGCAAACCGTGTTCCCGCCAGCAACACTTCGGTTCCGCTGCCCATGTGGAAAGTGAAGTGTTCCACTCCCTGCATATGGGGTGGCGTCTGGATGAAAAACAAAGCATGGTGGTCTTCCATGGCCGGCGCCCGCATAAACGGGCCCACATCGGAGAAGGAGTCCGTCGTTACGAACTTCAGGCGTTCCGCATAGAAAGCCTCGGCCTTTTTCGAGTCCGGAACAAAAAACACCACGTGCGACAGGGTGCGTGGCTCTGCCGGCATCTCGGGATCGACACCAATCTGGTTTGCCGGTCGCTGGGGCGGATGCCCGGGCGCGTTTGTAAGATCGTCAGGCGCGTCGATCGGGCGACGAACCGTCAACTGGAATCCAATGGCAAAGCCACAGTCATCGATGCTGTGTACCGATCCGTCGTCGCCACGGTTCACTGTGCGGTCTTTGCCGAGCTCGTCGGCAATCTGTTCCAACGTCTCCGCATCCTCGACGCCGTAGATTGTTTCGCGTATTGATGGAGCAGGACCGATAGCAGGCGGCAAAGACTCGTCATCTGCCTTACGCAGAACAACGGCGGTTCCGTCCAGTGCCTCGAAGCGGCCCCCAGAGGCCGTCACATCACAAGCCTTGAGTCCGTAGTCCACCAGACACTTCGCGCATTCGTCCAGGTCCTCGACACCGAACACCAACTCATCCAAACCTATTATTTTCATTAAGTCTCTCCGTTCTTAATTATTACGCAGCCAGATCCCTCAGCGGGATATACCCGACGTAAACCTGACAACGAACTCAGATAGCTACAGAGTGAAATGAAAACCGGGAGATGACTAATCGTTTGTAACAAGGGCAGGTATTCGGTACGAAGATACTTCGTCCAGCAGGTACTATTGAATGTCTCTGTTCAGTACCTGGATTTCGGGAATTCCGGGAAATCGGGTTATCAGCTGTTGAGTGACTTTACGAGCCTCGGGAAAATTCCCGAAACGATAAAGCGCAACAGCGTAGCGATAACCATACAACCATTCTCCGGGGGCTAGCTCTGCAGCTCGCTTGAGGTCGTTCAGAGCCTTGTCTGAATCGCCAATCCCAATCCAGCTTAATCCCCGAACATGGATTAACTGTGCCTGGTCCGGGTCAGATCGCAATACACCGTCTATCACATCCACTGCCTCCCGGGCCCGCCCCCCGGAACGCAGAATGTTTGTCAACAGGAGTGCTGCAGGCGCATAACCAGGGTCTTTCTCCAGAGCAATCCGAAGGTCTTTTTCGGCGTTATACACACGATCCGTGGCGAGGAAGAACCTTGCGCGGTTTGCCCGCCCCGCAGGTAGGTCAGACTGCATGGCAAGATACTCTTCGTATTCAACCCAGACTTCTTCCGGCAGGTCCCCGGTATGCCCTGACAGGATCAGCGTTTCTATGGCCGCCAGGCGCACGGATAACGCACTGTCATCCAAAAGGTCACGGACGGCTGCAATCAACCTGGCCCCTCCTTCGCGGGCCACTTCAGCCGCTACAGCCCGGAGTAACGGATTGTCCAGAGCCATCTGTTCAAGGACCACTTCTGGGTAATTACGTGCGATGTCGGTGCTGTGCCTGGACAATAATGTTGCCCTTCGAATGGCTGGCTCATTTTGATTGCGAATAAAACCGGCTATATCTGTCAGGTTTCCTTGCTGTTGACGAAACCAGTGGGGACGCCTGGTAATATCTGGCGCCCACTCTTGCACAGTTGCCTCAGACCAATCCGGTGTTTTGTCGCTGTGGCAACCAAGGCACACATCCGGGCTTCCGCTCTCCTTTGCAATGTCCGGACGCGGAACCATAAAGCTATGATCCCGTCGCTTATCTATTTTCATAAACGTACGCTCAGGCATGTGACAGTTCACACACTGCGCGCCGCTGCTGGCAGGTGGGTGATGATGATGCGCTTCTGTTTCGAAATCCGCAGCAGCATGGCATTGAGTACACACCGCATTTCCTTCGGCGACGAGCTCGTTGCTGTGGGGGTTATGACAATTGGAACAAACTACGCCTTTCTGAAACATACGGCTCTGTTCAAAAGAGCCCATCACGAAAACCTCCTCCCGGACCTGTCCATCCGGGAAATACAGTGGTTCGTGAAGTAGTGAAAGTCGATAATCGTCATGGACGCTGCGTGAGGAATCGTCATTTAGACGAGTTCGCAACGAATGACACTTGCCACAGGTCGGCACTTGATCTGGACTGGAAGTTTCACCCACATGGCGTGGCGGCTTGCCCTTTCTCCCGAGCAACCAAGCCCCCATCGCGGAAAGTTCCACCCCCGCACCAAGACTCTCACCCGATCTTTGCTGCTGGGCATGTGCTTCAGCATCCTGATGACAAGCCGAACACCCAACAGAAATGTGATCGCTTGTGGTGCTATAGCTGTCGGATTCAGGAGAGTAGTTCCTGGTCAGACCCGTACTGTGGCAATCCGCACACTGGCTGTTCCAGTTCTGATATATGCCAGTCCAGTGGAATGGGTCGCCGGGGTGATCAGCACTCGACTGTCCCAATTGAAACCAACGCTGCCCACCATCCTTTTCTGGACGGGCGTCCCAGGCAATATCAAAGGCCTGCAAGCGGCCATTTTCTGTCTCAAGGAGATATTGCTGAAGGGGGTAGCTTCCGAAGGTATAAGCGACCGGGTAGGAGACCATGACGCCACTTTCGTTGACCATTCGAATTACCGGGCGGCCATCTTGCTCGTCAAACTCTACCGTCAGTTCATCACTGCGGTAATATTCCCCACTAAAATCACCCTTAATATTTCCTGTGGTGGCTTCGGCCATCGCAACAGCGTGATTAGATTTTTCCCACTGAGCAACCTCTGACTCATGACATTCCTGGCAACTTTCCATAGCCAGAAGCGGAGAAACTGAACAAGCCGTGGCGAATAACAATAATAGTGTTCGACTCAACATGGCGGGTGGACTACCCCTCTCGTTCAGGCGCGAGCAAGAGCCCGCTCTTCGGTTCATGACATGCTGAGATCAATCCGTAAACCGGATATAGCTTTCATGAGTTAGTAGGCGTTAGCCTTGGCACAAAGTAATGCCTGGCCTTGATAGGCCAGGCATTACTTACCGGAGAAAAACTCCGTGCAAAGGCTTCAACGTATAGCGTCAATCTTCGAACGTTAAGCCGAAATTAAAGTCAAACAACGTGTCCTCCGCAGGATAACCAGGGGCATCAGGTGCATTATCAACGACAGCTGACAGATTGTTCGCGAGTGCAAAGGGTAATCGACCTTGCGGAGCAAATTGTCCAGATACCACATCCATCAGGGACGGATTATCTACGCCAAACGTTGCCATTATGGCACCAGCATCTTTTAAACCACTGGCGTCATCAAGAACATATGGATTCCTGAAATATACGCTCAGAACCGTATTCTCCGCACCGACTTCACTCATTACAGCCTGGATTTCCGAGAGACTGGGTGACATCTGCCAGGTCTCTGTTTCGGCCATCGCCGTAAAAGAAAGGTCATTCACCTCCCAAGGAACCGGACCGCCAAACACCAACCCGAGACCAAACATATCGTCGACACATTGGGGGTTTACCATGGGATACATCCGACAAGGATCCTGAGCTCCCCAGGTCTCACCGGTCAGCGGATTCAGAAGCTCGGGATTGTCGCCCGTTTCTGATCCCTTAGACCTATAACTACGTAGAAGCGACCCTTGGTTTTCGACCTTGACCCGGATAAGTGCGTAGTCGTCCCCGGCGGCAGAAGGCCTTGGCAGCGGGTTTCCGGAAGAATCAACCGGTTCACCATCCGTGACCTGATAGCCATAGCTCTCGACGTCACCGGGCGCTATGCCCATCACATAGACGCTTGCCCCCTGCCGGAGAGGCAACACCTTCAGTCCATCCCCTCCAAGCTTGTTCTGGAGCAGAACAATGGACTTGCGCATGATGTCCCTTGCAACAGCACGACTTTCGTCGCTGCCAACTACACCCTCGGCGTTTTCACTATCAACATAGGGATTTTCAAACAGACCCAATTTAAACATTGGTTCTAGGACTCGCCCTGCCGACATTTTGATTCGCTCTTCCGACAGCAATCCAGCATCAACCAGCCCTATTATCTGGCTCAAATCATGAAACCCCGACAACACGTCAGTTCCGGCATCAATAGCAGAGGCTATTCGCTGAGGAACCGTTTTGTCCTCCAGGCCCCACGAACGCTCTGTAATAACTCCTGTATCAGAATTCACGTAACCCGAAAATCCGAGTTCATCTCGCAGCAAATCTGTTACAACCTGTTTCGAGAACGAATAACCGACCTGGTCGTAAGTCACGCCCTTATAGGTAACCTCAATTGGGACACCATAATACGGCATGATAGATGCGACCCCAGCGTCAATGGCCGCCTGAAAAGGCTTAAGGTGATCTTCGAAGTTATTCGCCGGATAAATTTGATTTTTACCGAATGAATAATGCGGATCCAGCCCCATCTCCTGCGGCCCCCCACCCGGGAAATGCTTCAGGGTGAGTGCAACTGAAGACTCTGGGGACAAGGGACCACCTTGAAGAGAATTCACCAACGTTGACATAATGTTGGAGGCCAAGTCGGAGTCTTCAGTAAAGGTTTCGTGAACCCTGTACCAACGTGGCTCAGTAGACAAATCGGCCATGTAGCCATACATACCTCGGAGGCCAATTGACTCCCACTCTTTGCCCATCACATCGGCAAATTTGTTAATTATAGTCATCCCTTGACCAGGTCGAAGGGCTTCCTCTCCAAGAGCCGCAGCCGCAAGGCCAGGTTCTTTCGGAAACGAGGTAAAGGAACCGGCAGCCGCATTGATGCCAACACGGGGATCATCATCATAATGATTGCGGGCGTTGGACTTGAATAGGACGGGCACACCTAAGCGACTCGCCTCCGCCAGTTCCTGAATCGAATTCATGTATTCAGCGGCCTGGAAAGGTGTCAACGTATTTCCCGGCGTAATCCCGCGATCTGGACCGCATCGACCGTCCAAACTCACAACGTTGCGAAAGATCAAACGACGCATATTCTGATTGTTAATATAGTCGTCGGCCGCATCAGGAATCGCGCCCTCGCAACCGCCGTTTAAGGTATCGATCATCATCAGCCCGGCCGCTTCTCTGATGGACATACGAGCTACAAGATCATCTACCCTTTGATCATTCGATAAACGCCAATCTTCATAATCATTCAGCTCACCATCTGCGTTCAAATCGCGGAATCGAAGCCCATCCACTTCGATTATAGGCTTGGAGCCAGAAACCAACTGGGGCTGAACAAATGGTGCATCGCCTCGGCTATTAGAGTCGGACAAACATCCTGCAAGCAGCAATGCGCTACTCACTGCGACCATGCCCGGCGGTAAAAATGTGGTTCCTTTTTTCCTCATTATCCCTCTCCATTGTTTTTAGATTTTGGGTATGACTAAAGACAGGCGCCAGCTTTTAAACCTGGAGAACTGACCCTGAACAAGTCTGTTATCGGAGAAGGGAGGTCACTAATCGTTTTTCCTGAACATAGGTATGTCCAGGAAAAATACCAAGCACCAAGATTCGGATTTTATTGAGAAAACCAACTGCCGTGGTGGGAATGAATAAAGCGCAAGCTACGAAGTTCAGCGGGTTGTCTCACGCACTCGATTGGCGGCCTGCTGCAATCTTGGCAGGTATGTTTGCATCAACGTTTCCATAGTCACCCGCGCCGCGTTGGTGCTGATATTGATCGCTCCCAGCAATTCACCATTGCCGGCAAACACCGGCACCGCCACGGAGCGAAGGCCCGAATCCAACTCCTGATCCAGAATGGAATACCCCTGCTCCCGGACTTTGAGGATTTCCTTTTTCAGAGCGTCGGAACTGGTGATGGAGGAAGCGGTGTAAGGCTCAAGCCTTATCCGGGCAAGAAACGCCTCCAGCTCCCCATCCGGTAATTGCGCCAACAGCACCCGACCCATGGAGGTATAGGCCGCCGGTAGGCGGGTACCCACTGACAGGGTGATGGCCATCAACCGGTGTCTTGCCGATGAGCGCACCACATAGACCACATCGTCACCATCCAAAACTGCCAGCGACGACGACTCCCCCAGCTCGGCGGTAATGTCTTCCAGGTATTGCTGGATCACCGCGCGGTACTGGTTAGAAGCCTGGTAGGCATAACCCAACTGCAGTACGCGGGGAGTCAGCTCAAACTGCCGGCCGCTTCGCTTCACAAACCCCAGAGAGTGAAGAGTCAGCAGGAAACGCCGCG
This sequence comes from Marinobacter sp. DUT-3, assembly GCF_050379435.1. Taxonomy (NCBI): domain Bacteria; kingdom Pseudomonadati; phylum Pseudomonadota; class Gammaproteobacteria; order Pseudomonadales; family Marinobacteraceae; genus Marinobacter; species Marinobacter sp. DUT-3. The sequence goes on from NZ_JBNRMG010000009.1 coordinate 48,398, forward strand.
CTTTGGCCCGATCCATGTCCGTGCGCGCAGCCACTTCGCTCAGGGTCATGCGGGGATTCTCCGCATCAAACGCCTGCAACACCTCCAGCCCTGAAGCCAGCGCACTTACATAGTCCCGGTCTCCAGGCTTGAGAATCTGATCGTCCATTCCTGTTCCTTCCTCCCCTAAAAAAGCACCCGCGAATGGTAGCAGCTCGTTCGGTATCCGAACATCCGTGCATTTTTGCTGATTGGTGAAAATTTGTACTTGACGACAGTAAAACCTTCGCGCCATTATGTTCGTATATTAAACTTATGTTCGTATAGCGAACTTTATATAATCACTGCAATGGAGATACCGTGATGGCCGAATTTCTCTCCCTGAAGGAGGCCGTGAGCCGCCACGTCAGCAACGGCGACACCGTTTGCATGGAGGGCTTCACCCACCTGATTCCGTTCGCGGCGGGCCATGAAATCATTCGCCAGGAAAAGCGCGACCTGACCCTGATCCGCATGACGCCGGATCTGGTTTACGACCAGATGATCGGCGCCGGCTGTGCTAAAAAGCTGATTTTCTCATGGGGCGGCAACCCCGGGGTGGGCTCCCTGCACCGTCTGAGGGATGCGGTTGAAAATGGCTGGCCGAACAGACTGGAAATCCTCGAACACAGCCATGCCGCCATGGCCTGCGCTTATGAAGCTGGTGCAGCTGGACTGCCGCTGGCGGTGCTGCGTGGTTACGTGGGTAGCGATCTGCCAAAGGTTAATGACCAGATCAAATTCATTGAGTGTCCATTCACCGGTGAACGCCTGGCTGCGGTGCCGTCCGTTCGCCCGGATGTTGCGGTGATTCATGCGCAGCGTGCCGATCGCAAAGGCAACGTATTGGTCGAGGGTATCGTTGGTATCCAGAAGGAAGTGGTGCTGGCTGCCAAACGTAGCATCGTTACCGTCGAGGAAATCGTCGAGGACCTCGGTGCTTCCGTGAACGCCTGCGTGCTGCCTTCCTGGGCCATCACCGCCATCGCCGAGGCACCGAAAGGTGCCAGTCCGTCATACTCTTACGGCTATTATGATCGGGACAACGCGTTCTACAAAGAATGGGACGGCATCGCCCGTGACCGGGAGACCTTCCAGACCTGGCTGAAAGAAAACGTGTTTGAAAAAGGAGCTGCGTGATGAGCCTTGAATTTACCTCCTCGGAAATGATGAGCGTCACTGCCGCCCGCGCATTGACCAGCGACATGACCTGTTTCGTCGGTATCGGCCTGCCCAGCGAGGCCGCCAATCTGGCGCGCCTGACCCATGCGCCGGATGTCACCCTGATTTATGAATCCGGCACCCTGCAGACCAAGCCGGACGTGCTGCCCCTGTCCATCGGTGACGGCGAGTTGTGCGAGTCAGCCCTGACGACGGTTTCAGTGCCGGAAATGTTCCGCTATTGGCTGCAGGGTGGCCACGTCAGCGTCGGCTTCCTTGGTACTGCCCAGATTGATCGCTACGCCAACCTCAACACTACTCTGATTGGTGATTACCGCGAACCCAAAGTCCGTCTTCCCGGCGGTGGTGGCGCCCCCGAGATAGCCACCAACGCGAAAGAGGTGTTCATTACGGTCAAGCACTCCAAACGCACCTTCGTGAAGGATGTGGACTTCGTGACCACCGTCGGCTTTGGCCGTGACGGCAAGGCTCGCGAAAACGTTCCGAACATTGGTCGTGGCCCCACGGTAGTGATCACTGACCTGTGTATTCTTAAGCCGGATCCGGACACCAAAGAACTGGTGGTCACGTCCCTGCACCCGAACGTGACCCGGGAAGAGGTGATCGAGGCGACCGGCTGGGAGATTCGGTTTGCGGAGCAGCTGGAAACCACACCAGAACCGACCGCAAAAGAACTGGACATCCTTCGTGACCTGAAAGCACGCACAAACGCCCACCATGCCGGCCAACAGTGAGAACTATCATGACTGACGTTTATCTCTGCCATCCCCGTCGTTCGGCCATTGGCCGCTTCGGCGGCACTCTGGCCAGCGTTCGCCCCGACGACCTGGCGGCGCACATCTTCAAGGCCGTACTGGAACAGGCACCTGAGCTGGACCCAGCGGCCATCGATGAAGTGATGATGGGCTCCGCCAACCAGGCCGGTGAGGACAACCGCAACGTGGCACGGATGTCTGCTCTGCTTGCAGGCTTGCCCACCTCCGTACCCGGTACCACCCTCAACCGCCTCTGCGGCTCAGGTATGGATGCCGTGGGCACCGCTTTTCGTGCCATTCGTGCCGGCGAGATGGACCTGGTACTGGCCGGCGGCGTGGAGTCCATGTCCCGCGCACCCTATGTCATGGGCAAGGCCGACGCTGCCTTCTCGCGAGGCCAGAACATTGAAGACACCACCATCGGCTGGCGCTTCGTCAATCCGCTGATGAAGAAACAGTACGGCATCGAGTCCATGCCGGAAACCGCTGAGAATGTGGCCGAGCAGTATAAGGTGTCGCGGGAAGATCAGGACCTGTTTGCTTTCCGCTCGCAGGAGAAAGCCGCCCTAGCCCAGAAGGAAGGCATCTTTGCCGAAGAGATCGTGCCGGTGTCCGTTCCACGTCGCAAGCAGGATGCGCTGGTATTCGATACCGACGAACATCTCCGCAAGAGCACCGTGGAAAAGCTCGCTTCCCTGCCAACGCCGTTCCGGGACGGCGGCAGCGTTACCGCTGGCAACGCCTCTGGCGTGAACGACGGCGCCGCTGCAATGCTGGTCGCCAGTGAGAGTGCAGTTAAAACCCACGGACTGAAGCCCATGGCCCGCATTCTGGGCATGGCGACAGCAGGCGTGGAACCGCGCATCATGGGTATTGGCCCGGTGCCGGCGGTTCGCAAGCTGCTGGAGAATCAGGGTATCAGCATCGACGACATCGACGTGATTGAACTGAACGAAGCCTTTGCTGCACAAGGATTGGCGGTATTACGGGAACTGGGAGTTGCCGACGATGACAAGCGAGTGAACCCCAATGGTGGCGCAATTGCCCTCGGCCACCCTTTGGGCATGTCCGGCGCCCGTCTGATCATGACCGCCGCCCACCAACTCCAGCGCACCGGGGGCCGTTACGCCCTTTGCACGATGTGCGTGGGCGTGGGCCAAGGTATTGCTACACTCATTGAACGGGTTTGAACCGTCCTGAGGTAAGGAGAGCACATGGCATTTCTGAAGCATAATGGCCGCACCATCTGTTACCGCTTATTGGGTGACACCACCAAGCCACTGATGTTGATGGCGCATCCCCTGGGTATGACTCAGGGCGTTTGGGACGACATGCTGCCAGCGTTGTTGGGCAAATTCCGGGTACTGACCTGGGATCTGCCAGGCCACGGTGCCAGCGCAGCTTGGCCTGACGAGCCCGACAAAATCACACCGGAAGACCTGGCGCAGGAAGCCATCGCGCTTGCCGCCATTGCAGATACTGAAAAATTCCACTTCGTCGGCACATCAATTGGTGGGGTTATCGGCCAGCAACTCGTCAGCGAGCACTCTGACAGACTTCTCTCCGCCACGCTCACCAACACCGGCGCCGTCCTTGGCACACCCGATGCCTGGAATACCCGCTCGGCCAACGTGCTGGAACTCGGCCTCAGTGCCATGGCGGTCGATATCGTACCGCGCTGGTTCAGCCCCTCCGCCTGCGAACAACAACCAGCACTTATCGAAGGATGGCGCGTGATCATGGGGCGCGGAGATGACCGCAGTTATGCCTTGCTATGCGAATTGCTCGGGCGTGTCGACTTCCGCGAGAAGCTAGGCCAGCATCGCGTACCGCTCCGGCTGATTGGCGGTTCAGACGACGTTGCTACTCCGCCAGAAACGCTCAAGGTATTAGCCCAATGCAGTGGTGCCCCAGATCCAGTTATTCTAGAGCATGTCGGACACGTGCCGTCGGTTGAGTGTCCCTCGCACTTCCGCGACCTGCTCTCGTCACCACGGATCTGAAATGGTGGCATTTAGCGAGTGAGCCGGATCAAGCTGACGACCTCAAGAAAGCGGGCTGCGCGCTCCTCATTGTTGATCTGCAACCCTCGGTGCTTCAGCAGTTGAATCTGTTGCGAGACATCTATCGAAGGCTTGGTGAACTGCATCATGCCTGTTATCTCCAGGCATAAAAAACCCGCTCGATTTGTGCGTGACTGCCGAGGCAGATATAGACATGGCGGGTGTGTTGCAACTCAACATAGTAATGACATCCTAATTACGCAAGCTCAACTTGTTCCCTCTGCGACTCAATACAGATACTTTGATACGAATCCCGCTAACTATGTCTTTTTGGCACTCTTGCCCAGCAACGGAGCATGCTCCACCTCATAAGCGTCGGTCGCCTGCATTTCGGTCATCAACCACTCCTTGAAGGCCTTCATTCCCGAGGTTAGCGGGCGGTGCTTTTGGTAAACCAGATAAAAAGCCCTGTGCGTATCAAGCGGAATATTGAACGGCACCACCAGATCCCCCGAACTGATTTCCCTGGACGTCAGCGTGGGGTCTGCCAAAGCCACACCCAGATTTTCCTGCGCGGCCGCAGTGGCTAGCTGACCACTGGATAACTGAAGGCTGTCCCTAGGGGTAATAAACTCTGCGTCAGCCAATTGTAACCAGTTCTCCCACTCCCACTTGCGCTTGCTGACATAAATCAACGTGTGATGGCGCAGGTCTTCCGGAACCTCCAAAGGCGACTGTCCATCTAAAAGCTTCGGACTGCACACAGGCACCAGCATAACTTTCTGCAGAAAATGAACCTCGATGTCATCCCATTCGCCGTTTCCATAATAGACCGCCATATCGGTGCTCGACCGATTGAAATCGAGCAACCCCATAGAAGCGTTTATCTGAAGCTCGACATCCGGATACAGCTCCCGAAAACGAGACATACGCGGCATCAGCCACCGGGTCAGGAAATTGGGTGCCACGCTAATCTGAACGACATTGGTTTCCTGATTCGTTGCCAGTCGGTGAGTCGCCATTTCAATCTCGTCCAGCGCGTGCTTGACGGACATCAGATACTGCTCCCCAGATGGCGTCAGCTCAACCTTCCGCTTGCTCCGGCTAAACAGTGCTACCCCTAAATATTCTTCAAGCGTTTTAATCTGGTGACTGACGGCGGAAGCGGTCACGGATAACTCTTCGGCAGCAGCCGCAAAGCTGCTTTTTCTGGCCGAAGCCTCAAACATTCTTAACGCATTTAGAGGAGGAAGACGGCGCATAGGGGTTACCACTTATGATGAATTTTTCTCATCATTATGCTTAGAAAGGATCGCTTTTCCAATTGCCATGACCTCAGTAGCATAACCAACATAGAAACTTATCCATGCCACCAGGAGGATCACACCATGGATCAACAACATTTAACTGCGCCGAGCAGAGCCGAAATTGATTACTATGTGAAACTGGCCAAAGCACAGCGCAACCAATACATCGCGGACAAGGCCACTGCTTTGGCAGCAAGCTTCAAAGCTGCTCTTCGTTCTCTGTTTCAGGTTACGGTTTCCAAACAGTCCCCGAGCCACTAATTGATCTGGTCTCCCGTGGTGCATGGCTGGCAAAGGCTCAGCCTTCCAGCCTGCTCTCGGACTGCAACAGCGCGTATATTGTTGTCGTATACGGAGCGTCAATTCCCAATAGCTCACAACGCCGCAACACAGCACCCGCAATGCTATCCAGCTCCAGCGGGCGGCCCTTCTCCTTATCCACCAACATCGACGTCTTGATTGCATTAAAGTTGCTGATCAGCTCGAACATCTCGTCCAGATCCTTCTTTTCGAGGTTCACACCGTCTGCCTTTGAGGCTTCGACAGTTTCAGCCATCATTCCATACACGATTTTGCTGAACTCCGGATGGTGGGTGAGGCTGCGGGTATCCAGACCGGCGAGAGCCGAAAGTGGGTTCACGCCGTTGTTGATGACCAGCTTGCGCCAGAGTTCGTAGCGAATGTTATCCGAGAGCGTGGTCGGGATACCGGCTCCATTAAAAGCGGCAGCCAGTGTCTCGAGTAGCGGGTTCCGGGTATCGGACCTGGCGATGACTTTAGGCCACGCCCCCATCACGATCTGTGCGACGCCTTCGGCTTCGATAACACCCGGCCTGGCAATGTGGCCACCTATACGAACGGCCAGTCCACCAATAACCCTGTCAGCGCCAATGGCTTCCGCCAGGAGTGGTTCATTATCGACGCCGTTTTGCAGGGACAGCACGGGCACCCGCCCCTGCTTTAACCAGGCACCGAGTTCATCCACTACCGACGCAGTCGCTGTCGCTTTGAGAGCAATGACGATAACGTCAAAATCATCCAGCTTATATCGGGTAACAAGCTTCTGATGATCACAGACATCCGGCCGATGGTGCCGTTCCCGGCCTTCGTAACGAACCGTCAGGCCATTTTCTGCAAGGGCGTGCAGGTGTGCCCCACGGGCGGTCAGTACGGCCTGATGTCCCGCGTCCAACAGCCTTGCTGAGTAGTATCCTCCGATACCACCGGCACCAATCATTAACAGTCTGAGCATTCACGGAATCCCCCGGATTTTCCGTAGTTTATTGCATCCAGCCATAGCCTGAGAGACTGGATGTGACTCATCAGGGCCCGGATGCGACGGTCCGAAAACCTATGTGGGAGGTAGACAGAAACACCGGTTGAGGCTGCCGTGCCGCCGGCCGGTAGCGGAAACAGAAATCCTCCGAACACAGGTGAGAGCCTCCCTTGATGACGGTAGCGGGCACACCGGGATCCCTTGGGTCGTAGCCTTGCTCCGGCCCGTCAGGATTGTCGACCGAAGTCTCGTCGTGCCCCGGCCGATAAGGCGTGCTGGTAAGCTCCCATACGTTTCCTCCCATATCAAACAAGTCAAAGCCGTTTGCTGGAAAACAACCCACTGGCGAAGTACCGTAGAACCCGTCCAAGGCCAAGTTCATTACCGGAAACTTTCCCTGCCAGACATTGGCCATGTTCTCCGGCTTGCCGTCCTCCAGGTTACCCCACGCGAAGGTGGCGCCAAGGCGGCCCCCTCGGGCCGCGTATTCCCATTGCGCCTCCGAGGGTAAAGAACGCCCTGCCCACTCTGCGTAGGCTTCACTATCTGCCAGGGTGACATGCACTACCGGATGGTGCATGCGATCCCGGATGTCTGAGCCGGGTCCTTCCGGAGCTCGCCAACTGGCTCCTTCTACAAAACGCCAGCCCGGGTCGTCCGGGGAGTGACCGAACACTAGTGACCCAGGCTTGACGAGGGCTGCTGGAAAGTCCCCCAGTTCCGCTTCGGTCAGCCCCCTCTCGGCCTGAGTACGATAGCCAGTTGCCTCAACAAATCGGGCGAACTGAGCGTTAGTTACCGGATGACGGTCCATCCAGAAAGCATCTACCTGAGCCAGATAAGCGGGCGCTTCTTCGGGATAGCCCTGATCGGACCCGAAGGTAAATTCACCACCGCCGAGCCGGACCATGCCATGGCCCGGCAATCCGCTGACCGATGTCGGTAACCCGGCGTAGCCCTCACACAGAGTGGACGGCAGCGACACCTCACGGTCACTGGCGACGGTGAAATACAGGGCCGCCGACACTGCCAACGTCGCTACCAGGGCTATGGGAACTGCGATCCTCATTGCCCTGACCTGGCCTTGGATGTGGTTTCAAGCAACGGCAAGGCCGGCGTGAGATCGTCATTGAGGGCGATGTTGTTTACCTGGGCGTAATACTGCCATTCCGTCAGCAGGCGACTCAGTTCCACCGGGCGTTCCTCCGCTAGGTCGTTGCGTTCACCCGGATCCTGCGCCAGGTCGTATAGTTGCCACCCCGTATCGGCTTCCTTCACCGTATAAACCAGTTTGAGGGGCCCCTTGCGCAGCGCTGCATTACCATCGACTTCCCAACCCAGCACTCCTGCCTCCCGATCCTGGACAGATGCATCATACAGTGCGGACCACTGCGAACGTCCCTGAACCGGGTACACGGAGCGACCCTGGTACTCTATGCCCGGAGGATTGACGGAAGCCAGTTCCAACAGGGTGGGCATGACATCCCGAACACTCATGAACACTTCATCCGAGCCTCCCGGCGCCAGCTTGGCCGGATAATGGATGATCGCCGGCACCCGAATACCACCTTCCTGAATGGTCTGTTTGTAACCACGGAAGGGCTGAGCACTGACTTGGGCCCAGGCCTTTGGGTAGGTTACGAATGAGTTCTTTCGCCCAAGGTTGTCAAGACTGTTGTCGAAGTTTTCGGCGATCCAGTCACCCACCCGAAGATCATAATCCTTTGACTCAGGGCCATTGTCAGACATGAACATGATGAAGGTGTCTTCGTACTGACCGGTACGCTTCAGATAATTCACAAGGCGGCCTACCTCGGTATCCAGCTGGGTAACCATGGCGGCGTATACTTCCATTTCGCGGGCGGAACGCTGCTGCTCCTCCGCTCTCAGTGTTTCCCAGGCCGGTGACTCGTCGAGAACAGCCCGGTCAGGGAAATCGTCCGGCAACAGCCCTAGCTCCTTCATTCGGCCAATCCGAGCATCGGCTATAACCTGGTAGCCCTCGTCGTACTTGCCACGATACATTTCCAGGTAGCGGTCGGGCGCCTGAAGCGGCCAATGTGGGGCTGTATAGGCCGCCAGGGCAAAGAACGGACGCCCCTCCTTGCGGGCCGCTTCAGTCGAGGCAATCAGCTTGTCCGTATAATATTCTGTGGCGTTGAAGTCCTCCGGCAATTCCAGCGGTTTTCCGTTGTGCAGGAAGGTTGCCGGATAATCGGGGAAGAGCCCCATCTCATCCTGTTTAAAGTTCGCGGATCCGCCTTCCAGCACGGTCCAGGATTGCTCAAATCCCTGGTTCTGGGGCTGCAGATCTTCAGTCTTGCCCAGATGCCATTTTCCCGAGAGGATGGTCTTGTAGCCCGCATCATTGAGTAGCTGGGCCAGGGTAACGACCTGATGTCGAAGCACCCCCTCATAGCCCGGCAGAACGGGTACGTTACCTGGGAAACGCCGTTTACGGACCTCCGCCATCAAACCGAGGCCGGCCATGTGCTGGTCGTTTCCAGTCAGTAGCATTGCCCGGGTCGGCGAGCAGCTTGGTGCACTGTAGAAGTCTGTCATCATGCGGCCCTGCGCCACCAGGGAATCAATATGAGGAGTCGCGATTTCGCTTCCGAAGGCGCCGATGTCGGAATAGCCCAAATCGTCCGCGACCAGCAGCAGAATATTAGGAGAAGCATTGGCACCGCTTGCGGGTATCGAAAGTGCGGAAAATACCACCAAAGCGGCGGTGGACAATAACTGTCGAAAAGGAGTTTTCATTGTTTTAATCCTCTTAGCATCGTTGTGAAAGCTCAGAAGCTGAACCTGGCCATACCCTGCAAGCGGATTGCATCACCATTTGCACCACTCCAGAGCTCTCGCTCGTGGTATGCAGCCTCTACACCGAAGGTGATGTTCTTCATCGAAGACCAGATGTAGTTCAGGTGGGTAGAACGAAACTCTTCATTGGCATTTTCAGCGCCCGTCAGGCCATCCTTTACAGCTTCGTCCCAGTCCGCTTTTGCAATAGCCGTACCCAAAGTGATTGCGCCGGGACCCACTTTCAGAGTGGCCCCCAGGGTGCCGCCCGTAGCTTCGATTGTCTCGACTTCACCGCCCACGACATAGGCTGGCGCGCCCGGATTGCGGTTCAGGTATCCACCCAAACCATCACCATGCACAACACTCGCCCGGACAGTCAGCGTGTCGGTTAAAGCCTGAGCAATACCGAAAGACACACCCCATCCAAACGCCGAGTCATCATCAGTTCCGGTGTCTACAGCTAGCTGACGCAACACAACAGACGCATGATAGCTGGTCGGTCCTCGGGACCCGTAGCGAATCGTAACGTCCGGAAGAGAGTCTTTGGCACTGGCAGCGGTCGTCGGCGTGCCATTAGCAACATTAACTTCGCTGGCGACACTGCCACCAAGGTTACCCCCATCTTCCAGAGCCATTGAGAGATTGCCGGTGGTATAGCGTAGCTGCGCCTGGCGAGCGGTGGACGAACCGACCGGTACGCGGAAATCAACGGTGGGGTAGATACCGGTAAAACCCGGGAAGTTGGTAAAAGTCTGACCGGCCAGAATCCCGTTCCATTCCCCGTAGGCTTTGCGCAACCGCAAATTGCCTGAACCAAAGAAGTCGCCTTCAATCACGACTTTCAGATCACCACCGTGCTCCATCGGGGTCAGAGTAGACAGTCCAATGCGGGATTCACTGGCATCTGCCTGAAAGTGTCCTTCGGCCACGTCCTGAGTGTCCAAACCAACGTTTTGCGGAACCAGCAACGGCCCAAGGTTGGCATCCACATCGTAGATCATATTGAGCTCGGCATAACCGTAAAGACTTGCCTTGGTGCCAGCCACCTCAAGATCCAGTGCAGTGGAATTCATGCTAACGGCCATCAAAGACAGACTAATGGCACCACGGAACATAGCTTGGGATTGAAGATACTGTTTCATATTCATAGGATTTTTATCCATTTTATTTATTGAAAACACAATATTGATTTGTTTTTATAATCGATAATCACAAAGGCTTCCCCGGAGCAATCCCTCCCCTTTTAAATGCATTATGTGAGTTGGTATGACGGCAGCCGGCTAGCGGCTGCCCGGAAGATTAGTCACTAAGGATCATCACGAACTCCGGTGCGAGCACCATGAGTGCAACGATAAACAGGTCCGCCACCAGAAACAGGGTGACGCCCCGGAAGATGTCGACCAGTGAGGCATATTTCGCCGCAACGCCACGGATCACGAAAATGTTCATACCGACCGGCGGAGTGATCATGCCGATTTCCAGAAGCTTGACCACCAGAACGCCAAACCAGATCAGCGATACCTGAAAGCTATCCAGAATTGGCAGGAAGATGGGCAGGGTAATGAGCATGGCACCGAACGGTTCCATGAACAGACCCAGCACAAGGTAGACCGCGACAATCATCAGCATCAGCTGCAGGAAACTCAGGTCCCAGGCAGCCAACAGGTCACCGACGGCACCTGACACGCCACTGAGGCTGAGGAATACGGTAAACATGCTGGCACCGATACCGATGATCAGCAGCGACGATGTGGTCGCCAGCGTCTCCAGCAGCGCTGTTTTGAAGATATTCAGATCCAGCCGACGCAACATCAGGGAAATGATGATGGCGCCACCCGCGCCAATGGCCCCCGCTTCGGTGGCGGTAAAGACACCGGAGAACATCCCGCCAAAAATAATCCCGCCAAGCACAAGTACCGGCCAGATTTCACGGACAGCCTGGGCAACGGTGTAGTCCAGTGCACCGTTCTCATGCCGGGGCACGATATCCGGTCGGAAAAAACTCACCAGCATAACGACCAGACTGTAAGCCACGGCAGTGACCAGGCCGATCACGATGCCACCCAGGAAGATATTGGTGATCGAGGTCTGGGTGAAGGTGCCGTAGATAATCATCAGAATACTTGGTGGAATCAGCGCACCGATGGTGCCGCCAGCCGCGATGGTGCCGCAGGCAAAGCTGGGCTTGTAGCCGGAACGCACCATTTCAGGAATGGCAATTTTGCCCATGGCGGCAGCGCAGGCCACACTGGAACCGGAAACGGCAGCAAAGCCGGAACTGGCGAAAATACTGGAGATAGCCAATCCACCCGGCAGCCAACGGAAAACCACTTTGGCAGCGTTAAACAACCCTGCGGTCAACCCTGTGTGATAACTGACGAATCCCATCAGCAGAAACATGGGTACCGCGCTAAGCGTCCACTTGGACAGGAAGTCATAAGGTTTGGACGCCAGCATACTGACCGCCACATCCGATCCCATCATGGCTGCGATACCACCAAGCGATACGCCAATAAGGGCAATGGCCACCGGAACCCGCAAAATCAGCAGGGCCAGCAGAATACCAAGACCGATCAGACCTGTTTCGAGAGACATAGCGAAATACCTACGCGGCGTCAGGAGCCGATTGCGGGAACAACAGAAGCGGTATGCGGATCAGGCAGACCAGAGCGGCCAGACCAAAGCCGAAAGGCAAAGCGAAATAGCCCGGCCAGACGATGATCTGGGTGTCCAGCGCTATGATGTAGGCACCCACATCGAACTGCTCCATGGCTTTGTCCCAGGTGCTGATGGCCAGCACGGTGTACACGCCTATACAGACCACCGCGACGAGCACATCCAAGATGCGCAAACCGAGTTTGCCGAACACGCTGGAAAATGCCTCAACAACAATCATCAAGCGCTTACTTTCGACCCACGCCAGCGGTAACAGAACCAGCATGAGCATGTAGTAGCGGGTGACCATTTCCAGGGTGGCCGGCACCGATACTTCGAACACCGTGCGGGCAATCACGTCGGCACAGATATGGACCATCATGGCCAGAATGCCGATCATGCCGAAGTACGACAGGAACCCTGTGAGCTTTTCCACTAGCTGGAATAGAGTGTTCATAACGCCCTCAGCCTCACTTTGGAATAAAGGCCACCGCGATGATGGCCGCCCGGGAGTGGTTTACAGGCCGTATGTTGTCGGGTCGACCTTGGAGAGGATCTCGGATTCGTACAGCGCCACAATGGCCTCTTCACTGCCTTCAGACTCTGCAATCAGCCGTTCCCACTTATCAACCAGAGCGTCGAAACGGGCAATCTTGTCTTCCGCACCGACAATATCGAAACGCTCTTCTGAGCTGGCGGCCGCAGTCACGAGATCCTGCGCCTTGAACTCATCGGTACTGGCGATCAGTGCTTCGGAAGGCTCAATAATTTTCAAGCCATTCTCACGGGCAACAGACTTACCTTCTTCAACCATTTCCACCCAACGCGCAGTGGTCCTCACGTTGGCTACGATTGATGCTTTCATCAATGCCTCGCGATCATCCACTGACAGACCTTGCCAGACGTTGTTCTTGACTGAATGATTGGCCAGAGAATGGAAGGTACCCATGTCCAACAGGGTGATGTGCGAGATGACTTCGCCCAGATTGAAGGAAATCACATCAGAGATAGACGTCACCGTGCCGTCAATGACACGCTGGGACAACGCCTCGAACGCCTCGCCGGTCGTCATGGTGACCGCTTTACCACCCATGGCCTCGACCCAGCGCGCATGTTGCGGTGTTGCAGTGCGCAGGCGCAGTCCTTCCAGGTCTTCCGGCTGGGTCACGGGAGCTGTCGTCAGGAGGCTGTAAGGGTTGGCGTGGGAGTTGGTGTAGACCACACCCAGTTTCTTGAATTCGCTTTGGCAATCATCACAGGTAACCACGTATTCCGTCATCGCGGCCGCGGTCACCTGGGGATTGCGGTGTCCCATCATGGACAAATCACCCACCAGATTGAAATTCGGCAGGTCTGCCGGGAAATAAGATGGCAAGAAAAGACCAACTTCCACCATACCGCTGAGAATTGCAGCACGCATATTGCCCAGAGTGGTAATTTCGGTGCCGAACAGACGACCACTCAGGTTGCCGTTCGAGTACTCCGGCAACAGCTCCTGGAAATCTGTGTACAGCGGATCATGGGCAGGATGGAGGGGCGGCAAACCGGAAGCTAAACGAAGCTCCCTGGCGGAAACACCCGAAACGAGGGTTGCTGCAAGTACGACACCGCACAGTATGTTGGCGGCGGTTTTTATGGAAGGTAATGTTATTGTCATAATGGTCACCGAGTATAAAATTCAGTATTGATTGTCTTGTCAGGTCAGCATGGCGCTCCCAGTTTGACCTTCATCAAGGCAACGGAAATTCGTTTTCCGTAACCTGCCAAATACGTGTATATCCCTATCCTTTGCTGTCTGCAGTATAGGAACTGACAAAAGTCAGGCTCAATAAAAATCAGTTGCTATGTGCACCTGATGCACAGCCTTTCCTGTGGACAAAAAAAGGGCCAGCTGGACATGTCCAACTGGCCAAACGAGGGGTCACAACAACGCCTCTTACCTACTTCTCGCTCTGCTTCAGCAGGTCCAACGCAACATCCACAATCATGTCTTCCTGACCACCCACCATGCGGCGGCGGCCAAGCTCCACCAGAATGTCCACGGTCTTCAGGCCGTATTTCTGTGCGGCCACCTCGGAGTGGCGCAGGAAGCTGGAGTAGACACCGGCGTAGCCCAGGGCCAGGGTTTCACGATCCACACGCACCGGGCGATCCTGCAGCGGTCGTACGATGTCATCAGCGGCATCCATCAGCTTGTACAGGTCAGTGCCGTGCTCCCAGCCCAGCTTGTCAAAGGCCGCAATGCACACCTCTAACGGAGCGTTACCGGCGCCAGCGCCCTGGCCAGCCAGAGACGCGTCGACACGGTCACAGCCTTCTTCTACCGCGACGATGGAGTTAGCCACACCCAACGCCAGGTTGTGGTGGGCGTGAATACCGGTTTCGGTTCCCGGATCCAGCACATCTTTCACAGCCCGGAAGCGGTCGCGGATATCGTTCATGTTCATGGCACCGCCGGAGTCCACCACGTAGATGCAGGTGGCGCCGTAGCTTTCCATCAGCTTCGCCTGCTCAGCCAGACCTTGCGGAGTCTGCATGTGGCTCATCATCAGGAAGCCCACGGTGTCCATGCCCAGTTTGCGGGCGTGTTCAATGTGCTGTCTGGAGACGTCCGCTTCGGTGCAGTGGGTCGCTACACGCACGATGCGTGCACCGGCGTTGTAGGCGTTGCCCAGGTCATGGACAGTGCCGATGCCGGGCAGCAGCAAGGTCGCGATCCGCGCGTGTTCGATGACTTCCGCGACCGCCTCGATCCACTCCAGGTCGGTATGAGCGCCAAAGCCGTAGTTGAAGCTGGAGCCCTGCAGGCCATCGCCATGGGCCACTTCGATGCTGTCGACTTTGGCCTGATCCAGCGCCCGCGCGATGTCCTGCACGTTCTTGATGGAGTACTGATGGCGAACAGCATGGCTGCCGTCTCGCAGAGTCACATCGGAGATGGTGAGTTTTTTGCCAGGATTAAAGGTCATTTTTCAGTCTCCTCAGTTGATCAGTGACTCGGCGATGCGCTCGGCAGTGCCAAGGGCTGCGGAGGTCATGATGTCGAGGTTGCCGGCGTAGGCCGGAAGGTAATGGGCGGCGCCTTCCACTTCCAGGAACACGGAGGTTTTCAGTCCGCTGAATTGACCAAGCCCCGGTACGTTGATGGGCTGATCTTCCGGGATCTCGTCAAACTGCACCTTCTGCTTCAGCCGGTAACCCGGAACGTAACTCTGTACAGCAGCGGCCATCTCCTCTACAGACTTTTCAACTTCGGCCTTGTCGGCAGCATCAGACAGCACGTAAACGGTATCGCGCATCAGCAGCGGCGGCTCGGCCGGGTTGAGAATGATGATGGCCTTGCCCTTGCGGGCACCACCGACCACCTCGATGGCTTTGGAGGTGGTTTCGGTGAATTCATCAATGTTGGCTCGGGTACCGGGACCTGCAGACCTGGACGAAATGGAGGCCACAATCTCGGCGTAATGCACCTTCGCGATTCGTGACACCGCTGCCACCATGGGAATGGTGGCCTGGCCACCGCAGGTGACCATGTTCACGTTGCCTTCCTGCAGGTTCTGCTCCAGGTTGACCACCGGCACACAATACGGGCCAATCGCAGCAGGCGTCAGATCGACGATCTTGATGCTTTCCTTGTGGCCACGCAGGAACACTTCGTTGTGCCTGTGAGCGCCAGCGGAGGTGGCGTCAAACACGACATCAATGTCGGCAAACTCCGGCATTTTCACCAGGCCATCCACACCCTCGTGGGTGGTGGCCACGCCCATGCGCTGCGCACGAGCCAGGCCGTCGGATTCCGGGTCGATACCCACCATGGCGCCCATCTCAATGTTCTGACCATTGCGCAGGATCTTGATCATCAGGTCGGTACCGATGTTGCCCGAACCGATGATCGCGGCTTTGATTTTCTTGCTCATAACTCGTTTCCTCAGAATATCCAGTGGGCTTTATTCAGCACTGAACGACACGCCCACCTGGCCAATGCCTTCAATCACGGCCTCAAACCGGTCACCGGCAGCCACGGGCGACATGGGCCCCAGTGCGCCAGTCAGAATGATGTCGCCTTTACGCAATGGCTCGCCCAGGGTGGCCATCTTGCGCGCCAGCCAGACGGCAGCGTTGAGCGGGTTGCCCAGGCACTCGGAACCATCGCCGGCAGACACCTCGTCGCCATTACGGGTCATACTCATGGCGGCCTTACGCAAATCCATACCATCGATGCGGCGCGCCGGACCACCCAATACAAAGCAGCCGCTGGAGGCGTTATCCGCCACGGTATCCACAAAACGGATGTTCCAGTTCTCTACCCGACTGCCGACAATTTCCAGGGCGGGCATAACCCAGTCCACCGCAGCAACCAGGTCAGCCAGCCCGGTGTCTTCCCGGGTCAGATCGTCAGCTAGTACCAGGGCGATCTCCGCTTCCACTTTCGGCTGCAGCACCCGGCCGAACGGGACTTCTTCGTTATCGCCGTAGGCCATATCGGCATACAGGGTGCCGAAGTCCGGCTGATTCACACCCAACTGAGCCTGAACCTTGGGATTGGTCAGACCGATCTTGCGCCCAACCACGCGGGCCCCGTTGGCGCAGGCGTGAGCCACGTTCAGCCGCTGGATCTGATAGGCTGCTTCGGCGTTGTCTTCGCCAATGCGCTCACGCAGTGGGGCGATCGGCTCGCCGGTCTGCTCCGCCATTCGAAGAGATTCGGCAATTACCTCCAGACCTTTGCTATCAATAGTCATAGTGTTCCCCGGTGGACAAAACCTTCAGTGAATGAAATTCCCGCACCTCAGATACCGTGCTTGAGGAAATCCAGGACCATGCGATTGAACTTGTCGGCGTACTCCCACTGCACCCAGTGGCCGCATCGGTTGAAGATGTGGAGTTCGGCACGCTGAAGCCCGTTAACCAGGCGAATACCGGTGTCCATGGGTACGAAGCGATCATCGCGGCCCCAGACGATCAGGGTCTCATTGGCGATCTCGCCCAGTCGGTGTCCCACATCCGGGAATTGCTTGGGGTTGGCCTGAGAGCTCCTCACGAAGTTCTCCAGGTGATCCCTGCGAGCCAGGATGTTGTCCAGGCGCGTCTGGAACAGCTCTTCGGTCAGATTGCTGGTATCGAACACGAAGATGTCCATCATCTCCTTGAGGTTTTCCATGGTCGGATCACGGTACAGCTTGCCGATACGCTTGATGCCCTCTGCCGGCATGGGCGTGAACAGACTGCCACCACCGGTACCGCCACCCATCAGGATCAGCTTGTCCACGTGCTCCGGGTATTCCAGTGCAAACGCCACGGCACTGTGACCACCCATGGAGTTACCGATGATGTGAATCCTGTTCAGCCCCAGAGCATCGACCAGCCCCTTCAGAACGCGGGCATTGAGATGTGAACGGGAGCCGTCGTTGACGATGGTGTCACTCTTGCTCCAGCCCGGGCTGTCCATCAGGATCACCCGATAGCCGGCCTCGGTCAGCGGCTGGATATTGCGGTTGAAGTTGGCCCAACCACTGGCGCCCGGCCCGGAGCCGTGCAGCATCACCACAACTTCTTCACCTGATTCGGTGTCGTTGTAGTGGATGTTCAGGTCGGCATCGCCTTCCCTGATGGATACAAATTTACTGGTGCCTTCTTCGGTCCATTGCTGAGTCATGTTTACTCACCTCGTATCTGGTATGTGTCGCCACTTGACCGTGTCTTACACCGTCGTGGCGCTAAGCGCTCCGAATCCTGCAATCCACTCAGGAATCGGGCGGTAGTAACGTGCGCTTTCACGGTAAGGACCAATAGCGGCCATGGCGGCAGCTGCCGCTACCCAGGCCTTGACCTCGTGGGTGGACTTGCCGGCCTTCTCGGAAACCTCCTGATTGCTCACCGAATCCAGTTCGGACGTGCGATTCGCCCCCAGAAGGTCGAGGAACCACTGATCCCACTCCGGATTCAGCGGATGAAGCGTGTTCTGATCTTCAGTAAAACGACGGGCAGCCTCGATGACCCGTTTGGTGCGGGCTTCCCGCTCCTCCGCCGGAAGATCCCGACCACTGCCCAGCAGGCGGTCTTTCATGTGGTCATTGGCCGTTGCCAACTCCGGTACTGGCGGCTGATGGGACAGACCACCGGAACCGATGATCAGCACCCGTTTGTGCAATGACGCTGCGTAGCGACCCAGGGCATCACCCAGGAGGCGTGCACGCTCGAACGACGGCAATGGCACGGCCACCGAGTTGATAAACACCGGAATCACCGGAACCCTGTCCAGGCCGCCCAGCAGAAACTCAAGAGGCTGCGCAAATCCGTGGTCCACCTGCATCTTGTGAGACAGGGCCACATCCACACCGGCATCCATAACAAACTGTATGGCAGCCTCGGCCAGATCACCCGGCACCGACAGTTCTCCCTCGGCAGAGCCAAAGTCACCAATGGCGCAGGCACGGGTGCCAATACAGAACGGCGGCATGATGTCGTAGAAAAAGCCGTTGTAGTGGTCCGGTGCGAACAGAATCACCAGTTCAGGATCAAATTCTGCGATCTGTTTCCGTGCCGTTGCCACCACACCGCTGACTTCGTCGAGTACGGACTGTTCCGGATCAACAAAGCCCACCAGGGGGGTGTGAGACAAGCACTGCAAAAGGGCCGTCATATCAGGCCACCTCGCTATTGGGAGCCTGATCGGTGCTTTTCGCATTCAGCGGCAAGGCCTTGAGCACACTCAGGTATTCGTCGGTCACATCGCCCAGTGTCTGGGGGATCGCTACCGCGCCCACGAAACGATCCGGCCGCAATACGGCCACCGAAGCGGGGAACCGGCCAAACCATTCCTTGAGTCGACCCTGAGTGTCACCGACACGAATCACCTCGTCAGAGACATCACGGGGGCAACGCAACTGAACGTCGGGCACTACCTGGATAAAGCGGGTTCCCAGGGCCTTCCAGGCATCCACCTGCTCCCGGGTCAGCCCCCAGGTAGGGTCAGCACCCCAGGCAATAACCGCAAAACCATCGCCGATAACATCATCCAACAAGCCTTCCTCGCCGGACTCACGAACAACCCGGGGCTGGATAAACATCTTGCCCACAGGGGAATCCTTTACACCCTTCTTAACTTCCACCTGGGCGCCGTTCTCATACTTGGGCATCGGCTTGAAACGCATCTCAAGGAAGTACCGCTTTACCGGGGGGATATACCCCATCATCCAGGACAACCCGTCACGCAGCGCCCCCTGCCAACGCTTGGGAGGAGCCAGCACATGACCCGCCATGACTGACAGGTCGATCATCGCCCTGGCATGATCCCTACGCTCGATCTCATACGTGTCGAGCAGCTCGGGGCCGGCCTTGCCTTGCACCACCAGCGACAGCTTCCACGCCAGGTTGAAGGCATCCCGCATACCACTGTTGTAACCCTGCCCCTGCCAGACCGGCATGATGTGGGCCGCATCGCCTGCCAGCAGAATCCTGTCCTTGCGGAACTGTCCTGCAAGGCGGGCGTTATGGGTGTATACGCGGCTTCTGATCAGCTCAACGTTATCGGGGTTCGGGATGACCTTGCGCAACAGTTCACGCATGTTTTCCGGTTTACTGAGCTGCTCTTCCGTTTCACCCGGCATCACCATAAATTCAAAACGGCGGGTAGCGTGGGGCAACGCTGCAGATACAAAGGGCCGCTCCGGATCTGCGCACAGATAAACGTTTGGCGTTGCCAGTGGATCGTTTGCGATATCCACTACGATCCACTGGTTCGGTGCAGTTTTGCCGTCAAAGCTGATGCCCAGGGCGCGGCGCACATAACTATTACCGCCATCACAGGCAATCAGGTAATCGGCTCGAATCGATTCTTTCTTGCCTTCGGGACCGTCAGCGATAAGCGTTACGCCGTCGGCATCCTGCTCAAACTCCTGGACATCCCGCGAGAACAGCACCTGCACATTCTCAAAACGGCCCAGTCCGCGATGCAGTACCGCATCCACCTGCGGCTGGATAAACGCATTCCTCCGGGACCAACCGAACTCGTCGGTCATCGGCTGAATATCCGCAAAACAGCGCCCCTTCGGCGTCAGGAACCTCATGGCATGGTAAGGTGTGGTATGAGGCAACACGTCATCAATCAGTCCGATGGACTGAATGGTGCGCAGTGACTCATCGTCGATACCAATGGCCCGGGGGTAATCGATCAGCTCGTCGAGCTTTTCAATCACCACGACCTCCACCCCGGCCTGGCCGAGATAGTTGGCGATGGTCAGACCAACGGGACCGGCACCCAGGATGGCCACTTTGCCGGTATAGTCGGGAGAAACCTTGCTTGTTTTTTGGGAACTATTCATAAGAACACCTTGCTAAGCAGAAGCCCGAAAGCTCTGGATTTGGCTACCCAGCCCGAGGTCCGGGTTTGCTCGCTGAGTTAGGCTAAAATTGTCATTTGTCATTGTCGCAAGCAGTATAAAAATCAGTCTGAACTGCCCTCAACGAAAAACAGAGGCTCAGTGCACATAGTGCACCGGCCCATCAGGTCAAAATCCGAATGGAACCGAGATCAACTGCCAGCTACAAAACTGTCCGCGGGCTGACCCGGGGACTGACCCTGCTTAACGCTCTCAACCGTGAGCTGGTGGGCGCCACGCCGTCACGACTGTCGGAGATGACAGGCATACACAGGACAACCGTGCGGCGCCTGCTGGAGACATTGCAAAGCGAGGGTTATGTTCGCCGAAGCCCGTCCGATGACACTTACCGACTGACCATGCGGGTGCGGGAACTGAGCGAAGGCTTCAGGGATGAACATTGGATATCCGCCGTGGCGGCTCCGTTACTGGGGCAACTGCTCAATGAAGTACTGTGGCCAACGGATCTTGGCACACTGGATGTGGATGCCATGATCATCCGGGAAACCACCCACCGGTTCAGCCGGCTTTCTTTTCACCGGTCCATGGTTGGTCGACGACTTCCCATTCTGGAGACAGCCCTGGGGCTGGCTTATATCGCCTTCTGTCCAGAGAAGGAACGGGAGGAACTCATCGCCTTGTTAGCCAGCCGTGATGACCGGGAAGGAGAGATCGCAAGAGATCCCCAGACCGTGGATAACCTGATCCGTCGCACCCGACGCAAGGGCTTCGGTGAAAACTTCATGAACTGGACCGAGGAGGAAAGAATTGCCTCCATTGCGATCCCTATCCGATCTGGAGAAGAGGTGCTGGCCTGCCTGAATCTTGTTTACATTGCAGAGGCGATGTCTATTGATGAGGCCGCCAGAAAATACCTTCCTGCGATGGAGAAGATCAGGGACCAGATTGAAAGTCAGTTATCCAGCCAGGCTGAATGAGGCCCCGATCAATCCTTTACCTGCATGAGCTATCTATGGATATCCCGAATGGCGCCGATTGCACTTGCCCACACACCTCCCCAGACGGTAATTTCTTCACATAAGGTCTCAGGTGAGTTCTAATCTGAGGCGACGGTCTGACGTCCGAACAACAAGACAAAAACACCATGCTCGAAGCGACTCCTGAATCATCGGTCTCCCGCGAACATTTCCTGACGACGGTCAAGGGATTGAGGCACGTTGTCGACCCGACGACGCTGGAAGCGTCCTTGAGCACAATGATAGGGACGCGGCCGCACTCGGCTTCCGCTCGCATCCCCCTGAAACGCCTTCTGGAATTCCAGACCGTTATTGCCGAAGGCCGCGACGACCCACTCCTGCTGGCAAAGGCCTACAGCCACCTGAACTACGACCCCGGGTTCATGGGAAGGACATTCCTGGCGGGCGCCCTGAGTCTGGACGAAGCCATCTCACTGCTCTGTCGTTACATGAAAGTGAACTCGGATCTTTGCACCATCAAGCTGCAAACCAATCCTGATTCAGCCACTCTTCGGATAACGCCGGCAACCGGCTACTCGGGGGCCCACGAACAACTTGATGCGATGGTTTATAGCTTTTCGCGAATTCTGCTGGCGCTGGGCATCCAGTCGATTGATTTCATCAGGCTTAACCATGTGCCTCCGCTCGCCATTCAGGATCAGTATCATCATTTATTTCCCGCCCCGGTGCACTTTGGCGGTAGCGAGCCGGCTATTCAGTTTTCTCCGGAACAGCTCAACCGACCGCTCGACTGGGATGCGTGCCCTGTGGAAAAACTGGCAAAGCGCGAACGTCGTCTCAAGCAATTACAGGGGCAATCCAACTGGCTGGAATCCGTTGAAATCCTGATTCCGGCGCTGTCCCGCCGGGGAGAGGCGCATATCGACCGGTGCGCGAACCTGCTGGCTGTGAGTCCGCGCTCCTTACAACGTCATATTCGCGCGGAGGGATCGACCTTCCGGGTCATCCTGGATCAGAGTCGCCGAAAACTCGCCAGAAACTACCTTGCAAGAGGTTACGCCAACGAAGTAACGGCCTCGCTTCTTGGGTACCGACAGACGGCCCAATTCTATCGGGCATTCCGGGAATGGTTTGGCTGCTCACCCTCTGAGTACCAACATTCCCCTCCCCCTTAGTCAACGTCGACACATCCAAATCATAAACAACAATCGCAAGGAGAAAAGCATGCGTAAAGCACTGCTACGGGCAACGCTTGCCTGTACGACCGTCACTGCCCCATTCGTTATGGCAGACCAGTCACTGACAGACCAGGTCATACAGGGCGCTGAATCCGTTCACCAGCAAGCCATTGAATGGCGCCATGACGTGCACCAACACCCCGAACTCGGCAATCAGGAGCACCGAACCGCCAAACTGGTCGCCGACCATCTCCGCAAGCTGGGCATGGAGGTCCAAACCGGTGTCGGGAAAACCGGTGTAGTAGGCATTCTCAAGGGCGGCCTCCCAGGGCCGGTGGTGGGTCTCAGGGCGGACATGGATGCGTTACCCGGCAAGGAACGTACGGGGCTGCCCTATGCGTCTGAAGTTATCCAGAAATACCAGGGCGAGGAAACTCACGTCATGCACGCCTGCGGGCACGACGCCCACGTCGCCATCCTGATGGCGGTTGCCCAGAACCTCGCCAGCGTCCGGGATCAAATCCCGGGTACCGTGAAGTTCATTTTCCAGCCGGCGGAAGAAGGACCCAGCGATTACGTCTATAAAGGCGAACAGCATTTTGGTGCTCGGCTGATGGTGGAGGAAGGGGTTCTCAAGAACCCGGATGTGGACGCCATCTTCGGGCTTCATGTGACCTCAAAAGCCCCCACCGGAATCATCGGCTACCGTAGCGGCCCCACGATGGCCAGCAGCTCGGATCTCTATATCACGGTGAAAGGTGAGCAAACCCACGGTGCACAGCCCTGGGATGGCGTTGACCCCATCGTAGCAAGTGCCCAGATCATCAACGGACTGCAAACGGTGGTCAGCCGCAAGACCAACATCATGCCGGCTCCTGCGGTTGTCACTATCGGCACCATTGACGGCGGCTCCCGCCACAATATCATTCCGGACTCCGTCAAAATGAGCGGGACCATCCGCACCTTTGACGATGACGTGCAGCAGCAGGTGAATGAACACGTGACCACGACCACGGAACATATTGCTCACGCTTCCGGCGCTGAAGCAGACGTTTCTATCATTAACAATTACGCCACGACGGTGAACGATCCTGCCCTCACCCAACAGATGCTCCCCACCCTGAAGCGTGTCGCTCCCAAGCAGGTGTTCGAAGTGCCACTGGTCACCGGTTCCGAGGACTTTTCGTATTATGCGAAGGAAGTGCCCGGGCTGTTCTTTTTCCTCGGTGTGACGCCCAGGGAAAACATGAAGGATGCGGCTCCCAATCATTCACCGGAGTTCTACGTGGATGACAAGGCACTGGTCACCGGCATCAAGGCATTATCTGCCCTGACGAGCGACTACCTGCAAAGCCACCCGCGCCAGGGTCAATGATCATCCTTCAGACAAAAGGCGCATGAAGCCTTCATAAGAGGCTGGTTTCCCGGGCTGGAGACAGCTTCCCGGCAAAACACGGTGCCGTCACTTCATCAACGAAGCCGGCGGCACCGCTAACACACGCCAATAGTTGTCTGCCGAAAACTGGCCCAGAATCACCTTCAGAAATACCCCCGCTTCCCACACTCTCCTTATTGCGGTAAATCTGTACCCCTCCCTCTAAAACAAGAATTTCAAAGGTGATCGGCAATGCAAACAGTGGATTATGTGATTGTAGGCGGTGGTTCCAGCGGCTGTGCGCTTGCGGGTCGGCTGAGTGAGGACGCCAATTCCACCGTTGCCCTGATTGAGGCCGGATCACGCAAGGGTGCCAGCTGGCTGATCCAGACACCCGCAGCCGTGGTCGCGATGGTGCCGAAGAACATCAACAACTGGGCGTTTGAGACCGTGCCGCAGCCGGGGCTGAACGGTCGGCGAGGTTACCAGCCGAGGGGCAAAGTGCTGGGTGGCTCGTCCGCCATCAATGCCATGGCGTACATTCGTGGCCACGCCAGTGATTACGACCATTGGGCCGCCCAGGGCAATACCGGATGGGCGTTCAAGGATGTGCTGCCGTACTTCCTCAAATCCGAAGGCAATCAAACGCTCAACAACGAATGGCATGGTACCGACGGGCCACTGAAAGTCAGCAACCTTCAGAGCGACAACCCATTCCAGCAGCATTATCTGGAGGCAGCCCGCCAGGTCGGCTACCCACTGACTGACGATTTTAACGGCCCTCAGCAGGAGGGGATTGGCCTGTACCAGGTCACTCAGCTCAACGGCGAGCGCTGGAGCACCTACCGGGGATACCTGGCGCCCTACCTCGACAGCCGTCCCAATCTGATCATAGAGTCCGATGCGCTGGCCCAACGCATTCTGTTCGAAGGTAAACGCGCGGTCGGTATCGAGTTTCTGCAAAACGGCCAGTTACGACAGATTCGTGCACGCAAGGAAGTGGTGCTGAGCGCTGGCGCATTCCAGTCTCCCCAACTGCTGATGTTGTCCGGCGTGGGGGATGCCGACGAACTCAAGGCGGTCGACGTGCCTGTGGTCCATCATCTCCCCGGCGTGGGCAAGAACCTTCAGGACCACCCGGACTTCATCTTTGGCTACAAATCCAAAGACAGCAACCTGCTGGGTCTGTCGCTGAAAGGCGGCCTGCACGGCATCCGCCAGTTCCTGCGTTATCGCAAAGAACGACGCGGCCTGCTGGCCTCCAACTTCGCGGAGGGCGGCGGCTTCCTCAAAACCGATCCGCAGCAGGCGGCGCCCGATATCCAGCTGCATTTCGTGATTGCCCTGGTGGATGATCATGCCCGTACCCTGCACGGGGGGCACGGTTTCTCCTGCCACGTCTGCCTGCTGCGTCCGAAGAGCCGCGGCACTGTATCGTTGAAGGACAGTTCGGCACAAACCCCTCCGGTGATCGACCCGAAATTCTTTGACCACCCGGATGATCTGGAGGCCATGGTCAACGGCTACAAAATGACCGATCGGTTGATGAAAGCGCCGGCACTCGCCCACTTCATCACCAAAGACCCGTTTACCGCGAACGTCACCACCGACGATGACATCCGCGACGTGCTCCGGTCACGCACCGACACCGTGTATCACCCGGTAGGCACCTGCAAAATGGGGGTCGATGACATGGCGGTTGTCGATCCCCAGTTGCGGGTTCACGGGCTGGAGGGGCTGCGGGTAGTGGATGCGTCCATCATGCCCAGCATCATTGGCGGCAATACCAATGCGCCGGCGGTGATGATAGCGGAGAAAGCGGCAGACCTGATGCGGGAGAGCGGCTAACCCCTCAAGTCACCAAATGCTTCCTTCACATGACCTGCCAACGCATCCTGCACCGGATTGCCACCGTGCCGAACCAGCGCAATCTGGTAATCGGACAGGGCCGGCAATCCTTCCCTGTCCAGCTTTCGCAATGGCGGGCGAACAAGGCTGAGCGGGAAAGGTGAAACCGCCAGATCCGCAAACATCGCCGCTTCCTGGCCGGAGCAATTGTCGCAGGTATAGGCCACGCGATAGGACATACCGGCTTCATCCAGTGCCCTCAGGGCCATCCGGCGCCAGACACACCCGTGGCTGGCCAGGGCCACCGGTAAGGGCGAACGGTTGGCGGCAATTCCTCCTTCACGGCCGGCCCATACCAGCGGTTCCGTATGGACCACCTCTCCCCGCATTTCCTGGCCCTGATTTCCTATGGTGATCAGGGCCATATCCAGTTCTCCGGCGTCCAGGCGCTCAAGGTGCTGTTTACTTGAGCCCACCACCACATCCACCTGCACGGCAGGATATGATCGTGCAAACTGGGCAAGCACCCCGGGCAGAATACGGCTACCAACGTCGTCTGAGGTACCGAGACTGACCCGGCCCTCCAGGGTAGGCGTCAGAAATTGCTGTATTGCCTCCTCATTCAGCCGCAACAACCGCCGACCATAGCCCAGCAGGACCTCCCCTTCCGGGGTCAGCCGGACATGGCGGGCCTCACGCACAAACAGAACGTGCCCAAGAATCTCTTCCAGACGCTTTATCTGCATACTCAGCGCCGAGGGTGTGCGAAAAACCTGTTTCGCGGCCCGGGTAAAACTGCCGCACTCGGCAATCGCCACGAAGGTTCTCAGGACATCGGTATCCAGCAGTGGAACGGTCTCACGGCTGATCCCGGGATTGGAACTGTTCATAACTCACACCTTTCAATTTTTCTTAACTCATACGTTAAATCTTTTCGTTTGTTTGATCAAAGGTGAGATTGCATGCTTATACAACGCGCCCTGGTCTGTACCCAGGGTTTCGCAGAGAGCGTTCATGACTGATCAAGGAGACATTCAAAATGTGCAATTATCAGGAATTCCGTCGCCCATCCCTGCGCCCTGATGCACCCAAACAGCCGCCCAGTCTGGACTTCTATATGCCGGCTACGCCGCCGCTGGCCTTCATGGCAACGCTTGAGTTCTGGGTCAGAATCTTTCGGCGCAGGCACCATTTCCGGCGCTTGTTTGTACCGCTGCTGGAGGAGAACGATCAGATACTGTCTGACATCGGTTATGAGCGGGTGGATATTCAGTGGGCACTGGAACTGCCACTGAAAATAGACGCGCTGAAGGCCCTGGCTGCTTGTCGCAGGGCACGGGGAGAGGGATGAGGTTCAGGCCTGGAGTGAGGGGGCTCACTCCTCACTCGTCAACCGCGCCACCACAGCCGCAAGATCCGTCATGCCTTTCTCCACCTGCTGGATACCACTGGCAACGCCGGAGATCTCACTGGAGCTGCGGCGGGACAGCTCGGACACCCCGTCCATGCTGGAGCGTAAAGACCCGATCAAATGGCTGTTCCTGCCCACCACGGCGGAAATCTCTTCCAGCGAGTGAGCGGTTTTGGCCGCCAGTTGACGAACCTCGTCCGCCACCACCGCAAAGCCCCGGCCCATTTCGCCGGCCCGGGCGGCCTCAATGGCTGCATTTAACGCCAATAGATTGGTCTGCTCTGCGACGGTGCGAATGGTGCTGACAATGTTGCCAATCTGCTCGGCCTGGGTTTCCAGGTCCCGGCTCACCTCCACCGCGCTGGATACCTCCGCCTGGGTCGACTCTGAGGTTTCCACCGCAACCGCAAGCGCGCGGTTGGCCTCGGTGGCGATTTGTGACGTTTCTTCAGAAGTGGAAGCAGCAACTTCGGCAGCCTCCCGGGCGTTGGCAATCCGGGAAGTAATATCGGCGGCGAACTTGATTACCTTATAAACCTGCCCTCCGGCATCCAACACCGGGCTGTAGGTGGCCTCCAGCCAGATACTGCGGCCACTTTTGTCCCGGCGTTCAAACTGTCCTGAAAAACTTTCTCCCCGGGCCAGGCGGCTCCAGAAGTCAGGGTTGTTGCGATAGAAATCATCGAAGCAGAACATCTTATGATGCTGATGGAGAATTTCGTCCCGGGCGTAACCGGTAGTGCTCAGAAAGTTGTCATTGGCTTCCAGTATCTCGCCATCCGGTGTGAACTTGATGACCGCCATGTATCGGTTGATCGCATCCAGCATCGCGGTATCATCCGCGACCTTGTCCTGCGCCGCTGTCGCGTCCCAGGCGATTTTGACAACCTTGGTGATTTGCCCATCGTCATCGGTAACGGGAAAGTAGGTCGCCTCCAGCCAGACCCGGCGACCATCTTTCGCAAAGCGGGGGAACGTGCCCTGCTGCGAAATACCACGCCCCAGCTCTTCCCAGAATCGCTGATATTCGGCGGATGAAGCGTATGTGGAATCACACAACAATCGGTGATGCTTGCCAATCAGTTCCTGACGCTGATAACCCACCAGAGACAGCAGAATATCGTTGGCCGATTCCACCACCCCGGAACGACTGAATTCGATATAGCCGATCTGAGAGCTGATGGCGTCCAGAATTTGCCGCATCCTGGCATGGTCGTTACGGGAAACCTCCAGCTGTTCTGTCAATTCCGCAATGCGATGGCGACCGAACATGTTGTGCCCTCCGGGAGCAATGTAGGAAATCCATTGATTCCAATATAACCACTAAGTAGGGGAAACTACGTAGTTTAAAGTAGGGTTCGCGAAACGAATTGTAAGCAAAAGCGACAGTTCTTCAGTGCAACCAGGTTTTCGCCAGCCACTTCAGGCATACAGCGACTCAATCACACCGCTGTACTTCTCATAAATATTGCTGCGTCGCACTTTCATGGTCGCGGTTACTTCGTCATCGTCGTGATCCAGCTCCTTGGTCAGCAGGTGGAAGCGCTTGATCTGCGCTACCTGGGGCAACTGTTCGTTGCCCCTGTTCACCTCTGCCTGAATCAGCTCATTAACCCGTTCATGCTCGGTCAGGCTGCGGAAGGTGGTGTAGGCAATCCGCTCCTGTTCGGCCCATTTGGCGACGGTCTCGAAGTCAATCTGGATCAGGGCGGACACAAACTTGCGAGCCTCGCCGATGACGATGCACTCCTTGATGTAGGGGCTGGCCTTGAGGGTGTTTTCAATTTCCGTGGGGGAGAGGTTCTTGCCACCGGCGGTGATCATGATGTCTTTCAGGCGATCGACAATCTTCAACTGACCATCCCGCCATTCGCCCACATCGCCGGTGTGCAACCAGCCATCCTTCAGGGTGCTGAAGGTGGCATCATCGTTCTTGTAGTAGCCCTTGAACATGCTGCCACCGCGCATGATGATCTCATTGTGCTCCCCCAGTTTGACCTCCACTCCGGCAATCGCCTCGCCAACCGTACCCAGGTGTACGTTGTCCAGGCGCTGCGCCGTTGCGACGCCGGTGCTCTCGGTCTGACCATAGACTTCCACCAGGGGAATGCCGATGGTGCGGAAGAACGTCAGAATACCGGTGGCAATAGGCGCAGCGCCGGTAAGCGCGATGGTGCAGCGACGAAGCCCGATGAAGTTCTGCAAGGCGCGGAATACGGTCCAGTAGCAGACGCCAAACACCAGCCGCTCCTTCAGGTTCCAGCTTGTCCGCGGTTTGGTGGCCAGAGGCTCACAGGCTGTCATTGCCCGGTGGAACAGCCCCCGGCGCAGGCGACCGGTTTCCTGGATCTTGATGTAAATGGAGGAATGAAGTTTCTCCCAGATCCTCGGCACCCCGAGGAAAAACGTCGGCGCGATTTCCCGCAGGTCTTCCTGCACGGTACGCAGGCTTTCGCCGAAACTGACCGTACTGCCCACGTAGATCGGGGCAATATTGGTGAAAGCCTGCTCGGCGATATGGCACAGCGGCAGGTAGGACAAACTGGAATCATGTTCGCCCACGTCCAGCAGTTCAATCAGTCCCGGCGCGGCGGCGTGGAGGTTATGCCAGCTGACCATCGCGCCCTTGGGGCGACCGGTGGAGCCCGAGGTGTATACCATCAACGCGGTGTCTTCCATGCGCTGGCGATCCAGAAGATCATCGATCAATTGCGGATGCTGTTGCTCAAACTCCCGCCCTCTGGCCTCAATGTCCTCGAACGCGGACGGTGGCTCGGCGTAGTACCGTAGCCCTTTCATGTCGATCACGATGTTGTGCTTGAGCTGCGGCAACTTCGGCCAGGCATCCAGCACTTTGTCCGTCTGCTCCTGGTCTTCACACACCACGATTTCGGCATCGCTGTGCTCCAGCACATAGGCCACCTCGTTCCAGGGACTGGTGGGATACACCCCCACGCAAATACCCCCGACCACGCCGATGCCCATCTGCGCGATCACCCACTCCACCCGGTTCTCCGCGATGATGGCCACATGGCCACCCTCGGAAAGCCCAAGGGCGCGAAGTCCCAGCCCGAAATGGCGGGCCCGCTGGTAGTAGTCCTGCCAGGAAAAGGCCTGCCAGATACCAAAGTCCTTCTGGCGCAATGCCAGGCCATCCGGCCGCTCACGGGCGTGGGCTCTCAGCATCTGGGTCAGGGTCAGGTCGGGAATGGCGGGTGTTGTCATGAAAGCCACCGTTTACGGCGTTTGTAATGCTTGATATCGCGGTAACTGCGGGCCTCGCCTCCGGCGCCGCCAACCCCGAGGTAAAATTCCTGCACATCTTCATTGGCGGTGAGTTTGTCGGCCGGGCCGTCAATCACGATCTTGCCGTTTTCCATGATGTAGCCATAGGAAGCAATCGCCAGGGAGACCGCGGCATTCTGCTCCACCAGCAGGATGGCTGTGCCCTGCTCTCGGTTGATACGGGCCACGATGGTGAAGATTTCCTCCACCAGCAACGGCGCCAGTCCCAGGGAAGGCTCATCCAGCATGATCAGGTCCGGCTGGGCGATCAGGGCGCGGCCCAGTGCCAGCATTTGCTGCTCTCCGCCGGACAGATACCCCGCCAGTTGCTTGCGGCGTTCCCGCAGGCGCGGGAAGTAGTTGTAGACCAGTTCATAACTGTCGCTCAGGGACGTTTTTTTGCCGGATAAGGCGTAGGTCGCGGCGATCAGGTTTTCCTCCACCGTCAGGTCTTCGAAAACGCGGCGCCCCTCCATGACATGAAACAGGCCATTACGGACCAGCTTCTCCGGCGCGGTTCCTTTCACATCGGCGCCGCGGAAACGCACCTCACCGGCGGTTACCTCGCCGTCTTCCAGGTCCAGCAGGCCGGAGACGCTTTTCAGGGTGGTGGACTTGCCAGCGCCATTGGAGCCCAACAACGCCACAATGGCGCCCTTCGGTACCCGCAGTGACAGGCCCCGAAGGACCTGCACCGACTTGTTGTAGACCACCTCGATATTATCGATTTCCAGTAAGGCTTCCATACCGCGCCTCAGTCGAGGTGAATCCAGTCCGACACCGGCTCGTAACGGCCCTCTTCGGCGTTCACCCGCCAGATACGGCCGACCGGGAAGGACATGTCCCGCACCGTCACCGGAATACCGATAATACCGCCGGTGTCCCAGTCTTCGATGGAGGCCAGCGACGCCGCCATGTTCTCTGCAGTCAGCTCCTTGCCGGCATCCAGTGTGCGCTTGATGACTTCGGTCCAGACCATGGCATTGAACCAGCCCTGCATGTAGCCGGTGGGACGATAACCCGCTTCCGAATCACTTTTCTCAGCCTGGGTGCGAAGCGCATCCAGCATCGGGCCGCTTTCTGCACTGTCGTAGTAGTTGTAGGGCATCACGCCCATGTAGCCGTCGGCGTCCTCGCCCATCTTGTCGATGATCAGCTTGTCGGACGACCAGAAAGTGCCCATGAACTTGGTGTCCAGACCCATCTGGCGCATCTGCACCATGAACTCATTGATGGGTGACAGCACATAGCCGTGGAACACCACATAATCGGGGCGAACCCGGCGCAGCTTCAGCACTTCCGCCGATACGTCCACACTGCCCGGCTTGGTGACGATCTCCTCGACCACTTCAATGCCCAGCTCGGCGGCGCGGGCTTTACCATTCTCGATCGGATCCTTGCCGAACTCGGTATCGCTGTAGACAAAGGCCAGCGTCGGCTTGTCACCCTCTCCGGTCTCGGAGGCAATGTACTCAAGAATGATGCCGAACATCTGGCTGTAGCTCGGGCCCGGAATGAACTGGAACGGGTACTGCTCGTTGTCGGTCAGCGCGGTCGCGAACGAGGCGCCGCTCATCAGCGTCTCGCCCTGGCTGTTCAGTTCCGCGGCAATGGCTTTCATGAAACCGGTACTGTCACCGTAATACACCGCCGGTGAGTCGCTGCCGGAGATCTTTTTGAACGCGGCCACCGAGCGATCCACTTCATACCCGGTATCCTCCATCACATACTCCACCGGGTGTCCGTTGATGCCCCCTTCGCTGTTGATCCAGCTGGTGTAGTCGGTGAGGCCGGCGTGAATATGAACCCCGGCGAAGGCAAATACCCCCGATAATGGGATCGAGCCGCCGAACACGATGGGCTCCTTGTCCTGCGCCATGGTGGGCGCGGTCATCGTCAGTGCAGCGACCAGACCACTCAGCCCTGCGAGCTGGCGGCCCTTTCCAAGGCCTTTGCTGAATAGGTTTCTGAACATGTGTCTTCTCCTTGCTGCGTCTTGTTGTTGGTGTTGCAACGGGTCGCGTGACAGCGCGATCAGGTACGGAATGGCCACAGCCGGAAGAACCGCCGGATGCGATGCCAGATCTCGGCCAGGCCATGAGGTTCAAAAATCAGAAAGCCCACGATCAATGCCCCGAAAATGATTTCCAGCATCGGCGACATGAACACCGGCGCATTGGGGTAAAACGGTGTCAACGCGGACGTCAGCAGCTTGAGTGCCTCCGGGATCAGCGTCATGAACGCCGCGCCCAGAATGCCGCCCAGCAGGTTGCCCATACCGCCCACAATCACCGCCGCCAGATAGAAAATGGACATGGACAGGGGAAAGCTTTCCGGCGTCACCACCCGGTAAAAATAGGCAAACAGCCCACCAGCCACACCGGCATAAAAAGAGCTCAGCGCGAAGGACATCAATTTATAGTGCAGCAGGTTGATACCCAGAATCTCGGCGGAAATGTCGCGATCCCGGATAGCAATGAAGGCACGGCCAATACGGGTGCGGAACACATTACTGGCCGCGAACAACATCAACACCGCAAGCGGCACGATGACAAAGTACATCCGGAAATCGCTCTGGAAGGTAAACCCGAACAGATGGGCCGGTTCCAGGCTAAGTCCGCCCATGCCACCGGTAACCGATTCCCACTCGGCAAAGATAAAGTGCAGGAACACACCGGCCGCCAGGGTCGCAATCGCCAGGTACAGCCCTTTGACCCGCAGCGATGGCAACCCCACCAGGATGCCGACCGCCGCCGCCATCAGCCCCGCCAGCAACAGAGTCACCGGGAACGGCAACCCGGTATTCAGCGACAACCAGGCAACCGTGTAGCCGCCGACACCCATAAAACCGGCCTGCCCCAGGGATATCAGCCCGGTAAAACCGGTGAGAATATTGAGGCCGGTGGTACTGATCACCGCGATGCCCACCAGGCAGCCCAGGTACAGCAGGTAGGCGTTCGCGATGAACGGAAACACCAGCAAGGTCAGCAGAAACAGGGCAAACCAGAATTTCTGGGTGGCACTGGACCAGATCGCCTCATCGGCCTCGTAAGTCTGTTTTGCGTCACCAATGCGCATCCTACACTCGCTCTATTTCGTGGGTGCCGAAAAGTCCGTAAGGACGAATCACCAGGATGACCGCCAGCACCAGAAACGTGGCCGGCATCCGGTATTCACCACCGAGGTAGGCCCCGGCCACGGTCTCCAGCCAGCCGATGAACACCCCGGCAACCAGTGCGCCCAGAATGCTGTCCAGGCCACCGACAATCACCACCACCAGCACACTGAGGCCGATGATCCCGAACTGAGGGCTCAGGCCACCGGTCGCTGCCACCAGTACGCCAGCCAGGGACGCAGCCAGGGAGCCGAATACCCAGGCCAGGTTAAACACCCGGCGCACGTTGATCCCCATGGAATAGGCCGCCGCCTGGTCGGACGCGGTCGCCCGCAGTGCGACGCCGCCGCGGGAGAAGCGGAAATACAGCAGATACAGAATCAGCAGCGCGGCGCCAATCAGGAAGCCGTAGGCGATTTTCGGTGCGAGGTAAAGAGGACCGATAAAGACCGGTTCCCGGGGCAGGAAACGGGGCAACAACTGGGGATCGGCACTCCAGAAAAGCTCCACCACACCCACCAGGATGCTGGCGATCCCAATGGTCACCATCACCACTGCAATCGGCGACTCCCCGAGCATCGGCCGGATCATCACCTTTTCGATCACACCGCCCAGGATACTGCCCCCGAGAACCGCCAGCGGCAGCGCAATCCATGGCGACAGTTCCATGCCGCCGGCAAAGGCCAGGAACAGGTAAGCGGCGAACATCATGATTTCGCCGATGGCAAAGTTGATCACCCGGGTGGCCTTGTAGATGATCACGAAACCCAGGGCGATCAGGGAATAGAGCCCGCCCATGGCCAGCCCGGCCAGACTGATTTCACCAAAGAACAGCCAGTCCATTACGCCGCCTCCCCGCCAGCGTTCAGTTTTTCGCGCAGGCTGTCGATGTCGCTGTTGCCCAGATAGGCCCTGATCACCTCGGGGTTTTGCTGCACGTCCTCCGGCAGGCCCTCGGTGATCACCTGGCCAAAATTGAGCACCGCGATGTGGTCCGAGATATCCATCACCATGCCCATGTCGTGTTCCACCATCAGCACGGTCACGCCCCACTCCTCGCGGATATCCAGGATAAAGCGGGCCATGTCTTCCTTTTCTTCCCGGTTCATCCCGGCCACGGGCTCATCCAGCATCAGCACCTTGGGGCGCATGGCCAGGGCACGGGCCAGCTCCACCCGCTTCTGCAGGCCATAGGAAAGGCTGGCCACCGGCTGGCGGCGGATGTGATCGATCTCCAGAAAATCGATGATGCGGTGTTCCACTTCCCGGCGAATCGCCATTTCCTCCCGGCGCGCCGCTCCGAAGTACGCCAGCGAGCCCAGCAGGCCGCTTTTCATATGAACGTGGGCGCCAAGCTTGATGTTGTCGAGTACGGTCATACCCCGGAACAGGGCAATATTCTGGAAGGTTCGGGCCAGGCCCAGCGAAGCCCGCTGCGGCGGTTTGATACGGCTGGCAAGCACCTCCCCCTGATAGCGGATCGTGCCCTGCTGGGGTTTGTAAAAACCGGAAATGCAATTGAACAGGGACGTCTTGCCGGCGCCATTCGGACCGATGATGGTGGTGATGGTGCTTTCCGGCACGCGGAAGCCGACATCCTGCAATGCCTTAACACCACCGAAGGACAAAGACAGGTTATTGATCTCGAGGATACTCACATCTTGTCACGCTTAACCAGGATTATGGTTGTTGTTATTGTCAGGACTGCTGACCGAACCCAACTAAAAATAGTCCAACCCCGCAACAATGGCCAAGCCACAGTGTCCTATTATGAAACGGACGTGATGGACGAAAAGATGCAGCCAGGCGGCAAACGCCCGGGCAGGAGCAAAAACAACAATGACAACACCGACCGTGATATCCGAATTTGACCGCAGTAACGGCGTCGCAACACTGACCTTTAATCGGCCCGACTCACTCAACGCCATTAACATTCCCATGGCTGAATCCTTCCTGGAGGCGGTCAGGGGGCTGGCTTCACAGCAAAGCCTGCGATGTGTGGTGCTCCGGGGCGCAGGTCGCGCGTTTGTGGCAGGGGGCGACATTTCCGGTATGGCCGGAGGCCGGCAGCAAGCCAGGCAAATGGTCAACACCGCCCTGGATTCGCTGAATCCGGCCATCCTTCTGTTGCGGGATATCGACGCACCGATCATTGCTTCGGTGAAAGGCGTGGCAGCGGGTGCCGGTCTCAGCCTTGCGCTGATGGCGGATCTGATCGTTGCCGAGGAAAACGCCCGTTTCCTGATTGCCTACAACGGCATTGGCGCGGTACCGGACTGCGGTGGCACGTGGTTTTTGCCCCACAAGATCGGTGCCGGAAGGGCCTCGGAAATGATGATCCTCGGCCGCACCCTGAACGCCACGGAAGCCCAGCACTGGGGCCTGGTCACCCGTGTTGCACCGGAAGATCAGTTCGATGAGGTACTGGCGACCACCATCGCAA
Organism: Marinobacter sp. DUT-3; assembly: GCF_050379435.1. NCBI lineage: Bacteria > Pseudomonadati > Pseudomonadota > Gammaproteobacteria > Pseudomonadales > Marinobacteraceae > Marinobacter > Marinobacter sp. DUT-3. The sequence goes on from NZ_JBNRMG010000009.1 coordinate 84,373, forward strand.
AGGCCGCTGAAGGACCTGGCCGGGCTTTTGGCGCTTTTCGCCGGCTGGTCGATCAGGCAAGTGGCACAGCATTGGCCGACCACCTGGAAGCCGAGCGGCAGGCGTTTCTGGAGATGACTACAACGGCCGACTTCAGCGAAGGCGTGTCCGCCTTCCAGCAAAAGCGGAAACCGCGATTTCAGGGTAAGTGACGGCGCGCAACTACCGCTCACCATCCACCCGGAAAAAGCCCAGATCCTGCAAAGGCAGCTCCAGAACCGAGTCGTCGAGGACAATGGGCACCGAGCGCTGGTCAGGAATGACCGTGGCCGAAAAACGATTTTTTACCGGTGATTCGACATCCAGATTCAGGTTCAGTGATGTCACCAACTCGGTATCCACCGAGGGCCTGACCACCTGATCAATGGCCGCCAGCACCTCCCCGCTGTACTGAAGACGCACCATGGTATCGACGGGCACGACGATATCCACGGGCAGATCAAACCGTACCGGTAACACGCCCCTGACTGGCAGCTCCGGCAGCCAGGAATAGATCATTCCGGTATTGGCGGAAATGTCCAGATCCGTCTCAACGGTCAATGTGTCCCGATAGCGGATCTCCATGCGAAGGGGGATCTGCGTGTCCAGATCAAGGTTCGTGCGGTACTGCCCCTTCAAGGGCAGCGGCAGCGCTTCGTGGCGGAAAGGCACTCTGACATCCACCTGCCCCAGCAAAGTAAGCTCGGCGTTCTCCTCGGTGTGGGCGTCAACCCGCAGTTCCGCAGGCAGCCTTAACAATGCGAACTGATCAGTCAGGGACACGCCAATAATCACGCGTGTGTATAACAAGAACCCGCCGACCAGGCCAAGCGCCAGTATCAGCAAAAACAGCCAGCCATACAGAATCCAGCGTCCAAGAGCACTCATTGCCTTGGCTGCTCCGACGGCGTGTCGTCGTAGGGACTCGATTGCGACTCATCCTGCGGCGACCAGGAAAGTCCAATCTCGCGGATGGGAAGCTCCAGATCCATTTCCGCCAGCAGGGCATCGGCCGGTTCCAGGATAGTGGCGTAGGCATTGATGCGTGACCGGACCGGCACGGACATCTCGGTTTTCAGGGGAATATCCGTGGCAATATCCACTTTCAGGGGTACCTGCAGGGATTCCAGCAGTTCAACCTGGGCGGGAGCGGTGAACTTGAGATCCACCATCTGGTCAATCGCGATTTCCTCATCCAGAGGAATGGTTGCCTTGACCGGCAACTCCCCGCGCAACGGCAATTCAAACCATTTGCCGAGCGCTTTGACTTCCACGTTACCGTCCACTGCAATTGTCTGATCCAGCTCGATGTTCTGACGTAGCGGAACCACCATCTGTATCGGTACGGCGCTGTCGAAAGTCACCGACACGTTCAGGGTGTCGCGAATCGGCAGCGTCAGAGTCTGGTCGATGGGCACCGTTGTGGAGAGCACGGTATCCAGTTCAATATCCAGACTGTCGAGAATATCGATACCCACGGCCATCGGCTCGGGAATGGACACCTTCGCCTGCTGATCACGGAGCAATAGCTCCGCACCCACATTCTTCCACAGCCAATAGGCGCCGGTAATCCCCAATGCGATAGCTAGAATCAGCAACACGCCGGCAATGGCCAACCATGTCTTGCGAACCGTAATCTGAATTGCCATAACGGATTCCCTGAGCCAGCCTCATTAACCGAACATGAAGGTAAGCTGAAATACCCCCACACAAAAGCCCAGTGCCGCACCGACGGCAATCAGTATCCACTCATCCTGCTCAAATGCCGGCCTCAGCATGCCCTCGAACTCCGTGGGTTTGAGGCTCTGCAGGCGGGTCGACAGGGTATGTTCCAGGTCCAGGGCCTCATCGGCATAATCTTCGATGTGTTTCAGTGTGGCCGGCAACCGCTGAATCAGCCGCTTTACTGCACTGGACTTCATGTCACGGTAATTCTGGGTGCCCACGGCAAAGGTGACGAAGGGTTTGGCCAGGTTGGTCTGCTCGTCGACTGCGCGCTGTACGTGGCGGCCGATCATATCGAACACCTTGTCCGCGTATGGGCCCTTCAGAATGCCTTCTATGATATTTGCTGGCGTCAGAACGTAGGAAGAAACCAGACGGCCGTAATCACTGGCCACTTCATTCTGACGCTTCATGAACAGCCCCTGGATATTGAACGGGCCAATACGCATCAGTTCTTTGGGGTTGAAGATCATCTGCAGGGCGATGGCGTTGGTGGCATAGCCCACCAGCAGACCGAACGCCGGCAGGAGCCAGCCCTGCTGGAAGAACAACCAGACACACATCTGGACCAGGCCGAATACAAAACCGAAATAAAGACCCGAACGTCCGATAAAACGGAACTCGGCAGCGCCTACTTCCTGAAAGATCTTGTTCAACAGGGCCTTATCACGGCTCAGGTTGGTGACCACCATATCCTCAAGGTCATACATCTGGGAGATGTTTACCTTGAGCTGATTCATGATGTCATTGATCAGTTTGGGAGCATCCCGCTTAACCCGCTTGTAGATCTGCCGTTTGACCATTTCCGGCAGGGATTCCCAGAGCCTCGGTTCGTACTCCAGCATCACCTGGTCGACGATTTCCTCGATCATGCCGTTCAACGCCGGCTCCAGCGCATTGGCCACTTTGTCGGCGTCCAGGCGGGAGAAGATCTCTTCCTGAGTAATAAGATGGGTGGTGATGGTTTCCACCGAAATAGCCGCCATTTTCGCCGCACGCCGGGGAATGATGCCCTGCCAGCCCAGAAACGGAGGCTTACCCACAAACTCCAGCGGCTGGAACATCATCTTGATGGCTATGACGTTGGTGACATAGCCGACAACACCGCTAATCACCGGCATCGACAGATACAGCCACAGGTTTGACACGAAGTCATTCACTACCGCTTCCATACTCGCACTTCCAGTCGTTTTTATTGTTTGCCCGTCGCACCCGGTGACTCGTCATTCTCACGGCAGTCGAGGGTTTTAGACCAAAGGGTTTTACCGAGATCCGAAATTGAAAAGGACAGCCGCTGAAAGCGCACTTTCATGCCAGCCTGATTCTCTATATCGGTCGTCAGAGCGCGCACCGCCAGACCGTTCTCGATACTCTCGTAGTTCTGCACCAACGTCTTGAACGAAGGCCCGGTTTCGATCAGTCCCAGCTGGATCAGGTGGTTCAGATAATAAGGCGCCCACTGGCCCAGCATCAGTCCGGACTCCTGGGCTATCCGGCTCAGGTGGCCCCGCAGCCGATAGGCCGGTTTACCCAGCCGGCCTATCACCTCCATATGACACATGGCGTGGGGCTGCTCATCCGACACCAACGCCAATACCCGGAGTTCATCAGGCACCAGTTGCTGCACGATGATGCGGATCAGATCATCGGTAGCGGACTCTTTGGTCTGGTATATCGAACGATGATGCAGGTCTCTCAGAATGCCTGCGGTATCGGCGGTGACCAGCGTCGGCGTGACATCGTCAGAATTCCCATGGGACAAGCCATGACCATCCAGCCTCTGCAGCCGGTTCCTGAGCGCCAGAAGCAACTGGTTTTCAACCTCCGAGGCAACGGCCGCAGCACGCTGAACGGGCGGTAACTCCCCGAGTGCTGACCGGAGACGCAGCAGGGTACGGTTGCCCGGTACGGACGGCACCGGTAATCCTGACGTTAGCTTTCGCTTGTCCATTGCGCTCGCCTGACAATCTTATTGTTGTGAATACGGACAATTTACGTGACATATGTCACATTTTTAAAATAAGGTTGCAAGAACAAATTAACAAGAACAAACGTAAAAAGGCGCACAATGACACCCTCAGCAAAACTTTCCAGCGCTCTGAAAACACTGCCCGATGAACTCGCGGAAGCGGTGAGGGCCAATGCCGAGAGCACCTTGGCCGCACACCGCCAGGAGATTGCGAGTGAGCTTGAGGAAGCTCGACGCCACCTGCCTTTGCCATCACGACTGGTTTTCAACATGACCGTCGGAAAAGACAACAAGGCGGAGGGGGGATCGCAGTGAAAACGTCCTCGTTGCAAATGGTAGCCGAACTGGAAAAATTACAGGCGCTCATTGGCGATCTCCCTGCCGCGCAGAGGAATCTGGCCAGTGGTTGCCAGCCCGGTCAGATCAGAGAGACCAGGGATGCCGTGCTCGACACCCTCCACGAGGACCACGCATCGACCTTCCGGCGCCTGGCCTGCTTCGTCAGGGCGCTGCCGGCAAAACGGGCGGCAAAACTCGCGACCAGCTGCGGCCCCGTCGTCGTCGCCCGGGTTCTGCCCTTTGTCGACCTGTTGAAGGTCGGCAAAATTACCCGCCAGCTACCCGTGGATTTCCTCACCGAGGTGACACTGAAAGCGGATCCGCGGGCGCTGCGGACACTGATCCGGCACATACCCACTGATCAGATTGCCGCCGTGGCGGCAGCACTGATCGAGCAGGAGCATCACATTACCGCCGGCCAGTTGGCAGATGCCCTGCCCTCCACCGCCATTCGGCAGGTACTGACGCTGGTTGACGATGACGTGGCCCTTTTGCGCACGGTGTTCTACATGGACGAGCCGGAACAGCTCGGAGACATCATCCGTCTGGTGGACAACGAACGCCTCAACCGCATCATTCTGGCCGGCCTCGGTAACCGCGACACCTGGCCCATTCTGATGTGGGTAATCGATCAGGTCGGACGGGACATCCAGAGCCGCATCACCAACCTGATCGTGGAACGTGACCCCGAGACCCTGAACGAACTGATCAACGTGGCGAACAGCCAGGCGCTCTGGGGGCCGATCCTCCGCTCCCTGGACACCATCAAGGAACGCCACCAGCGGTCACTGGTGCATTTGCAGGCCCTGCGGGACGAGCAGGTTCTGGAGGGACTGATGAAAGCCGCCTACGATGAGGGGTTGATGGCTAACACCATCCCTTTGATCGAGGCCATGAACGCTGACTTGCAGGCTTTCGTTGCCAAAGTCGGCTTGCGCCAGGGTGCGGATATTCTGGAGGCCTTCATTCGCGACGCGGTCCGTCAGAATCATGCCGCAGTCATCCTCACGCTCCTGAGCAGAATGACCGACGAAGAGGTCAAGGAACTGACCACCCTGGGCGTGTTCAACGATAACTTCATACTGCAGGCCATCGTGTCGGCCGGCATCGGCACCGGCCAGATCCGCCCCCTGATCCGTTTTGCCCGACGCCTGCCCAGCAAGGGTCAGGAACTGTTGGCCAGTCTGATGGCGGCCGACCACGGCGCCCTGCTGGAACGGCTGCTGAATCGTTCGGAACTGCTGGGAGACAGCGACTGGAACGAACTGGTCAGTCTCATATCAAAAGTCCGGATACCGGATCAGGCGAAGGAGATTGCCGATGTCATCCGCTACCAGTCACGTCAGACATCACGGGCACTGAAAGCCCGTGCCGAGAACATGGGTTCGGACCTGTTCAAGACGTTGTTGAAATAATCCGTCAAACGTCCTCAAGGATGAGGACTATCAGTTCCTTCGGTCCGTGGGCACCGTAGGCCAGCACCTGCTCGATATCCGCCGTCTTGGACGGTCCGGACACCAGTAACGCATTGGTCGGCAGACCCGCAGCCCAGTTCTGGACGGTCATCATGTCGTACCAGTTATCGTGAATCCCGCTGGCCTTGAGCAGGGCAATATGCACTGGCGGCACCAGGCTCATCAGCCTGGGTTCATTCCGGTCCGGCCAAAGCACCAGCGACCCCGTTGCGGCAATGCCGCCAATGGTGCCCGTCAGGCTGGCCTGCACGTCATTGAAGAACTCTGCCTTCCACTCCTCAATGGGACGGTCATAGGCCTGCAAATCCGGCCCACCTGTTCGGTCCTTCCAGGCACTCGCTAACTGCTCGCCATGAGTCGTGGCCGGGGCATACAACAGATTGTCGATCTCTCGCTTCGCCAGTAACTCCGCGACCAGTGCCGGCCAGTCATGCTGTCGGGTCTGATGCACTTCGGTATGCACCGCTTCCATCAGCTCCCGTAACCGGGCAATGCGCTGCTCCGGGGGATAGCGCCAGGGGCCGGTCACCAGGGATTCGTCGAATTCGTCCGGGCGGGGCGTTGTACCGGCCAGACTGGTTCTGAGCTTATTGAGAATATTGGCACGAGCGCTCATGATCCCGCTCTCCCGTTGGGTGGATTCTTCAAATGATCCCTGGCGAGGTCATGGAGAGAGCGTGCAGCGGGCACCGGGGCGCTGTGATTCTCGGTCCACGGGCCCACGTTTTTGGGCGCAAGCGCCCTGAAACGGGTCGCGCCCCACAGGAAAAGCTTATATAAGGACGGACGAGTGTTCAGCATCACCCAGGCCCGCCACATCATCCGCTCCTTGCGGGAGTACTTGCTGCCGGCCCCTTTCACGGCGGCCGGCTCGTGGTCCGGAGACTGAACGTTTTCCTGCCGCAGCCGCTGCAGCAGTTCCGGAATGGGGATCTTCACCGGGCAGACTTCCCCGCAGGCGCCACACAGGGACGATGCGCTGGGGTGGTCCGGCACCTTGTCCAGCCCCACCATATGCGGTGTGACAATCTTGCCGATCGGTCCCGGATAGACTTCACCGTAGGTATGGCCACCCACCCGGGTATAGACCGGGCAATGGTTCATGCAGGCGCCGCAACGGATGCAATTCAGGGTCTGGCGCATCTGGGCGTCGGCAAACGCGCCGGTGCGCCCGTTATCCAGCAACACCAGATGCACTTCTTCCGGGCCGTCCAGTTCATCAGGCTTGCGCGGGCCGGAGATCATGTTGATGTAGGTGGTGATGGGCTGCCCCAGGGCTGAGCGGGTCAGCAGGGACACCAGCGGCACCACATCCCGCAGGTTGGACACCACTTTTTCGATCCCGGTCACGGCGATGTGTACCGGCGGCGACGTGGTGCTCATGCGGCCGTTACCCTCGTTCTCCACCAGCAGCAACGTGCCGGTTTCGGCGATGGCAAAGTTCACACCAGACACCCCCACGTCGGCCTCAAGGAACTTGCGGCGCAGGATGCGTCGCCCGGTCTGGATCAGCTCATCCACATCTTCGGAGACGTGTTCGCCGAGCTTTTCGTTGAACAGCGCCGACACCTGGCGGGCATTCTTGTGAATCGCCGGCATGATGATATGGGACGGCTTTTCATCGTCGAGCTGGACGATGTATTCGCCCATGTCCGACTCCAGGCATTCGATATCACGGTCGGCGAGATAGTCGTTCATCTCCATCTCTTCACTGACCATGGATTTACCCTTCACCACCTGTCGACCGTCATGGGCTTCAATGATGCCGTGAACAATCTCGTTGGCTTCCTCAACCGTCTCTGCCCAATGCACCTTTATACCGTTGGCGGTGAGTTGGGTTTCCAGTTGTTCCAGCAGATCCGGCAGGTTGGAGAGCGAACGCGCGCGGATACGGTTGCCCAGCTCCCTCAGCCCTTCCCGCTCGTCTTCATCGCTGAACGCTTCAGCCCGCTTGCGCATCAGTGAGTCCATGGCGGTACGGAAGTTGGAGCGTAACTGCGAGTCGGCCAGCGCTTCATGGGCACGGCCCTTGAAGTCACTGGCCAGTTCAGTCACCGGAATGCGCTGGTTCATTGCTCACCTCCAAGCAGCTCTTCCCCGCACCTTTCCCAAAGAAAACTGGCCAGATGGCGCCCGCGGAACGCGTGCTGCTGCTTTTCCAGCGCGCCGTTGATGTTCATCAGGCAACCACAGTCCGCACTGATGGCTTCGGCCGCGCCGGATTGCCGCAGGGCGGTTGTCTTGTCCAGCACCATGGCGCCGGAGATATCCGGCATGCGTATGGAGAAGGTGCCGCCAAACCCGCAGCACTCACTCTCATGGTCATGGTCAACTCGCTCCACGTTGGCGAGCTGGGCCAGCAGTTCCCGTGCGTGCAGGTGGGTATTCATTTCCCGGCGGGCGGTGCAGGAGGTGTGCAGGGCAATCCTGTGTTGCTTCCCACGATCAACGAGTTGAACCTTGCAGACCTTGAGCAAAAACTCCGTCAGCTCAAACGTGCGCTCGGCCAGGTCCTCGGCACGCTTCAGGTTGTCCGGCTCATCGGCGAACAACTCGCGGTAGTGATGGCGAAACATGCCGGCGCAGGAACCCGAAGGCACCACCACCGGACGACCGTTATCCAGGAGGTCCAGCTGCGCCAGGGCCACGGCCCGGGCCTCGTCACGGTAACCCGATGTCCACGCCGGCTGGCCGCAGCAGCTCTGTTGTTGTGGAAAGTGCACGCGAATGCCCTGCTGTTCCAGCAGACGGATAGCATCCAGACCCGCCTCCGGGAAGAACAGATCCACCACGCAGGTACCGAACAGCGATACCTCCGCAGGCTTGTCAGGATAGCGGCGCTCCGTTTCCCGGGCAGGAGCCACCCGGGTAGCGTTCGGGGCGGCGTCATAAAACAGTTCGCTCATTGTTTAACGTCCTCCGGACGGATGAGGCGAATGTAAATTGGTAATACCAATTTACAGATATAGTCTGATAAGGTAAGTGAGTTGTTAACGGACTGTCAAAGATAGATGTTAGTACATTAGTCTGACAGGCATGGTAAAACGCCGTCCAAATACGTCAAATGACAGCCATTCGGATATTGGTCAGACCAATCACTAAGATGCGGGAATAGAATGGGTATCGGTCATATTTCACCAAAGCGCCTTGCAGACACCATCGTTGAGCAACTGGAAACCATGATTCTGGAAGGCACCCTGCAACCCGGGGAGCGGCTGCCAGCCGAGCGGTTGCTGGCTGAGCAGTTCGGGGTGTCCCGTCCTTCCCTGCGGGAAGCGGTTCAGCGACTCGCGGCCAAGGGTCTGCTGGTTAGTCGTCAGGGGGGCGGGCATTATGTGGCTGAAACACTCGGCTCCAGTTTCAGCGACCCGCTGATCGGGTTGCTGGAAAACCGCCCGGACGCCCACCGCGACCTGCTGGAATTCCGCCGCACCCTGGAAGGCGACTGCGCCTATTACGCCGCCCAGAGAGCCACGGAAGTGGACAAGGCACAACTCAGGGAAGCCTACGAAGCCCTGCAGGCCTGCTACAGCGATGACGGCGAACAGGATGTCAGTGCGGAAGGCGCCGCTGACGCCCGCTTCCACCTGGCCATTGCCGAAGCCAGCCACAATGTGATCCTGCTGCATACCATTCGCGGGCTGTTCAACATGCTGAAGAACAGTGTCGTTACCAACATCGGCGGTATGTACGCAAAGACCGCGGAAACCCGCAATGGACTCATGGAGCAACATCAACAGTTGTTCGAAGCCATCATGGCAGGACGTGCCGAAGATGCGCGGGAGATCGCCGGGCGGCATATCCAGTACGTACAGGGTGTGCTGTCAGAGCAGTTCGAGAGTCATCGGAGGCTGGAGCGGTCGCTACGCAGGGATCAGTTGGGTCGCAGCTGAGGCCCCTGCCTCAAAGCAGAGCCTTGATGTCTCGCCAGAGCCTGCGATAGGCGTCGGCCGCCACCGAGTTGGGTGCCAGCAATTCCACCGGCGTGCCTTCCTCCCCCATCCGCTCCACCACGCTGGCGTTGGGGATGATGGTTGCCAGGCTGGTTGGCAGGCGTTCGTCCTGTGCGTCAATCAATTCACGGTGCAGGTTTTTGCGGCGGTCTGCCATGGTGTAAAAAGGGTGCAGCCGTGAAGGCTTGAGTTTTTTCTCCCTGGCAACTTCCCGCAACTGCTGCCAACTGTTGAGCGACAGCCACGTTGGAATCACTGGCACGAACACCTTGTCCGCCGCCGTCAGAACCTGCTCTGACAACCGTGACAGCGACGGTGGACAATCCAGCACCACCAGACTGGTTTCCTCCGACAGCGGCGCCAGCCATTCCTTGATGAGGTTGGCGCTGTCATTCTGGTCCAGCTTGACGTCCAGATTGCGGAAGCTGGTGTGTGACGGAATGAAATCCAGATTCTCGTAGTCGCTTTCGCGAATAAAGTCGGCGATGGGTGTCTTGCCTTTCATCAATGCAGACAATTTGCGACCTTTAACACTGCTGGCACCTGCAAGGTACCAGCTGGAGGCTCCCTGTGGATCCAGGTCCCAGAGCAGTGTGGAATAACCCGCCTGACTGGCCAGGTAAGCAATATTGACAGCTGAAGCCGTTTTTCCGACACCACCCTTGAGACTGTAAAACGCGATTGTTTTCATTGTATGACTTCCAACTCCCGGACATAAAAAAGCCGGGGAAGTCCCCCGGCTAAAGCATTGACACGATTCGCAAACGCAATGCATCTCGTCCTGATAACAACCAGCATGCCTCTGTCCTGTGACAGTTTGATGACACCCCGTGGCCATCCGCCCTCCGCATGCTATTTTTACATCGTCTGACCCATGTTATCGGCACTACAGGATATCCCCATGACCGACCAACCCGTGCTCACCTCCGTGGATGACGGCATTCTGACCATCACCATCAACCGACCAGAAAAACGTAATGCCGTGGACAGACCGACGGCAAGCGCCCTGCGGCAGGCGTTTATGGAATTCGAGCAAAACCATACATTGAAGGTGGCCGTGCTTTGCGGTGCTGGCGGCAACTTTTCCGCAGGTGCGGATCTGAGCGCGCTGGATGATCCTCAGCGGCGCAATGAGATCGATCCCCACGGCACCGGTCACGGCCCCATGGGCCCCACCAGGATGGCATTATCGAAACCGGTCATTGCAGCCATCTCCGGCTATGCGGTTGCCGGTGGCCTGGAACTGGCGTTGATGTGTGATTTGCGGGTCGTGGAGGAGTCGGCGGTATTTGGCGTTTTCTGTCGGCGCTGGGGCATACCGCTGATCGACGGCGGCACCGTGCGCTTGCCCCGCATTATCGGCCACGGTCGCGCCATGGATATGATACTCACCGGTCGGCCAGTGCAAGCCGATGAAGCACTGGACATGGGCCTGGCCAGCCGCAAAGTCGCTGATGGCATGGCGCTGGAAACGGCTCGAAAACTTGCTCGGGACATTGCCAGCTTTCCCCGGCAATGCATGCTGGCGGACCGCGCGTCTGCGATTCATCAGTGGGATCTGGACATGCAGCAGGCGCTTGTGGCGGAGGGCGCCGCCGGCTACCCCGTTGTGTTTGAAGAAGCCGTGGAAGGCGCAAAAAAATTCAGGGATGGTGCCGGGCGTCACGGCCAGTTCTGAGCAACGCCGAAACCCAGTCCGACACGCCCGGGTATTCATTCAGGTCCAGCACAAACTCCTGACCACGGGCGGCGCAATCCAGGTAGCAATGCGGTGGTGCAAGCCGCCAGCGGTCCAACCGGGTGTGATAGCTAAGCGCCGGCCTGCCGTCTCCGGGAAAGAAGTCGGAGGGCAACCGCCACCGCGTAGGCAGGCGCCCGTCCGGGTCGCTCAGAACCAGGGGATCAGCGAGATGGGTAAATACGCCACTACCCGGAAACCGCTTGTTATGGTCCGCCAGGGAAAATCGGTCGGACGACACGTACAGCGTATTACCGGGATCGGGTTCGCCATGGAAGTGTGGATGATAGCCAGCCCAGGGCAAGGCGCCTGACATCAGGTCATCTATCCGGTGAACATCACCAATGTGCAACCAGCCCCAGATGGCATGAAACGGCCGCGAGCCAGGCACAAACCGCCAGCGCCTCTGCCACAGCTCGGCGCGACGAAACACTCCGAAGAACAGGAACAGATCACCGGTGGTCACCCCCTGATTACGCAAATGGCCCTGTGCGGAACCTGTCTGCCCCAGCACCGGGCGCCAGCCATCCGCCCGCGGAATAGCGTCAGCAATCAGGTCCGGATCCAGATGGGCGCCGTGGTTGCCACGGATTCTGCCCCGGGTCAGATCCCGGGCAATCTTTCCCAGCCGTCTTGTGCCGTGACTAACCTCATCGTAGCGAATGCGGGACTGGCTATCGGGAATGGGAAGCACGCACAGGGAACCGTCCGGCAACACCGGGCTTGGGCACCCACCGGCGGAAGAATCAAACCCTTTTCGGCTGAGGATCAGGCGCATGGACTCACTGCAAAAATCATGGACGACATATCGGGGGGCAATGCTATCTTAGATTCCGGGCGATTGCCCGCCACAACGTCAAATCGTCAGCCGGATAGCGAACCATGAGACTTGTCTGCATTTCCGATACCCACAGTATGCACCGTCAGATTCAGGTGCCCGATGGCGACATCCTGATCCACTCCGGTGATTGTCTCGGTGTGGGCACGCTGGATGAGCTGGAAGACCTCGACAACTGGTTCGCTGACCAACCCCACAAACACAAGATTCTGATTGCCGGCAACCACGACTGGTGTTTTCAGGACGAGCCACAGGATGCTCAGGCGCTTATAAAACACGCCCATTACCTGCAGGACAGCGGCCTCGAACTGGAAGGCCTGAAATTCTGGGGCAGCCCGTGGACACCGGTGTTCTTTAACTGGGCCTTCAACCTCGAACGCGGCGCAGCCCTGGCGGAGCGTTGGGCCCGGATCCCCCATGACACCGACATCCTGATTACCCACGGGCCGCCAGCGGGCATACTCGATGCAGTGCCAACCGGGACTGGTTCGCTGAACGTCGGCTGTGATGATCTTGCCAGCATGGTTGAAACCCTCAGCCTAAAGCTCCATATCTTTGGGCACATCCATGAGGGCTACGGCCAACAGCAAATTGGCCAGCGCCGGTATATCAACGCAAGCACCTGTACCGGCAGCTTCAAACCCCTGAATCCACCCATCGTGATCGATCTTTAGCCCAAAGGTTCGATTTATCCGGAGCACGATATGCCACAACGCCCGCCCTTTTCGCTGCTGGAACTGGCTTCCGTTCGCGAAGGCGACTCCGTCGGCGCCACGCTGGCCAACAGCGTGACCTATGCCCAACATGCCGAAAAGCTGGGTTTCAAGCGATTCTGGCTGGCAGAGCACCACAACATGGAAGGCATCAGCAGTTCCGCCACCTCGGTGCTGATTGGTCACATTGCCGGTAAAACCGAATCCCTGCGCGTGGGCTCCGGGGGCGTGATGCTGCCCAATCATCCACCGCTGGTGATTGCCGAACAGTTCGGCACGCTCGCCAGCCTGTATCCGGACCGGATCGACCTGGGGCTCGGCCGCGCACCCGGAACCGACCCGATCACCAGCCGTGCCCTGAGACGTGACGGCCTGGGTGCCGAACAGTTTCCCGAAGACGTAGCCAGGCTGCAGAGCCTGCTCGGACCATTGCAGCCTGGCCAACCGGTCAAGGCGATTCCCGGCGCCGGCACCAACGTGCCGATCTGGCTGCTGGGGTCCAGTCTCTACAGCGCGCAACTCGCGGCCATGCGGGGGTTACCCTATGCCTTCGCCGGGCATTTCGCCCCGCGACTGTACCGTGAAGCGCTCAAAGTCTATCGCGACCATTTCCAGCCCTCGGAACAGCTGCAAACGCCCTACGCCATGCTCGCGGTACCGGCGATTGCGGCAGACACCGACGACGAAGCCCAATGGCTGTCCACCACCAGCTACCAACGTATTCTGGCCCTGTTCCGCGGGCAGCCGCTGTGGATGAAACCGCCGGTGGACACCATGGACGGGCTGTGGAATGCCGGCGAAGAAGCCAGCGTACGAGATTTCCTGGGATTGCAGATACTCGGTGGTCCGGAGTCCGTCAGGGAACAGCTGGACCAACTACTGGACTCCGTGGATGTGGACGAACTGATGTTTACCGTCGATATCTACGACCCGGAAAAACGCCGGCATGCCCTGGATATCCTCAGCCAGGCCTGACAACACCCAAACACAACCAAAGGATGGGTTCCGGAAAATGACAGCAACGACTACCCACGTTTTTCTTTCCCACGGTCTCGAGAGCGGCCCGGGAAGCACCAAGATTCAGGCCATGAAAGAAGCGGCGGAATCCTTTCCCGGCGTCACCGCCGTGGCGGTTGATCATCGCAGCAGCAAGGATCCCGCAACCCGGCTGGAACAGATGAGGCACGCCATGGAGAATGCGGGAGCCGATCCCAGGCACACCATCCTCGCTGGCTCCAGCATGGGCGGCTGGGTGTGTGCGCAAACCAGCGCTGAACAACCGGTACTCGGTTGCTTTCTGCTGGCACCGGCACTGGCGCTGCCCGGCTATCCACAATCCAGCCCGGCTATCCAGGCTGACTACGTGCAGATCATCCACGGCTGGAACGATGACGTGGTTCCGGCCATGCCGGTCATCGCACTCGCGGAGCAACAACGCTTGCCCATGCTGATGCTGACGGATGGCCACCGCCTGGAGAACAGTCTGGAACGGGTCGTGTCAGAGTTTCGCCAGTTCCTCGTCAGGGCTGGCTTATAGCTTCGAATTCCGCCAGTCCCTGGCCGTCGGTATCCAGTAACCGCAGACGGTGGTCATCCATCTGGACGCCGGCGGTGTTTTCCAACGCTCTGAAAAAGGCCGGCTCCGGAATATCGATGTTCTGGCACGCTCGGCGGGTACTGGCCATGCGACTGAACACCAGGTTGCGGTTGTTGATGACTTCATACTCCCCACGAAAGGCATTGCAGCCGCTGAAGCCATTCACAACACCATCGTCCCGGAGGATCAGATGCGCTTCACTGGCCGCACCGGCATCGGGCATTGGCGTACCGTCCACCTCCTGAAGCTTCCAGTATGTATTGGTCAACGGCACCCCACCGCCTCCCATCATCGATTGTGACATGCACCCGGCCAAAACCAGCAGGCAGCTGGCCACAATCGGCCACCGCCCCACCATCCACGACTTGTCCATTCTGTTTCCTCCCTTGTACAAGAATCATTCCAATCATTTTTCATTTCACTTCAAGACGATACCTTGCAGCAATCTAAATTGGCCATTTTCTTGCGAAAACCACTTTGTTTTGCCAGTCTTTAATAATGCAGCAATAGTCTGGAGCAAAAAAACTAAATGGAGACAACACGATGAGCAGCTTAAGTAAATTCAAGAAACTGGCCGGAATTTCAGCGATCGCGTTCGCGGCCATGACCGCCGCAAATTCGGTGAATGCTGCCAACTGGCGCTATGCCCATGAAGAATACGAAGGCGACGTCCAGGACGTATTTGCCTACAAGTTCAAGGAATACATTGAAGAGAATTCCGACCACACCCTGCAAGTGTTTCGTTTCGGCGAACTGGGCGAGTCCGACGACATTATGGAACAAACCCAGGCTGGTATCCTCAACTTTGTAAACCAGTCCCCGGGCTTCACCGGCTCCCTGATCCCGGAAGCGCAGATCTTCTTCATTCCGTACCTGATGCCCACCGACATGGATACTGTGATCAAGTTTTTCCGTGAGAGTGAAGCCATCAACGAGGATTTCCCGGAGCTGTACTCCGAAAAAGGTCTTGAGCTTCTGCAGATGTATCCGGAAGGGGAAATGGTTGTCACCGTGGACGAACCGGTCACCAGCCCGGAAGGCTTCAACAACAAGAAGATTCGGGTGATGACCAACCCGCTGTTGTCTGAAACCTACGACGCCTTCGGCGCAACCCCGACACCACTGCCCTGGGGTGAAGTATACGGCGCCCTGCAGACCAACATGATCCAGGGTCAGGAAAACCCGATCTTCTGGATCGAATCCGGCGGTCTGTATGAAGTGTCCCCGAACCTGGTCTTCACCGCCCATGGTTGGTTCACCACCGCCATGATGGCCAACCAGAACTTCTATGAAGGTCTGTCCGACGAAGACAAGAAGCTGGTTCAGGACGCCGCGGATTTTGCCTTCGAGGAGATCCTCGTTCATATCGACGGCCTGGCCGATGAGTCACTGGCAAAAATTCAAGAGGCCAGCGATGAGGTCACAGTAACCCGCCTGACCGATGAACAGATCGAAGCCTTCAAGGCCCGTGCGCCCCAGGTGGAGAAAAAGTTCATCGAGATGACCGGCGAAAGTGGCAAAGAACTGCTGGAGCAGTTCAAGGAAGATCTGAAAGAAGTTCAGAACGACTGAACTGCAATATAAGGAAGCATTCCCGCCGGCCCGCCCGGCGGGAATCTGTATTAACCCCGCCCCGCCGGGGAGTCCCCAGACCGGCCGGGAGCGAGATGCTCTGGAGCAAACCCCATGTCAGAGAAACCCTCAGAGGTAGAAGACGACACCGGTACCTATGAGTCCGGCCTACCCGGTTTTTTGGGAACCATTGATGAAGTCATCGCCAAGGTAGAAGCCGTTATGCTGGCGGCCGGCGTGCTTCTCATGGCATTGAACACCTGCACGAATGTAATCGCGCGCTTTGTTTTTGGCCAGGGGCTGTTTTTTTCCGGTGAAATCAACCGAATCCTGATTATCCTGATTACCTTCGCAGGCATCGGTTACGCGGCCCGCCATGGCCGCCATATCCGTATGTCTGCGGTTTACGATGCGATTCCTCCAAAGGGACGCAAAGTGCTGATGATTTTCATTGCCCTGTTTACTTCCCTGGTGATGTTCTTCCTTTGTTACTACTCCTACGGGTATGTCGAAACCCTCTACGGTCGTGGGCGAATTCTCCCTGCGCTGGGTTTTGAGATCTGGTGGATTTACATCTGGGCCCCTGTAGGCTTTGCGATCACTGGCATTCAGTATTTCCTCACGGCCATCAAGAACTTCACCAGTAAGGATATTTACCTCTCCACCGGTGTGATCGACGGCTACTCGGACACCGAATCGGAAGTCTGAACCCTGCAGCTGCTTTAACAAAGGATAGAAACTCATGGCAACTATAATGATGGTGATCATGATCGGGCTGCTACTGCTGGGCTTCCCGATGATGGTTCCGCTGATCACCGGCGCGGTGGTCGGTTTTGTAATGATGTTTGATGGCTTCGGCCAGATGGGCACTTTCGTCCAGCAAATGATGGGGGGCATACGCCCCGCCTCGCTCATTGCCGTGCCCATGTTCATTCTGGCGGCAGATATCATGACTCGCGGCCAGTCCGCCGACCGCCTCATCCATATGGTGATGGCGTTCATCGGACACATAAAAGGCGGGCTGGCAATCAGTACGGCCACTTCGTGTACTCTCTTCGGTGCGGTTTCCGGTTCTACTCAGGCGACGGTTGTAGCGGTTGGCTCTCCCCTGCGGCCTAAACTGCTCAAAGCCGGTTATTCCGACTCGTTTTCACTGGCGCTGATTATCAATTCCAGTGACATTGCCTTTCTGATTCCCCCCAGTATCGGCTTCATTATTTACGGGGTTATATCCGGAACCTCCATTGCCGAGCTGTTCATCGCCGGCATCGGCCCCGGTGTCATGATTCTGTTCATGTTTTCCATTTACTGCCTGATCTATGCCTACATTAACAAGGTTCCCACCGAGGAAAAGGCTGGCTGGAGAGAGCGGGGGGTCGCCGTCCGCGAAGCGCTATGGCCACTGTTCTTCCCGGTTATCATCGTAGGCGGTATCTATGGCGGCATTTTCAGCCCGACTGAAGCTGCGGCGGTCTGCGTGCTCTACGCCTTCTTGCTGGAATTCGCCGTTTTCCGCTCGCTGAAATTGCCGGACATCTATCGAATCGCCAAATCCACCGGCCTGATTACCGCCGTGGTTTTCATACTGGTGGCTGTCGGAAACGGCTTTTCGTGGATTATCTCCTTTGCTCAGATTCCGCAAACCATACTGGAGGCTGTCGGCGTCAATGACGCAGGCCCGGTCGGCGTGCTGGTTGCAATCTGTATCGCTTTCTTCGTTGCCTGCATGTTTGTCGACCCGATTGTCGTCATCCTGGTGCTGACGCCGATCTTTGCCCCCGCGATTGAAGCCACCGGCCTTGACCCGGTGCTTGTCGGGGTTCTGATTACACTTCAGGTCGCCATAGGCTCGGCAACGCCACCCTTTGGTTGTGACATATTCACCGCCATAGCCATATTCAAGCGCCCGTACTGGGAAGTGATTCGCGGTACACCACCGTTTGTCTTCATGCTGGTGGCAGCAGCGGGGTTGATTATCGCCTTCCCGCAAATTGCACTGTTCCTGCGTGACGTGGCGTTCCGCTGAGGGCAATAGAGACCAATTTCAGGGAGAAGAGCATGTTCAAAAGAATCCTGGTGGCTGTTGACGGTTCCTCGTCCTCCTTCAAGGCAATGGACAAGGCCATTGCGCTGCAGAAACTCACGGAAGCCGAGATCTATTTGCTCTGCGTTTACAAACACCACAGCCTGTTTGAAACATCGCTATCGATCGGACGTCCTGAAGGCATGGACATCCCTGACAAGGTGTTATCGGAGTACGCCAAGGGGGTGGTCAACCACGCCAAGGAACAGGCAAAGGAACAGGGTGCAACCAAAATACGGGGGTTCGTCAAAGCCGGGCGTCCCTCCAGTGTTATCGTCAAGTTTGCCCAGCAGAAAGAGGCCGACCTGATCGTGGTCGGCTCCCGGGGCACACACAGCGACAAGGACGGTTTGCTGCTGGGCAGCGTCTCCCACCGGGTTGCATCGAATGCGAAGTGCCCGGTTCTGGTCGTGTAACTTTCTGATTCTCCAAACACCCGTCATCCAAACGTCATCTGTTTGCGTTAAAAAAGATCCGACATTTTTTATGGAGCTGTATCAATGTCGGATCAATCCTCCCTTCTTGTTGAAAAACTCTGGCAACTCAAGCGCCTGATTGATAAGGGTGAATGCCCTGAAGTCACCTTCGTGCACCTGAATAACCTGCTGCGGGAACCGGGCTACCGCAGCGATGTATTACGCCGCGTTGAAGCATCCGGCACCGAGCGCCTGAAACACCTCGCCAAAGATATCCGCGCCCGTGACTCGGGCAAGCCATTGATGGCAACGCCCGCCACGAATACCGATAGCGCGGGCCAGGCTGACGCCGAGCAGCAACAATCTTGGTTACGCCGCAACCTGATATGGATAACCCCTGCCACGGTGGCGGCCGCCCTGGCCGCTGTCGGATTCACCGCGTTCGAGCCCCAGACTATCCGTGTTCACGAGGACATTGTCGCGGACACGGTCTGGGAATCCGGCAAGACGTACATTCTGGAAAAAGCCATTTTCGTCGAGGGTGCCAATCTCACCCTTGAAAGCGGTGTCACGGTTAAAGGCGACAACGGGTCAGCGCTGATTGTCACCACGGATAGCAAGCTGTTTTCCCGGGGCCGGCCCGACAGCCCGGTGGTATTCACCAGCAACCAGCCGGAAGGCCAGCGCGCCCGTGGCGACTGGGGCGGAGTGGTGGTGCTCGGCAAGGCACCGGTTAACCAGCCGGGCGCGACTATTGAGGGCGTCTCCGGCAACGATCCCAGAGGCAGTTTTGGCGGTACCGATCATCGTCACAGCTGTGGCGTCATCGAGTACACCCGCATTGAGTTCGCCGGCTTCGAGGTCTACAAGAACAACGAACTCAATGGTCTCACCCTCGGGGGCTGTGGACGTGACACCATCGTCCGCAATGTGCAGGTGCATCGTGCCCTGGATGATGGCATCGAAATGTTTGGCGGTTCCGTGGATCTCAAGAACATTGTGGTGACCGGCGCTGCGGACGACAGCATTGACTGGGATTGGGGCTGGACCGGCCGGGTTCAGTTCCTTGTCGTACAGCAACACCCGGATGTGGGTGATAACGCCTTTGAAGGCGACAACAACGGCAATGACCACCAGGCCCAGCCGCGGTCGGAGCCATCATTCTATAACGTCACCCTGGTCGGCACTGGGCAGACCGCGAGGAAGCACCGGGGCATGGTCCTTCGGGAAGGCACTGGCGGCCATTTTCACAACATGATCATCGACAGCTATGGCATTGAAGCGGTCGACCTGCGGGACGAGGTCTCCTCACTGATCGCCAGGGGTTCCCTGACTTTCTCGAATAACCTGATCGCCAATACCGGAAAGCTCGGCAAAAGCGTGGATGAATCCGGCCAGGACGATGACGACTTCGGATTCAGCGAGGGGGACTGGTTGATGAGTCCGGATCAGAACAACCTTCAACGTCTCGACAGCGCTCTGCATATCACCGCCAGGGACCCGGTGGATCCGAACTTCCAGAGCCGCGTGCAGATGCGCCAGATGACAGCCATGGCACCGCCAAAATCCGAGTTCTTTGATGAATCGGCGAACTACGCCGGCGCCCTGAATCCACGCCTGCAGTCCAGCTGGCTGGACGACTGGACAGCCTACCCACAACGTTGAACAAGCATCTGCGGGTATCCACGTCAACTTCGGATATCCGCAACCCCCCATTGATTTCGCCGTGCTAGACTTCCGCGCCAACCCTTAAATACAAATTCCAAAGTCACAAGGCGTCATCATGACCGCAATTGTCGATTTTCTGAACTCTATACTGTGGGGCTATGTCCTCGTCTACGGTCTCTTGGGCGTGGGTGTATTCTTCACCATTCGTCTGGGTTTCCTCCAGTTCGTTAACTTCGGTGAGATGGTGCGCGCCATTCGCGGCTCCCGGGAGAGTGATGTCCATGGCATCTCGCCGTTCCAGGCATTGTGTACCAGCCTGGCGTCCCGGGTTGGTACCGGCAACCTCGCCGGTGTGGCCGTAGCGTTGTATCTGGGCGGTGCCGGCGCGATATTCTGGATGTGGATGGTCGCCCTGGTGGGTATGGCCACCGGGTAT
Organism: Marinobacter sp. DUT-3; assembly: GCF_050379435.1. NCBI lineage: Bacteria > Pseudomonadati > Pseudomonadota > Gammaproteobacteria > Pseudomonadales > Marinobacteraceae > Marinobacter > Marinobacter sp. DUT-3. Next base: position 104,913 of record NZ_JBNRMG010000009.1, read on the forward strand.
GCCGAAAGCACCCTGGCGCAGCTGTACAAAGTACGAGACGGCAAGGGGCAATATCGGGGCGGTCCCGCGGTGTATATTTCCAAAGGCCTGAAGGCGCCCTGGGCAGCGGCCATTTTCGCGGTTTGCCTCATTCTTTCCTTCGGACTGATTTTCAATGCGGTACAGGCCAATTCCATTGCCGATGCCATGCAAGGGGCGTTCGGCGCCCCCAAACTCGGTGTCGGGGTGGTCGTCGCGGCACTCGCCGGGGTTGTGATCTTCGGGGGCCTGCGCAAGATCGTCCGTTTCGCCGAATTCGTCGTGCCGTTCATGGCCGGCGCCTATGTATTGCTGGCACTCGTCATCATGGCGATGAACATCACGGAAGTGCCCGGGGTGCTGGCGATGATCGTGAAAAGCGCGTTCGGACTTGAGGAAGCTGCCGGCGGTGCCGCTGGCTCCATCACCGCAGCGATGCTCAACGGCATCAAGCGCGGTCTGTTCTCCAACGAGGCGGGTATGGGCTCCGCGCCAAACATTGCGGCAACCGCCACACCGGCGCCCCACCACCCGTCTTCCCAGGGGCTGGTCCAGGCCTTCGGGGTATTTGTGGATACCATTGTCATCTGTACGGCCACCGCCGTCATGATACTGCTGGCCGGCGTGCTTGAACCCGGCTCCGGGGTGACTGGCACCCAACTGACCCAACAGGCCATGGAAGTTCACCTGGGCGAGTTTGGCGGCTATTTCATTGCCGTTGCCATCCTGTTCTTCGCCTTTACGTCCATTGTGGCGAACTACACCTACGCTGAAAACGCGCTGATCTACCTCAAAGGGGGCAACACCCTCGGGCTGACCCTGCTGCGCCTGGCTGCCCTGGCCATGGTGGTCTGGGGTGGGTATGAGGCGGTTATCACGGTCTTCAATGCGGCGGATGCGTCCATGGGACTGATGGCCACCATCAACCTGACTGCGATCGTGTTGCTCTCCGGCACGGTCGTAAAACTGACCAAAGACTATCTGGCCCAGCGCAAGAAGGGTGAAGTCCCGCACTTCAAGTCCACGGATTATCCAGAGCTGCACGAAAAAATCGACAGTAATATCTGGCACTGATTGCTCTGCGCCTGCCCACGGTCGTCAGGACGGTGGGCAGGCGGGACACCCCTCTATCCGATCCCTGCCGCCCTCCTTCGCCCTGTATAGGGCACGGTCCGCCAACCCCAGCAGGGCCTCGGCGTCATCGGTGCATTCCGGCCAGCCCGCAACACCCACTGAAAAGGTAATCCCTCCCAGGTCCTGATTCTCATGAATAATGGGGATCTCCCGCATGGCCCGGCACAGGTTTTCTGCTTTTTCCCGGGCATTGGACAGACTCGCACCCGGCATGATGACAACAAACTCCTCACCACCATAGCGGCACACCACGTCACTGCCCCGGAACTGCTGCGACAGTACTTGCGCCACAGTTTTCAGGGCGCTATCACCCGCTTCATGGCCATGGGTGTCGTTAAACTGCTTGAAGTGATCAATATCGACCACCAGCAAGGCCAGGGGCGTATGACTCCTGACCGCCCCGGCAGTCTCATGTGCCAGCAGCTGATTGAAGTAACGGCGGTTTTTCAGGCCAGTCAGCGCGTCTTCGTAGGAATATTTCTTCAGCTCTTCATGCAACCAGATGCCGGACAGGGTAATACCGATCCGCTGCAACCCTTGGTCCAGGGCATGAAACAGCCGTGCCGCGCCGTATTCATTGCCCCGGGGCGCAAAGTTCTCCGGAATCTCAACCTTCAGCAATCCCATAACCAGCGCGCCCTCGCTGGCCGACTGAACCGTTATCCAGAAACACGCGGTGTCCGTCAGCACCCTTTGCTGTTCGTGGGTGTATTCCGGGGGTGCCGCCAGGTATCTGGGAGGCACCTGGGTGGGCGCGGGCAATCCCCCGGAGGTGTCCAGAATCAGTGCAAACTTCGGGAGTTGTCCGGCATAGCCCCAATGGTTGACGCGCTCGTATGCCCTGCCATCATCAATACGCTGGTAAAGTGCGCCCCGCAGCGGGCTGCAGAGATCCGGAAGAACCCGGGCAAGATAACTGAACGCCCGCGCCAGTCCCGGGCAATCCTGAAGTCCCGCGATAATGTCATTGAGCATCCGGCTCTTTTCATTTTCAAAGGTGAGCAGCCGAACTCTTCCCTGCTCCCGGCGTGCCAGCGCCTCGGCTTTTTCCGTGCGTTCAGCGACCTGTTGTTCCAGTGACAGGTTCAGTCGGTACAGCGCCTGCTGGGTGCGGGCGTAATGCCACAGCGAGATCACCACAACCGCCAGTGCGAAAATCAGGGCGCCCCAACTGACGGGAACCCGCCCCCAGGGCAACACACCGTGCGCCACCGCCATATCCACGATCAGAAACACGCAAAAAATAGCGTAGGTCAGCAGGATGATCCGCTGGTCCAGCAGCAAATTTTTGAACCGCTGGATTACGACTGCGGTCATGGTCAGCAGGGACATCAGGAACAGGGCGTCAAACGGCGGAAACGTTGACGACAAATCGATCACGCCAGCCACGGACAGCCCGAGAGCAACCACCACGTAGGCCAGGTGAACTTTCCAGATCAGATTGATGATCCCGGGCCGATAATCGGCCAGCCACTGCTCAAGCAGCAGCGCCATTGCCACCGGCAGCAGGTAATAGGAGCCAGCAGCCAGATAGTCCCAGACCAGCGGGGCATTCCACAGCAACTGGCTGGCCTGACTTTCCGCCAGCAACATGCTTCCCGATGAAAATGCAAACAGCGCCAGACTGCCAGAGCTTTTTCGCTCAGATTGAAGCATCGCGAAAATCAGTGCCAGTAAACCGATCAACGCCGAGAACCCCGCAATCACCAGTGCTTCCAGGGAGTTCCCGAGGATGTAAAGAACCAGATCCGGTCGATCCATGATCGACACTTCACCCCAGAGACCGATATCGGTGTAATTGGAGAAAACCCGGAAATACAGCATCTTGCCCTCAAAATCGCTGGGCAGGCTGATGGCATGCCAGGGCCAGCCGGCAAAGCGTCCGCGCCCCTGGTCATCGAAGGCACCGTACTGATAGATCTTTTCGCCCTCGAAATACACCTGGACAATCAGGTCGACACTGAAAATGTACAGTACGGGTTCCTGCCATTCCCCCTCCGGCAGCATGACCCGGAACCACACATGCTGGCGACCATCGCGATTGGGAGGATTGGACGGAAAACCGATCGCATGCCAGTCGCTATCTTCGGGTTCGCCCAGCGCCCAAACCGGGGTACCGTCACTGGCGGTAGGTGAATCGCCCCAACGGTATTGCCAGCCCTCGGAAAGCATCCGGGGCGCGGCTGTTGCGACACCACACATGATTAAGCAGACAGTCAGAACAACCAGTCTGGCGAGAGAACGTGGAACAGAACGCATCCTGGACATAACCTGATGGGTTGGCCTGCCCTGAGTATAAGACACGTCCGTGTTTCACACTGCATTCTTGCGGCGAATGACAATCTTTTACGGTCTGTTTACACAGGCGGGCCGGAAACCGCCCCGGCCCGCCTGCCATGGAGCCGCCTCAGCGGCCGGATTTCAGTCGTTCCCAGTACCGGGTATACACCTGCATGGCGTCATCTCCTACATCCTCCTGGAACTCGGCGTTGGTCAGGTCTTCGGCGGTGGGATAGCTGGAACGGTCGTTCGCCACCTCATCCGGCAGCAGCTCACGGGCCGCGAGGTTGGGCGTAGCATAGCCAATGTCTTCACTGATCAGTGCGGATATTTCCGGCTGCATGACAAAACTGATGAACTGGTGAGCGGCATCCGCGTTTTCAGCATTTTTCGGGATCACAAAACTGTCGAGCCAGACAATGGTGCCCTCTTCCGGATAGACATATTCCAGTGACGGCATGTCATCCTTGCCCATTACCGCTTCGCCATTCCAGATCATGCCGATGTCGGTCTCGCCTTCCAGGTACGGCATGCGCGGCGCGTCGGAATTGAAGGTACGCACCGCCGGCATCAGTTCCGACAGTTTTTCATAGGCCTGTTCGATTTCATCCGGGTTGGTGCTGTTACCTGAGTATCCCAGCACCCGCAGACCAATATGGAACACTTCGCGCATGTCATTGGTCAGCATGACCCTGCCCTGGTATTCATCGTTCCAGAGATCGGCCCAGGCGGTGACCTTGTCACCATCCAGATCTTCCGAATCGTAGGCCAGGCCGGTAGTACCCCACAGATAGGGAACGCTGTAGGCGTTGTTCTCGTCGAATGCCTGGTTCACCAGTTCCGGGTCCAGGTTATCGAAGCCTTCAATCTTGCTATGGTCGATTTTCTCCAGCAGTCCTTCCTTGCGCATCTTGTTGACGTAATAGGTGGACGGCACCGCAAGGTCATAGTCGCCGCTGCCTTCCAGCAGTTTGAGCCGTGCGTACATCGCTTCGTTGCTGTCGTAGGTGGTGTAAATCACCTGGATACCGGTTTCCTCTTCAAAGCGATCCAGTACTTCCCGAGGCATGTACTCAGACCAGTTGTAGAGGTTCAGAACCCTGGGTTCCTCCTGACTGCCGCACCCGGCCAGGGTTGCAGTCATCAGGCCTGCCAGCACCAGCTTTTTCATCGTTTGCTCCTTGTCAGTATCCATTGGGAAAGCATCAACATGACCAGTGAAAACACCAGCAAAAGGGTGCCCAGCGCGTTCACTTCCGGTTTCAGTCCGACACGCACCATAGAGTAGATGCGCAATGGCAAAATTTCATAACTGGGGCCGCTGACAAACGTGCTGACTACGACATCATCAAGTGACAGGGTGAAACCCAGCAGCCAACCCGCCAGCAGGGCCGGCATGATCACCGGGATCAGTACGGTGCGGGTCATGGTGAAATCACTGGCGCCCAGATCCCGCGCCGCCTCCGGCAGGCTTTCATCGAAGCCGCTGAGGCGGGCCATCACGGTAATCACCACAAACGGCAGGCAGAAGGTCACGTGGGCCAGCAACAGCGAGACAAACCCGAGCTGCAGGCCAACGAGCAGGAACAGCGCCAGCAATGAGATCGCCAGCACGATCTCCGGCGACATCATCACCACAAACAGCATGCCCCTAAGCACCCGCTTGCCACGAAACCGGTACCGGTGAAGCGCCAGGGCGGTCAATGCGCCGATGACAGTGGACACGGTCGCCGCGGCCAGAGCCAGCCACAGGGAATTCCACATGGCCTGGACCATGGCGTGGTTGTCAAACAGCGACCGATACCATTCCAGACTCAGCCCACCCCAGCGATAACCAGTGCGCGAACTGTTAAACGAGAATACCACCAACACCAGGATGGGCAGGTACAGCAGTGCATACACGGTGGTCAGGTAAGCCCTCGGCAGCCAACGCCTCATGGCGCCTGCTCCTGTTCACCAAGCCGGCTGCGGCTGAGCTTGTGGGCATACAGCAGCAACGCCATGGCCACGGTCAGCAGAATGCTGGCGGCAGCGCCAAACGGCCAGTCGCGGGCATCCAGGAACTGGTTCTTGATGACATTCCCCACCAGCAGGTTCCGTGAGCCACCGAGGATATCCGCCACGAAGAACAACCCCATCGCTGGCAACAGTACCAGCATGACGCCCGCCAGCACGCCAGGCAGGGTCAGCGGCACAATGACATGAATGAACGTGGGCAATCTGCCCGCCCCCAGGTCATGGGAAGCCATCAACAGCTCGTGGCGAAGATCCTCAAACACTGAATACAGCGGCAGGATCATGAACGGCAGCAACAGATACACCAACCCCACGATGACCGCTCCCTCGGTGTACAGCAGCCTCAGCGGCTCCTCGATCAGCCCCAGCCCCATCAAGGCGTTGTTGATCAGGCCATTGGTTGCCAACAGCAATTTGAGGGCATAGGTGCGAACCAGGGAGTTGGTCCAGAACGGTACGATCAACAGGAAAATCAGCAGTGTCTGCCGCTGTTTCGCCACCCGCGACAGGGCCCAGGCAAACGGATAACCTATCAGCAGGCATAACGCTGTGGTGACGCCCGCCATATACAGCGAATGGAGAAACACCTCCAGATACAGGGGATCCAGCAGTCGCCGGTAGCTATCGAGATTCAGAGGCAATGACAGGAAGCTGGCGGCGTCCCGGCTCATCACACTGGCGCCGACCACCAGCAGGTTCGGCGTCAGCACCAGTAGCAATAACCAGCCCCACACCAGGACCAGAACAGCGGTTTTGAAGGGTTGCTGTAACACCCTATGCATCGATCAGGCGCTCCACAGCCGTCTCGTTCTGTTCGGCCGGGAGCAGCCATTCCCAGCCATCCACCCAGCTCACCCGGACCGGCTCGCCAAGGCGATAGTCAAAGGTGGGATCGTCCTCATCGAAGAACTCGCTGGCCAGCACTTCGGTGCCGTCGTCCAGGTGAATGACCGAATCCAGCGTACTGCCCTTGTAGTTCCGCTCCATGACCTTGCCGGACAGTCCGTGATCCGCATCGGGCTCCAGCACACGAATGTCTTCCGGACGCAGCAGGACGTGCACACTCTGACCTTCGGCAACCGAGAAATCCGGCTTCCGCAGAGTCCGGTGTACACCAAACACATCCACGGTAATCGCGGTTTCCATGACCTGCTTCAGGCGGCCCGGAAACAGGTTGGTCTCGCCAACAAAGCGAGCGGTAAACAGGTTGGCGGGGCGTTCGTATATTTCACGCGGCGTACCCAACTGCTGTACAACGCCGTCTTTCAGCACCACCACCCGATCGGACATGGAGAGCGCCTCTTCCTGATCGTGGGTCACAAACACGAAGGTTATGCCCAGCTCCCGCTGCAGACGTTTCAGTTCCACCTGCATGGTGCGACGCAACTTGTAGTCCAGCGCGGACAATGGCTCATCAAGCAGCAACAGGCGCGGGCGTTTGACCACGGCACGGGCTATCGCCACTCGCTGCTGTTGCCCGCCGGATAACTGGTGGGGCTTGCGACGGGCGAAATCACCCAGTTGCACCATCGCCAGGACGTCTTCGACCCGCTCGCGGATTTCTTCTTTCGGGCGCTTTTCCATTTTCAGTCCGTAGGCGACGTTGTCGAACACGGTCATATGGGGAAACAGCGCGTAATGCTGGAACACGGTATTGAGGGGGCGGTGTTCCGGAGGAGATTGGCTGATGTCATTCCCGGCCAGGGTAATAGAGCCGCCGTCGGCATGCTCAAATCCGGCCATCAGACGCAGCAGTGTGGTTTTGCCGCAACCGGATGGCCCGAGCAACGTGATGAATTCGCCATCGTAGATATCGAGATCCAGGGCATCGAGTACGGTTTTGTCACCAAATACCTTGCTGACGCCCTTCAGAGATAGCAGTGTCTGTTTCATCGGCCCTGCCCTATTGATGAGCGGCCTATTTTTCCAGAATCCACTGCAAACAAAAAGGGCACGCCGGTTTTTTGTACGCACCCGCCGTGCCTCTTTCGGTTTTCCCTGATCAGTCCGTGGCGATGCTGTTCAGGTAGGCCTTGTCAGAAATGTTGGTCCATTTGCGAACCTTCTGCAGGTAATCGCGCTGGGAGGTGATAATTTCCTTCGCCAGCGGGTCGTTTTCCGCTTCCTGCGCCAACAGCTTGTCAGTGGCCTCGCGCAGCGCTTCGATCACTTCCGGCGGGAACGTCTTGTGGGTGACGTTGGGATAATCTTCCTTCATGCGGTCCCAGGCCTCGCCGCTCATGTGAGTGCTCTGGATGTACATGTCGTAGGCGGCGGTGCGCATGGCGACCCGCAGAATTTCCTGAAGATCTTCTGGCAGGCTGTCCCAGGTTTTCTGATTGATCAGGAATTGCACTTCCGCTCCGGGCTCCTGCCAACCGGAGTAATAGTAGTCGGCGATCTGATGAAAGCCCATGGGCAGATCCAGCGCCGGCCCGACCCATTCGAGGGCGTCGATGGTGCCACGCTCCAGAGCGGTGTAAAGCTCACCCGGCGGAATGTTGGTCACTGCCACGCCGATTTCCGACATCACCTCGCCGGCAAAGCCGGGCGTACGCATCTTCAGACCTTTCAGGTCCTCAAGGGAGTTGATCTCCTTGCGGAACCAGCCCCCCATCTGGTTACCGGTATTGCCACCGGGGAACGACAGCAAGCCATGGGGCTGGTAGACCTTTTCCATCAACTCCATGCCGCCGCCGTAATAGAACCAGGCGTACTGCTCAGCCGCCAGCATGCCGAATGGTACGGTGGTGAAATACATGGCATTGGGGATCGTGCCCTTGTAGTAATAGGACGCGGTATGCCCCATGTCGTACTGCCCCTGACGCACCATGTCGAAGATCCCGAAAGGCGCCTTATGCTTGTTGGACGAGTCAATGCGGAACTTCAAACGGCCCGAGGACATCTTCTCCGCCATCGCTGCCATACTGCGAGGCGTTTCACCAAGAATCGGCGAATTCGGCCCCCAGGTTTCAGCCAGTCGGATGGTGTAGGTTTTTTCGGCCATCAGCGAGGTGCTGACCAGCGACAGCATCAGCGCAAAAGCCGCAAGGAAGGGTTTGCGAATAGTCATTGTTGGCATCGTATTACCTATTATCGGTTGTTATCTGATTATCCCGACAATAGTAGCGTGCCAAATACCGCTTAGCCAATGCAGCAGGCGCTTGCCTCTGCGCCCGCTGCATTGGCCATTTCAGTCACTCCCGTTCCAGTTCCACCAGGCGATAGCGCACCAGTTCCGGATCAGATTCAATCTCTTCCTGCTGATACGGAAAGCGAATCCATTGCTTGCCGGAATAAGCCTCGGTCATATCACTGAACCAGGGCGATGCCGGGTCGGTTGACTGGGAATAGGTCACAAACCCCTCGGCCACCGGCTGCCCGTCTTCATCCCAGGTGACAGCCTGGATGTAGCTGTTGCCGTAGTTCACCTCGTAACGCCCATCACTGATATCGTTTGGCCGAGAAATGGCAATGGTAAAGGCGCCCTCAAACCCTTCCCCACCAAACAGCGGAATCACCGTGTCATGAACGCCGGACACCTGGACATCGCCCATGGCAGCGGTCATTGCCATTGGAGAGTTTTGTATGGCTTTTACGCCGTCCGCGAAGGCCGCCTGAATCAGCGGACTGGCCACGTTCAGCATCGCCGGCGTATTCACCGGATCCGCGGGATCGAAGGGCGTCAGCCATTTATCAGGCGATTCCACGGGAAGCGGGTCCACATTGCGCCAGAACTCGCGCCAGATATGCCCGCCGACAGAACCGAGGTTGTGGGTACCATCCCAGCGCTGCAGAACGGAACACGCTTCGGAAATATCCACCGGCTGACCATCGCTGCCCAACACAACACCAAGCGGGCAGTAGGCGCTCAGAACGTCTTGCCGCGCCAATTGCTCGGACATCAGGGAGCTGTCGAGAACGATGTCCTGTAGATTGGCCAGGTCGAACCCTGTACTGCCCGGGCGCCCATCGGAACCATCCAGACGCTGGACCACCTGCTCCATGCATTTACGGGTACGCAGTGAACGCGGGGTTTCCTCGTCACCAATGATGGCGGCAAAGCCGGTCAGCGGCTCCGCCGGGTTGGTGACCCAATAGCTGTCATTGCAATTATGGACCCAGTCGTTCCGCTGCAGCGACGGCAGGTTCGAGGGGCCGAATACTCCGTCTGCCGGAGCGTCCGCATCCGTGTCCCACTGGCAATCGGCACGGGCGCCGTCCAGCAGAGGCAGGCCCGGGGCCAACAGATCAAATACCGGTGACAACACCGTGGCACACGCCTGCACCTTGCTATCCGGAACATTGGGCACCACCGTCAGATCACCGTAATAGGCGGGTTTTCCCGGCCCTGTCGCGACGGTATTGACCCAGGGCACGCCAAGCACGCTGCCATGCAGTTCCACGAATTCCTCGAAACTGTCGGCCTGGTTCCAGCGGAAAAACTGGTTCAGCAAGCGGTCATTCTCGGCATTGGCGTCCCGCAGGGTGTATGCCTTGCCGTTTGACCAGTTCAGTATTGGCACACCTGCCGCCTCGAAAGTCAGCATGGGTCCATAACGGGAATTGTAAAGCGTGCGGGTGACGTCACTCACCTCACCACTCTCATCCATCGCCTGTACCGTGATCTCGGTGGCATCCATATCCACAAATTCACCTTCATAAAGGTACTGGGTCGGGTCGGCCGGGTTCAGGGTCAGTTCGTAGAAGCTGAAGCGATACGCTGTGGATACCGTATGGCTCCAGGCAAAATGTTCATTGAAACCGATCAGCACCGCCGGAAGGCCATAGAGTGCCGCGCCCATGATCTCGGCCTGATCCCCGACTTTAAGGTGGGCCAGGTAAAGCCGCTCGGTCTTCTCCCATGGAAAATGGGGGTTGCCGAATAATATGGACTCCCCTGTGCGACTGGCCTCGGCTGACAGCCCGTACATATTGCTGCCGATGGGGAGTTCGTCCGCGAAGGGGAATGGCAGGTCTCCGCCATCCTCAATGCCAGCATCGGCCAGCGCATCGAGAATCGCGTCGGCGGACAGCTCTGGCACGTCCGTTTCCGGCGGCTGGGCTGTCGCGACCCCATCCACAAACACGGAGGATGACGCCAATACCGCCAGGCGGAGATAACGGCGGTACATATCATCCTCTTCCATCGCCATCAGCCAGGGTTCGCTGCGGCAAGCTTCGTGCCGTCCGGGGTGCTCTCCATTGCGGAGCTCCCGCAGGTAGCGATTGAACCCGGCAACGTACCCACGGGAAGCCTCGCCAACCTCCGGATCGCTACCGGTTTTCAGGGGCTGTATGGCTTCATCCGTTGCCGTGGCTCGCCAGAAAAAGTCGGCGTTGAGGTTGGTGGTCGTCGCCCCATTGGACGGGATTTGATAGGTTCCATCGGCCCCGAGGAAGCGGGCACGCAACCCGCGAACGGTCAGGGTATCCTCCGCCAGGAGGCAGAGATTGTCCTCAGCCTGAACGTAACCGTAGGCATAACCCATACTGGCGAAGTCATCGGCTTCGATATGGGGAATACCGAAGGCCGTGCGCTTGAGGGTGGCCTTGAAGACTTGCTGATCACCCCCGACGACAGGTGCCGGGGCATTCGAATCGTCATCACCGCCGCTGCTGCTCAGGCAGCCGGAAAGCAGGATTGCTGACAGAGCAATCCCGCCCAGTTTTATTTTATGTACCATTGTCTCATCCGTCGTTGTTATTGTTGGTCACAAAGCTGACGCCCTGTCACCAACTAACGAACAACGGAGAGAAAGGGTTCCCTTTACCCGCGCAGTTTATACCTTGAATTGCCCCACCAACTCCCGCAGGTTCTCGCCCAGGCGCGCCAGTTCATGGCTGGCCTCATTGGTCTGGGTCACGCCGGTATCGCTACGCTGAGCGGCGTCCACGATGCGTACCACGTTCTGATTGATCTCCTCGGCCACCTGGCTTTGCTGTTCGGCTGCCGTTGCAATCTGCGTCACCTGGTCATGGATCTGACCCACGGATTTTTCGATGGTACCCAGGGCACTGGTGGCGTGATTGATACGCTCAACCGTTTCCGTGGAGTGATCACGGGATGCATTCATACGGTCAACGGCCGCCCGCGACTCGCTGACGAAGCCACCGATCATCTCGCGAATCTGGTCGGCCGACTCCGCACTGCGCTTGGCCAGCTGACGAACCTCATCGGCCACCACCGAGAAACCGCGACCGTGCTCACCGGCGCGGGCAGCCTCAATAGCTGCGTTCAGCGCCAGCAGGTTGGTCTGTTCGGTGACGGCATGAATCACATCCAGCACCTGTTGAATATCGTCCGACTTTTCAGCCAGGGAATTGATGCTGCGGGCGGTTTCCTCAATTTCACCAGACAACTTGTTAACTGCGGCCTGAGCATTGGTGATGGTTTCACCACCATCCCGCGCCATGCGATCGGCATCCGAAGCGGCACTTTCCACTTCATTGGCATTGCCTGAAATCTGCTGGATTGTCGCCGCCATCTCATTGATGGCAGAAGCAATCTGGTCGGTCTCGGATCCCTGCTCCTGCACCGATGCGCGGGTTTCATTCGCCACCCGGCTCAGTTCTTCAGCAGCCGACGCCACCTGATCCGTGGTGGACCCCACTTCACGGATGGTGCCCTGGATCTTGATGACGAAGTTATTAAAGCGCCGCCCCAGTTCCGCCAGTTCATCCGTGCCCTCGTCCGGCAGGCGTTGACGCAGATCACCCTCGCCGTCAGCGATTTCCTGCATCATGTCACTGACGACTTTCAGCGGCTTGGTCACGGTACGGCCAACGAACAACCCAATGAACAGGGCTACCAGAACCACGATGACAGTCACCAGCAGAATAAAGCCAAGGGTGGCCTGAATGTTCTCTTCGACATCCTCGCGGGCGGCGTTTACCACGGCGTCAATATCCGTCACGTATACACCGGCGCCAACCAGCCAATCCCATTCAGGGATAATGGTCGAATAGGACACCTTGGATTCCTCATTGCCAGAGGCGGGATTCATCCAGTCGTATCCGTAAAAGCCACCGCTTTCAGCAGCATCAAACAGGTCTCTGATCAGTTTCCTGACAGTCGGGTTATCCGTGGGGCCTTCCTTCGAAGGATCGGGGGCATACGCCAGGTTGTTGACGTCCCGGGTGTAGGCAAATACATAATTGGTCTTATCGAATCGAATCGAACGCAAACGGGCTGCCGCTGCCTCCTTGGCTTCCGACTCTGACAGGTTCGGGTCGTTCTTCGCTTCCATGACCACTGCACGGGCTGCGTCCACCAGATTCCTCAGCCCGGTTTTGCGGGCATCCAGCAGGCTCTCTTCCAGACGCTCGAGCTCCGCCTCACCGTTTGCACTGATCTGACTTGCAGTAATCCAGGCAATGGTAGCGGCCGTAAGCAGAACCGGGACCATTACAGCCAGCAGCAGTCGGGAACGGATTTTCAATCGAGTCATCAGTGTCATAGGCGCATACCCCATTATAATCGGTGCTTGTGGTGCAATTATGCACAGGCCAGCAAACACATCTGTTCCAGTTTGTTAAGGCGGTGTTACCGGAATTCATTGTCGGGGGAGTCCGTGCATACGAACTCGTTTAACGACAGTTGATTACGATAAGAGGTGTATCGGCCATCCTGTTACGGACTTGAACCGAGTGTAGACTAAAGTACCTACCATCGGACGGCACCTATGAAGAATCTGCTCCTCATATGCCATGGGAGGGGATACTGCAGTGACTCAGGGGAGCAGAGATGACTGCGATGGGCGCTCATCCGCCGGAGCACCCTCATCGCACTTTTTACAATCCAATTCAAATCCGACCATCGAGGCCCGCCCTTCTTCGGACACAACCCATGGCCGGTTTACCCAGGGCGGCTCATGGCGCACATGCTGGTTATGACCACAAGCCAGTTGCGCAACCCAATGGTTTTCCTCGTCTTTGTGATAGCCGGTTATGGATTGTTTCATGGCTGGTTCAGGATATCAGAACCTGAATTCAGGCCCGGCGGAAATCACATGGATATCCGACTTGAAATTCTCAATATCGGCAACGTCTTCGCCAATGCTCTGGAGGTAATCATACTCCACCCGCAAGCCGAAGGACTCGGTGATATCCACGGTAGCGCCAACACCGGTACGCAGAGAGAAACCCTGTTCATCGTCACTGGCACTGCCCAGACCAGTCACTGAGGCGCTGATGTCCTGGCGCCAGAACTGGCCGCCGACTTTGGCAAACAGGCGGACCGGACCAAAATTGGGCGTGAACACCAGCAACGAGCCGTCGAACATGTGATAGCCCATATCCAGCCTCGCGCTCATACCCGGCACCGATGCCTCCATCGTGACATCGTCGACAAACCGATAGCCGCCTTCAAAAGCCAGGTACTTATCAATGAATCCGCCGGCATAGACGCGAACGGTGGTTGCCTCATCGTCGCAACCGGAATCAATGTCGTCGCAAAAATCCTTCACTTCTGCCACGCCGCCGGACAGACCGACGTAAACCAAGTCCTCTGCAGAAGCCGCTCCAGCGATACCGGCCATAAAACCGCCGGCTAACACGCAAGACAACGCCCTTGTCTTAAACATCCTATTTTCCTTGTGTTGGTATAAGAGTGCGGATTGAGACAGGGATAGTACATCGGGAAAATTCGCCAGAGGCATAACGCACCCAATGTTTTACATGGTTTGACATTGCCAGCGAGCCAGATAGTCAGAGGCAACACGCCTTGTATTTTTTACCGCTACCACAGGGGCACGGTTCGTTGCGGCCGGGTTTCAGCTGGCCTTCCGTGGTGTCACCGGACACGTAATACCAACGGCCATCTTCCCTTGTGAAATTCGATGTTTCTTCCAGATACCCCCAGCCGTCACCCAAACGATAGACCGCACGGAAATGCACCATTCCGGCATCGCCCCGGGTGGACGTATCGAGAATACGAAGGGAGGCCCAGTCCGGCGACTGTTCCGTATCCAGGGACTGGGGGCGGGTACTCTCGTGCCAGGTTTCCAGCAGGTAGCCGGCAAGCCTGAAAACGAAAGCGCAATACCGCGAGCGCATCAACGTTTCCGGCGTGGGTGCCGGGCTGCCTTGATGAAATGGCTGGCAACAGGCATGGTAGGCTTCGCCGGAACCGCAGGGGCAGTGTTGCTGTTCAACGGAGGATTGGGCTGTCATCCGGATACTCTCATTCCACTATACTGTGATAAAGGCGCACAGTTTATCAGTTCCAACCGTTTCCCGGCTGTGCTATCACGATCCCTTACCCTCAATCGGTGACTTGTTTTGGACGAAGTAGCCCTGGTTCATATTCTGCTTGCCAACCTGACGTTACTTGCGGGTGCTTGCCTCCAGGGCGTTGCCGGCTATGGCATAGGCACCTTTTCGGCACCACTGCTGTTCCTGATCAGCCCTCTGTTCGTACCCGCGCCGCTGGTGTTGAATGCGGTTCTCCTGACGATCTTCATGCTGTTCCGGTACCGGGGAGCCCTGCAACTCCGCGAAGTACGTTTCGCGATTGGCGGAGGGGCACTGGGCACCATTTTCGCCGGTCTGACACTGTTGATCCTGTCACCCCAGGGGTTCGAACTGATATTCGGGGTGCTGATCCTGACCGGCGTGATGCTGAGCATTGGCGGCTTACGCCCGCGACTGAACGCCCGCAACAGCGTACTTGCCGGCGCTGCGTCTACCTATATGGGCACGATTACCGCGGTGGGCGGCCCTCCCATTGCCCTTATATACCAGAATGAAAAAGGGCCGCTGGTCCGTGCAAACATGTCCGCATTCTTTCTGGTCGCCAGTTTTTTCAGCGTAACGGCGCTGTTTGCGTCGGGGTATCTGGGCACCCGGGAGCTCACCCTGTTCGCCCTCACGTTTCCTGGTGTTCTTGGCGGCTTTTGGCTTTCGGGTAAACTGGTTCACCGCCTGCCGGTTGAGGGGCTTCGGCCAATCATCCTGGGCATCGCCGCCGTAGCGGGTACGGCGGCTCTGGCGCGTGGATTACTGTCGCTTTAGGGGAGCCCTGTCCTCACTCCGCCCAGAGCCGTGCCCGGAATCGGCTTCGCCGCCACAGCACAGCCAGCCATAGGGCGTGGAGATTGATCAGCAGCGCCAGCACCCATTCAAAGGCATTGTCCCTCTGGTCATGAAATTCCGGCACCACGCCATCGAGAATGACCGACAGGATGCCCACTGCGAGAGTGAGCTGGCACAGCTTCAGGAGCCGTGAGCCGGTTTCGTTCCAGGTCGGATGATGTCGCAGGGCGCCACTGATCAAAAGCTGGGCAATGAACGTGAGCGAGAAATACAGAACCACGCCGGTGCGCCGAACCAGGTTGAAGCCGTCACCGGCGTGACCGAGCGCCAGGGTATACGCGATCAAAGACAGGCAGGCGATAAGCCCAAGCCCGGGAATCCAGGCTACGCCCGAGGTGTGAATTCCCAGCTGGCGCAACCAGCGGCCATTCAGCCACCAGAACAGAATTCCAAGCAACCCGGCTGGCAACATCGCACCCTTGAAGATGAAATAGGCCATGCCGTTCCGCCCGGTACGGCTGATGCTGGTGCAGCTGTCCCAGTAGGGGATACACGCGGAAACATGGCCTTCCAGCACCGAGACCACAAAGGTGGTGTGAATGGTCAGAAACGGAATAAGGCCAGCGGCAAGCGCCAGCCACCATAGTGATATACTCCTATGATCGGCCACGGCAACAACCCCTTTATCGGGAATCCTCAGACAATGAGGTTAGCACTTCGCCGATTTGACGGCTCGCCGCTCAAATGAACATTATCTGATCGGTTTTTGCAAGTGGACGTATTAAATGCCTTCAATGCCGCTTAACTGCTAGATTAGACAGACGCCCATTCATCATCCGACGCTGATTCCATTATAAAATGTCTCGAACGTGCCTGTTGTTTATCACTCTTCTTGCCAGCAGTTTTGGGTTCTCAGCCCCGTCCACCCCTCACAATGTCGCGTTCTACTATGGTGACGAAGCTCCCATAGGCAGCCTCTATGCCTATGACTGGGTGGTACTGCAGCAGGACCGGACATCCGATGCCCGTCTCGACCTGCTGGACAAGGGGGGAACCCGTCCACTGACGTATATCAGCATCGGCGAAATGGCGCGTTCACATCGGTATTACCGTCAGTTGAAGGATCACTGGAAACTGGGCAAAAACACCGCCTGGCAAAGCTCGGTACTGGATATCAACAACCCGGCAGTTCAGCAGTTCATTCTGGATAAGCTGGTTGCTCCCGCCATGGAGCGAGGGTTTCAGGGTGTATTCATGGACACACTGGACAGCCATCTTCTGACCGATCAGGGGAAGGAGGATCCTGCCAGTTTCGCCGAAAGTCAGGCTCGTCTGATCAGGGCAATCAAACAACGCTATCCATCCGCCAGACTGATCGTGAATCGCGGGTTTCACCTTCCTGAAAGCGTTCACCCGCTGATCGATGCCCTGGCGTTCGAGTCCTGGCGGAATGGCTACGATGCTTCCCGTGATCAGTACACAATCGTGTCGGACAACGACAGGGAATGGCTGGGGGGACAGTTAACGCATTGGCGCGAGGAACATCCGGCTGTCCCGCTCATTGCCATCGACTACGCCGGGCGTGGCGACAACGCCGATGACCAGGCAAGGCGCCTCCGGGAAGAAGGATTCATTCCCTACATCAGCAACGGAGCACTCAATCGGCTGGGCCCCACGCAGCCGGCAACCGTAAAGCGGCACGTGCTGGTCATCCATGATCTACCGACTGAACGCATGGACCAGAGCGCCGCCCACCGTCGTCTGGGTATTATCCTGGAGCGCCTGGGGCTGGTACCGGTCTACCGATCCGCACAGGAGCCACACCCCCAGGAGCCCCTGGAAGACCGTTATGCCGGAGTGGTCATCTGGTGGGAAACAGGCAACCGTAGCAGCGACCTTTGCCAATGGCTGGGTGGTCGGCAATCGCCAACCATGCCGGTCATCACCTTTGGCCAGGCTCCCGTGGAGACCGCCTGCAGGACCCTGTTAAAAACTACGCGCCTGGCGGTTCCCGAGGCGCCGCTGTCCTTCAACTCACTCCACCCCTCAGTTGGGCAATACGAAGGCGGTCGGTTGCCGACCGCACCCACATCTCCATTACCAGCCATGCAATCCAGCAATACCTGGATAACGGCAACCAGCCACGACGGCAGAAAATTTCACCCGGTCTACACCTTTGACAGCGGTGGCGCGGCACTGGACCCGTTTGTACTAGAGCATGGCCCCGACGATCAGGCGTTCTGGCTATTCAACCCCTTTGAGTTCCTGCGCGAGGCCCTCCGGCTGGGCACATTCCCGGCCATCGACAGCACCACCGAAAGCGGTCGGCGAATCCTCACCGCACACATTGATGGCGACGGCCTGATATCCCGTGCCGAATTCCCCGGCAGTCCGCTCAGCGCGGAAGTGATCCGGAAACAGATTCTCAAACAGTTCCCTCTGCCCCATACCGTCTCCGTCATTGAGGCAGAAACATCGCCCAGAGGGCTCTACCCGGACGTTAGTGGGGAAGCAGAAGCACTGGCCCGGCAGATGTTTGAGATGGACAATGTCGAGGTGGCGTCCCACACCTACAGTCATCCTTTTTTCTGGCAGATTCTGGAGGGAGGCCCCGCCCCGGACCTTGAATTTACCCAGTATGGCTATTCGATGAACGTTCCTGACTACAACGCCAACCTGGACCGCGAAATCGACGGCTCGGTCAGCTACATCAACGACCGGCTGACACCGCCAGACAAACCCGTCTCGGTATTTCTGTGGACGGGAGATGCCAGACCGGGAAAACGCGCTCTGGCCAAAGTCCGCGAGCTGGGACTGATTAACATTAATGGGGGCGATACACACCCGATGCCCTATGATTCCGAGCTCGCGGGCGTGTGGCCAGACGCCAGACCCGTGGGTGACGAATTACAGGTCTATGCCCCGGTAATGAACGAAAACGTGTACACCAACCTCTGGACCGGACCTTTTTACGGCTTTCGCAACGTGATTGACTCGTTTGAAATACTTGAAGCGAAGGGGCGATTAAAGCCGGTTGGTATCTACTACCACTTTTATTCCGGCACCCGGTCCGAATCCCTGAACGCGCTAAAGGAAGTGTACCAGTACGCCCGCAGTCAGTCGGTCACTCCCCTGTTTCTGAGCGACTACGCCAAACGGGTGCAGTCTCAGTACTACTCAGCCATGACCGTTACCGGCGACGGCGGCTACCAGTGGCGCGGCATCGGCTCGCCATCAACGGTGAGAATCTCGCGGGATCGGTTCCCTGACCTGGCCCGTAGTGAGGGGGTGGCTGGCTATAACGATGTGGCGGAGCAACGCTTTGTCCATCTTGTAGGGGCAGAGCCAATGCTCCACCTTTCGCCGGCGCCGACCAAAGGACCGTACGTTGAGAGCGCCAACGCCGTGATCACCGAGTGGCAACGCAATCAGGCTTCCGGCAAGTGGTTGCTGAAGATTGCCCTGCAAGGCCACCAACCGGTCAGCCTCAGGCTGGCCGGCGCCGACCACTGCAAGATCACAAATAAAGCCCCAGTTCAGCAGTCCCGCGACGCGAACGCCAAGCGTCTGGTTTTCTCCAGCGCGGCTAACGACAGGATCCGCCTGGAACTGGAGTGCAGCTGATCCATGGCACGTAGAAAACCCTCATTTTTCAGCCTGCCAGCGCTACTCCTCATGGGATTTCTATTTGCCCTGGTGCTGTATGTGTTGTTTCCCCGGCAGTCTGTTTTTGAGGACATGCAGCATCTTTCAGACCCCGACGCGGTCTCTATCGCCTATTTTGAGACATTGTTGAAGTCTGACCCTGACAACGTTCCCCTGCGCATCAATCTTGGCCGCATGCAACGTCAGGTGGGCCGGCTAGACAAAGCCCGGACAACGCTGGCCCCGCTACTGGAAAAGCAGCGAATTCCATCAAGAGCCCTGGAAAGCTACCTTGAGTTGCTGGTCAGTCAATATCAGGCGACACCGGAAGGCGATCGTCGCGAACTGGTCAGGCGGGAACTGTCGTCGACCATCGACCGGCTCTTGGCACAATCCTACTCCGCCGAACACAAACAGAACCTTGCCCTGCCCGTATTTCCGCTACTGTCGCCCGCGCGACAGCTGTCGATCCAGACTGAACTGTTCTCGCAATCCGACGGTCGGATGCACCTGTCCCTTGGCAAGAATCTGGCCCGCGAGTATGAGGCTCTTGGGCGACATGCAGAGGCCATCAGCACCCTTGAATCCGTGTCTGAGCTTGTGCCGCAAGAAGAGAAAACAGGATTCACATCCAACCTGATCCGCCTCGAACTGGCTGCGGGTCGCCCGGAACAGGCACTGGCCAGGTTCCGCGCGAATCAGTCGGAGACATTGGACGCAGACCAGTTGCGCCAGGGGATCCGACTGGCGGAACTTGCGGATGCCACAGAACTGAAACAACGATGGCTTGGCCAACTGGCCAGCCTGGAGCCGAGAAACCTCGACGTGCAGCGAAAGCTCATCACCTCACAACTGGCCAGGGGGGATACCAAAAGTGCGCTGACGACCCTGAGACGCATCGAGCAACAGCCGGAAGCCATGACCCGGGAAGACCGGCGCCGCGCTGCCCGGATTCTCGAGTGGAACGGCTATCCGGAGCAAGCGCTCTCCTACTGGCGACGCCTGTACCGGGAGTCCGGATCAGAGACGGCATTCGAACGCGCCACCGCGTTGGCTCGCGAACTTTTCCGCTGGGAAGCGCTGACAGCCCTCCTCAGCCAGGCGGCGGCCAATAATACGATTGACGCCCGTGGCTTCGAACTGCTTGCCGACAGCCTAGTGCGCAATGGCCGGCTGGATGAAGCAGACGCCAGACTGGACGAGGGGATGAAGCGCTTCCCGAACAATGAGTCGCTGCGCGAACGAAAGATTACCCTGCTGATCAACCGTCGACGCTTTCCGGAAGCTATCCGGTTTCTGCAAGCTCAACCGTCCCTTACCGATGCCGAACGTATACGGCTGGCCAGGCTTTATTGGCGGATCCGTGACCCCGAGTCAGCTTTGGCGGCACTGGACTTCCAGCCCTCAGACCCGAAGCTGGCAGCGGAAGCCTCGGCGATACGACTGGAGCTTGGCGCGATGCTTGGTCAGGAAGATATTCTGCAAACAGAGTACGAAAGGCTGTCCGCCCTGCCTTTTGACGAGCTGGATGCCAGCATGCAGGAGCAAATGATCAACCTGGCCGTCAGGTTCAACGATTACACCAAAGCGACCACACTGGCCGAAATCCGTTTTGAGGACACCGGTGATCCAAGGTATCTGGCGGCAACGGCTGAATACCAGCTTTCGATGAACAACTGGGACCAGCTGGAAAGCACCCTGGAACGCTGGCGACAGCAATTCCCGGAAGCGCTGACCAACGCCCGGTTCTGGACACTCACGGCCCTGCTCCGCCAGCAACAGAACCGGAACGATGCGGCTCAAAAGGCCTTCAGGGAGGCGGTCCGTCTGGCCCCGTACAACACGGAGGTGCTGATCAGCTGGAGCTGGTTCCTCATGGGGCATCCGGAACGCTTGCCTGGCCCACTGCCCGAGCTGCTCAAGCGGCTCTCGAACAATCCCCCCGCCGAAGCCTACTCAGCACTGGCCTACGGCTATCAGGCGCTGGGAGACTCAGAGCGAGCCCTGGCCTGGGCACGCCGGGGGCGATCGGTGCAACAGAACAATCCCGACTGGCTACTGGCCATGGCGCCCCTGGTAGAGCAAAACGATGCCAGGGCCGAAGGCGCGGCCTACCGCCGACAATCCATCGCGCTCGGCGGAACAAGCACGCAACAGAGCAAACAGAACCTACTCTATCCATCAGACAATCAGACCGGCGCAGTGAATGAGCCGCTTTACCGTTTTGACAACCGCGCCCTGCAAACCGGCCTGTCGATCATGGATCTCGGCGAATTTGGGGTACGTTCCACCAGCGTAAGCGGCGAATTCAGCCATGACCATTGGCGCTGGTATTTCAACGCATCGGATCGGCGGGCCGACGCCCGGGGACGATTGCGGGAACGCCCCGAACTCGAACGCGACTATCGGATCAGGCTGCAAAACAATAGCCGCAATACACTGCTGACGCTGGAACTGGGACAGCTGTCGCGGTTTGGGGGAACGGATACGGCCCTGGGCGCAGAGATAGACAGTCGACCAGCGGACCGGATCAGCCTGAACGGTGGTATTGCACTGAAGGAGCGAACGCCTGACAGCGCCGAAGCCTGGTGGCTGACCGCCCGGGACCGGGTCTATGCATCAGCGCGGTATACGCCCGTCTCAAGGCTGGAGCTAGCCGCCGGGCTCGAGGGCATGTCCATTAATGACAGCTCCGGAGACTCCCTGGCAACAGGCTATGGCCTGGATGCCACGGGCACCTACACCCTGTTCAGAGAGGATCCGGGATGGGCAATCACCGCCAGCTACCGCCGCCAGCAACTCGATCTGGCGGATCAGTTGGGCCCGAAGACCTCAGCGGCCCTGTCGCAACCCCTGCAGCCCGGAGACCTGGTAGCGGAAACCTACGAGCGGGTTGGCATCCGGTCACGCTGGTTTCACGGCGAACCCCATGCGCTCTATCGCACCACGCCTGAGCCACACTTTTTTGTGGGATTGGGCGCAGGTTATGTACTATCCACTTCAAGTCCGGATTTCGGAGTGGACCTGGGGCTTGGCTGGCGCGTCATCGGTGATGATTCGCTGTCGTTGTCAGCTGGCTACACCTCGGACGGCCTGGATGGCAGCTCCAGAACCAACCTGAACCTTACATACACTCTGTTTTTCGGTCGTTAAAGGAGACCCGTATGACGCTTCGTTCCATTGGATTGTGCTTAAGCTTAATATGGCTGGCCGGCTGCTCTGTCATGCAAAGCCAGGAGAACGCCGAGCCGGTCAGTCTGGACAGCCGGTTTGCAGTCATTCCCCTGAGCAACCTGTCGCAAACGCCCCAGGCAGGCGATCAGGCCGCGAGCATCCTGAGCGCATTGCTGAGGGCCAACGGTGCCACGGATGTCCGGTTATACCTGCCGGAGGATCGGGACCCACTGGTCTATGACAACCGGGCCCGGCAGCAGGAGGCCCTGTCCCAGGCACTGGAGAACGGAGCCGATCTTGTTATCTCCGGAACGGTGGATGAGTGGCGCTATAAAGATGGCCTGGACGGAGAACCGGCCATTGGCATCACCCTGGAAGTCCGTGACCCCACCTCTGATCAGATCGTCTGGTCAGGCACCGGCGCCAGAACCGGCTGGGGCCGCGAGGGTCTGAGCGTGGCCGGCCACAAAGTATTGCAGTCATTGCTGGAAGCCATGCCACTCACCTCCGGAGAGCGCAACTGACGCCATGAGCTATACCCAGGAAAACGCCGGGACTGAGCGCCTGCCAGAACGATTTTTGTTGAAATGGTTTGAAACCCTGGCGGTGACGGCCCTGTTCGTTTTCATCGGCGCATGGAATCGCCCCGACGACCCGTTCTTCCTGACGGGCAGTTTCTCCTGGCCAGCACTGGCGCCCCTGTTGGTGGCCTTGAGATACGGCTTCTTTATGGGACTGGTGTCATCCTTGCTGTTGCTGGGGACCGTGGGTATCGCCTTCCGCCTGACGCTGCTCCCGGGTGGAGAATTTCCCTATGTGTGGAGTACCGGGATTCTGGCCGTAAGCCTTCTTGCCGGTGAATTCCGGGATTACTGGGAACGCCAGGCGGACAAACTGAAGGCCAGTAATCGTTACCGCCAGGTGCGGCTGGAGGAGTTTACCCGCAACTTCTACCTGCTGAAGGTCTCCCATGATCGCCTGGAGCAACAGATCGCCGGCAGCTCAAGCAGTCTGCGCGAGGCGCTCAGGCGGCTTTATCATGAAATAGCCCACGCCAATGGCCGGGGCCTGAATTCGGAAACCGGCGACCTGATGCTGCAACTGCTGGTTCGCTACGGCCAGCTTCAGATTGCGGCCATTTACGGGGTGAACAACGACACCCTCGTGGAACAGCCTGTTGCCCGAATCGGAAATTTCAAGGACGTACACAAACAGGATCCGTTGCTACAGCACGCACTGCAGGAGCGTAAACTGGTGTCTCTCCAGAGTGAATACCGGCAGAAGCTGGAGGAGCTGGACACCAATCTGCTGCTGGCCATACCGTTGATTACTTCCCAGCAAACGGTGATAGGCATGGTGGTGGTCGAAGCCATGCCATTCTTCAACTTTCAGCCCAAGACCTTACGGCTTCTCGCCATTCTTACCGGGCACATGGCGGACATTGTTCATCAACAAGCGCATATATCCCCCGAGGCTGATACCGAGTGGCAGCAGTTTCGTTTCCAGATGGATCGTGCCGATTGTGACGCGAGGGATCACAAACTTCCGGCTGCAGTGGTGCACTTCTCATTCGCCTCCGAACCCGATGCCGAAACAGTGACAGCGCGCATCCGCCAGTTACGCCGTGGTCTCGATGTCATTGCAGAACTCCCGGATAAAAACGGCCATCAATTGGCCATTCTGCTTCCGCTGACGGATGAACTCGGGCAAACCGCTTACCTGCAAAGACTGGAAGATGATATCCGGACCCACACCGGCAAGACCCTGTCAGAGCTTGCTCAGGTCCAGTCACTGATGATCACCGGCAAGACCAGCGCAAGCGAATGGTTGAGCGGCTTCCTGAAGGGGGAGGCTTCATCATGACCAACGCGTGGCTGGCTGCACTGGCGATATTGCTTGAAGGCGGCGGTATCTATGGCCTGATAGCAGGGCTGACGGATACCCTTGCCATCACCGGATACCTGACCGCCCATGCGTTTGCCTGCGGGTTTCTGACGCTTGTTCTGCTGCCGTTGCTGCCCCCCCGTTACCGGAGCCGCCTGCTCCTGCCGGGGCTGTTTCTGTTTACACTGCAGTTTGCCATCCCGTTTCTTGGCAGTCTTGGGGTATTCACCGGTGTACTGCTCGCACTGTACCTGCCCAGATTCGAACGCGATGTCGCCTGGCAGGAGCTGGAGATACCCGAACTGCCTTTTCAGCCGGTCGACATGGACCAGCAGGTCATCTACAGCGAGGGCGGGTTGCGTCAGATTCTGCGCGAAGCGGGGAGCACAGACAAGCGCCTCAAAGCCTTGCTCGCCACCCGACAGATGGCCGACCGTGATGCCATCGGACTTCTCCAGGAAGCCCTCAAAGATCCTGCGGATGATATCCGGCTACTGGCCTATTCCATGCTGGAGCAGAAGGAAAAAGTCCTTGCCAGCCAGGCACGCAACCTGCAAATGGCACTGGACGAGAAGCTGTCGGACAACCGCGAACGGCTGAAGCGACGACTGGCCCAGACCTGGTGGGAGATGGCCTACCTCGGACTGGCACAGGGCAGCCTGAGACTCTACTACCTGAATAGCGCCAAACGCATACTGCAGGACCTGACCAGCGAACTGTCCCGACATAACGACTGGCGTTTACTCGGTCGTATTGAGCTCGCACTGGGCAATGTAATCGCGGCCCGTCATGCCTTTGACCGGTCCCTGGCACTCGGAGCGCCGCCACAACTGCTCCTCCCCTACCAGGCCGAGGTGGCTTTTCTTGAGCGGGATTTTCAGCGGGTCCGTTATTGCCTGGCCAGCCTTGCCAGGTTCAAGCCTCACCCATCGGTTCGCCTGGTGATGGAGGGATGGCTGTGACAACGCCCCGGCAATCCGGATCTCCGCAGGCAGACGTAACGCTGTTACTGGAAGGAACCTATCCGTTTATCCGCGGCGGGGTGTCCTCCTGGGTTCACCAGATCATCACTGGCTTGCCCGAATACACCTTTTCGCTGGTTTTTCTTGGCGGCGACCCTGCCCATTATGGCCAGCAGCAGTATGAACTGCCTGAAAATGTGGTCCATTTTGAGTGTCATTACATCATGGATGTCAGGAAGGAGCAGAAACCAACGCCAAGAAAAGGCAACAGGAAGGCGTTCCAGGACCAACGGGAACTGCACGACAGGTTTCGCAAGGGCGAGACTGTACCCGCCAACCTCCTTCACGATATTTTCCGGCAACTCGGGACCAAGCGTGGTATTACCCGCGACGATTTCCTCTACAGCGAGGAAAGCTGGTCGATGATTGACGACAGCTACCGCCAATTCTGCACCGAACCTTCGTTTGTCGACTACTTCTGGACCATCCGTATCATGCATGCCCCACTGTTCCAGTTGGCAGAGATCGCCCGGACCCTGCCAACAACCGGAATGGTTCATTCAATCTCGACTGGTTATGCCGGCCTGCTTGGCGCCATGGTGAGCGAACAGCGCAACGTGCCGTTTGCACTCAGCGAGCACGGCATCTATACCAAAGAACGCAAAATCGACCTGTCCCAGGCCGAGTGGATTCAGGACCCGAGTGACCTGGTCAGCGCCAACATCAACGATCAGCTGGGTTATATCCGGCAGCTCTGGATCCGCTTTTTCGAAGCGCTGGGGCGTCTCACCTACCAGCAGGCCGATCCCGTGGTATCGCTGTATCAGGGTAACCGCGCGCGGCAACTGGCTGACGGGGCGGATGAAAACAAGACCCGGATCATTCCCAACGGTATTGAACCAACCCGCTTCGAGGCCGCCAGAGCTGCGCGCCCGGAAAGGGTTCCCCCGGTGCTGGGGCTGGTCGGACGGGTTGTGCCCATCAAGGACATCAAGACCTTTATCAGGGCGATGCGCTCGGTGTGCGAGGTCATCCCCGACGCCGAAGGCTGGATCGTCGGGCCGGAAGAAGAAGACCCGGTCTACGTGACAGAGTGCAAGGAGCTGGTGCAGAGCCTTGAGCTGGAAGACAGGGTCCGGTTTCTTGGCTTCCAGAATGTAAACGACATTCTGCCGCAGCTGGGCCTGATGGTACTGACCTCCATTTCAGAAGCTCTGCCATTGGTCATCCTTGAAGCCAATGCAGCCGGCCTGCCGTGCCTGGCGACGGATGTCGGCGCCTGCCGGGAGCTGCTGGAAGGCATGTCCGAAGAGGACCGCGCCCTCGGGCGCAGCGGGTCGGTGGTGCCGATTGCCGATCCGGAAGCGACCGCCCGCGAAGCCATCCGGTTACTGCTGGATGAGGATCTCTGGCATCGGGCGCAGAAAGCCGGCCTCGAAAGAGTTCAACGCTACTACACCCTCGAGAGCATGTTCGACGCCTATCGCAACATCTACGTCGACGCGCTGGATTCGCGGCCGGGGGAATCCTGATGGCAGGTATCGGTTTCGAACTGCGGCGCATACTCAAGAACGACAGCCTGACCAGTCTGCTGGGCGCCTATGGCCTGGCCGGCGTCATCAGTTCAGGCCCCTGGGTATTGTCTGTACTCGGGGTCATGCTGATTGGCATTATCAGCATCAATCTCTCAATACCGGGAACCGAGGTTGTGCAGTTCCTGGTGTCGGTCACCTATCTGATGGCGGTTTCCCTGATTCTCTCCGGGCTGTTCCAGCACGTGTTTACCCGTTGGGTGGCGGACCGGCTATACGAGAACCGCAACCCGGTCATCCTGCCCAACCTGATGGGGGTAATCTGGGTCTCCACCTTGCTGTCACTGGCGATCAGCCTTCTTGCGCTGGTGTGGTTATTCCCGGACACCTCAGTGATGTACAAGCTGTTGATGCTGGCCAATTTTGTGGTGTTGTGCAACCTTTGGCCGGTCACCATCTTTCTCTCCAGCATGAAGTCCTATCGCCGCATCGTTGTTGTCTTTGCCCTGGGCTACGCCACCGCCATCACTGCCTCCCTGCAGCTTGCCAGTTTCGGGCTGGAGGGGTTACTGACAGGTCTGTTGATGGGGCACAGCCTGCTCTTTTTCAGTTTCTTCTATACCATTATCCGGCAATACCCGGGCGAAACCCTCATACGCTTCGATTTTGCCCGCCGTAAACAAATATTCCCGGCGCTGATCCTTACCGGTCTTCTATTCAACGCGGCTGTGTGGGCGGATAAAATCATCTTCTGGTTCCACCCCCACACCTCCCAATCCATCATCGGTGAATTACGGGCGTCCATCATTTACGATCTGCCGATCTTCCTGGCCTATCTTGCGATCATTCCAGGCATGGCCGTCTTTCTTGTGCGTATGGAGACCGATTTCTCCGAAGCCTACGAGCGTTTTTACGATGCGGTTCGAAACGGCGACACCATTGGTCGCATCAACGGGTTTCGCGATGACATGGTGCTGGTTGCCCGTAACGGGATCTACGAGATCTGCAAAGTCCAGGGCCTGACCGTCGTTCTCCTGTTCCTCTGGGGTAAAGAACTGCTCTCCGCCATTGGCATTTCCACCCTCTACCTGCCGCTGTTTTACGTCGATCTGGTCGCCGTCAGTATTCAGCTGATCCTGCTGGCGATCCAGAACGTGCTCTTCTATCTGGACGCACGTGGGATCAACCTCACACTTTGCTTTCTGTTTCTGACGTCAAACATCGTATTTACGCTGATCACGATCAATCTGGGAGCAGCGTTTTACGGCTACGGCTACGCAGCAGCCACACTGGTGTCCGCGCTGGCCGGGCTGGCCCTGCTATCAAGGAAGTTTGACCGACTGGAATACGAAACCTTTATGTTACAAGGGCGCTGATACGCCCTTGGAATTCGCCAATGGCGGGCTTGTTACGGGCGCTTGGTCACGGCCATGGTCAGGCGGGAAATACAGGTGGTCTTGCCCTGTTCATTCTCAAGACGAATTTCCCACACCTGGGTCGCGCCACCGATATGCAGGGCCCTGGCTGTGCCGTAAACCCAGCCCCCGGTCACCGGACGAATATGATTGGCATTGATGTCCAACCCCACCGCAACCGTGTTCGGGTCTTTCAGGCAACAGTTCGCCGCCATGCTCCCGAGGGTTTCCGCCAGCAGAACGGAGGCACCGCCATGCAGGATGCCAAAAGGCTGAACGGTACGCTCATCAACCGGCATACGGCCTTTGACATAGTCATCCCCATACTCAAGGTATTCGATACCCATGTGGTTGACCGCCGTGTTCCTGCTGGCTTCCATCATCTGTTCAAGATTGGGGGTTTGGGTCCAGATTGCCATGGTGTTACTGCCTCCTGATGCGTGAAAAACAGGTTAATCAGGACTGAGTTTATACAGTTAGGTAGCGAACAACCATAGGACTTTTACATACCCCTCCTCTCAGTGGAGCACCCGGGCACGATGGGCCGTGCAAGGCGCAAAAGGGATCGTTGGCCAGTTGAGATAGTCCGCGAAAAAGTCGCAGTGCATGGATGTGTCCAGCAATACCTCCATGCATTCCCCAACGCCACAACAGCCCTCCGGATCGGACGCACAGGTCCCATCCGGCTGTAACTGCTCCAGAGCCCTTGCCAACACCTGCTCGGCACCGGAACGATCGCCCTGATCCGACAATGCGCGAAACACCAGTATCGCGGAAAGGGTCAACTCGATGTGCATGCACTCATCATGACTGCGGTGAGACAGGCAGGCCAGGTCAAACGCACTGCCAGACAGCGAGATGACATCACGCCGGTCACCGCACTCGTAGCGGGTAAAAGCGCCTTCCATCCAGAGCAGCCACAGCTCCTTTTGTTCATCCAACGGCAAGTCAGCAAACACCCGGCGGTGATTGGGACATAGAAATTCCATAACGGCTCCTTGTTTTGACTCATTAAATGATAATAATTATCATTTACAGATTTTGCAAACAAGGAGAAAGCTAGAGATGCTAATGACAATCGTTTGCATTACAATTTTTAGCTGCTAACCTTTCAGAAGATGGGGTGAACAGGAGAGCGTGTGATGAGCAGAACAGCAACCCAATTAGCCGGTAACGCCAGCAGCATCTTTCAGGCGTGGCTGGACCTGAAACAGCAGGCTGGTTGCGAAACGCGGACCGGCGCCAATAGAAGTGCCACCCCGTCCGGCAATACTCAACGACGACGTGACACCTCAAGGTAATTGCAGCTCCGTATCACCCCCAGGCTGGAAAGGGATCGTTGAGGGTCTGCCAGAACGCTTTTCCGCCTGGTTCAGCTCCACTTCTTTCTGCACCTGAGCCGCATCAATGTTCACTTCGCTCATGTCATTGACGATGACCGCCACACGGCGGCCCTCACGGTTATTCAGAATGTGGCTCAGCACGGTGGTTTTTCCGGCTCCAAGAAAACCGGACAGTACAGTTACAGGTAATCGATTGGTTTTACTCATTATTCATAAACCTCTCTCAGAAATTCTCAGCCAGATAGTCAACGTCGGGGTTCACAAGCATTATGTTATAACATAACATTTACGCCGAAATCGATCAGCCGGTGTCTTGCCAAAGCCAACACGTTCAAACAGGACAGAACCATGACGCTTCAACCCCCTGCACTGGAAACGCCGATGGCCATTGTGGGCGATCAGGCCGAATGCCTGACGGATATCTTTCGCAACGAAGTCAACCTGGCGGTATGGAATCGCAGCTTACGCCCGGGAGTTACCCGATTTGCAAAGGCATTGACGGCTTCTGCCGGGCAACTGGAACGATTTGTCAGCTTGTCGGATGGTGACAGCGTCGCCGTAGCGCTGCCGCACTGGGCACTGAACCTGGACGGTGCCGAGGCGTGGGTCGCCGATACGGATGAGGTGATCGACATGTATCGATGCCTGTTCGAGCCGGACGCTGTTGGTCTCCGGCTCCACATTCTGAGCGGAACCATGTGCCCGCGCTTTCACGTGGACCGGGTGCCGGTGCGTTTGCTGTGCACCTACCAGGGCACTGGCACGGAATGGCTGCGGGAGTCACGGGTAACACGCCCCGACAGCCCCGGGCCCCTGCCCGATCAGTCAGTCGACACCAGCGATATTGAACGCCTGGCAACCGGTGCCATTGGACTACTCAAGGGTGAGGCCTGGGAAGGAAACGAAGGACGCGGCCTCGTTCACAGGTCTCCGGCACCCGGAGATCATCCACGATTGGTCCTGGCGCTGGACTGGCTTTGACTTCGCTCGAACATGCAACGTTATAACGTTTTTAAAGAATGACGATCAGAAAACAACCCTGTTCCTGACCATCCTCAGGTGCAAATTCACCAACCCTTCCAGAAATCAGAGGAATACTATGAAGCTGTTGAAGAACCATGCCAGTGCCGTTGCGCTGGCCATCCTGCCGTTCACCGCGATTCAGGCCAACGAACTCAACCCGGATGTCAGCGTCATCCTGGACGGCTATTACAAGCAGAACCACACCGCTCTGTCCCATCGTGATGAGGGCTTCGGGCTCGGCCACACGGAGTTGTCACTGTCCGCTCCCATCGACGACCTGTTTGAAGGCCGGCTGACCGCAGCGCTGGAAGACCACGAGGGTGAAACCGAGCTGGAACTGGAGGAAGCCTTCCTCCAGACCACCGGTATGCCTTACAACCTGAGCGTCCGCGGAGGCCGGTTCCTCTCCCAGGTGGGTTACCTGAACAGCCGCCACCTGCACGAAGACGATTTTGTGGAACGCCCGGCGGCCTATCGGGCGCTGCTCGGCAGTCACTACTTCGACAATGGTCTGCGCCTGAATCTGTTACTGCCGACACCGTTTTACTGGCAGATCGGCGCCGAAGCCTTTGACGGCGGCAAGCTGTCCGAAGGGGACGAGGATATCGGTGTGTATACCGTCAACACCCACTTCGGCGGGGACATTTCCCGTTCGCAGAGCTGGCAGGCGGGCCTGTCCTACCTGAACAATCGTCAGATCCATGGAGATCATGGCGATGATCATGACGAAGGCCACGATGACCATGACCACGGCGGCCACAGCCACGGCGCCGGCTACACCGGCGAGAACCTCTACATCGCCGACCTGGTCTGGAAATGGGCGCCAGAAGGCAACAACCGCCAGCAGCAGCTGACTCTCAGTGGCGAATACCTTTACGCCGACGACCTGAACGAACATGCCACATCGGATGATGTTCACAAAGGCTGGTACGCGTCAGCCGTTTACCAGTTTGCGCCCCAGTGGTCCGCCGGCGTTCGTTACGGCGAGGTGAACCTGAAAGAACCCCACGGCGATCACTTCCACGACCAGGAACTGGAAGAGACGGACGTGATGCTGGCCTGGTCCCACTCACACTTTTCAACGGTACGACTGCAATATACCCATCAGGAAGCGTACGGATTCGAGGAAGCCGACAATGCCGTGATGCTGCAATACGTGATGAGTTTCGGAGCGCACGGTGCCCATGGTTTCTAAGCGCTTACTTCTGACACTTCTGCTTGGGCTGGCGTCATTGCCTGCCCAGGCGTCGCTGACCATCTTCGCCTGCGAACCGGAATGGGCCGATCTCGCCGGCATACTGGTGCCGGAAGCCCGGATCACCGTGGCGACCTCGGCGTATCAGGACCCGCATTACATTGAAGCGCGCCCAAGCCTGATTGCCGCCATGCGCAACGCTGATATCGCGATCTGTACTGGTGCATCGCTGGAAGCCGGCTGGCTGCCATCGCTGCTGCGCAAAGCGGCCAACCGCGACATACAGCCAGGGCGTTCCGGGCTCTTCTTTACCGCTGACCAGGTACCCCTGCATCAGCCCCACGAGCATGTGGATCGCAGCATGGGTGACGTGCATCCGGAGGGAAACCCCCACGTGCATCTCGATCCGGACGCGCTGCCACGGATAGCAGAAGCACTGGCGGAACGGCTGACGGCGATTGCTCCGGATCAGGCGGTGGATATTCAAAGACGGCTTCTGCAATGGAAGGTGCGCTGGAACCTGAGCAAGGCCGAATGGCGCGCCAAGGCCAGGGACCTGGAGGGCATATCAGTCGGTGTCCAGCACTCCGGGTTCGACTATTTGCTGCGCTGGCTTGGCGTTGAGGTTGCCTTTGATCTGGAACCCAAACCGGGCCTGCCGCCCAGTGCGTCTCATCTTAACGCCGTGCTACAGGACCCGGACTTACCTGGCGCCTCCGCAATCGTGGTTGCCCTTTATCAGGATGAGCGTCCGGCGAACTGGCTTGCCGCACAAACCAACCTGCCTGTCCTGGTTCTACCCGGAACAGTAACCGGGAAAGATCCGGCCACCAGCCTGGAAAGGCTGTTGTCTCACCTGGTGAACGAACTTCATCAACTTGCTGCTGGCAATACGGTGGAGAGAGATGGCTGACTGGCTTTGGTTGCTGTGGCCGATGACCGCAGGCCTGCTGATGGCAATAGCCCTTGTGCCTCTGGGCCAACGGGTGCTGAAAAGAAACGTGGTATTTGCGGATCTGGCCATCGCTCAGTGGGCTGCACTGGGGGCGATCAGCGGCGGGCAGTTATTGCCCGGCGACTGGTCGCATCTGGCACCGGTTTCCGCCCTGACGTTTGCACTGGTTGCCGTCTTTCTGGTACATGGCGTAATCCGCTTCGCACCGGATCACCGGGAAGCCATGATCGGCCTGCTCTACGTACTGGGCGCTTGCACCGCAACGCTGATGGTCAGTGATGATCCTCACGGCGCCCAGCGTCTGAGCGAGGCTTTTAATGGTGACCTGTTGTGGGTAACTGGCACAAGCGTGATCCCCCTGGCTGTCATCGCCGGTCTTGTGCTTGTCTGGTGTGTGATACTCCGGGGGCAGGTCCAGGAAAAGCTGTTTCTTCCCCTGTTTGCTCTGGCAGTCACCGTATGTGTCGATCAGGCCGGGATCTACGTGGTCTTCGCCTCTTTGATTGCCACACCGCTGCTGGTTGGCCGCATGCGCGCCCGCTCCGCTGCAACTGCGGTCGCTGCCTGCTTTGCCGGATACACCATCGGCCTGCTGCTATCCGCGAGCTACGACTTGCCCGCCGGGCCGACCATCGTGGTTTCAATTGTTGCCTGCGGCCTGGTTGCTATAGCGGTTCTCAGAAAACCCGCACCAAATCATGCTTCTCCCAGCCCAGCCGACCGGTTTCAACGACCTGGCGGCGAATGCCGGGTACCGGACGGATCATGAACAGATCGCCATTGCGGCCCACCAGGGATCTGGGTACGCCACAGGCTTTGGCGATACCGGCGTGAGCCTCCATGTGTTCGGCCTCACCGTGGACCGGTATGGCCACATCGGGTCGGACCCACTGGTACATGGCTTCGAGCTCTTCCTGGGCGGGGTGCCCGGAAGCATGTATGGGGAGTGCTGCGTCTTCCGCCGTGATGACGGTCACGCCCATGACTTTAAGTCGATCGATCAGGGCGGCAATCGCCTCTTCGTTGCCGGGAATGGCGCGGGCGCTGAAGATCACCGTATCGCCGCTTTCCAGCTCGAAGTCCGGATGGCTACCATTGGCAAGCCGTCGCAGGGCCGTGCGGGGTTCGCCCTGACTGCCCGTGGCCACTGCCAGTACTTCGTGGCGGGGCAGATACCCCAGGTGGGAAGCGTTAATTAACTGATCCGAGGTGTCCCACACACCTGCGGCTTTCGCGGCACCACTCATATTGATCAGCGAACGTCCCAGCAAGCCCATGTAGCGACCGGTTTCCCGGGCAATCATCGCCAGTGTGTGCAGGCGGGCGATGTTGCTGCCAAAACAGGTCACCACCACACGGCCTTCCGCACTTCCGACGGCCTGCAGCAAACCATTGTGCAACGCACTCTCCGAAACCGAGTGACCGGCAACCGTGGCATTGGTGGAATCACACACCATGGCGGCCACCCCCTCATCCGCCAGATCGGTAAAAGTCTTGCGGGAATAGCCGTGACCCACCAGCGGCTGGTCGTCCAGCTTCCAGTCCCCGCTGTGGAAAATATTACCCAGCGGGGTGCGAATCATCAGGGCGTTGGGATCGGGAATGGAGTGGGTCAGGGCCAGCCACTGAACGTTGAACGGGCCGATCTGTTTATGCTCTCCGGTGTCCACCACAATGATCGGTACCCGGTGCAGCAGATCGAACTCCGCCAGTTTGCGACGCAGTATTTCGGCGGTGAAACGGCTGGTGTAGATGGGGCACTGCAGCAGCGGCCACAGGTAGGGAACCGCCCCTACGTGGTCTTCATGGGCGTGGGTGATGATCAGCCCGGCGAGCTGATCGCGGCGATCGACAATAAACCCGGGATCCGCCATTTGCACCGGCGGCTCGCCGCGATGGTGAATGGTGCCGTCCGCCGCGATTCGCCCGGGCCTGGGAAAGGTCACCCCGCAGTCCACCATCAGCCACTGTCCATCGTGACCATAGAGATTGAGGTTCATGCCAATCTCGCCAGTACCGCCGAGCGGTAAAAACCAGAGATCGTTGTGGTCAGGCGTCACGTATTCCCCTTCATGATCCGCACTCGATGGTTGAAATTGATGGCGCTGGCCACAAGGTTTTAACCCAGAGCAGTCAACTGATCCACGAAGCCCCATTCATCCATCAATTACAAGGATACATTCCATGAACGTTCTGATGGTTCTGACTTCCCACGACCAGATGGGCGATACCGGTCACAAAACCGGTTTCTGGCTGGAAGAGTTCACCGCTCCGTACTACGTCTTCAAGGACGCTGGCGCGCAGATTACCATAGCCACACCCAAAGGTGGCCAGCCCCCCGTCGACCCCAACAGCGAAGCGGAAGAGGCGCTGACCGAGACCACACGCCGATTCCAGGCAGACGCCCACGCCAAAGAGTCCCTCGCCAGCACCAAAAAACTGGCGGATGTGGACATGAACCAGTTCGATGCCATTTTCTATCCCGGTGGTCATGGCCCGCTGTGGGATCTGGTGAACGATGAGAAAAGCATCGCCCTGATCAAAGCGGCCTACGAGCAGGACAAGGTCATTGGCGCCGTGTGCCACGCACCGGCGGTCTTTAAAAACGTGGAAGTGAAGCCCGGGCAGAACATCGTCGGCGGTCGCGAAGTCACCGGCTTCAGCAACAGTGAGGAGGAAGCGGTTGGCCTGACCAGCGTCGTGCCGTTCCTGCTGGAAGACATGCTCAGGGAAAATACCGCCACCTATTCCAAAGGCGATGACTGGGCGCCACACATTGTGGTGGACGGAAAACTGATCACCGGCCAGAACCCGGCCTCATCCGAAGGCGCGGCCAAAGCCGTGGTTCAGGCGCTTCAGGAAGGCTGACCCGCCTCCCGAAGTCTTCTATTCCCCGGCGTGACTGATCAATACGCCGGGGGCTCCCACCTCCAGCTTTTCCCGGATGTGCGCCGGTATTGGTGTCTTTGCCATCTCCGAGGGCTGAATCAACACGTAGGTAATGTCGGCCTCGGCAACCAGTTGCTCATCGCCATAGCGGACAAACTCCAGGTGTAGGGTAAACGAAGTGTTACCAAGACGACCGATCCTGATCCTGGCCTCCAGCACATCATCAAACCGCGCCGGAGCCCGGTAATTCATCGTCAGGCTCACCACCTGAATGTCGAGATCCTGGTCCAGCAGGTTCTGGTAATCCCCGAACAGGGTACGGATGTATTCGTTCACGGAAATATCCACAAAGTCCGCGTAACGGGCGTTGAAGACGACACTCTGGGCATCGCATTCACCGTAGCGGACGCGGAAACGGAAGCGGAATGGCTGGTCAGTCTGTTCAGTCATCGTTACTCAATCTGAAATATGGGTGGACCCACAGCCTACCCCATCAACCGATCATTTTCTGCCCGCCATGCCGAGCGACTCTGCGAAATAATCCAGCAACATTCGCACCTTTGGCGACAGGTGACGGTTGTGGGGATACACGGCCCAGATACCGTCATCATCCTCCCGATAATGGGTCAGCAGCGGTATCAGTGCACCGGAATCCAGTGCCGGCTGAACGTAGTAATCCGGCAGCTGGACGATGCCAATGCCCTTGAGCGCGGCATCCAGCAGGGCCCGCCCGCTGTCGCAGCGGACGTTGCCGCTTACCCGGATATTGCGGGGTTTGCCCGCTTCCTGAAAGCGCCAGTAATCGAGATTGCCCTGAAGGCAGTTATGGTGCTCCAGTTCAGACAAGGAATGAGGTGTGCCGTGGACAGAGAGATAAGCAGGTGAGGCACACACATACAGGGTGCGGGAGGCCAGGCGTCGAGCCATCAGGCTGGAGTCCTCGAGCTTACCGAGCCGCACCGCAAGATCGTATCCTTCGGCCACCAGGTCCAGTGTCTGGTTGGTGAGGTTCATTTCGACGTCGAGTTCCGGGTATCGCAATACAAAGTCATTGACCAGGGGCGCTATCGACTTCTCTCCGTAGGTCACCGGTGCCGTCAGCCTCAGTCTGCCCCGGGGTACCAGCTGCATGTTCGTGATAGAACGTTCCGCCTGCTCGAGGGCGTCGAGCACCTGCCGGCAATGCTGGTAGTAGATCTGACCGGCTTCGGTCGCGGAGACTCTTCGGGTCGTTCTATAAAAGAGGCGGGTGGATAGACGCGCTTCAAGGGCAGCGACCTGCCGGCTGACCTGGGCGGTCGAGACACCCAGTCGTTTCGCGGCGCGGGTGAAACTTTCTGTTTCTGCCACCGCGACGAACTCGTTCACGCCTTCCCAATGATACATGTCCTGCCCTATGCCGTTTCTTTCGGCCTTGATTATTGCACACAGGTAAAAGTGATTTAACGAAATGCTCCATTATCAATCAAGTCGAGGTAAATACAATGGGCGGATGAGTCGGGCGGCTTCCCGCCTTCCACGTATGACCAACGGAGAGCGTTATGACTGAGATGATCAAATCAAAAGCGGCGATTGCCTGGGGACCAGGCCAGCCACTGTCAATTGAGGAAGTAGATGTCATGCCCCCGCAAGCGGGAGAGGTTCTGGTGAAAGTCATCGCCACTGGCGTGTGCCACACCGATGCGTTCACCCTCTCCGGTGAGGATCCGGAAGGCAACTTCCCGGCGATTCTGGGCCACGAAGGCGGCGGCATCGTGGAAGCGGTCGGTGAAGGCGTCACCAGTGTCGAGATCGGGGACCACGTCATCCCCCTGTATACGCCGGAGTGTGGCGAGTGCAAGTTCTGCCTGTCTGGCAAGACCAACCTGTGCGGTAAGATCCGTGAAACCCAGGGTAAGGGGCTGATGCCCGATGGCACCAGCCGTTTCTATAAGGACGGCCAACCCATCCATCACTACATGGGCTGCTCCACCTTCTCCGAATACACCGTGCTGCCAGAGATCTCCCTGGCCAGGGTCAACAAGGAAGCACCACTGGAAGAAGTCTGCCTGCTGGGCTGTGGCGTGACCACCGGTATGGGCGCGGTGATGAACACCGCCAAGGTGGAAGAAGGCGCAACCGTGGCGATCTTCGGGCTCGGCGGCATTGGCCTGTCTGCCATCATCGGTGCCACCATGGCGAAGGCCAGCCGCATCATCGGTATCGATATCAATGAGAGCAAGTTCGACCTGGCCCGCCAGCTGGGCGCGACCGATTGCATCAACCCGAAAGACTACGACAAGCCGATTCAGGAAGTGATCGTCGAGCTGACCGAGGGCGGCGTGGACTATTCCTTCGAATGCATCGGTAACGTCGATGTGATGCGCTCTGCCCTGGAGTGTTGCCACAAGGGCTGGGGCGAGTCTGTCATCATCGGTGTCGCCGGCGCCGGCCAGGAAATCTCCACCCGTCCGTTCCAACTTGTGACCGGCCGGGTCTGGAAAGGCTCCGCCTTCGGCGGCGTCAAGGGCCGCTCCGAGCTGCCGGGCATTGTCGAACGCTACCTGCAGGGTGAGTTCAAGCTCAATGATTTCATCACCCACACCATGGGGCTGGAAGACATCAATGAGGCCTTCGAGCTGATGCACGAAGGCAAGAGCATTCGCAGCGTTATCCATTTCGACCAGTGATTGTGATGGCCGCCTGCCCTGCCCGGCAGGCGGCCCGTCGACGGAGTGTCCAATGACCCTTGAAAACCTGAGCAGCAACAAAAGTTTTGGTGGCTGGCACAAGCAGTACAGTCACCCTTCCGACAGCCTTGGCTGCGCCATGCGCTTCGCGATTTACCTGCCGCCGCAGGTCGCCAACGGGCAAAAGGTACCGGTGCTTTACTGGCTGTCCGGCCTGACCTGTACCGATGAGAACTTCATGCAGAAAGCCGGTGCCCAGCGCGTGGCAGCGGAGTTGGGCATGGCCATCGTGGCGCCGGACACCAGCCCGAGAGGCGAAGGTGTTGCCGACGATGAGAGTTACGATCTGGGCCAGGGCGCGGGTTTCTATGTCAACGCCACCGAAAGCCCCTGGAACCGGCACTACCAGATGTACGATTACGTGCTGAATGAATTGCCGGCATTGATTGAGTCCGTTTTCCCGGTCACTGACCAACGCTCAATCGCCGGCCATTCCATGGGCGGTCACGGAGCTCTGGTGCTGGCACTGCGCAACCCCGAACGATACCAGTCTGTCTCGGCGTTCAGCCCGATCTGCAATCCGGTCAACTGCCCCTGGGGCAAGAAAGCCTTTACCGCTTACCTGGGCAGGGACACCGCTCGCTGGGTGGATTACGACGCTAGTCTGCTAATGCGGGAGGCGCGGCAGTTTCTACCAGCTCTTGTCGACCAGGGGGACGCGGATAACTTCCTGGCGGAACAGCTACACCCGGAAACCCTCGAGTCAGCCGCGGCCAATAGCGGTTATCCGCTGGAGCTGAACCGGCGCGAAGGCTATGACCACAGCTATTACTTCATAGCCAGCTTTATCGAGGAACATCTCCGGTTCCATGGTCGTTACCTCGGGTAATTCGCTCGCATTATCAAATGACGGGTATCCGGATTTAATGGTTAATGGTGGCTCTAATGTCCTTCTCTTTCTCTTTACACGGCCACGAACGGGGCCTCGCGATGGCGGCCGTCGGTGTCACGATCCTGAGCTTTGACAGCTTGCTGGTCCGGCTGGCGGCGACGGATGGGTGGAACATCATCTTCTGGCGAAGTGCCCTGATGGGACTATCGCTCGGCTTGCTGTGCCTTGACGGGCGCCGGTTGGCGACGCTGCGCGGGAATCTTGGCGCCTCACTGTGCTCCGCGATACTGCTGGGCATCACCTCCAGCCTGTTTGTCCTGGCTGTCATGAACACCAAGGTAGCGAATGTGGTGGTCATCCTGAGTGCCGCCCCCCTGTTTGCTGCCATCTTCACCCATTGCTTTCTGCATGAGACTGTGGCTATACGAACCTGGCTGGCGATCATCTCGGCCATGGCCGGCATGCTGATCGTCTTCTCGGGTTCGCTGACCAGCGACGGCCTGGTCGGCGATGTCTATGCGGTGCTCGCAGCGGCCGCCGTCGGGGGTAACCTCACCCTCTTGCGCCGGCACCCCAACCTGGACAGAGTTCCCCTCATTGCCATAGGGGGCGGCTTATCAGCGCTGGTTGCCTGGCCGATGGCAACGCCACTGGCCCTCACGACACAAAGCTACGGCGTATTGGCCCTGATGGGGCTATTGCAGATGCCATTGGCCACCGTACTGATCAATAGTGCGACCCGTCATCTGCCGTCGGCGGAAGTTGCCCTGTTCTATTTGATTGAAGCCGTGCTTGGCACCCTGTGGGTTTGGTGGTGGCTGGGTGAGCAACCACCAAAGGCGACCCTGCTGGGCGGTTCTTTGATCCTGTTGACGCTCTTCGTCAATGCCTGGTTTGGCCTACGAACCTCCCGGATGGTGCAGCCCGCTGGCGAGTACCGCACCCCGTAGCGATCAACTCACTCGTCTGGAAGCAACTTCTACATACAACAATTTGTCCGCCCGTTGCACCTCACCCATCAACAACCACCAACCTGTGCTATGTTCATTGGTACCCTCCCAAACAGGCAGGCGGTGCACATGAGCAACCCCAAACACACGTTGTTCTGGATGACACTATTCCTTGCCGTTGTGGTGGCTGTGTGCGCGCTCATCCACGCGCCCCTGACCACAGCGTTTATGGCCAACTGGGTCTTCAACCTGTTGATCGTCTGCGTGCTGATCATCGGCATCGCGCTGACCTATCGGCAGGTTTTCATACTGTTCCCCGAGCTGCGCTGGATTGCCCAGTTCCGTACCGGCAACGCCGGGCTTTCGGTGCTGCAGGAGCCGCGCCTGCTCAAGCCGCTGGCGAAACAACTGGGAGACGAATACAAGCGTGATCGTTTCACCCTTTCCACGCTTTCTCTGCGCACGGTGCTTGATGGCATCCACTCGCGCATGGACGAGCAGCGGGAGATCACCCGCTACTTTATCAGCCTGCTGATTTTTCTCGGGCTGCTGGGCACATTCTGGGGGCTATTGGGCACGATCAACGCGGTAGGTGATGTCATTACCAACCTCAACATGGACCAGGACGATTTCGGGGTCGTGTTCGCCGATCTGCAGGCGGGCCTGCAAACACCGCTGCAGGGCATGGGCACTGCGTTCAGTTCTTCCCTGCTGGGGCTGGGTGGATCACTGATCCTGGGGTTTATGGACATCCAGGCGGGCCACGCCCAGAACCGTTTCTATGACGGACTGGAAGAATGGCTGACCAGCGTCACCAACCTCGTGGATACCGTGGAAGATCATGGCCAACAGATCGGGTAATGCCTCGTGATCGGTTCCAAGCGCCGCGCCCGCAGCACCATCAATGTCTGGCCGGGTTATGTGGATGCCCTGTCAGCACTGCTGATGCTCATCATTTTCATGCTGCTGATTTACGTCGTCAGCCAGCTGTACCTGTCTCAGACCCTGTCCGACCGCAACATGGAACTGGCGCGGCTGAACGATCGCCTGAATGATATTTCCCGCCTGCTAGGCCTGGAGAAAGACAAGAATACCGTGCTCCAGAGCCAGCTGGAGGCGAGCGTGACCCGCAACGAAGAACTCCAGATGCGTTTTGAAAGCGTGCGAAACCAGCTCATGCAACAGTCAGCCGAGGCACAGGCCCGGGAAGAACAGCTGAACGCCCTGAGCCAGGCGATAGAAGAGCGTGAACAGGCGTTGGACGAGAAAGACGAACTCTCCGCCAGCCAGCAGGACATGATCCTGCGTTTGTCCAACCAGATTGCAGCCCTCGAATATCAACTCAGGCAGATTGCTTCCGCCCTGAAACTGCAGGAACAGCAAACGGCGGAAAAAGAAGCCGAACTTGAGGATGTGAGCCGGCGACTCAACACCCTGCTGGCAGAGCGGGTGAATGAACTGGAGCAATTCCAGTCGGAGTTTTTTGCCCGGTTACGGAGAATTCTGGAGGAAAACGAAAATATTCGTGTGGTCGGCGACCGCTTCCTGCTGCCATCGGAGCTGCTGTTTGCCTCCGGCTCGGCGCAACTGGGCGAGGATGGTCAGGGCGAGCTGGATAAACTGGCGGCGGTGTTACTGGATGTGGTCGAGCGGATACCGGAAGACATCGACTGGATTCTGCGGATCGACGGCCACACCGACGTGATCCCCATCAACACGCCGCAGTTTCCGTCCAACTGGGAACTGTCCACTGCCCGGGCGGTGGCGGTTGTTCGCTACCTGGCCGAACAGGGCATTCCCGAGCGGCGCATGGTCGCAGCCGGCTTCGGCGAATTTTTTCCTGTTACCGAAGGCACCTCACCGGAAGCACTTCAGCAGAACCGGCGAATTGAGCTCAAGTTGACCGACCGCTAACCTCAATCTTACCCACTTCCCTGATATCTCAAAAGGTTATATCTACCTGTCTGCCACTGCGGCCTTCTGAACGTTGGACGGATTCAATCCGCCCAATTGTAAATCACTGTAAAATCCGGCAATTACGGCGCAAAAACTGGTCAATTTGCCGCCCCTACCCGACTTTTCGGCCAATGCCCGCGCACAAACCAATGCCGTATGTTCCGAACCATTAACAATAAGAAACATTCTGAAACATTTCGCCAACCATATACCTATCTTACGCGCCGACGGATCACCGGGCGACAACAAAGAATCAAAAACGTGAAAAGGATCACACACATGACTCAACTCCATAAATTACTGCTGGCCGGGTGCATCGCATTGCCCGCCAGTTGGGCACACGCCGACTCTGAACATTTTCCGCTTTCCTACAGTTTTATCGGCGCCGAAGTGGGCTACGTCGATTCCGGTAACTCCAAAGACAAATCTTCCAACATCGACAACCTCTCCAACTATCCGGAATACGGCCTGACACTGGGCCACCAGTTCACGCCCAACTTCACCCTGATGGGAGCGTTCACCTACGGCGACGCCGAAACCCGCTCGACCAACATCGATACCGATATTCTGAGAGGCTCACTCGCGGGCCGGATTCATCCAGGCAAGTTCCGACTCGCCGGCTGGCGGCCGTTTGCCGGTCTGGGATACAGCTATACCGACATTGACGTGGACGGCGCGCCCAGCTCCAAGACCGAGGACGCCATCTACCTTGAGGGCGGCTTCCAGCGCATGATGACGAAGCGTTTCGTTTTCGAAGCCGGCATACGAGCCCGCACCGAAGTCGAAGATGGATACGTGGATGGCCAGGCTTTTGCCGGCGTCCAGTTCCTCTTCAACCGCTCCTACCCCGAGCGTCCCAAAGACACATTAAGCAAACGTCCGGAGCCCGTGGCGCCACCAGCAGATTCTGATGGCGATGGCGTTGTGGATCCCCGCGACCTGTGCCCTGGCACCCCGAAAGGCGCACTGGTGGATTCCGACGGTTGTGCCAAGGAGCTCACCAAAGAAATCAAGGAAACCCTGTACGTCGAGTTCGACCTCGATGGCACTGACGTGAAACCCGAGTATTTCGATGAGATCGGGCGCCTGGCGGATCTGATGACCCAGTATCCCACCAGCCGGATGCTTCTCGAGGGCCACACCGACAGCACAGGCAGCGCACGTTACAACCAGAACCTCTCCCAGAGCCGTGCCGACTCGGTGATGAAGGTATTGGTCAAGGAATTCGATATCAGCTCTGAACGCATCTCAACTACGGGCATGGGGGAGTCCCAGCCCATCGCGGACAACGCGACTGATGAGGGCCGCGCGCAGAACCGCCGGGTAGAGGCCATCCTCACCGGCAAACACACTGAAATAATGAAAAAATAAAGAGGCTCAACATGGCTAATATCCGATATCAACTGGGGGTGGGTGTCACGGCCCTTTCCCTGATGATCGCAGGCTGTGGCGGTAGCGGCGGCCCCAGCGATCCACGCATTCCCGCGGAAAACACGCCTTCCGGTAACAACGACTCAAATGTCGGCGGCGATTCAGAAACCTTTTGTACTTCCGAGAGCACGACTTTCGAAGTCGCCGAGTTCGTGCCCGAAAATGGCGAGCAGGGCGTAGAACTGAACCGCAGCCTTCGAGTGACCTTCAACGCCGATGTCGATGCGGCCACTGTCAGCCAGAACTCACTGCCGCTGACAATTAATGGCAACGCGACTGTGGTGTCCGCTACCTACAGCGTGATGGGCAAAGCGGTTGTGATTAACCCCAACCAGAATCTTCAGCCCAACACCGACTACATGGTGAGCGCAACGTCTGACCTGCGCGCCCTTTGTGATCAGGAAGGTGATCGGACCAAGAACCTGACCGAAAACGACTCTGCCGCATTCAAGACAGGTAGCGAAGTGGACGGTCAGGGACCGTCAGCTGTAGCCTCGTCGCCTGAGGACGGCGAAACGCTGGCTCCGACGGACACCAACATCTTTGTTGAATTCGATGAAGAGATCGACCCCCAGTCCGTCAACGCAAACAACTTCACCGTCACGGAGATCGACGAGAACGGCAACCCGGTTGCTAACGTCGAGGGTGTGATTAACCCGGTTGGGAACTCCATCGAGTTTGACCCCGACGCCAACCTGGACTTCCAGACGTTCTACGAGATTGCCGTCGATACCACGATCACGGATCTTGCGGGTAACACCCTTGAATCGGAAGCGACCTATACCTTCCGCACGGGCGGCCTGGTTGTCATGCTCGATAACACCTTGCTGGCAGAGCCTCAGACAGCCCAATCCGGAGAGGGTTTTAACAGCGGGATACTGGTCGATGGCCTGCATACTCTTGGTGGAACCCTGTTGTCCGCCCTGGAATTCGGTGAATCCGAAGACGGCCTGAACAGCGTTGATAATGCGCTGATCCTGCAGATTCCGCTGGTGGAAGACCTGCTCACTGCCCTGACAGGCTTGAGTGCTGGTGAAACTCCTTCCCTGGAAGGCACAGATCCCACCGACTACTCATCCGCGCTTGTCGCTGTTTGTGATCCGAAATCAATCAGCACCACGGATCCAAAAGCAGATTGCGCCCTTGGCCTGGACCTCGGTCTGGATGCAACCCAGCTCCAGAGCCTGGCCGATGCCTTCACGGGCGGGAACCCTGAGCAGATTCCAGCTCTGATTCAGGCCATGGCAGAGACCTTTGCTTCTGGCGACTTCAACAACCTTCCGCCGGAATTGTCGGAGGCTCTTGGAGGTCAGCTTTT
Organism: Marinobacter sp. DUT-3; assembly: GCF_050379435.1. Taxonomy (NCBI): domain Bacteria; kingdom Pseudomonadati; phylum Pseudomonadota; class Gammaproteobacteria; order Pseudomonadales; family Marinobacteraceae; genus Marinobacter; species Marinobacter sp. DUT-3. Next base: position 149,629 of record NZ_JBNRMG010000009.1, read on the forward strand.
CCCGGCTAACGATGGGTTCGGTGTCGAGTTCCGACTGGTGGACGACAGCAGCCTTCCCCTGCCGGCCCAGGGCGAAGACGCCCTGCTGGAAGTGCTGGATGCATTCAACGCGATTCCGGTGCTCGGTGAGCTGTTCAACTTGAATGATGACAAGGCATTGGTCGATCTGGGTCTGTTTGAGGGCTCCCTGCTGGGTGTGGATTTGGGTGGACTGGCTTCACTGGATGTCCTGAGTGGTACTGAGACATTCATCGGAGAGAAAGGTGTTCTCAACCTCGGCGGCTCCCTGTTCGATATGCTGCTGGAAATGGTTCCCGAGCCGGGCGGTACGCCAGGCGATATGCCGATCGACCCCGAGGATCTGCCTCTGATCGGCGATCTGCTGAACATGGAAGACAGCCCGCTGGATCCCGCCCGTCTGGGGGAGCTGGCTGAAATGCTGGAGCTGCCTGAGGGCTTCGAGTTTGATCCAGAGACCCTGCCACTGATCGGCGATATCCTCTCCGCGCTGCCCAGTGACTTCCCGGGCGAAGGCGGTGAAACGCCAGGGCTGGATGATCTGCCCGTGCTGGGCGACCTCGTCCAGTTGCTGGATCCATCCAGCCTTGAAGAGCTCGACGGCGACCAACTGACATCCATTCCGGTGTTGGGGGATCTTGCTGGGCAACTGCTGGAGTTGAGCGATGGCGGCGAGGTGGATTCACTGCCGCTGGTTGGTGAGCTGACCACGCTTCTGGACGGCGGCGATCTGGGCGGCGATAGCCCACTTGGCCCACTGACCGATCTGCTCAATCCGGATCAACTGAGCGATACGTCGCTACTGGATGATCTCCTGGGACTGCTTGGGCTTTAATTCCAGGCAGCTGACCTACAAAAAACCCGCCAACTGGCGGGTTTTTTGATGGCTGAACTAAAGGTGATGCAGGCTTACCGACTCAAAAGTGAATCACCGACCGAATACTCTTACCCTCATGCATCAGCTCAAACGCCTCGTTGATATCCTCAAGCGGCATATTGTGGGTAATAAACACATCCAGCGGAATTTCCCCTTTCTCGGCCTTTTCCACATAACCCGGCAATTCCGTCCGGCCTTTCACACCACCAAACGCAGAACCCTTCCAGACCCGACCGGTCACTAGTTGGAACGGACGTGTACTGATTTCCTCGCCGGCGCCGGCTACGCCGATGATGATGGATTCGCCCCAGCCTTTGTGGCAGCACTCCAGGGCTGAGCGCATCACGTTCACGTTGCCGATGCACTCGAAGGAGTAATCCACACCGCCGTCCGTCATTTCAACGATGACTTCCTGGATTGGCTTGTCGTAGTCATTGGGGTTCACCACATCGGTGGCGCCCAGTTGCCTGGCAATATCGAACTTGCCCGGGTTGATGTCGATGGCGATGATACGGCTTGCCTTGGCCATGGTCGCGCCGATAATGGCGGCCAGGCCGATCCCGCCGAGGCCGAAGATGGCCACCGTCGCGCCCTCTTCCACCTTCGCCGTGTTCAGCACCGCACCTATACCGGTAGTGACGCCACAGCCCAGCAGGCAGACCTTATCCAGCGGTGCGTCTTTCGGGATCTTTGCCAGGGAGACTTCCGGCAACACGGTGTATTCAGAGAAGGTGGAGCAACCCATATAGTGGTAGATCGGCTCGCCCTTGTAGGAGAAGCGGGAGGTGCCGTCCGGCATCACTCCCTTGCCCTGGGTTTCACGCACGGAACCACACAGGTTGGTCTTTCCGGAAGTGCAAAATTTACACTTGCCGCATTCGGCAGTGTAAAGGGGAATCACATGGTCCCCCACTTCCACGGAGGTGACGCCTTCGCCGACGGCCTCAACGATGCCGCCGCCTTCATGCCCAAGGATGGCCGGGAAGTTGCCTTCGGAGTCGGCGCCGGACAGCGTGTAGGCATCGGTATGGCACACGCCGGTGGCGACAATGCGTACCAGCACCTCCCCTTTCTTGGGCGGTGCAACGTCCACTTCCACAATTTCCAGCGGTTTGTTGGGGGCAAACGCCACCGCAGCACGGGATTTAATCACTTTCAGGCTCCTTTCGGATACGTTGGCAGGTTCAGCGTTTTACGCTGTTACCTCATTGTAGATGACCGTATCCACTAAAAGGACTGTTTCACGCAATTCCGTCCGGATTCCTTCGCGCTGTACAACGCCGCGTCTGCACGCTGAATGAGTTCATGGGGCGTATCGCCAGGGCGAAACGCGGCAACGCCCACACTGATAGTGACGGGTTCCGGAATCGAGAAACGGTGGCTTTCAATGCTGCTCCTCAAGCGATCAGCGACCGGAACGGCGCTGTCCAGGGAAGTCTCCGGCAGGATGATCAGGAATTCCTCACCACCCCAGCGACCGGCAATTTCCGACTCACGAATGCCGTTGCTGACCAGGGAAGATACGCTGGACAACACCGCGTCCCCCTCATTATGGCCGAAGCGATCGTTAATCGACTTGAAATGGTCCAGATCAAAAATGATGAGCGAAAAGGTGCTGCCGTACCGGGTGCAACGCGCCACTTCCTGATCCATGAAACTTTCAATCTTGTGGCGGTTGTAGAGACCGGTCAACTGGTCATGCACGGCCTGGTAAGTCAGTGAATGCAGCAGCTGATTACGGTTCAGCGCACTGCCAAACAGGTTGGCCATCAGCTCTGCGGTCTGCGACCTCTGGGGCGTCCACGGATTAACCGGGGCGGTCATCTGAATGCCCAGGATACCCGACATCCTGTCACCCCGATGCACCATGGCCAGCAGAACCGATTGGTTGCTTCTCAATGCCAGCAAGTCCTGCAGGAACTCCAGTTGCGGGGGAATGTCACGTTCCGTCGAGAAAATCACGCTCGCCTTACCCGCAAAAACCTTGGCCAGGGCCGCGGTGATAACCGGATATTTTCTGGCAGTGTGCTGGCACAGTGCATTAAAGCCCTCACCAGCCCACTCGTGACTGATCCACACCTGCTGACTGGCTTCCTCCAGCTGACACAGGAACACCCGATCCGCGCGGTAGAAACCACCCAGGGCCCGGCAGGTGCTGGTGAGTCCCTCGTCGGTCTCCTCGGGATCGAGAGTTAACAAATCCGTGCTGATACGACGGACCATCTGCTCTGAAAGCACCATTTGTTCCAGCTGACCCTTCGCCTGATGGCGCTCGATGGCCAGACTGGCAATGGCGATGGGGTCGGTCAGGGCATCAATGTCATCATCTCCTGGCGTCCAGGGCTCATCGTGATACACATCAAAGGTGCCCAGTAATTCCCCGCTGCTACCGAGGACCGGTTCGGACCAGCAAGCCCGCAACCCTGCCAGCTCGGCATCGTCACGATAACGATCCCAGCGGTCATCGGAGCGCACATCCCGCGTTACCACCCGCCCGCGGATAAACACGGCTGTCCCGCAGCTGGCCGCGCCAAAGGCCACGGGCACGCCATCCAGTGTTTCACGAAACGCTTCCGGAATAGACCGCCCGCCGACCCATCGCAGGCGGGCGCCTTCTACATTGTGCACCATGACGCCACAGCGCGCGCCGGCCATCCGGGATTCCGCCATTGCAGCAAGGTGATCGAGTGTCGCGTGCAAGCCATTATCGTTAGCCATGGATGTCATGGCCTTGTGGCGATAGCGATCGGCTTTTTCGGCGTGTTTGCGGTCGGTAATGTTCACGCCAGTAAACATCAGCGCCTGCCCGCCCTTGTAGGAAATGATGGAAAGTGAGCTGTCGAGCCAGACCGGACGGCGGCCGACGGGCTCAAAATACCACTCGAATTTCTGTAAACCGGAGCGCCCGGTCTTGTAGATGATTTCTTCAAAGTCCAGCAAACTAAACGGAGCGGCTGACCATGCGTCCGGCTTTTGCATCACGCTGGCGGTTAGCTGTTCTTCGGTCCTCGCGCCAAAGGCCGTCATGGCGGTTTCATTGGCGTACAGTACCGACTTGTTCGAACGGTCCAGCAGCATCACCGCGATGGCGGACTGGTCGAACAGCGTGCGGAGATCCCGGTCTGCATTGCGCAGGGACCGGCTGGCAGAGCCCATTTCAAGACTGAGTCCCTGCACCCGGCGATTCAGGCGTTGATATCTCAAAACAGAGAGCACCAACAACGCCGCCAATACGGCCGTCAAAAATGGAAGAGCAACGGCCAGAGCGTTCTCTGAAAATAATGCCCAGTAATCCGATACTGCTGAGTCCACGTAGTCGCCGTCCATGCCTGAAACTGGATTCACTAATTCACTATAGACACATTTTCAATGAGTTGTGTTGTGTTTTGGTTAGCATTCACGACAGTGACCGACATATTGCCCGGATTCACGCCGAGTGCTGCCAGCAGGGGAGCCACCACGCCTTGAACCACGTCACTGGCAACGTCTTCCAGCAGGATAGTAATCGGTGTTACCAACGCGTTGGCCACACTCAAAATACCCGCACCCAAGCCGCTTGTCCCGCACGTAAGATCCAGCGACGTAATATCCACATTCGCATCAAAATCATCTGCCGAATTTCCCGAAGCCAGGCTCTTTCTGGCGCAATCACCATCCGCGCACTCAAGTGGGTAGTTGTGAATGACCGATGGCAGGGTCGTCTCACCGTACAGGTCAACGGCCAGACCGGCATCTACACACAGTTGCTCGGTATAGGTTCCCAATAGAATGGTATTTATCGTGAGCTCCAGGATCTCAGCGTGAACATCCCCCGGAATCACCGTGCCAGTGCCGGGATCAATCCGGCCTGTCTCTATTTCAACAGCGGTATCCACCAGATCAAAGCCCAGGGAAACGTCATTATCATTGCCGCCACGGGCGCAATCGCCGGACACAAAGCTGCCACGACCGCCGCCAGCCTGAACAGCCAGTGGGATGTCGATATCCTCAAGGAGATTGAGATCTATCAAACCAAGAGACAGGGTTGATATCAGGCTGTTAATGGTGCTGTCGCTCAGCCCGGCCGAGATAACGGCTTCAAGCCTTATATCCGCGGATTGGAACTGAGTTACCCATTCTCCATCGGAATCCTGCCGCGCCGGGCCATACACGATCTTCGGTGGTTCCGCTACGTGCAACCCCAGCGCGACATCCAGGTCAGCCAGTTCACCGATAGAGCTGGTCAGGCTCTGCAAAAGTGTGGACTCCGACGTCTGCAGATTCAGAGTCAGGAGCGACCCGGAATCGCTCAAAACCCGGGCGCTGTTCATAACGGTACTGATCACCAGGTCGTACACCGGAAAACTGGCATTCGCCGGTACATTCGCACCCTCGACCACCTCAAGCACATCGCTCACATAGAGGCCGCTGATACCGGTCGCACCGGTCAGATCATCCACCAGGCCGCCAATGGGTTGCGCAGCCCCACCCACAAGCCCCGTCACTTCCGTCAACAGATCAACGAGAGGTTCGTCGACCAGATCCGCCACACTGGCAACCCCCATCCGCTCCAGCAGGTCACCAACATTAACCAGGGTATTTTCAAGACTGTCCAGCTGGGTTGGACTGAGGCTGTAGGAAGGATCGCCCAGAACAGCACCCACCAGATCGCCTAATAGACCACCCTCGACATCAGCAGCGGAGCCGGCCGCGCTGATTGTGGCGTTCACTTCCTTGCGCACGGCGGCGGAGGTCTCAAGGGTAATGGAGCCTACAGGAATAAGCCTTGAAATAGGCTCTTCACGGGTCATCGATACCCGAACACCGTTACTGCGATTGAGGGCGGACTCCGGAACACTACGAAACACCAAATCGGTATTTTCCTCCGAGGATTCCAACAGACCGGGCAATACCTCCAGGGCCCCGCCATCCCCGTCGTAGCCGGCAGCCTGGGCCGCGGCCAGAGCCCTGGCCGTCATGGTAGACATCGCTATATCCGCACCGCCACAAGCCTGGGCGCCGTCGGCAGCGGCGCTGGCGGCGGCGTTTACCTGATTCTGCATTTCCGAGTTCAGGGCCAGAAGGCGGGCACTATCAACCGCCAGCACCATAATCAGAACGATGGCGGAAACAGCCAACGGCGCGAGAAAAATCAACGCTCCGCGCTGGCTACGGAGGTTTTTATTCCTCCCCACGGGATGCCTCCGCCATTTTGTCGGGAATAGCTCGCCGGAAGGTCTCTGCGATCCTCTCCTGACTGTCCACATAAGCCTGGACGGAAAGTTCACTTTCTTCCGGTGCGCCCGATTTTGCCTGCCGGTCCAGTTTCTCGCGCACTTCCGGTGTTTTCTCCGCCACAATCACGGAATTGGACAGCCCATACTCCGGTCGTTCCTGAGCAATCGCGGATACGGACAACAACATGAGACACATCAACAGGACTCTACTCATCTTAACCTCTGTAACCTGGCAGCCAGTTTTTCGGCATGGGCGATTTCATCCATGGACAAATCGTACTGATTCCGCAGCATGGCGAGGCCGGAACTGTCATCGGTAATAACGTAACTCGCCGCGAGATTCTGGCGCACAGCACCCTCGCCATCGGCAAGCTCAAAGGCCGTCCGCAATTCGAACACAGCTTCCTGGTAGCCACCTGTCAGTAGCAGGCCGTAACCATAATCATTGCGCACATCGGATGATGACGGCGCCAACTCCCTGGCCTTTCTGAGTTCACCGACGCCCTGGCTCAGTTTTCCCTGTTTCAGGTACACCAACCCCAATCCGTGATGCCCCATGGCGGAATCGCAGTCGGTCGCCAGCGCCTGAAAAATGTCCTCTGCCTGGGCAACCTGTTCGGTTGAAGCCAGAAGCTGTCCCCGCCTTACCCAGTGCTGTTCAGTTTCAAGCCCCTCACTTTCCAGCTTGGCCAGGGCCGCATAGGGCTGTGACCGGGACATCAGGGAATCCACCGCGTCCAACTGCAACTGATGCTCAGGCTGCAACGTGGTGGTGCAGCTCACCTGAGGTAGTGAGTCCACACCCTGACTGCTGCCGGTTCCCATCGTTGCGCAACCGGTGACGCCCAGTGTCATAGCCAGCAGCATCGCTCCCCGACTGCCGGTGTTTTTAAGTGTTCCCATAATGTCTCCTGACAGGGTTTTTTATTCGTTTGTCGATCCGGAAAGCTTTCAACGGCTTAACGTATCGACTATCGACATCACAGCCGGGCCGCCAATCAAAAGGAATAAGCCGGGCAACATGAATGCCATCATCACTATGGTCATCTTTGCACCAACCTTATTGGTTTCCTCGCTTATGCGGTTACGTTCCGTTTGCTGGGCCTCTTTAATGATACGTTCAAGGCTCGACGTGACACCCGCTCCCAATGTACCACTCTGCTTCATCAGGTTTACGTAACTCCGAAGCACCAGTATTCGACGGTTTCTACCCAATTCATCCAGCGCGGCAGTTCTGTCAGCGCCGCTTTCCATCACCCTGTTGAACCGATCAAGGCGACTCGCCAGATGAGGCATAATCGGCCTTGCCTGAACCGCAATGAGCCTCAGTGCACGCTCAATGGAAAGCCCGGCTTCCATCAGCATTCGCGTCATATGACACAGCTCGATGGCCTCAAGGTTCTGTTTTTTCTCTGCGTTGGCCCCCATCGTCCGAATAATGCGGCGGGGCAGGAGAAACCCCACAGCGGCGACGACCACACCGGCAATAGGTCCCGCGACAATAATGCCGAGCACGATGACTACCAGAGGGAAAAGCCAGCATAATGTCAGGTAAGTGGCCTGGCTCTGCTGACGGCTGCGCCCTGTAGTCTCAAGAGCAGCTTCCATATCCTCGTAATCGCCCTGTATTGCCGACAGACTGGTGAAGCTTTCACCGAACTCCGCGAGAAAGCCGGAGATATCGTCATCAGCGTTAACGCCGACACCTCTGTTTCTGAGACGCTCATGAATTCTAGACCTGACGGCCCAGCGCGGAGCCATATAGCCGGCCATCCACAGTGCAAAAAGTGCTGCAGCAGCTGCCAGGAGAAACCAGGTATCAACCACGACCAACCCCCTGAATCATTCGCCACATGACCAGCATGCCAATCACCTGGAGAATCCCGGCTGTTAACAGCAACGAATGACCGGTCGAGGTATGCAGCAACGCGTCCGAGTATTCCTGGTTAATCAACACCATGAAGACCGCAAGCGCCGGGGGGATGATGGCAAATGAAATCGCGGTAAAGCGTGTTTCCGCTGTAGCTGCCATGAACTCCTGCCGCAACGCCTGTTGTGACCTTAACGACGCGGATACTTGCTCCAGCACAGGCCTAATCGACGAGCCGAAGCGTGATGTCGTACGCAGGGCAATCGCCACCAGAACCATGGAGGGCACCTTGTAGAGCTCCGCGAAATCTTCAAACAGGCGGGTATATTCGCGGCCCGCCTCCACAGCGTTACGTAGCCGGAAAACCAGGGGGGTAAAGACGGGTGACGACTCGTCAAACGCCGAAATCAGGGAGTGCTCAAGGGAACGGCCGGCGTCAATGTTTCTCAATACGGCTTCCACAACGCCCGGAAGCTGTTCATGAATGATCTGGCGCTGTTTCTGGAAACGCATGCGCCACCAGACACCAAGCGCGGTAACAACAAAGAACAGCACAACCAGTAGAACCACCACACCCCGGGACACGGCAATAAAAGCCAGCGCAAGCAGCAACACTGCCGTTATCGTCACCAGACGCCGCATACTCCAGCCGATATCCGCCTGCACCAGCAATTTTTCCAGCGGTCCGAGATCTACCCTGGCGCCGCCCAGTCCGGAACTTTCACTCGCAGCGGTCAACCGGGTTCTGATCGCCTGAATGATCTGGTGATGGTTCCGCAGATATCCCCAGACCAACTGCACTATCACCAGCACCGTGGCCAGCAAGCCTACAAGCAGGGCGCCGACAAACCAGATCTGGCTACTCACCTCGGTGCCTCCCCGGTCAGTGGCGCCATCTGATCACCGCCCTCCCGCTCTGCGCGGTACAGGGTTTCCATTTTGTAGGGATCATCCGGCGTGGCTTTCATTGCAACCACTTCGCTGACAAACCGGCGGCCGTTGGGTAGCCGGGAAAGCTGGACGATGACATCCAGTGACGAGCCGATCAAACGGCCAATGGCCCGCTCACCGGCATCGTACCCGTTCACCGCCAACAGGGTTTCAATTCGCACCAGCGCATCCCTGGCAGTGTTGGAATGAATGGTACTCATGGAGCCTTCATGGCCCGTATTCATGGCCTGTAACAACTCGATGATTTCACCGGACCGGACCTCGCCGAGAATAATCCGGTCCGGCCGCATCCGTAGTGCGTTGATGACCAGGTCCCGCGCCGTAATCTTGCCTGACCCCTCGGTATTGGCCGGGCGGGTTTCCAGACGAACTATGTGGGGGTGATTAAGCTGCAGTTCCGCCGAGTCCTCAATGGTGACCACCCTTTCATCCCTGGGGATATACTGGCTCAGCAGGTTGAGAATGGTCGTTTTGCCGGTACCTGTACCGCCGCTGATCAGGATATTGCGTCGGGTTTCCACCAGCGACATCAGGATTTCCAGGCTCTCGGAAGTCATCGACCCGCTGTTTACCAGGTCCTGGGCCGTCAGATGCTTCTGGGTGAACTTCCGGATGCTGATGGACGGACCGTCCAGCGCAATCGGGGGGATGATGGCATTAACCCGGGAACCGTCCGGCAGGCGGGCATCCACCATTGGGCTGGACTCGTCCAGGCGACGCCCCAGGGGAGCCAGGATACGGCGGATGACACGGGTTACATGGTCGTCATCGATAAAGCGGGTCTGTGCCCGTTGCAGTACACCTGACACTTCAATAAACACGTCTTCCGGCCCGTTCACCAATATGTCGTTCACGCTTTCATCCGCAAGCAACGGTTCCAGGGGACCAAAACCGGCCACTTCATCGAAAGTTTCCCGGGCCAGCAGCGACAGATCCTGCGCGGACAATGGCATCCGATGCTGGGACACGAAGCTTTGCACGTTGTCCTGAACAAAGGCATAGAGGGTTTCACGTCCGGACTTACCAACCTCCACGCCTTCTTCGTCCAGTCGCTCCACGAGAAAATAGTGAACGCGCTTCTTCAGGTCCTGGTATTCCTGATCAATTCGGGTAGCCACTCGACTTTCTCCTTAACCAACCCGTAACAGCTTGCGTCTCACATCATGCTGGCCTTCCCTGTTCTCTCCAGCCGCGTATCGCTTCAGGATGCTTTCCAACTGCTTCTGATACGAGCTTCTCTGCGGCAGTTTATGCAGCGGTAGGCCAGCATTGATGGACATCAACCTGCTGGTCCAGTCCAGCGGCAGGTTGCCCATGTATTCAATGCCAACCGCCCGTTCAAGCTCGCCCAGCGCAGGGGAACCTTTCTTTTCATAACAATCCAGCACCAGGGATTTGCGACAGTCCCGAGTCAGATGTTCACGCCAGCTATCCAGTTGCCGACGCGCCTCATGAGCATGCTCGACAATCGGCTGAATCACCATCACCAGGTCCTTGGCATGGAGGCCCACCGCACTCACCCAGAAATCAGCAACCACGGGATCCACATTGACGACGATGTAGTCGAACATGCTCATCAACTGGCTGACTGCGATAAACAGATCCGCGTTGCGATCATCACTGAGGGCTTCGGGCGACAGCTTACCCGCCAGCAACCGCAGGTTCGGAGCGTATTCCTCCAGGGCGGTTTCGATCATTGCCTGATCGAGTGATTCCGGGTTCTGTAACAGGCTTTCCAGGGTGACCCGGTTATTGCTGTCCAGGTAGAAGGCATGCCGATCCGTTGCCGACGTATCAAGTGCCAGGATACGCGCCTCCGGAAACAGCTTATTGGTGGTGAAGGCCAGGTTCTGCGCAAAAAAACGCGTATCCACCACCGGACTGGAACTGGTCACCAGGGTAATCTTGTGCCGGCCACCGGCGGCAGGCCGGGAACCGGCCGTCGCCGGCCCGGGCGTGGCCTTCAGAAACTGCTGGATCCGGGTACGGATTTCCTCGCCATCGCTACTGGCGATAAAGCAGTCCCTGGCGCCGGCACGCATGCTCCGCAGCAGGAAATCCTGGCTCACCCGACGGGTCAGTGATACCACCGCCAGATCCTCGCGGGATTTGGTGAGGGCACTGATGATCCTCAGGGCTTTTTCCGCGTCGTTTTCATCCGCCGCCACCATAACGAAGCGACTGCCGGTGGCCTCAACCAGCCGGCTGACGCGGGAAAGGTCTGATGATGCAACGAACTCCACCGGCCACATGCCATCCAGCGTTCGCTCCAGCCAGGTCCGTATGCCAATGTCATCCGCCACGCAAACCAGAATGTCGTCTCTGTTCATAGGATCACCAGCTCAGTCCGTGTTTGATGGGGCGTTCGCCGGGGCTGGAATCGGTCGCCATGTCCAGCCAGCCTGTGCTGCTGCGGTGGTAATCCCGGGCGATGGTTTCCAGCTTGCCGTTACCCTGTTTACCGGGGCTGACCAGGTGAGGTGTAACCACCATGATCAGTTCGCGATCTTCCCGTGAGACACGGTCGGAACGGAACAGCGCGCCCAAAACCGGCAAATTACCAAGCCCCGGAATTCGATCGCTGTTGTTGAAGGTGTTGCGACTGACCAGACCACTGATGATGAAGGTTTCGCCAGACCCCATGGCGACGGTGGTTTCCGTACGGCGAACCCGCAAACCGGGAATGGTAATGCCACCGGTGGTCACACCCGCGGTTTCATCCAGATCACTTACCTCAGGCGCGACCTTTAAAATGATCTGGTTTTCGCCCACCACCGTCGGTGTCAGGCTCAGGCTGACACCGAACTGTTTGAACTCCACCTGTATGCCATCATCGTCACTGCGTACCGGAATCGGGAATTCACCGCCAGAAAGAAAGGTGGCACTCTGGCCACTCAATGTAACCAGCGAAGGTTCCGCCAGCGTGTAGGCAAAACCGCCAGATTCGAGGGCGTTCAGAATACTCAGGGAGCTGTTGCCGAACCGGAAAAAGTTGAAACCATTGGTGGCAATACCATTAGCGCCGGCAAATCCCGGCACTGTTGAGTCGGGCGCCGCAAAGGACGCCCCCAGACGCCCGCCATCAAACAGCTTGGAATAGTACATTCCCAGTTCATTCAGTTCGTTGCGGTTCACTTCAACGATGCGGATATCGGTCTGCACCTGAGTCCCGAAAGGCAGCTTTTCACCCAGGGTAGAGGCGACAACGACCGGGGATCGCAAAGGCTCGGACCGACCATTGAGCCAGACGGTCAAAATCGCGACACCTTGTGACTTGGCGGTCAGCAGCAATTCCCTGTCATCTGACACCGAGACACTGGCCACCTCAGGGTCAGACGTTGCCACCTTGGCCAGCGTATCCGGGAATGTCAGCACCTTCTGCTCGCCTTTACCCAGCTTGACCGGTGCACCATCCACCATCTCATCACCCTGGGCCGCCGCGGGCATGACCACAGCAAGGCTACCCAGCAGCAGGGCCGCTATCCAGAAGGCGATCGGCTTACCGTACATAAACACTCCTCGATTCGGATCCTTCGAAAACCTGTACTCGGGTGGAAGGTGGTGCGGTACGCCGGGTAGGCGCTGGCTTGGGTGGTGACGGGAACAGATCTTCCAGGTAGACCGCCTTGACGGTTCGTTCTTCCTCCCCTGAACCTGCCTCTGCTTCCGACGCTACCTCCCGCTTCGGAGAAACCGCTACAAGCCGGAGACTGCCTTCACTGGAAGCAAGCAACAGGCGTGACACTTTGTCTTCGGGAACCGACAACACGACCGTGTTGTTACGGCGGGAATCGTTGTCCTCCCCTGCCTCCCCGTTGTAGGGAACCCCCTTGACCGCCAGAACCAGTACATTGCCCAGCAGTTTCAGGGCAGCGGGCTTGTCATTATCCGAGCGGCGGAATGAGGCAATCACGTCCACCCGGTCGCCGGGACGCAGCAAGCCGCCCACACCAGACACCTCATCCACGCCAATGGCCATGGCCTGATGGTCTTGCGGCACCAGGGTTTCCAGCACACTGTCGGTTCGCAGGTTCGCCGCCGTCAGCATCTGGCCGGCCGCCAGCGACGTCTTTATGGGTTGGCCAAAGGGAGCGTCATCAGCGCGAACGGCATCAGGCACAGGGTCGGAGGACGAAACCGGCATAAAACCGTCTTCTTTCATCACATCGCCGGGAGACAGGGCCTGGCTGGCCACCAGGTATCGATACTCCGGCGCCGCCGGCACAGTTTCAGGCTCGGATACCTGACTTTGCGAAGAGGGAGTAGCAGGTTGACTCTTGACGGACAGAAGGCCAGCAATGGCCAGGCCCAGAGCCACCAACGCCAATACCGTTGCCGGCAGTGCATATATCAGTCTTTTATTCATTATTGTGCCTTAGTCATCCAAAACTAGAAGGCCATGGTCGCTTCAGCACGCATAGAGTCGGGCATCGGGGGAAACTTTCCCAGAAAACCGAACGTCAATTGGGGAACCATGGGCGCGTCCAGATTGTTGCGGGAAATGACACAGCTCAGGAAGTTGATCCCGGCCGTCGCTGACACGTCACAATCGATGGATTCCGTTCCAGCCCTCAGACGCTGGGATCTCGATGCCCAGCTTTGTTCCAGGGTCGCATTGGCTGTGGCCACAATCTGGCCAGAGAGATCATCGGCGGAGAAACGGGTCCGATCCACCCGCAATGCTGACGAGGCGGCCTGGTCCACGACACTCTGCATTTCATATTTTCCGAAGAACAGAATGCCGTAGGTGATCGCCCCGTACAGCATAGCTATAACGAGCGGGAAGAGGAGCAGAAATTCGAGGGCGACAGCCCCTTTTTCTGGTCTCATCAAATTGCCCCGAATCAGATCGCCCTATGCCGCTCCGCCAGTGAGATCAACGCCGTCAAAGAGTGCGGTAATTTCAGGCCCGAAGGCAAAGACTGCAGCGCCCAGAACAACGACGATCGCAGCAACCAGAACGGCATATTCCAGCCCTGATGCGCCTTTCTGCTTAGACTTAAGAGACAACTTCCTGGACTTCAGGTTGACGGCAATACGGGTAGACAAGTTGTTGATGCTGTCGATGCTCATGGCAAACTCCATCGCATGTGTTGTTGTATGGTTTTAACGTAGTTTAAATGTCGCTTCTAACGCGACAGTTTTTGTTTTGTTTTTTGTTACTGACAGTCATGTTTCATTGCGTGCGTCAATTGATTCAGTTCAAGAAAATGCCACTGAAACCTGGTTCAATTGTCGAACACGTCACAGAACAATAACACCACTTCAACCCTCAAAATATTGCCCGTAATGACAAGTAAGTCAGCCATGTCAGCCAATAACCCAAGGGCGAAATCATCCCGAAACCCTCTCCAAAGCCCGGATTCCCGCGCTGTTGCCCGCCAACAGGGGCAAATGGGATACTGACCCACGAATTCAGGTACGGAACGTCTTATGTCTACGCCCCATCAGGCCATTGCACGAATCATTGACACGACCCAACCACGTAATTTGCTGGTTTGCGGTGCATTGGCGGAAAAGGCGGGCAGGCACTGGCAGTTACACAATGAGGGTGTTCGTATAACAACCTTGACAGAAACCGCCCCCAACGAAGCATTCCCATTGCCCGAGGTTCAGGACCTGGCGCTGATTACCGGCGTTCTTGAACACCTCCCGAGGGATCAGGGGGAAGTCCTGTTGGGCCAACTGAGAAACTACGGCACACATCAGATCGCTGTGGTGGTGGCTCCGGATTGGGGCTGGAGCTTTACCGACTTTATCGCCCTGGGGTTTCGGCGCCAGGCCGAACTGACCGATAATGATCACGCGTCGACGCTCTACACCTACAATATCGACACCTACAACCACAAACGGGCCTGGAACAATCCGGACAACTGGGCCAACCCCGAAATGTGGGGGAAAGCCTGGTGGTAATGGACCAACATTCAAATTGACAGGATCAAGCAGCATGCCCGTCTTCAGCCAGAAAAACGCAGAAAAGCAGTTGAACGCAGAAGCAGACAAAGTCCGGCGTGAGGATCTGGATTCCCTGCTGGCCAGGCAGCGCACCATTGAGGACAAGGTCAAAGGCAGCGGCAAGCTCAGCCGCTTCAGGGAGGACATCAAGCTGATGTTCGCCATGATCCGGGATTACTGGAATGGCAGCTACCGTGATGTGCCCTGGAAAAGTATCGCCGCCATTGCCGGCGCTCTGTTGTATGTACTGAACCCGCTGGATGTCATTCCGGATCTGCTGATCGGCATTGGCTTCCTGGATGATGCCGGCGTGGTGGCCCTGTGTCTGAAGCTCGTGGAATCAGACCTGCATCGTTATGCGGCCTGGAGAGAACAACAGGAAGAAGCGTGAAGCACACCTTTTGCGGATTGATTAAATTCTGACCTGAAGGTAACCTCGCCGCCCTTATTGTCTTGCTACCTCATTCAAATCTGGAGTAACCGTGGATTTCGCCACTCTTATCGGTCTTGTTGGCGCCATATTGCTTATCGCTTCCGCAGTGATTCTCGGCGTTTCCCCATCGGTATTCATAAATCCGGCCTCCCTTCTGATCGTTGTTGGCGGCACTTTTCTGGTGGTGCTTGCCAAATTCAGCTTTGCCCAGTTTTTTGGCGCCTTCAAGGCCGCTGCGAGAGCGTTCAAGTTCAAGTTACCTGAGACCCAGGCCAGCATCGAGGAACTGGTGGATATCGGCAATGTTGCCCGGAAAGAGGGCGTCCTCGGCCTGGAAGGCCGTGAGATCAGCAGCCCCTTCCTCAGCCAGGGTATCCAGATGCTGGTTGATGGTCGGGACGGCAACACCATCAAGCAACTTCTGAGCAAGGAACGCCTGATGACGCTCGACCATAACCGCTCCGGGGCCAAGGTTTTTACCGCCATGGCAGACGTTGCTCCGGCAATGGGCATGATCGGTACCCTCATTGGTCTGGTGCAGATGCTTTCCAACATGGAAGACCCGAAATCCATCGGTCCGGCTATGGCGGTTGCGCTTCTGACGACACTGTATGGTGCGATGATCGCTACCATGATTGCCTCGCCCATCGCAGACAAGCTGTCCCTGCGGATGACGGAAGAGGCGCGAATGCAGTCCCTGTACATCGACGCTCTCGTTGCCATTCAGGAAGGTACCAACCCGCGCATCATTGAACAGATGCTCTCCAGCTACCTCCCGCCCAAGGAACGTGAAAAACTGGCTGAGGCCGAGGGTACCTAGACGTGGATGATCTGCCGGAAGAGGAAAAACCGGGAATTCCCGCATGGGTCGTCACCTTTGCGGACCTCATGTCCCTGTTGATGTGTTTCTTTGTTCTGTTGCTCTCTTTCTCGGAGATCGACGCACAGAAATTCAAGCAGATTGCCGGTGAACTCTCCAAAGCCTTCGGTGTCCAGCGGGAAGTCCCGGCCCTTGAAATTCCCGAAGGAACCAGCCCGATCTTCGACAAGTTTTCTCCTGCTCCGCCTGAACCGACGGTAGTCAGCGAGGTGAAACAGACGACTACCGACGAGAAGCCGGAGCTTCAAACCCTCAAAAGCCCCACAGACGTGGCTGTGGAATCGGCCATTCAGGATCAGATGCAGGAATCCGTGGACCAGATCCTCCAGGTTCTCGAGCCTGCCATCGCCGACGGGCGCATCAACGTCAGCCAGGACCAGCGGCGCATTGTGATCCGGGTGGAGGAAAAGGGCTCTTTTCCGTCAGGGGCTGCCCGGCTGACTTACGAGTTCGAAGGGCTGTTGCTGGAAATGGCAAGAGTTCTGGCCGATATTCCGGGCAACCTGACCATTGAAGGCCACACCGACAACGTTCCTATCCGCACAGACCGTTTTTACAGCAACTGGGACCTGTCCGCCGCCAGGGCAGCGGCGGTCGCGAACGTGCTACTGGCCCGTGATCACGTGCAACCTGCCAGGCTGGCCGTAACCGGCCTGGCGGATACCGAGCCGAGAGTGCCGAATAACTCGCCAGAGAACCGCGCCAAAAACCGTCGGGTAGAAATCATCATTGATCTCTCCGAGCCCATGCAGGAACAGGAAATTCGCCTGCGGGCACTTATTGAATCCGAATCCACAAATCAGGAAGCCATAATCGATATCGAGTCTGGAAAATCGCTATCAGACGAAATCAGCTGGTAAAGCACTCCAGATTGGTGCGCCACCTCTGAAAACGCACAACAATAGTGCGCAAATGCCCCTCCATACCCCAGGGCGAGCTTCCAACAATCCCGCAACCCCCTTACCGCCCTTGAATTGCATTATTTTGGAACACCTCTTGCTACTAGCGCACTCCATCAATGCACGCACTGCCCGGCAAGAGGCAGCAATCCAATCTATCAGGAGAGAAAACCCGTGGACATCACGAGTGCAGTACATACCCTGACCGAAAGCGCCAACACGCTGTTCATACTCATCGGCGCCATTATGGTACTGGCCATGCACGCCGGCTTTGCCTTTCTGGAAGTGGGCACCGTACGCCACAAAAACCAGGTCAACGCCCTGGTCAAGATCATGACTGACTTCGGCGTCTCTGCCGTTGCCTACTTTTTCGTGGGCTACTACATCGCCTATGGCAGCCACTTCATGGCCGGCGCCACGGAGCTGACCGCCGCCAATGGCTACGATCTGGTCAAGTTCTTCTTCCTGATGACCTTTGCCGCTGCGATTCCCGCCATCGTTTCCGGCGGCATTGCCGAAAGGGCGAAGTTCTACCCCATGCTGATTGCCTCCGGTCTGATCGTGGCTTTTGTCTATCCGTTTTTTGAAGGTCTGATCTGGAATGGTAATTATGGCTTCCAGGCCTGGCTGGAGACCCAGTTTGGTGCAGGTTTCCATGACTTCGCCGGCTCTGTTGTGGTGCACGCCGTGGGTGGCTGGATCGCCCTGGCTGCGGTCCTGCTGCTTGGCGCCCGGAACGGGCGTTACCGAAATGGTCGCGTGGTCGCCTTCGCACCGTCCAACATCCCGTTCCTGGCCCTCGGCGCCTGGATTCTGACCGTGGGCTGGTTCGGCTTTAACGTGATGTCCGCACAAACCCTGGACGGCATTAGCGGCCTGGTGGCGGTCAACAGTCTGATGGCCATGGTTGGTGGCGTACTGGTCGCCATGCTGGTCGGTAAAAAGGACCCGGGCTTTATCCATAACGGCCCGCTGGCCGGCCTGGTCGCCGTATGTGCCGGCTCGGATCTGATGCACCCCGTCGGTGCGCTGGTGACCGGCGGTATTGCCGGGGCCGTCTTCGTGTACCTGTTCGAATGGGCCCAGGCCAAAATCGAGCGCCTGGACGATGTGCTGGGTGTGTGGCCGCTGCACGGCGTGTGTGGTGTCTGGGGCGCCATTGCCGCAGGCATCTTTGGCCAGGAAGCCCTGGGGGGACTGGGCGGCGTCAGCCTCATGTCACAGATTGTTGGCTCCATCGCCGGCGTTCTGATTGCTTTTGTTGGCGGCCTGATTGTGTACGGCGTGATTAACGTCATTGCCGGGCTCCGCCTGACCCAGGAAGAAGAGTTCAACGGCGCGGACGTGAGCATCCACAAGATCGGCGCCACCTCAATGGACTGAGGCCTGACGATTAATACCCGGTCAGCTCCATGTAGCCCTCACCCCGATGGCTGCCGGTGACGCTGACCGGGCTTTCCCAATAAGGGAAACGGCCCAGGTTCCAGTACTCTCCGGCCGGGGCTTCCACGCTCAGTTCCACATCCTTCGCCAGCCTTTCACCCTTTGATAGCACCCGGATGCGCCATCGCACCGGCACTTCGCCACGCTCTGTATCCCGGCGCTGTTCCGCCGTCACCTCCAGTTGATCTGGCCCCAGGGCTATCGGGTTCCGCTCAGGAGTAATCCAGGTACCGGACAGATAATCCCCGGCTTCCTGGCGCAAGCGAAACACCATGACCTTGTCACCGGAATCCAGGTGCAACGCAAACCAGTCCCAGCCCTGCTGCCCTGCCTTCAGAAACTGGCTGCTCCACTCCCTGTCGAACCACCCCTGCCCGGACACCTGATAGCTCTTCCCTTCGATCGTCACGGTTCCACGAATGGCGATGTCCACCAGGCTGAAGTACATCGAACCCTCACCACCTTCGGATTTGGCGCTGAACCCCTGGTTGCCGTGGGCGACAGGCTCCCCCTGATTCTCCAGGGCCAGATCGTATGCCCAATTGTCACCACTGGCCTGCAATCGCCAATGACCACTGTCCGACTGCAAGCGCCAGTCATCCAGCCAGACTTTAAAGGGCGCTGCAGTCGCACCTGCCTGCCCGATGTCTCCCCGCGCCAGTTTTTCGGCAAACCAGTGGTCACCACGGAATGACACGGCGGCATGGGCCATCCAGCCAGCTTCCAGTGGCCAACTTTCGGGTTCCGGCACCGGTTCGTCGGGTGACCGCGCCTTCAGGGCCTGGCGGAACTGGGTCCACTGCAGGCCCATGGGTTCTCCCTGTTCCGTGGTCAGGTTAGCCGTAAGGTACCACCACTCGATCCGGTGGCGGGGATGGGGACCCATATCGTCCGGGAATGTCAGGCGATCCCCCGGACCCGGCTGTGCAAATTTCCCCTGCTCGTCCCCCAGACCGGCAAAGCCGGTTTCTTCCGCTGAGTCAGTACACCCCGAAAGAATCAGTGCCAAAACCACCAGCCATACCGCAACAACGGGTACACTGTTCATCGTTCACCTCCGCGGGCACCGCTGGCAAATTCGGGCGGGGGCACCTGCCCCGTCAATTGTCGGCGCATCAGCAAGGCGATGCATCCGCCGATGGCCAGACACAGCACAGCCATTTCCAGCCAGAACCCCGGGTATACCGTCATCGGCAACGACCAGCCAAACGCCAGCGGATTAATGCGGCTGACCAGCACCCAGGTCAGCCAGATCCCCAGCGGCAACGCCATCAGGGCCAACGCGCCCGTCAGCACCATGGCCAGCCGGTACAACTGGCCGGCCACTTCGGCCCGCGACATTCCCCACACCGATAACAGCCGGAAATACCACGCCCGGGTTGTAAAAAACACCCTGCCCATCATCAACAAGGATCCCGCCGCCAGCGCCAGGGTCAGCAGGGTGATTGCCCGGGTCAGCAGGAACGTCTGGTCAAATACGGCGGAAGCCAGGGAGCGAATGCTTTCGTTGTCTCTGATCACCGGTTTCTCGGTGTCCCAGGCGCTGGTCAGCGCCTGTTCAATCTGTGCCACCGGCAGGGATCCGGTGTTAATGGAAAAGCTCTCGAAAGCCGGACTGTAAGCACCCGGCAGATGATCCCCAGCCAACAGGACCTCCCCCGCCGGGCGGCCGTAATCGGCATAGACCCCAACGACAGGCAGGCGCAGGGAGTTACCACCAACCGAGATAAACATCTCGTCACCGGTCTGGAAGCCTTGCCGACGCACCAACTGCTCGTTGACCATGACACCGTTTCCCTTCGCCAGTTGCGACCAGGCCCCCGGTGCTGCAGACAGAAGCTCCCAGCCGTCGACCAGCGGGCCAATGGGCGATATGGCGAAGAGGTCCGTCGCAACTGGCTCACTATCGCGCCCGGCGCCTTCCACACCCCCAACCCGCACCTTTCCCCGCTGCACAAGGTGCCAGTCACCGAGACCTTCCAACGCTGACAGCGCAGCCACGGCGGCCCGCGATGACTCGCCCTCCGGCACCTCCACATAGAGTTCCGCCGCCAGACGCTGGCCCAGCCAGGCCTCGAAGGTATCTTCGAAGGTGGTAACCAGGGCCTGAATGGCCAACACCATGGCTACCGCGAATTGCAGTGCCACCACCGGTAAGGCAAGACGGCGAAACAGTACCGACAACTCCCGCAACCGCCATTGCCTGACCACATCCCCGCTACGCCTGGCCTGCCTGTCAGCAAGCCCGGAAAGCACCAGGGGCGTCAACAGCCCCAGGGCAACAAACACCACGGCTATTCCGGTGAACAGCCAGATCAGCTTGGTGGTCAGGGTGACTGTTGTCAGCCCGGCCAGCAGCAACACCACCAGTAAAAGGCGATAGTTCCGGCTACCAGGCGCTATCCGCCAGCGCGGCTTCAGGGTATCGGCGAAACAGGCGGCCAGCACCACCAGCGCCATAACCAGTGCCGGCCACAGCAGATCGTCGGTTTGCACGGCATACAGGGGCGCGTCGAACAGCCTCTCCATGGCTTCCCCGAATCCGCTGCCGAGCGCGCTGGCAAGCCAACGTCCAAGCCAGATGCCTGGAACCACACACAGGGTTGTCAGAACCGTCAGTTCAATCAGCAACCACCATCGGACGCTGGCCGCCGGAACCCCGAAGCGTTCAAGCAGGGCAAAACTTTCCCGACGCTGCGCCAGTCCCAGCAGGTAGACACTCCGCACCAGCAACGCGGTGATAAGCAACACCAACAACCCCAGGGCATCCAGGTTCAACAGGAAGCTTTCCCCCAACTCACCGGTATCCGGGCCCATTGAAAAGCTACGAATCCGGTAACCGGCTGGCAGGTCCCCAGCGGGCATATCTTCCACCACCAACAGTGTCAGCCTGGCGGGGTACCCCTGCCTGACAAGCTCCGACGCTTCACTGATATCCAGAAAAGGGTGTCCATTGAGCAAATCGTCCCGGGCCTGCCCGGGGACGTCATCGCCAAAGCACGCCCCGGCAAACGGGTCGACGCCGATAACCCGGCCGTCGGGGGCCGGCCGCTGCACTTCCAGCCAGGGCATGACGCACAGTCCCTGGCGGCGCAAGCGGACAAAGTCGCTGACCGTGACCGCCTTTTGATCCTCGCGAACCACCTGCTGACGACCGGCCACTGCCTGCTCACTTTGCGCCAGGCTGGCGCGGGCAAGATCCGTCAGATGGCTCACACCGGTCCACAGGGTGGTTGCCAGTACAATCATCAGCGCCAGTGCCGCCAACTGCATGGGGTGGCGCCGATAATGGCTGAACAGCGCGGTAAACAGGGTCATGACGGCGACGATGTCACAACGGGCTGCTCAACGCCCAGGTCAAGGCGCGACTGGCAGCGGGCCGCCAGAGCCAGGTCATGGGTGGCGAGGATCAGCGAACAGCCGGTTTCCTGCTGCATACTGAACAGACAGTCTGCCACGTCATCCGCCGTGTGGTGATCCAGGCTTCCCGTCGGCTCATCCGCCAGGATCAGGCCGGGGCTCATGGCAAATGCCATGGCCAGGGCAGCGCGCTGACGCTGACCACCGGACACCTGATCCGGATACCGCCCCGCCAGCTCTCCGATTCCCAGGCGCTCCAGCCAGCCCTTTGCAGACTGCTCCGGCTGCCCCGCCAGTCGCGCCCGGAAACGGACGTTCTCAAGCAGGGTCAATGCCGGCATGAGGTTGGCATCCTGGAACACCACACCGATTGCGCGTCGTCTCAGGGCGGCCCAACGCCTTTCTTCATCCCGGGAATAGCCGCCAGCATTCCCCTGGAAAACGTCTCCCAGCACTCCAATACGTCCACGATCCGATGCTTCAAGACCACACAACAGGTTCAGCACCGTGCTTTTTCCGGAACCGGAACGACCGGTGAGCGCCAGCGAGTCTCCTTCGCCAAGCTCCATGTCGAGGTCAGACAGCACCTCTACGGCTTCACCTGCCCCGATATAGCGTTTAACCAATCCGGTGACCTGTACGACTGCCATTGATGGCTCCCCCGGTAAAATACATCCAGCCCACTATAAGATAGCCACTATCCGCCCCTGCTCCGACAAATCAGTACAACTCGCTACAAACATCTTATTGACATTCTTTGACAAATTTTTTGGAACCATTGTTCAGTCTTTGTCGTTTGGTCTGGCAAGGGCCGTTTCCGCCCGCATGACAATAACAATCGGAAAGGTACAGACATGGTCAACATCAGAAAAACATCGCTCCTGGCGCTTGTGGCAGGCAGTACCGCGCTGTCGGGTTGTCTCGACAGTGGCGGCCAGACTGGTAAAAATGCCAACCCGGTCTACGAGATCGACAACCCTAATCACCCTGCGGACGGCACCAAACCCATTTTTCGGCCACTGGACACCGCGTTTCCGCTGCCCAGTGATCCATTATTTTTCCTGAACCCTGAAAACGACGGTACCATGCTGAACGGTACCGACCCCGCCAACCCGGTCACTACCGGCCTTGGCTTTGTCGATGGTAACTCCATCCTGGCGCCGTTTGACGTCAAAATCAGTGACAGCCTGGACCCAAACCAGACACTGGACGCCCGTGCCTTTGTTGAAATAGATGGAGAAGTGATCCCTAACCCGGATCAGAACGTTTTCGTGCTGGAAATCGAATTCCCCTCTGGCGATAGCGTCTTCCAGCAACAGCGAGAAGTGGGCGGCGTTGTCGACGCCGAGAAGTATCGCCACGCCAGGCGCCTGGAGGAACAGGGCGATACAGCAGCTGCCGATGCGCTCTACCAGGAACTGCTGGACCAACGCTTCCGCATCGAGATTATCACCGTTGACGCAGACGGTCCTGCCGAAGCCGCCGGGGGTTCAGCCAACAACGCTATTCGAGTCCTGCCGGTCAAACCGCTGAAACCGAAAACCAAGTACGCGGTGGTCCTGAGCAATGACATCGTGGATAAGGATGGCGAGCCGCTGGTTCAGGAGCTGCGCTTCGAGACCGCCTCCAACCCCGAGTTTGTGCTTAGCAACCCGGCACTGCAGCCATTCCGGGACTCCATGCTGCCGGCGCGCGCCTTTGGCTCGGACTTCTTTGATTTCAAACGCGAGACGCTCGGCGACCTGGGCCGGAGTGCCACTGGCATCCCCACGTTCGATGATGTCACTTTCGCCATCAGCTTCACCACCACGGCGGTGGAAGACGTGCTGCTGGCCAATGCCGCACCAGCGGCCTGGTTCCGCAACCACCTGCTCACAGATCGCAAGCAATCGGTCCTGAACGCGCTGATCGCAGGAGATTTCAACCTCTCCGACCAGCCGCTCAGCGGTGCCTCTGACGAAGAGCAGCAGGTCAACTCCCGCATTTTCGAGCTGCTTACGGACGAAACCTATCGCTTATTCGACGCTGAACTCGCCAGCATCCTGACTGAAGCCAATGAGAACGGCATGACCGTGCTTTATGGCGATCTCGTGGCCTCCGAGGACGACGACCGCAGGCTGGCGTTTATCCTCCAGGACACAGCAACCCAGGCCGTGGCGGAAGTGGTTGATGTCTCCGCCCGGGCGGATCAGCTGGCCGCTGATGCTTCGAATATCCTGGACATTCCGGCTGCTTATGACCCTGCATCCGGCGAGCCTTCTCCGGTGCGGTTCTTTAGCCAGAAACTTGGCCGCGAGGTTAACCCGGCGTTTGGGCAACAAGCCAACCTAGTGCTTATTGACGACATCGACATGCAGGTCTACGAGGGCGAAATTACTCTTCCTTACCATCTGCAGACACCTGAAGGAGCGGATGGCGCACCGTTGCAAACCGGCTCTTGGCTCCCCGCGGATTTCAGTGCAAATCCGGATCTCCCTCAAGCTATATCTGACAGGGTAAGCTACCGCTTCCCCTTCGTTCAGAAACAAACTGATGTAAAAATCCCCATTGTTGTTGGTACGCCAGATCCTGCGTTTACAACGCCAGCCAATGGTTACCCTGTGATTATTTACCAACACGCGGCAACTCAAGACCGTTCCGCGATCCTGCCTATGGCAACAGCTGCGGCTCTATTGTGTCTCGCGGATGATGGCGGCCTGCCCAGCAACAGTGAAAACTGCTTTATCACTGTAGGCATCGATATGCCCTTAAACGGCGTATTCGGCGAAGCTGCCACCAGCGCCCGCGATGAAAATGATCCTGAAACCACCCCTGGCATGGTGGAAATTTCCCAGCAGCCAGGCGCCTCTGAGGACGCCACGGAAAGGCACTTTGGTTTCACCGCCAACGATGCAATGCAGGCGGTGACCCGGGATCAGGTCGACAACCCTGAATCCGGCAGCCTGTTCCTGAACTTCACCAACTACGCCAACACCCGGGATAACATGCGCCAGGGCGCACTGGATCTGCTAAATGTGAACGCCCTGTTGCCGGCCATCGAGGACGCCATCAATCAGTGCGCAACCGACGGTGACTGTGCTGACGGCACCAGCATGAACACCGACCGGGTGTACTTCATCAGTCACTCCCTGAGCGGCATGGGTGGCGTACCCTATCCGGTGATCAACAACCTGGCCTCGCAGGACAACCCGGACCTGAATCCGATCCTCGCTTCCGTCATGTTCAACACTGGCGGGCAGTTCTCGCGCCTGGCGGAAAACTCCCGCGAGACCATTGCCCCGGCGCTGCTGCCAGGGCTTGAAGCGGCGTCCGGCGGACTGCTCGCCCAGGGCAGAACCGAACTGAACATCTACTTCAACGTGTTCCAGGCCCTGCTGGATTCCACGGATCCGGTGGCCTTCGCACCGTTGTTCCAGGAAAGCGGCAATGAAGCCACTCTACTGACTTCAATCGTGGGCATTGATGGCGATGCCGATCGCCCATCTGACGGCACTATCCCTAACGCAGCCGATGACCAGCTGTACGATCAGGGACCGCTGCAGCTAGTGACCGATACCGGCTTCGAGATTAACAGCCAGCCCGCACCTCTGGCCGGCACCGATCCCATGGCCCGCTTTATGGGCGCCGTCAGCATTGATAACGGAGACGGCACTGATGACGGCTCCCGCCCCGTAATCACTCGCTACCTTGAAGGCTCTCACGGCAACCCGATTTCTGCCGGGCAAAAGGGTGCTGATGCGTTCAGCTCCAGCGCTGTGTTCGATGAAATGGCCGCTCAACTGGTCGCTCTGTTCCGCAGCCGTGTGGATGCAAACACGGCATTCACGGTGGATGTGAACAACGACTGCGTCGTCAAAGACGTGGGCAACAGCCCCGGTGACCCGGAGTGTGACGGGTCCACCGACGGTGGCGCTGAGCCAGACGACGGTGACGGATCCGGCGGCGACGGTGATGACGGCGGGGACGACGGCGGACTCCTCGGAGGTCTGCTGTAACCGACAATACCGAAACGTCTACCCCGGGACCCGCAACGTGTTTGCTGCGGGTCCCCAAGATAAAAAGAATTGGAGCAGTAGAAATGACAACAACAAATACTTCCCGGTTTTCGCGAACAAGGTTGTCGCTGGCGACAGCTGCCCTGTCGGCAATGGTATCCGCGCCTGCCGCAGCCATTAACTTTGACGTCTACGGTATCGATGCCTCCTTCAGCACAAAGCTGACCGCTGGCATTGGTATCCGTCTGGAGGATCAGGATCCGGATCTGATCTCCCAGGGTAATCTGGGACCGGAATTCGCCTACAGCGACACCGGCGCCTCGTCCAACAACTTTGATGACGGTAACCTGAACTTCGAAAAAGGCGATCCGTACTCCCAGATCCTGCGTGGCCGCTCCGAGCTGTTCCTCGACTACGCCCCCGACAGCGACTACCTGACCCGTATCGGCGCCCTGGTTCGCGGCAGCTATTACTACGATTTCGAGCTCAAGGATAACGAGCGCGCGGTGGACCCCGTGGGGCAACAGCGCACGCTCAATCCCGAAGCCAAAGACAATGCTTCCGGCGTAGACCTGCTGGACGCCTACATTTTCACCGACTGGTACGCCGGCAACACGCCAGTGTCAGTCCGCTATGGCCGACAGGTACTGAGCTGGGGTGAAAGCACCTTCATCCTTGGCGGCATCAACGCCACCAACCCCATTGACGTGCCGGCCTTCCGGGCCCCGGGCGCGGAACTGAAAGACGTTCTGTTGCCGGTCAACATGCTGTACACCTCGGTCGGGATCACACCCGAAATCAACGTAGAAGCCTACGTTCAGACCGAGTGGGAACCGTTCAAGATCGATGATTGCGGCACCTTCTTCTCCTCGGCGGATGTCGCAGCCGACGGCTGTGGCCCGGTACTCCTCGCAGGCCAGGTACCCGATTCACAAGCATTCGAGGAAGGCTTCGTCTCGCCCCGCCGGGGTGACGTCGAGCCCGGTGACAAAGACCAGTTCGGCGCCGCCGTTCGCTGGTTTGTACCGGCGCTCGATTCGGAGCTGGGGTTCTACTACATCCGCTACCACAGCCGTTTGCCGTACATCAGCGGCGTGGTGAACAACCCGGAAAACCCGGAAGCAAACCAGATCAATGATCCAAACGAGCCGTTCACCCGGTTCCCGAGCTACTTCATTGATTACCCCAAGGGCATCGACCTGTACGGCATCAGTATCAACACCACCTTGCCAACCGGGACATCCCTCGGGGCCGAGTACAGCTTCCGCCCCAACATGCCCATCCAGTGGAACACCTTTGAACTGATCTACGGCGGCCTGCAACAACGCGGCCCGGATGATCAGGTGGTGAGTAAACTGGAGCAACGTGTGCGGGACGACGACCCCAACTTCAATTACGCCGGCAAGCCTGTTGACGGTTATGACCGCTACGACGTGTCCCAGGTCCAGGCCACACTGATCCACTTCATCGACCGCGTACTGGGTGCGGGGCGGTTTATCATCGTAGCCGAGGTTGGCGCCACTTACGTCCATGACCTGCCGGACAAAAGCGAAGCCCGCTATGGCCGATCCGGCATCTACGGCGTAGGACCGGTTCCGCTCGATGGCGAGTCTTTCTCCGGTGACTTCTGTAGCGAAGGCCCGGGGGACGAGACAACCAGGCTGAACATCAACCCCACCAACTGCGGCTCGGACGGCTTCACCACGTCGTTCTCCTGGGGCTATCGCGCCCTGTTCGCACTGGACTACTCCAATGCCATTGC
The DNA here is from genome assembly GCF_050379435.1 of Marinobacter sp. DUT-3. Classification (NCBI taxonomy): domain Bacteria; kingdom Pseudomonadati; phylum Pseudomonadota; class Gammaproteobacteria; order Pseudomonadales; family Marinobacteraceae; genus Marinobacter; species Marinobacter sp. DUT-3. The sequence goes on from NZ_JBNRMG010000009.1 coordinate 177,288, forward strand.
CGGTATCAACCTGATGCCCAAATTGTTCCTCACCCATGATGTCGAAGGCTATGCCCCGGACCCCGGCGGCAACTTCAACGAGGGCAACAAGTCGGTCAGTCTTGGTCTGGATGCCAACTACCAGAACAAATACTCCGGCTCGATCAGTTACACGAACTATTTCGGTGGTGACTACAACGTCATTTCAGACCGGGATTTCATCTCCGCCAGTGTTTCCTATTCATTCTGATTCACTAACGACAATCACAAAGGAGTTTCTTGTGAATACATACAGAAAACACCTCATCGGTAGCGCTATCGCCGTCTCCCTGTTTTCTTCCGGGGCAGCCCTTGCGGCTGTTTCCGCCGAGGAAGCAGCAAAACTTGGCAACGAACTGACGCCCATTGGCGCTGAAAAAGCGGGGAATGGCGACGAGATCCCGGCCTGGGACGGTGGCCTGACATCCCCGCCCGTGGATCAGCCTCAGGAAGGGATCTATCCTGACCCGTTCCCGAACGACGAGCGCCTGTTCGTCATCGACCAGAGCAACGTGGAGGAATACAAAGACCGGCTCTCTCCGGGCCAGGTGGCTACCATCAAGGCCTACGACGACTATTTCATTCCGGTCTACCAGACCCGGCGCACTGCGGCTTACCCCGACTTCATGATGGAAAAGGCTGTCGAGAACGCTACCAAGGTGTCTCTGACTGCCGACGGCAACGGCCTCCAGAACTATGAAACGGGCGTACCCTTCCCGATTCCCAAGAGTGGTGTCGAAGTCATTTTCAACCACATTACCCGTTATCGCGGCGGTTCCATTATCCGGAACGTTGCCCAGGTAACCCCACAGGCAAACGGTGATTACAGCCCGGTCAAATTCACCGAGCATCTGACCGACCGTGTCGCACTGGCAGACTATGAGCCGGGCCAGGATGACAACGTGATGTTCTACTTCAAGCAGGTCATCACCGCGCCCTCCCGGCTGGCGGGTAACGTGCTGCTGGTTCACGAGACCCTGAACCAGGTCAAGGAAGCACGCCGGGCCTGGCTGTACAACTCGGGCCAGCGTCGTGTCCGCCGTGCCCCGCAGGTAGCCTATGATGGTCCGGGCACCGCCGCCGATGGTCAGCGCACCTCCGACAACCTCGACCTGTACAATGGTGCGCCGGATCGCTATGACTGGGAACTGATCGGCAAGAAGGAAATGTACATCCCGTACAATTCCTACCGGCTGGGCGACCAGGACCTGAGCTACGATGACATCATCCAGCCCGGCCACATCAATCCGGAGCTGACCCGCTACGAGCTGCACCGCGTCTGGCATGTGCGCGCCACCCTGAAGGACGGCGAGCGTCATATCTATGCCCAGCGCGATTTCTATGTCGACGAGGATTCCTGGCAGATCGCCGTGGTCGACCACTACGACGGACGCAGTCAGCTCTGGCGCGTAGCCGAGGCCCACATGGTTCAGGGTTATGATGTCGTCGTGCCCAGCTATGCCGCTGAAACCCTGTACGACCTGCTGTCCGGCCGCTACCTGGTGATGGGTCTGACCAACGAGGAAGACGACCCGTACACCTTTGGCGTGAAAGCCCGCTCCAACGAGTTCACGCCCGCAGCCCTGCGCCGCGCCGGCGTGCGTTAACAGCGCCGTCAGGCACCCCATGGGGATAAACAAAAAGCCCGCTTCAGTGCTGAAGCGGGCTTTTTGTATTCAGCGATAACGCCGCTGATCCAAGGTGGTCAGCCGGTCCGGGTGGAACACCATCAGCCCGGTCACGAACGTGCCGTTCACGAAGCCCTCAGGCAACATGATCAGCGGCAGGTACCGGAGGTACTCATGGACCAGTTCTCTGAACTCATACACCCCGGCGGTCCATAGCATCAAACACATCACCACCCCGGCACACGCCACCGCAATACCGGCGCCGAAAAAGCCGCAGAAAAAGATATACGCAAAGAAATTACGAAAATTCCTGCCTCGCTCCCAGAGCATGATGCCGTGGCTGACCAGCGCCGGCACCATCACTGTGACCAGCCCGTTGGCGGCAAACATGACCAGCGGTTCCCGCCCGGTGATGACGGTAATCACCAGCGCCAGCAGGCCTGCCAGCACCGCCAGCCCCCACCCCAGCATCAGGGTAATGACTGTCATGCCGAAAATATGAATGGACAGGCCCGGCGAGATTCCGGCCCTCAGTTGCCAGAGGAACCCGAGGACTACGGCGGCGCCGAAGAAGGAATGCTGCAGGGCGTTGTCCCTGCGCAGGGCCTGCCAGTCCACCTGACGGACAGCAGTGACCAGTATCCCGAGGAACAGGAATGCCGTGATGATCAACTGAGTGGTGGACAGCAGGTTGTCCGTCATGCCCATGGAAGTTCACCCTTTCAAACCGGGCAGCCAGTGTATCAGGGCACGCTCGTTACCGGCATCTCTGAAGGTGACACCAGTGTTTGCCAGGCCTCAAATGTACTGAGGAAAACCGTTCCTTCCAGACGACTGAGCAACTGAGTATTCTTCAGCCGGTCCATCACCGGCCCCTTCACTTCAGACAGATTCAGACGCACGCCGGCATCACTCAGCCTTTCGTTGATGGTCTCCAGGCTCTCCAAGGCGGAGGCATCAATCAGGTTCACTGCCGGGCACACCAACACCAGATCCTTCAGGTCCGGCTGGCAGGTGACCAGGTCCATCACCGCTTCTTCCAGGAAGCGGGCATTAGCGAAGTAGAGGCTCTCGTCCACCCGCAGAAAGGTCACGTGACGGCTGGTTTCCACCCGATGACGCTGGATATTACGGAAATGCTCGGTGCCGGGCACCCGGCCGACCACCGCACTGTGGGGGCGACTGGTTCGAAACAGAAACAAACCGATCGACAACCCCACCCCGGCGATGATGCCCGCTTCAACGCTATAAACCAGAGTGAGCGTAATAGTCGCCAGCATGGCGCCAAAGTCGGCACGGGAATAACGCCAGGTACGCACCAGCGCCGGGAAATCAATCAGCGTGGCCACCGCCACTATGATCGTTGCTGCCAGCGTTGCCGTCGGCAGATAAGCGATCGCGGGTGTCAGCAACAACGTCGCCAGAGCGATACCCACGGCGGTATACGCACCTGCCGCCGGGGTTTGCGCACCGGCGTCAAAATTCACTACCGAGCGGGAAAAACCGCCAGTTACCGGCATCCCCCCGGAAAAGCCCGCCCCGAGATTCGCTGCACCCAGGCCAATCAGCTCCTGATCCGGATCAATGCGCTGCCGGCGCTTCGCCGCGAGCGTCTGCCCTACCGACACCGACTCCACAAACCCCACCACGCTGATTAGCAACGCGCCAACCGCAAGCTGCTTCCAGACAGACACCTCCAGGGAAGGCATCGTCAGCTCCGGCAAACCGGAGGGCACCTCACCCACCAACTGGACACCCAGCGCATCCAGCCCCAATACCCACGCAACCAGAGAGGTGACCAACACCGCCAGAACGGGCGCCGTTCTGGTGAGGATGTCCGCCATTCGGATTCCACATCCGAAGTGGATCAACAGGGGGTTCAGACGTGATCGGGCGAACATCAGGAACACCAGGGCCCCCGCACCGATCAGCAGGGTCGGCAAACTGACGTTCCCCAGGTTCCCGGCCAGTGAGCCGGCAATCTCAATCAGATTATGACCAGAGGCATCAATCCCCAATATGTGCTTGAGCTGGCTGAACGCGATCACGATGCCCGACGCGGTGATAAATCCGGAAATCACCGGATGGCTAAGAAAATTCGCCAGAAACCCCAGTCTCAGCACCCCCATTGCCGTCAGCATCAGACCTGACATGACGGCCAGCAGCACCGCTCCGGCCAGGTACTCCGGGCTACCAGGCGCAGCGATCGGCGCCAAAGCTGCTGCGGTCATTAACGCGACCACGGCCACGGGCCCCACCGACAGGGTCCGGCTGGTGCCAAACACCGCGTACAGCACCAGTGGCAGGATGCTCGCGTAAAGCCCAACCTGCGCAGGTAGTCCCGCCAGCAGTGCATAAGCCAGTGACTGGGGAATCAGCATAATGGTCACAATCACCGCAGCAATCAGATCACTGGCGGCCTGTTCCCGGCGATACTCCGGTAGCCATTGCAATACCGGAAGGTAGCGTTTGAGGCTCATCGGCGGTTCAGAACAGGTTGACCGGCACTTTGAGATAGACCTGCCCATTACCTTCCGCCGGAGGCAGTTGGCCAGCCCGCATGTTGACCTGTACCGAAGGCAGAATCAGCCGGGGCATTTCCAGGGTGGCATCGCGTTCGGTGCGCATCTTCACGAACCGTTCCTCGGAGATCCCTTCATGAACGTGCACGTTCGCACGGCGTTGCTCTGCCACGGTGGTCATATGCTGATAGGTTTCACGCCCCGGCGCCTTGTAGTCGTGACACAGGAATATGCGGGTCTCCGGCGGCAGGGCCAGGACCTTCTGGATCGACCGGAAAAGGGTTCGCGCGTCTCCTCCGGGAAAATCGCAGCGGGCGGTGCCGTAATCCGGCATGAACAGGGTATCGCCGACGAATGCGGCGTCTCCAATCACATAGGTCAGGCAGGCAGGAGTGTGGCCCGGTGTGTGCAGCACACAGACCTCCAGATTGCCGATGTCCACGCGGTCACCTTCCTCGAAGAGCCGGTCGAACTGGCTGCCGTCACGGGCGAACTCAGTGCCGGCGTTGAAGGCCTTACCGAAAATGTTCTGCACTTCGACGATGCGGGCTCCGATACCGGTTCTCCCGCCGAGATGCTCCTGCAGATACGGCGCGGCGGACAAATGGTCTGCATGAACGTGGGTTTCCAGAATCCACTCGACAGCCAGGCCTTCGCGAAGAATATAAGTAATGATGTTATCGGCGGAACGAACCTCCGTGCGCCCGGACGCGTAGTCAAAGTCCAGTACCGAGTCAATAATGACGCAGGCCGTACTGTCCGGGTCACGGACAACGTAGCTGAAGGTATTCGTTGGCTCGTCAAAAAAATGCTGCACGACTGGGCTCGTCATGGCTTCACCTCCAGGGGAGACTTAAATTTATAGGCATAAGGATATACCCATTATGAATAAGAGGTGAAATGATCTTTTTTTATGGGCGAAATACCCCTGATGCATCAACGAAACAATTCCTGCCCGCCTCCTTTGCCAGATAGAGGTGGTGATCCGCTTTGCCGATCACCGGGTCCGGACTGGAAGGAATCGTCGGCAGGTCCGTTACCGCGGCAATGCCCGCACTGACGGTGACCTCAATGGGCAAGTCTTCGAAAACAAACTCATGCCCACGCACCGCCAGCAGGATCCTGGCAACCATACCGCCCACATCGTCCGTGTCGTCCAGCGCAAACGCCACCATGAACTCTTCCCCGCCAAAGCGAGCCACCACATCCATGCTGCGGGTATTTTCCACCAGAATTCCGGCGAACTCGGTCAGCACATAATCGCCGGCAAGATGCCCCAGCGAATCATTGATCTGCTTGAAATGGTCGATATCAAACATCGCCACGGCAAACGGTTCGTGCTTCCGGGCCGCCCGTCCCAGCATTTCCTCCAGGCGCGGCATCAGGTAGCGACGGTTGTGAAGTTCGGTCAAGGGATCCCGAATGGACTGGCTGAGTAGCTTCTGCTCCAGGTTATGGCGCTCCAGTGCGCCGGACAGCAAGCCGGAAACAATGATCAGGAGATCGCCCTGATCCTCACGCCAATTTCGCTTTTGCAGTGAATCCACGCCAAAAAAACCGGTAACGCGCCCGCGGATCTTGACCGGCACAGCAAACATGGAGCTTACGCCACGGCGTTCCAGTATCTCTTTCTCCCCGCCAGCAATATCAGGCAATCCAGACGCGTCAGGTATGAAGACAACCTTATCAGTGCTCACCATTCCGCTAATCTGCTGCTGCCACCACTGCAAATTTCCAATATAGACGCTCTGCTGTCTGTCAATCAGGGCGGGAACACCAGGGCCTACCCACTCATGGGTGTTGGCCATGGACTGGTAATCGTCTGAAAAACTGAACAGGTAGGCGCGATCGACTTCAAAGAACTGCCCCATGGTTTTCAGCAGTTCGCGTATACACTCATCGATGGTTCCGAACTGCAGGTTGATAAATTCCTTCGACAGGTCGGCGATCAGCTTCTGGAAACCCGCCTGATACGAATGCTCCGTTTCACTCTCACGCAGAACCTGCTCCAATTCCTTGTATTGCTGGATATTGTGAAACTGACCGTACCACAGGGTACTGCCATCGCTCAGTCGCTCCGGTTCGGAGTGGCCTTCAAACCACTGGTACTCTCCGGTCGTGAGCTTCAGCCTGGCGCAGTGCTCCCACGTCGTCAGATTACGAGCGGAAGCCTGGATACTCTCGCCAACACCGGCCAGGTCATCCGGATGAACAATCCCAAAAATGGCATCCGCACTTTTCTGCAATGCCTCAGGTTCCAGCCCGAACCAATCAGCCACCCGCCTGCTAACATAAGGATACCGATGCTCACCCCCGTCAGCACTCAACCAGTAGGTATAGAGAATGACGGGTACGCTGGCTGTCAGCTTGTTATAAAATTCTGGCGAGTTCTGGCCTGAGCCATCGCTATCCTTTTGATCATGCATAAAACTGCGTGACTCCTCTCAAGGGAGCCGTTTTTCCGGCGGCCTTCAAAAAAAGTGTAGAGTATGGCAACAAATCCCGCGAGCATGCCCCCGGAGCAGCATTTGAGCACCCATACAAACCCCGCATCCCGTGAATGGCAGGCCTTCTGGCTCGCGATTGGTTTCCTCACCCGGATACCAATGCTGACCCAGATCGATTACTCACAACGCCTGATGAACCAGAGCAGCCTTTATTTCCCGGTCGTCGGCCTGCTCCTGGGCGCATGTTATGTCGGCGCCTACACCTTATTGACCCTTGCCTTCAGTCCGCTGATCTCGATTGTATTGGTGGTCATCCTGCACCTGTGGCTGACAGGGGCCTTCCACGAGGATGGCCTGGCAGACAGCGTGGATGCACTGGGTGGTGGATATACGCTCGAAAAACGTCTGGAGATCATGAAGGACAGCCGAATTGGCACCTACGGCACAGCGGCACTGGTGATGGCCCTGGTGCTGAAAGTCGCCCTGCTGGCCGAGGCAAGCCCCGTCTGGCTGGGACTTTTGGCCGCACCCATGGTGGCACGTCTCACACCACTTTTGATCATGGGCTACCTCCCATACGTGACCGATCCGGACAAGAGCAAGAGCAAACCGGTTGCCGATGGCTTTTCGCGAACCCGGCTGGCGATTGCCGCGACCTTCACTGTTTTTGCGTCCCTGGTACTGGTTCTGTACGAACCCTGGCTATTGTTGTGGGGGCTGTGTGCAACCCTGGGAGTTGCCCTGGTTTGGGGAAGCTACCTGCGCAGCCAATTGGGCGGCTACACCGGCGATACCCTGGGCGCCAGCGTGGTGTTCTCCGAACTTGTCCTGTTGCTGGGCCTGACCATCTGACCGCGACACGCTCAGTTCCGAATCCGGCGAGTTTTCCCGGCCAGCACTGGTACACTTTCAGACATGGACACATTGACTGATGATCTCTGCTACCAGGCGCTGCAAACCCGGGATGCCCGTTTTGACGGTCGCTTCTACACCGCCGTACTGACCACCGGCATCTTCTGCCGCCCCATCTGCCCCGCGGTAACGCCCAAGCGGGGCAATGTGCGCTTTTACCCGTCGGCGGAAGCGGCCATGGCCAATGGTTTCAGGCCGTGCCTGCGATGCCGCCCGGAAGCCGCTCCTGGCAGCCCGGCTGCTGCCGGCGTGCATACCACGCTGGCACGAGCGGTGAGGCTGGTGGAGGAAGGCGCCCTGGACACCCGTTCAGTACCGGAACTGGCTGAACGCCTGGGCATTACCGATCGCTACCTGCGCCAGCTCTATAAGCGCCACACCGGCGTAACGCCCCAGCAACATGCCCAGGCCCGACGCCTGTTACGGGCAAGGCAGCTGATCGTGGACAGCAACCTGAGCATGACCGAGATTGCCGAGATCGCCGGTTTCCGCAGCCTTCGACGCTTCAACCATACTCTGAAAGAAACCTATGGCGATGCTCCCACAGCCTATCGCCGTGGCCCTGGACGGCCGGCCAGCAACAGCCGCCGCAGCCCCGACGATCCCTTCAAGCCGGCTCGCGATGATCTCGTCCTGTTCCTGCAGGCGCGACCGCCCTTTGACAGCGATGCCCTGCTGGCGTTCTTCCGCGCCCGTGCCATTCCCGGGTTGGAAGCAGTGGGCGATCAGTATTATGCCCGTGCGATACAGTTCACTGGTCAGCCGGGGCTGGTGATCTGCCGGCCGCGCGCTGACCAGCCAGGTATGCAGGTGATTCTCAGGGGGCCGGCACGGCAGGCCATCCTCGAGGTGAGCGAGCGGATACGCCGGCTATTCGATCTGGACGCAGACCTGTCCACCATCACCAGCCTCCTGTCCCAGGATCCACTGTTGCGCCCCATCGTTACACAGCATCCCGGCCTTCGCGTACCCGGATGCTGGGACCGGTTCGAGTTCGCCGTGCGGGCTATCCTGGGCCAGCAGATATCCGTAACCGCCGCCCGCACAATTGCCGGTCGGCTGGTCGCCCGCCATGGAACTCCCCTTCCGGAAGACCTGGCGGCTGGCACCGGCATCACTCATCGATTCCCGGAGCCAGCGGACCTGGCAGCGCAACCACTGGATAAACTGGGACTGCCCCGCAGCCGGGCAGACACCCTCGCCCGGGTCGCTGCAAGGTTTGCCGAACCCGGTTTTGCCGAGTTGGATGGCAGTACCCTGCTGGAGCAGCTAGCCCCCCTTCGCGGTATCGGTCCCTGGACACTCAACTACCTGGCCCTGCGCGGCCTGTCCGACCCCGACGCTTTTCCGGCCAGCGACCTGGGCATCCTCAAGGCCTCAGCCAGCCTTGGCGGACCAGCCAACGCCAAAGCCCTTACCCGTCACGCTGAACGCTGGCGCCCGTGGCGGGCTTATGCCGCCCAGTATTTGTGGGCCACGCTGGCCGACCATCCACCCCGGCAGGAGACCACACCATGAACACAGTCATCAGTATCAGCCGCTTTCCCAGCCCCGTTGGCCCCCTGAGTCTGGCCACGGTGGATGGCAAACTGGTCCACCTGGACTTCGACGGCAACGAAGACCGTATGCACGCCCTGCAGGCCCGGCGATTCCATCATCCTCAGTGGCGGGAGCAGCCGCACTCCGCGCCCGACGCCATCACCGAGTGGCTGGAGGCCTACTTCGCCGGAGAGCTTCGGCCCCTGCCAAGAGAGCAGATCCAGCTGACCGGCACCGACTTCCAGCAACGCGTCTGGCAGGGGCTCATCGACATCCCGGCGGGTGGACATCGTTCCTACAGCGCCCTGGCCGAAACCCTGGGTAACCCCAAAGCGGTACGCGCCGTGGCCCGGGCCAATGCCCTCAACCCGGTGGCGATCCTGATTCCCTGCCACCGGGTCATTGGTGCCAACGGTACCCTCACCGGGTACGCCGGCGGTCTGGAACGCAAGGCCTGGCTGCTCGACCACGAGGCAAGGTACCTGAAGGCCGTTTAATCCAACGGGGCTGGGCATTTGCGTCGATAACGGCCACAATCACGGCACGGATGTCCCTTGTCAGGATAAGGAGCCCAGCCGAACATGCCACCACACTCGCCCCACACCCAGCCCCCGGGCGCGCAGGAAGACAAACGCGCGCTCTGGTCCTGGGCGCTGTACGACTGGGCCAACAGCGCCTTCTTTACCATCATTCTCACTTTTGTCTTTGCCCAGTACTTCAGCGTATCGGTGATGCAGGACGAGGTGGCGGGCACCAATGCCTGGGGTAACATCGTGGGCATTTCCGGTATCTTTATCGCGATCCTGGCACCGATACTGGGCGCCATTGCCGACCAGTCCGGGCGGCGCAAACCCTGGTTCATCACCTTCACCCTGCTGTGCGTGCTGTCTTCCGCCATGCTGTGGACCGTCACTCCGGAGCAGGACCAGTTCTGGAACGCCGCGCTATGGGTCGGTCTGGGCACGCTCGGCGCTGAATTCGCGTTTATCTTCTACAACTCCATGCTGCCGGACCTGGCCAGCCGGGAACGCACCGGCCGCTGGTCCGGCTGGGCCTGGGCACTGGGTTACGTGGGCGGTGTTACAAGCCTGGTAATCGCGCTGTACGGTTTTATCGAGACAGACGCCAGTCTCTTCAACCTCGACCGGGATCAGGCCGAACACGTTCGCGCTACCTTCGTGCTCGTGGCTGTCTGGTATTTGGTGTTCGCCCTGCCGGCCTTTATCTTCATTCCGGACCGGCCATCCACTGGCCTGGGTCTGGCGGCTGCCACCCGGGCCGGCTTTGCGCAACTGAAGGAATCCATCGCTCACGTCCGCCAGTACAAGGATATTGTGCGCTTCCTGATTGCCCGCATGCTGTACACCGACGGTCTGGCCACCATCTTTACGTTCGGGGGCGTGTACGCCGCCGGCACCTTCAACATGAACCCTACTGAAGTGTTGCAATTCGCCATTGCCCTGAACGTGACGGCAGGGCTGGGCGCCCTGGGGTTTGCGTGGATTGACGACGCCCTGGGTGGCCGCAACACCATCCTGTTGTCGCTAATCGGGCTGGGCAGCAGTGCGCTGGCCATCCTGGTTGTGGATGGCGCGACTGCGTTCTGGGTGTGGGGCATGATCCTGGGCATTTTCGTGGGGCCGCTGCAATCCGCCAGCCGGTCACACCTGGCCCGCGTTGCCCCACCCCACCTTCAGACCCAGATGTTCGGTCTGTTTGCCTTCTCCGGCAAGGCCACCGCGTTCGCCGGCCCCCTGCTGGTGGGCTGGGTCACAGCCGTCACCGACAGTCAGCGCTGGGGCATGAGCACTATCCTGGCATTCCTGCTGATTGGTTTCCTGTTGATGCTGACGGTACCCGCAACCGAAACCAAGGAGGTCGAAGAAACCACCTAACGCCCGCCGCTTTCCGGCGGAGCCCACAGCGGCACTTCCTCCCGGCTGGGAGGTTGCCAGTCCTGCTTCATCACGTGGCTGAGGGTGTCTTCCAGCTTCATGAACAATTCGCCGTAACGGGGGCTAAAGCTGATTCCGGATTCGATATCCTTCCAGGCTTCGTGCAGTTCAGCCTCATGGGCTTTCTCGTTGTTCACAAAGGCCCAGGTCATCTGACGGGCGCGCAAGGGGTGTACGCCAAATGCCGTCAGTGCCTGACCGCCCAGCTCCAGCGCGGAATGATAGGTTTCGCTCACCACGTCATCGGCACCCGCGTCCCGCAGATCATACCCATGGCCCCGATCAAAGGCTCGCGCCAGAATCCAGACACCCGGGAAGTGTTGTTTGACATGGTGTACCAGGGCTACTGCCCGCTCCCGGTCATCAATGGCCACCACCAGCAGGCGGGCGTCGGCGATACCGGCGGTTTCCAGCAGGTCCATCCGGCTGGCGTCGCCAAAGTAGCTCTTGATATTGATGCGCCGCAGGTTCTCAATCTGGTCCAGCGCCAGATCCAGGGCGACAATCGGTATGTTGTTGGCCCGCAGCAGACGGCAGACAATCTGGCCGAACCGTCCCACCCCGGCCACAATCACCGGCGCCTGTTCCTCGATGGTGTCCGCATCACGCTGCTCGTTACGGGCTTCGCGGTATCGCGGCAGGATCAGGCGGTCATAGGCGATGAACAGTAACGGCGTGAGGAACATGGACAGCGCCACCACCAGGGCCAGCACCTGGGCAATATCCATGGGTATCACCCGGTTCTGCATACTGTAGGTCAGCAGAACAAACCCGAATTCACCGGCCTGGGCCAGTCCCAGGGTAAACAACCAGCCGTCCCGGCCACGGAGGCCAAACAGCAGCGCCAGCAACAGCAGAACTCCGGCCTTGACCACAATCACCAGCAGCCCCAGCGTCAGCACCGTGCCCCACTGCGCCGACAACACATCGAAATTGATGCCGGCGCCCACGGTGATGAAGAACAGGCCGAGCAGCAGCCCCTTGAACGGCTCAATGTTGGCCTCGAGCTCATGACGAAATTCGCTGTTGGCCAGCACCACGCCGGCCAGAAAAGCACCAAGGGCGGGTGACAGGTTCACCACACTCATCAGCGCAGCAATGCCGATCACCAGCATAAGCGCCATGGCGGTAAACACCTCCCGCATGCCGGACTGCACCACATAACGGAACAGCGGTCGGCTCAGGTAGTGACCACCCACGATCACCGTCGCCACCGCGCCAATCACGACCAGCGCATGGGCCCAACCGGGCAGATCCGCCACCAGGCTGAAACTGCCGTGCTGGTCCGCTTCTGCCGAACCAACCGCCGCCAGCCCCGACACCGCCAGCAGCGGAATGACGGCCAGCATGGGAATCACGGCAATGTCCTGGAACAGCAACACCGAGAAGGCCCCGCGACCACCCTCGGTCTTACTCAGCCCCTTCTCGTTCAGGGTTTGCAGGACAATAGCGGTGGAGGACAGGGAAAAGATCAGGCCCACTGCGATGGTGGTTTGCCAGGGCAGGCCCAACCACCAGGCGATGGCCATGCCCGCAACGGAGGTCAGCACTACCTGTAGACCACCCAGCCCCAGTAAACGGACCCGCATGGCCCACAGGGATTTCGGATCCAGCTCCATGCCCACCAGGAACAGCATCATCACCACGCCAAATTCGGCGAAATGCTGGATTGTGGCGGTTTCCTGGCCCACCAGACCGGTCACCGGCCCGATCACCACCCCGGCCACCAGATAGCCGAGCACCGACCCCAGCCCCAGGCGCTTGGCCAACGGTACCGCGACAACCGCCGCCAACAGATAAATAAACGCCTGGATAAAGTATTCCGTCATCGATGCTATTCCGTTTCCGATTGATCGTTCGGGTCACGCCCCGCCTTCGCACTCTTCTGCTGCACCCTGTCAGGTTAGCGAAGGATCAAATTTTCGGAAACCGTTCTTTCCGGACTTCTTGACTGCATACATGGCCTTGTCAGCCTGGGACATCAGCGAACAGAAATCGTCAGCGGTGCCAGGAAACGCTGAAATGCCGATGCTGCAACCTACGGTGACCGTTCCCCTGTTCAACTCCACCGGCTCGCTGACCTGGGCGATAATGCGTTCCGCAAGGGGCTCAAATGGATAACTTTCGGAATCGTCCGCGGTGCCTTCCACCAGAAAGGCGAATTCATCGCCCCCCACTCTCGCCACCATTTCACCCGCGCGCTGGATCTTCCGAAACCGTTCCGAGATTACCTGCAGCAGGTGGTCACCAGCCATGTGTCCATACTGGTCATTGACTTCTTTGAAGCCGTCAATATCGACCAGGTAAAGCACCACCTCGCCTGCCTGGTTCCGTCGTTGCAGGGCAATGGCGGACTCGAGGCTTTCTTCAAATGCCGCCCGATTGTGCAAGTCGGTGAGTGAATCGTGGGAAGCCTTGTAGAGTATTTCCGCCTCCTTGCGGCGGTCTTCGGTGATATCGCGGGCAATGGCAAACAGTTTGGTCGTGACACTGGAAATGGCGGGACAGTACCAGGCAATCCATCGCCAGCTCCCTTCCTTGGCGCGATAGCGATTTTCAAAGCTGACGCTGTCATGCCCTTCTCCCAAGCCCTCCAGCTCTCTGGTCGTTCTGGCGACATCCTCCGGATGCACGAAGTCCAGAAACGGACGCGAGATCAACTCCTCTTTCGAATAACCCAACGTATTGGCAAACGCCGAATTCACCCGTTTGAAGTAACCATCCAATCCGGCAATGCATAGCATCTGAACAGAATGTTCAAAGAACCACTCCCACTCCTTCAGGCTGCGGTCGTATTCCTCCAGTTCGCTGGACATTTGCAGCTTGGTATCCAACAAGTCTTCACGTTCCCGCTCCAACACCCTGAGCCGGCTCTCAAGATTCTCCAACCGCTCGGCCTTTTCACGCAGCCTGGCGATAACCTTGTTATCCGGATCATCCGCCTTACCCATAGGCGCCAGCCTCCAAACTGCGATTTTCGCCTGTCGGGGAATATCGCCAGGTGCAAAAACGTAAGAGCCCACACTTTCAACATAGCACTCGCAATTGGAACTGTGAACAAATGTTCAATTATAAGGATGGGCAACCTGTGTACGGATTCGAGCCTCAACCTTTGGGCACGTACGACCGGACATCCCAGCAGAAATAGCGTTTCAGGACACTGTTGGCTTCATGCTCTTTCTGGCGCCAACCGTAGACCTTGGGCTTGCTGGTCTCAATGGCGAGTGTACCAAACACCAGCCAGTCGTAAATCGCCAGCGTGGAGGTCACATTCTTCGCTGAGTTGGGGCCACGGGCATGGTGATGATGGTGCTGGGTCGGGAACACCAGTACATGAGCCAGCGCCCACATGGTCTTGCGCACCCAGGCCCAGCGATGGTTATGGAAATACAGATCGTAATTCCAGTTGACGTGGGTATGGGCCGCCCACAAACCCTTGAATGCCGTGGCAATCAGAAAGACATCCACCAGCCCCAGGTAAAGACACAGCAACTGGAAGGTATAATTGGGCATGATCAGCCACCAGGCCCAGCCGTTGACGAATGTCTGGGTCACCGACAGCTGCCCTTTGTTATCCGTACCGCCAGACATGTGGTGTGGCCGGTGACTCATCTTGTAGAACGCCTGGACCCACTGAAGGATTCGGTTGTTGGGGCGACGCCGGTGAGCGAACAGGTGGAAGCTGCCGTGAATGAACTCCTCCACACAGAAGAAAACGATCAACGTCGGCCAAAAATACGCCTGTTCAAGCCAGGCCAGTGAACCGGCACTACCCGGGATCAAAGTCGAAAGACCCAGTGTCAGAAGCAGCAGCACCAGTGGACGCTGAACCGCCACCATCATGAAGGTGGCGAGAAATGCCATCCGCCAGTCCTGCTTGTTTTTTCGTCCCTCGCGGGTACGACCACTGACCACTTCCCACAGGGCGGTCGCTATGATGAAAGACGTTACCAGCATCGTCAGTTTTTGATCGTCCATTATTATTCTCCCAGACATTGTGTGCAGGTATGTCTTTTGACCTTAATGACGCCCGATATATTTTCCTATTCAATATTTGGTATAAGTATTATCCATGAAACTGAACTTACGCAGTGTCGACCTCAACTTGCTGCCCGTATTCGATGCCATCATGGAAGCCGGTCAGCTCTCCCGCGCCGCAGAGACTCTGGGTATGAGCCAGCCGGCCATCAGTGCCGCCCTGCAACGTCTGCGCCACACCCTGGGCGACCCTCTGTTCGTGCGCACACATCAGGGCATGCTACCTACGCCCCGGGCACGGGAGCTTCATGACAGCCTCAGCCAGCAACTGGCCGCACTGCGTGACACCCTGGACCCGGCCAACCGTTTCGTGCCCGCCACCAGCCAGCGTCGCTTTCGCGTGCTCAGCAATGACTATTTCGAGATGGTGGTGTTGCCTCCGCTTCTGGCACGCCTGCAAACGGAAGCGCCGGGGGTAGTGGTGGAAGTGGCATTGGCCGGTGACGACGTGCCGCAGACCCTCTGCACGGCACAGGCCGATCTTGCCGTGGACGCCTTTGGCACCGAGAACGACCAGCTGCACCGGCAGGTGCTGATGACGGAGAAACTGGCGGTCGTGGCGCGGCAGGGGCACCCGACACTGCGTGGCAGCTGCACCAAGCAGCAGTTTCTGGAGGCTGAGCACGTCGTACTGCCGGACCGGAACCGACGCCTGCCGCTGGATCAGATCCTCAACGAACCCGGCTGGCAGCGCCGCACCGGGGCGCGGGTCACCCAGTTCGCCAGTATGCTGGCCACCTGTAGCCGGTCCGACATGATCGCCACCGTCCCGGAGCGCATGGCACAGCAATACGCCGAGGCCCTGGGACTACAGACCCTGCCTTTTCCGATCGACATTCCCCCACTACCGGTCTACCTGATGTGGGCCCCGGTGCTCGATAACGACCCCGCCCATCTATGGTTTCGGCAGCGCTTGCTTGAAAGTGTCGTGGACTGATTGAATGGGTATATCTGGCGGCGGTCTTTCAAGACTTATGGCCCCGAAATCGGGATAATACCAGCCAGTACCCAATAGCCCGCTCAATTCTGTAAACCCGGTATCCTGTTCATGGAAATCAAAGTTAACTTCCTCGAAAACCTCAGGCTTGAAGCCAAGTTTGATGATTTCACCGTCACCACTGACCAGCCCATTCGCTACAAGGGTGATGGCTCCGCCCCGAGCCCGTTCGATTATTTCCTGGCCTCGTCGGCCCTCTGTGCGGCCTACTTTGTCCGGGTTTACTGCAAGGCACGGGACATTCCCACGGAAAACATCCGCCTGTCGCAAAACAACATTGTCGACCCGGAGAACCGCTACAACCAGATTTTCAGAATTGAGGTGGAGCTGCCGGAAGATATTTCCGATAAGGACCGCCAGGGCATCCTGCGCTCAATCGACCGCTGTACCGTGAAGAAAGTGGTGCAGACCGGCCCTGAATTCCAGATTGAAACCGTCGAAAACCTCGACGAAGACGCCCAGGCCCTGCTGATGGCCGCGCCGGAAGGCGACTCCAGCACCTACATCGTTGGCAAGGACCTGCCGCTGGAGCAGACCATCGCCAACATGTCCGGCATTCTGGCGGACCTTGGCATGAAAATCGAAATCGCCTCCTGGCGCAATATCGTGCCCCATGTGTGGTCGCTGCACATCCGCGATGCCGCCTCGCCCATGTGTTTCACCAACGGCAAAGGCGCTACCAAGGAAAGCGCCCTGTGCTCTGCGCTTGGCGAATTCATCGAACGCCTGAACTGCAACTTCTTCTACAACGACCAGTTCTTCGGCGAGGAGATCGCCAATAGCGATTTCGTGCACTATCCCAACGAGCAGTGGTTCAAGCCCGGGCCTGAAGACGAACTGCCCGAAGGCATCCTCGATGACCACTGCCGCGCCATCTACGACCCCGAAGGCGATCTGCGCGGCTCTCACCTGATCGACACCAATTCCGGCCGGCGCGACCGTGGCATCTGTTCCCTGCCCTTTGTGCGCCAGTCCGACGGCGAGGTGGTCTACTTCCCCTCCAATCTGATCGAAAACCTGTACCTCAGCAACGGCATGAGTGCCGGCAACACTCTGCAGGAGGCACAGGTACAGTGCCTGTCAGAGATCTTCGAGCGAGCGGTGAAAAAGCAGATCATCGAGGGAGAAATTGCCCTGCCGGACGTGCCCCGGGAGGTGCTTGAGAAATACCCGGACATTCTCGAGGGCATCGAGGCCCTGGAAGCCCAGGGCTTCCCGACACTGGTGAAGGATGCCTCCCTGGACGGTCAGTTCCCGGTGATGTGTGTCACCCTGATGAACCCCAGAAACGGCGGCGTGTTTGCCTCCTTCGGCGCCCACCCAAGCTTTGAAGTGGCACTTGAACGCAGCCTGACGGAATTGCTCCAGGGCCGCAGCTTTGAGGGCCTGAACGACGTACCAGCTCCCACGTTCAACAGCCTGGCCGTCACCGAGCCCAACAACTTCGTCGAACACTTTATCGATTCCACTGGCGTGGTGTCCTGGCGCTTCTTCAGCGCCCGCTCCGATTACGAGTTCCGGGAGTGGGATTTCTCCGGCACCAACGCCGAAGAGGCCGACGGTCTGTTCAGCATCCTCGCGGACCTGGGCAAGGAAGTCTATGTCGCGGTTTACGAGGAGTTGGGCGCGCCCGTCTGCCGCATCCTGGTGCCGGATTATTCCGAGGTGTATCCGGTCGAGGACCTGATCATGGACAACACCAACATGGCCCTGGACTACCGGGAGGACATCCTCAACCTGCACCGCCTGAGCGACGAGCAGCTGGCCGATCTGGTGGAGCGCCTGGAAGCCAGCCAGCTCGACAACTACATGACCATCATCACCCTGATCGGCGTGGAGTTCGACGAAAACACCGTCTGGGGACAGCTCACCATCCTGGAGCTGAAGATCCTGATCTGCCTCGCCCTGCAATGGCACGAGGAAGCACTCGAGTTTGTCGACATGTTCCTGCAGTTCAACGACAACACCGTTGAACGCGGCCTGTTTTATCAGGCAGTGCAGGCGGTACTGGAAGTCACCCTCGACGACGAGATGACGCTGGACGACTACCTGACCAACTTCCGACGCATGTTCGGGGACGACACCATGAACGCCGTGGTCGGGTCAGTAACCGGCGAGGTGCGTTTCCACGGCCTGACCCCGACCAGCATGCAGCTGGAAGGGCTGGACAAACACCTGCGGCTGATTGAAAGCTACAAGAAGCTGCACGCAGCCCGGGCGGCCAAAGCGGGGTTGTAGCGCTTAAGGCATCAACTCCCCTGACACCCGGAGAAGCACGTGCTTTTCCGGGTGTATGGCCAACAAGGTCACCCGGCGGGGCCGGGAACTTCCTGGCTAAGCCATTCCCGCAGACTGTCACCCAGGTGTGACTGGGGATAGGACCAGTTTTCCTCCTCCATACCGATCTCTTCTTCCCAGGTTCTGATTTGCGTGTTGATCTGCTCGAACATGGCCTCGGGATCGTCGAGTGACAGGCCCACGCTCTGATACACGGCCTTGGTGAACCAGGTCATTTCCGAGTCGTCGCCGCAGCCGAAGGACGTGCGGTCTTCCCGGGCGGAGGTCATGATCAGTGTATCGCTGTCTTTGAGTTGGTTGAGCCAGTGGCCGGAGTAGCACGCAGAGACCACCAGCAGTTTCCGGCGGGCGTTCAGTGGCTCCAGCATCTCCGCAAAGGCCTGGGGCGACAGGTCCGGCAGTTCGATACCGGGTTGCTGCAACAGCAGTTGCCCATCCTGCCGGCCATGGCTGACCAGGTGAATGACAAGCAGGTCTTCCTCCGGGTTCATTTGCTGATCCAACGCCTTCAGGGCCGTTGCGATGGATGGCCGGGTAGCCAGGGGGAAGGTCTCGTAATCCCGGTGATTGAGCAGCATGATGGCGCGTTTCTCCACATCAAACTGCGCCTGCAGGCCTGTTCTGGCCACCTCGATATCGCGCATGAAAACCGACTCGGTGCCGTCTCCGCCCACGGCGAGGAAATAGGCGTCAGTCACACCAGGCCGTTCGGGTGCCAGGCTTTCAATCTGGCTGTTCAGGCGCTGGCGATCCTCGGCCAGGATCTTTTCGGTGAGGGGCGCTGGCGGCTCTTCCGGGGTGTATTCCTCCCTATCCAGGAACTCACCGTATTCCCAGGTGCCCGATAGGCTCTCCATACCCTTCGATTCGTCAGGAAAGGAGTAGGTGCCTTCCCCGTGGTAATACCAGTCGCGGAACTCCCCCTCATAGCTGCCATAGTCAGTGATGTGCTTCCCCTTTACCGGGGCGCCATCTTCGAACTCGGCGATATAGACGCTGCCACTGGCTTCGTAGCGGCCTTCACCATGGAACTCATTGTTCCGGAATGCTCCCTCATAACGACTGTCGTCATCTTCAAGCATACCCTGCCCCGACATCAGGCCTTTCTTGAACTCGCCTTCGTAACGCCAACCCGCCGGGGATTCGAGTGTACCCTGACCATGCCAGTACCCCTCCCGGAACTGGCCGCTGTAGACCGTGCCACTGGCAAACTCCTGAACGCCCTCACCATGAAAGAGACCGTCCCGGATATCGCCGGAATAGGTACTGCCATCCGGCAGGCGAGCATCGGGCGACAGCAGTTCTGGCGCGTCGCAGGCTGCAAGTACAAGAACGGCGATCAGTGGCAGGGTCATTCGCAAGGGGCGCTGTAAAACAGTCATCATCTTGTTTTCTTGGTCCTGGGAGGTGTATGGAAGTTTGCAGTCGCATCCTATCAACATTGGAGACAGGAAATCGCGGAGTGGTTCACTGCACACCGATAGCAGATGTGAGGCCGTTATAGTAACCTTGCCATCACATTCGTGTAACGAATAAACCATTGCTCCAGGGATAGGATGTCATGGAAAGGAAATCCGGGAAATTGCTGGCTGCCGGCCTGGCCTTCGTGCTTTGGGGTAGCTGGGCACTGGTGGTCAACTGGCAGGCCGGCGCGCAGGCGGCGACCATTGCCGCTCTGATACAGGGCTCTACCAGCTTTGTGGTTACCCTGCTTATGGCCGCTGCGGTCACCTGGCAGGTTCGACGTTTCAGGCATCCGGTCTGCCGGGTGCTGGCACCTCCCCTTATTACTGTGTCGGTGACAGGCTCCTTTCTCTTTCTCGTGCATTCGCTGGGGCAGACCCCCGGCTTGTGGCAGACCATTCTTCCGCCCACCACGATCGCTTTTTGCTACTGCCTGTTGCTGAGTGTGCAACTTCAGCGCGAGGCTTCCCTCTCATCAACCCGGTTACCGGTTTCGGATCTCAATAATGATGGATGACGTACAGGGCCAGAGAAGGCCGCTCAAGGTTCGACAGAAACAATGGGCCGGCGGCCTTGCCCGCTGGCTGGGGCAGCGCGGGGTAACACCGAACCAGATCTCACTGGCGAGCATCGCCTTTGCCCTGGTGGGAGCAGCCGCCTTCCTGGTCAGCGGGAACCTCGACGGCGGCTGGCGCTGGTGGTCCCTGCTGCTGGCGGCGACGATGATCCAGGGGCGTCTGCTGTGCAACCTTTTTGACGGCATGGTTGCCGTTGAGGGCGGCAAGAGCACGCCCGCGGGTGAGCTGTTCAACGAGGTGCCAGACCGGGTCAGCGACTCCCTGCTGCTGGTGGCGCTGGGCTATTCCCTGCCAGGTTTTGAATCAGCGATATGGCTTGGCTGGCTGGCCGCCTTGCTGGCCGTGCTGACGGCCTATGTCCGGGTGCTGGGCAGTGCTCTCGGCGTGTCGGCGGATTTCCGGGGTCCGATGGCCAAGCAGCACCGCATGGCATTGCTGACGGCTGCTTGCGTATTGTCCGTATTCGACAGCCTGTGGGCCGAGCCGGGAATGGCGCTTTGGTTCGCCCTGGCACTGGTGGCGGCAGGCAGCGCCGCAACCTGTGGGCGGCGGCTGGCAGGCATACACGCGCAACTGAATCACGGGGAGGGCTGAACATGGACCTGTCGTTCCTGCTGATCCTCTCACTGCCGACCAGCGTCCAGTACGCCATTGCAGGATTGTTCCTGCTGTTGGTCGCCGGCTCCGTGGCCGAGCGGATTCTGGCATCCCGTATGGAAGCCGGGGCCCATCGCGAGCTGCGCCAGCGCATCAACTCCTGGTGGATCATGGTCGGGATCCTGCTGGTGGTGCTGATCGTCGGTCGCGGGGCCTCGCTGGTGTTCTTCGCGGTGCTGAGTTTCCTGGCCCTGCGAGAGTTCTTTTCCATCCTGCCGGTGCGCCATACCGACAGGCGGGTAATCCTGGCCCTGTACCTGATGATCCCGGTGCACTACTACTGGATCAGCCTGGAGTGGTACGGCGTGTTCATCATTTTCATTCCGGTGTACCTGTTCCTGTTCATCCCCTTTGCGTTACTGATGCTGGGGGAAACCAAAGGCTTTATCCGCTCCGCCACCTCTTACCAGTGGGCGGTGATGACCACGGTCTTTGCCATCAGCCATGTGGCCTACCTGCTGATCCTGCCCGCGGAGCGGAACCCCGCTGGAGGGCCCATCGGGCTGGTGCTGTACCTGCTGTTCCTGACCCAGTTCAACGACGTGGCCCAGTATGTCTGGGGCAAGACCCTGGGCAAACGCAAGATCGTGCCGAAGATCAGCCCCAACAAAACCTGGGCCGGGTTTGTCGGTGGCGTGGCGACCACCATGGCACTGGCCATGCTGCTTGCCCCCTGGCTTACCCCCCTGTCCATGCCGGAGGGATTGCTGGCGGGGCTATTGATCGGGGTTGCGGGCTTTGTCGGCGATCTGACCGTATCGGCGACCAAGCGGGACCTGGGCATCAAGGACACCGGGCAGCTGATTCCGGGGCACGGCGGCATCCTCGACAGAATCGACAGCCTGATGTACACCGCACCGCTGTTCTTCCATTACCTCTACTACCTCAAGTACTAGGGGATAACCATGTTTAGCAACGCACTGAAGAAACTGTTCTTCCTGATCATCGTCAAGCCTGTGGTCTTCATTGGTCTGGGGGTCAACCTGTTCAACCGGGAAAAGCTACCGGGTTCAGGACCGGCCATTATCGCGGCCAATCACAACAGCCACCTCGATACCATGGTGTTGATGTCGCTTTTCCCCCTCGGGCAACTGCCCAGGGTACGCCCCGTTGCCGCTGCGGATTATTTCCTGCGCAACAGGCTGCTGGCCTGGTTTGCACTAAGGGTGATCGGGATCATCCCCCTTGACCGCCAGGGCCAGGCAGCGCGGGATGAGCTGTTTGCAGAATGCCGGGCGGCACTGGAGCGGGGCGAGATACTGCTGGTGTTCCCGGAAGGCAGCCGGGGCGCACCGGAACAGCTGCAACCATTGAAGAAAGGGATCTACCATCTGGCAAAGTCCGCGGGCAGTACCGGCGTCACTACCGTGGTAATGCATGGCCTTGGCAGGTCAATGCCCAAGGGTGGATCCATGCCGGTACCCTTCAACTGTGACGTGGTGGTGGGGGAAACCCACTACCCCGGTGACAATGCATCGACCTTTATCGACACCCTCAATGGAGCTTTCGAAGAGCAACTGGCCCAGTGCCTGACCCGAAGGATTGAGGAATAGAGTGTTTTAACGAATGGGGCCGGCCCCTCTGCGCTCAACCGCTGTTTTAGGGTTACCTGTCCTGTTTGTTTTCTTTCGAATGTATGAGGCGCGAAAACTTAGGCACCACATACAGTACGACCCAGGCCAGAAGGGTACACAAGATTGCCGTCTGCTCGCGCCCCAGGCCGACCGCAATTCCTATCGCGGCGGTAAACCAGATGCCCGCCGCCGTAGTCAGTCCACTTGCATTTTGTTCATCATTGCCATTGATGATCGTTCCCGCGCACAGAAAGCCAATGCCGGTAATGACGCCCTGGATAACACGGCTCATTTCCGAA
Organism: Marinobacter sp. DUT-3; assembly: GCF_050379435.1. NCBI lineage: Bacteria > Pseudomonadati > Pseudomonadota > Gammaproteobacteria > Pseudomonadales > Marinobacteraceae > Marinobacter > Marinobacter sp. DUT-3. The sequence continues at coordinate 200,214 of NZ_JBNRMG010000009.1, forward strand.
TCAGAGATGCCCACTTGCTGGGGAATCAAGATAAACAAAGCCGCCCCCATGCAAACCAGCATATGAGTGCGCACGCCGGCGGCCTTGCCTCGCTGTTCCCGTTCAAGCCCCAGCACACCCCCTAAAAGCACAGCGAGCAGGAGCCGGATCAGAACAATGAGCATTTCGCCCAGGTCATTGAGGTCTGAAAACTCGGAAACAACGGTATTGCCTATCAGTGTCATTTCGTCGTTCATAGACGTCTCTTTCATGTGGAAAAGGGGCGGCACCTGTTTAAGTCTAGACCAAGGCGAAACTTAGTAAGGGTTATGATGTCCGGTTACCCGTTATTTCCGCACGTACATCAACTAAAGACGCGAAACGGTCTGAATGTCACGGACTTGCACCGGTACAACCATTGAGCCTCCGTGTATATGCCGTCGAAGTTTTACAGCGTCTCCGTCAATCCTCAGGATAACGCCCTCCATTCGCTGACCACTTTTCAGGGTGATGGAAACATCCCGCTGGAGGTACTGCTTCAGATCCGCTGGCGACTCCGGGTTTCTGCTGCTTACAGAGTCGGCAGGCGCGGTGCTTTTCTTGTCGGTGGTGGGCGATTCAGGTTGCTCTGCATCGCTCGCGGCAATGTCCTGCTCGGCCAAAGCGATGCTGACAGGCTGCATCCCCGTTCTTTCCGTGCCCATTTTCGGGTTCAGGCGGCCGCTCAGGTACACCGGGTCGGGGCTGAGATAATTGTCGCCAAGATCCAGGGCGGGAAAGGGCTCCATTTCAAAGACCAGCTTACTGCCCGGATTGCCGATGTAGTCGCGGTATACCTCGACGAAACTTTCGCTCGGCTTCAGACCCATCTTCTGCCACTGGGCAACCCAGGCGTCCATGTGATGTTTTTGATACTCGGCGGTGGTCATGCCGGTCTCCCCGGCACACAGCTCGAGCATGTGACCGAGCTGACCGTGATCCTCAATACCAATACTGGCGGAGGATAATGACATTGAGCTGGCGGTTTCGGCAGACAAGCCAGCCTCGTTAATGGAATTCGAACGGTCCAATACCATGTCGAGGCTGACGGCCATCAGATCGCGGAACAGCATCCGGTTGGTAAAGCGTATCCGCGTGCCCCCTTCAGACAGTTGGTAGCCCATGGTCATATCCAGCACCAGGCGATCAAAGCCCATGGCGCTGATATCACGCCGACTAAACCTTGAACGCCCATTGCATCCCGCCGTTTCCAGTTTGGTGTAGAGGCTATCGGTAACCGCGGTGTTTTGCAGGTTGGTCATGAACTCCATATCCGCTACCAGGCCTTCTATCGAAAACTCGAGGCGGTCCGGAATTTTGTTCTCACGCAGTTTGTCTTGCAGGTTCATCAATACCCAGAGATTGCCGGTGTTCAACCCAATCTTGTCGGCGACAATCTCCTCGTTATTCCTCAACGAAACGAAGCGAAGGTCCGTCACCTCAATATTGCCAGACCAGGTGGTGGAAACATCGCCGTATTCCATCCGGACGAATGGCGCGATGGTCCGCTTGATGCTTTCGAGCCCATCAGAGACAGAGCTGGTGACTTTGTATTGAACGAAGGCGAAACCGACCGCAACAGCGACCACGACGATAAGCAAAAAGCGCTTCATAAAGTTCCCTTTTTACAGCATTCCTTAACGGATTCAGGGTTATGGAGAAAGGCGTTCTGAATTTGATGGCACGAAAAGATCATACCTTAACTTTACGTAATGTGGGAAGGCGGGGAGAGGGGCGCGGAAGGAGAGGCACATCCGCGCCGGGGGCGTCCCCTGAGAGCACTTGTTACACATTGACTGAGTACTTGAGGTCACGCGCTTCGTCTCCAGTCATGCCACGAAATCCCCAGCAGTGAGCTGGTTGTTCCTTTATCGTCACCTCGACGTCCACGGGTGAAATACCAACCTCCGACTCAATCCTACTAAATAGCTCCTTTATCAGAGCCTTTTGGGTCTCCGGAGTACGACCCTGCATCATGTTGATCTCAATGACCGTGTAGGCGGGCGTTCTGCCACCTGGATAATAAAAATCCTCGGCGTCCATTGGGATGAAACGATGAGCCCGTTTGTCTTCTGGCATGCCCAGAACTGACCGCATACATCCATGAATGACCTCAGAAAGCTGGGCCTTGACCGGATTAAGATATTCCTTGATTCCATAGATGACTATCACTATGCCTCCTGCATTGTGTAACGCCGCTCAGCACACGCGGTTACGAAATGGATGCGGAGCTGCCGCTAATGGTGGTATCGACTGGCATGCGCCAGCTGCGGAACATGCTTTTTCTACTAGACTTACCCCGCAACTCCAGAAGCCAGTAATAACATAGCGGGTCATTAACGGGCAGCCCGGCGGGCACATCAAAACTGAATCTTACAATGCTTTCCCTGCCTTCGGGTTGCACCCGGATCTCCTGTTTTACGCTCCAATATTCGGCATCCCGCGACGAATAATCATTACTCGCTATTGCGTCTTCCTCATAACAAACCAGCTTGATCTCCACCGACTGGCACCCTCGCATAGGCTTCAAAAAACGTATGATCCCCGAAGCCTCCCCACCAACCTCAGGATGAGCACCGAGTTTTAGCAGCGTAGCTCCGTTTTTGAAAAGCTTCCGGCTTGTGTTCAGTCGAGAGGAGAGCATAAAAATCCCGAAAAGCGGGCCACATAACAAATACGGATGAAAAAAATTGCCCAGCGTCACGGCGTAGACGATCAGTGGCAACAGCAGAAAAAACAGCCCTAGAAGATACTGTGGCTTTGCCCCTGTTGCCTGCGCACTGCGCGTCCATCGGTCAACTCCCGGATACCCCTGCTCTTTGCGGGATTTTGGTTTCAGGCCGGGTATCGGAATGCTTTTTTTAAATATCACTCGATAGCCTCGGCTCGGGCCCGGTTTGCTTACTGAAATGATTTTTGGGCTTTCATCGCCAAAGTCTGTTCCTGACATATATATTTTCTGTCCCTGAAGTAAATCGGACGCTGAGGTTGCCATAGCCAAAGATTACTTTCTCTGTTTCAGCTAACAAATATGAGCCTCAGTGGGCTTACCCCGACAGAGGTCTCCGGTGGCCGGTCCGAACTGGAGCCTTTAAAAGAATATTGCCGTATCTGTCAGTAATTCCTCGGAGCGTTCGAGAGCTTCGGCAAGCATCTCTGGCGTCAGGTAGTCTTCGTAAGCTTTGATCGCATCGAGTGTCGCTGGTCGCCCTGTGTTTCTATGGAGCGCCAGTAGCAAGGCTGCTCCTTCGATCGGACGTGGCGCTTCAAAGTGATATGAGATCGTGGGCGAGTACACCTCTGCGATATCGGGCCCCATCATAATTTGGGCACCCGCTTCAAGCACGGCATCGTAATAATCGGTTTGAGCCATGGCTTCGACCCAGTAGCGAGCCTCTTCCAATTCTCCCTGCTCCCTAAGCTTAATAGCGAGTTTCGACATGGCCTTTGGATAACCATTTTTCGCTGCTTTTTGGAGCCATTTCCTGGCGTCCTCTTGTCGACCGGCTTTCGTCCAGTAAAAACCCTTCTCCTGACCATCAATCAAGTAAGCAAGCCGATATTGAGAGTAAGCGTGACCGGCCTCCGCAGCGCGCTGGATCCATTCCCACTCATCACCTGAATTATTTTGCGCCCGATAGATGGAATGAACCGCTTTCATGGCCTCGGGGTTGCCAGACTCGGCTCGTGGTAATACCAGATCCAAAGCTTTATCAAGCCATTCATCCTGATCCATCCAGCAGCTCCAGAGCCCGCTGCAGTCGTAATCTTTTTGCGCTAATCGCAAAAGGGCGTATATACGACCGCGATCGGCTGCCTGCTGGTAGAATGCCTCGGCCTCCCTATTTAGCTCGCCGCGCCTTTGGATGAATCTCCCCGCATAGTAGAAGGCCTCGGTATAACCCAGATCTGCTGCTTTCTCCAATTTCGGGAAAGCTTTTGAAGGGAAACCGCGTTCATGCCAGGCAAGTCCTTCCCGGAGCATCGTTTCAGATTTTTCAGCGTCGGCTTGCGCCTGTAAGGGAAGGCCTGTAACTAGAAGGGTAGAATACAACAGAAGCTTTATTATCGGCACCAGAAACGGCATTTGGTTCCTCCCTGACCAATGGTGGCCATAGTGTCTCAAAAGCCGTGTACCAAGGGTATATCCATTTCGGCTATTCTATCGCGAACAGTTTTAGTCAAAGGATTGATTAAGTGCGCTATTTTTTAACTTTATTCATTGGTTTAATTATCAACTCTTCTTCACTGGCGTCCCAGCCTGAGCTCCTTGGAGCCATCTCTGAAGAGAATCTGACGAAAGCGCAAGAACTGGTCAGGCTGGGCGCCAATCCATTCAAGTCTAATGAAAACGGCGATTCGGCGGTCTCCGTCGGCCTGAAGATGTCCGAGGGCAGTGAAGTGCGGCAGTGGGCTGAAGCGCTGGCTGATGAAAGTGCACTTAAAGCGAGAGTCCTTCGAAACCTTATTGAATACAACATCCTGACGGTTGCCAAGTTCAGAGCGGAGTTAGAGGAAGCTTCTTTTTACATCGATGCCATTTTATGGGATGGGGAAACCTTGCTGGGGCACCTATGTCGCCTTAAGGGGAAGGAAGACTATATCTCTGTGCTTTTGGACTTCGGTGCAGATACTGAGATTGCGGGTCCGGATGAAAGGCCCCCGCTTTTCAGCGCTATCCATGTAGGCAACGCAAGAGCAAGTGACATTCTGATTTCAGCAGGAGCCAATCTTGGAGCGTTGGACGATCGCGGGCTTACGCCTTTGCACTTTACCGCAGACGACTGGGGGGATCAGTCTAATGATGCAAAGATTGCTCTCTTACTCATTAAAGCGGGCGCCGACATTAATGCCGCAACCGAATCTGAAGACACTCCTCTGTATTACGCAATATTGTTCGATCGCCCCGAAATTTTCGAAGTGCTTCTAGATGCAGGGGCTGACCCGGACATCCCTTCCGAACGCGGCATGACGCCTCTTATGCAGATTGTTTCGCAACATACTTCCTCCAGATTAATGATGGCTGAAGCACTCATTAAAGCAGGAGCCAACCTCGACGCAAGAAACGTATCCGGCCGGACAGCCCTCCACACAGTCGCCCTGATGGATGTGCTCGGAGGGGAAGGATGTTGCGAGACTTATGAAGAAGCTGATGCCAAGGTTGCTCAGTTGATAATTGACGCGGGAGCGGATATCAACGCCAGAGACGTAAATGGGATGACCCCTTTGTTATTCTCAATTGTAGAAAAGCATCGGAGAGTAACCGAGGTATTACTTGAAGCAGGTGCCGACACCAATACCCCAAATCATTTTGGCCGGACGCCTCTTGAAATCGCCACATTGTATCGCGATAAGGATTTGGCCAAGTCTATTATTATGGCTGGCGCAGATATCACGCCTGAGATCTGGCGCCGTCTTTCTTCGCAATAATGGAGCTTGCTGGCCGGAAGTTGCGCAGGGGGGGGGGGCGCTTTATGTCCTATAACCATGTACCGTAGAGCCCGATGGCTTGTAATTTACTCCGATCAGAAATTTAACGCAGAGCGAAGCGGCGTAAAGGCCACCTGTGTGACGCGTATGTATTGTTATGCACTGTTAGACATCCCGCCGCTGCCCGATGCACAGCAATGCCGTAGGTTCCAAGTCTGAAGGCAAACTCAATGCTTCCTTCACCCTTGAATCCTCGAACCCTGCCACGAGAACACAACCAATTCCGAGAGCAGTACTCTGGAGATGGACATTTTGTGCTAAAGCACCGGTTTCCATATAAACATAGCGAGCACCGCGCTCTCCCTGGGGTGGCTGACGTTCAAAGTGCCTAACCGCGTCTCCGAGTTTCGCTGTAACTCCGATGACGATAGCCGCCTCCTTCAACCATGGCTGATCACCAATACCTAGCTCGTGCATGGCTTCTTCCGGAATACGGTCACCGACAAGCTTCAGCGAATGGCTGTCAGCCATATACTCATAGGTGCCGGGCTCAAGGTCCGATACATGCTGCACCACAATTTGTAGATGCAACGGATAAAGACCACCCGCCGATGGTGTTGCTCTTTTTTGGTCAGGACCTGTTACTCCTTGGGCCGACCAAAGCAATTGGGACAAAACACTTATAGGTAGCGCTGTCTTTGTGTACTCCCTTGTGCTGCGTCGAGCCTCAATACAACCAACCAATGACTCGGAGTCTTGCAATTCCGGTGCAGGTAGCTCGAAGACCATGCATTTACTCCCTATGCGTAACGCCCGGCTAGACATTATGACTCACCACCAGGCGCTGAAGGTGCAAACCGACGACTGAGAGTGCCATCACAGCAATGTTGGTTGTCACAGGATTGAATGCAGCACCTAGCAGCACAGGCTGGAACATAGCTACAAACACCAGCAATCCAAACATTGCCACTGCTGTTAGAAGCAAAGGCCAACGTTGGCGCCAAAATAACAGAACAGCAACGGACATTCCGATCTCGAACGCTCCACCAATGATTGCCAACTGTTCTGCACCGGCCCTTGAGAGACCGGTGGCCATACTCATTGCCAGCTCATCTTCATGCAGATAGAGCAATTTGGGAACCAAGCCATGATAGAACCAAATAAAGGCGATAGTGCACCGGCAGACTGCATAGCTTAAAAATGTACTACTCACCCAGGAACCTTGAATTGTGATCTTTATTCGGAATAACGCAGGCCTCGTAGCGACCGAATAGTCTGTAACGATTCAGTGCGACACGATCGTAAAGCCAATCCCGAATAATCGAAGGCACTGCCCAGCCGATACACATGATTGGCCAAGGCCACGGCAATCGCTGCATCACTCTAAAGAATGCTGACGATTTCGTATAAATATTGACCCCTTCAACCAGAAACATGGTTTCGTAGTGATCGGTTGGAAAACCGTGCCATTGCAGAATGGCCTTACCTTCCGGTGACTGAGCGGTTGCTAACTTGAATTGGCGCTTCCTATCAAACCTGATAAGAAAACGTGCCCAAACCGAACACAGCCGGCATACACCATCAAAAAGGACCACCCGATCTCCGGCTGCCACACCTGGTGCGATTTCCGATTCTTGAATCATGAATAAGCTAATGCCTGCAGAGGGAATCAAAAGCGGTACGCTTTGTTAACACTGCACCGAGGAGAACGCGTCTCCCCAGGGCAGCAACCTACTGATTAATGGCAGTGGTAAGGCTTTGAACCCGCATGACAGCCATTTTCATCAGTTCCGCCAGAGTGAGCATGGGCTACGCCAACGATCATCATTGAAGCAAACAGGAAAGCGACTAGCTTTTTCATAGAAACACCTTTTTGTTGGAGATATTTTCCATAGTGCCTTCCTTTGCAATGAATCACCCAAATCCGTTGTGAGTGTTAACGCTTTTATTTAGCGGCGACTACGGAGCGCAGTGTAGTAGGCGTCCGGTGTAGGGCCGCCAGGCCCGGAACGCGCTACAACAATTTGTTATGCAATGCCCAGTCTTCGCAAGTCATTCGATACACCCGCACCGGTCGGTTATGAAATTCTTGGAGTGTGTAGTCTCCGAACCCTGCCTTTTCCGTCACCTTAACGGATGCTGTATGCTCCGGCTCGATGATAACAATTACCGACTCACAGTGTTTTTGATCGAAGGCATATTGGAGAACACCTTTGACAGCTTCTGTCGCAAACCCCTGATGCCAAAATCTGCGCGCCAAGCGATAACCTAGATTGACTTCTTCAGCCTCGCCAACCAATTCCGGCCCAACGCCACAGAAGCCAATAAAATCACCTGACTCTTTCTCGCACAATGCCCACGGCCCGATTCCATGAGAGGCATAGCACTCAAGGCACCAATCTATAAATTTTTTGGTAGCTTCTTCATCACAAACTCCCCGAACGGAAAACTTCATGACTTCCGGATCACTGAGAATTGCGGTGAGCACTGGAACGTCTTGATGGGATAACTTCCTTCCAATCAACCTCTCTGTTTCAAACAATTGCACCGAACTCTCCCTGTGCTGGTCCTACCCACGAAAAGGAGCCATGGAAAGGGCGTCCGGCGGCCGCGAACTGCTGCGACTTGTTAAGTGTTTCTCTCACTCCGCATACTGAGGACTTTGCTTGCTTAGCCCTCCCCCTACAACAATTGCGGCACTCAAAAGCACAAAGTTCTTCATGATGTACTGACCCTCCAGGGTGAGCCCGTAAGGAAATTGCGTGAAGCACACCTCCGGCACCAAAAACAGAGGCAATACCGTTCCGAACAACTGCAGAAAAAGAAGGCTCAATGCAACCCTCAGCAGTGGTCGAAAAATCAAGCAGACACCAATTAGAACTTCCCAGTAACCGAGAAACGGGATAAAAATGCTCGAAGGAAGCCAGAAAACTGTGTTCGTAATCAGGTCATTGACTGGACTGATCCCTAAAGGCTTGAGCGCACCCAGCCAAATAAAAACGGCCGCAATAGAATAACGCAGAAATATTTGGCCATGCTTGTGCATCCATTCTGCGGCCATCTTGTCGCATCTTCCAAACGTGAACCCGCCTAGCTTTGGTTCCATCGACATCCTCATAGCAACACTTAACGTCCGGCTCAAGCGCCGGTTTAGAGCCGCGAAGCGGCGGAAAACCGGTCGCTGTGCAGCCGATTGTTAAATCCTTTGGCGTACGGTATCCTGACCATGATCAACATCCTGTACAGGAGCAACCTTATGGATGCCATTAGCTACACAGCCGCTAGAACCAATTTAGCAAAAACCATGGAACAGGTCTGTGAAGACCATTCCCCTGTGATCATCACCCGGAGCAAGTCGCAGTCAGTGGTAATGATCTCCCTGGAGGACTACGAGGCGCTGCAAGAAACGGCATACCTCCTGCGCGCACCCAAAAACGCACGGCGTTTGCTGGAATCCGTTGCCGAGCTGGAGCAAGGCGGTGGTCAAGAAAAGGAACTTCTTGAATGAAACTCATCTTCTCCGAGAACGCCTGGGAAGATTATCTGTACTGGCAAAAAACCGACAGAAAGATTCTTAACCGAATCAACAAGCTGATCAAAGAGACCAAGCGAGAACCGTTCGAAGGTGTTGGCAAACCAGAGCCCCTCAAACACAGCCTCGCCGGGTACTGGTCTCGCCGGATCAACGAAGAACACCGAATAGTTTACAAAGTCACGGATGACGCTTTGCTTATCGCCCAGCTCCGGTATCACTACTGATTTAATGCCAGCCATGCATTCTTTTTCTGGTAGCCACGGATCACCCCCTTTCCTTTAAGCCCATCCAGAAATGCAGCTGAGACACCGGAGTAGGCTACCGTGCATTCACGATGAAAATTATCATATCCTCCAAAAACTAACTTCCCATCGCTCTCGATTTGGACATGGATGATTCCCTCCCTTGCCAGGTGATCCTTCTTCGACAACTCCTTCCAAATGTCAGAAAGCGTCTGATCGGTTAATGGGATCACGACGAAATTAAGCTCTGGCGAAACTGTTTGGCGCTTGAGCGTCGACGTTTCTACATACGAGGCGATTGGCCAATCATAAAACTCTAAGTTGGCTAGCGCCCCCTCAAAAGAGATATACGAGTGGTTCGCAAACTCCTTCATCATTGAGAGCAAAAGTCCTGGCTTGTCTCTGGGGTCGATCCAAATCACTGAGTCAGCGTCCCTTGCCTGTACTTGTTATGTGCTGAACTATGAATTACCTGAAAGCTCAATGAGCTTGCTAAAAAAGTAGTGTGCGTTATTGATATCATCCTGGGTATCACCATCCCAGCCTGGAGTATGTTCAAGCTCTTGTTCTAACTCCTTAAGTCGATCATGTAATTCCAAAATCTCAGGAGCTTTGCATTGAGCAGCGATTGTCGGCCACTCGGATTCTGGAATTGGCTCCCAGGGAGCCCGACCTTTTTTCGCTTTTGTTAGCACCTCTTGCAACATACTCATAGCTTTTCACGCATAACATCCGAGTTACCCATAAACAGTAGACGTCGCGTGCCTGGCCTTGTTAGTAGTCTTTGCCACTTTTAACAAAGTAAACAATTTGTTCTTTTTTTGACATCTCGTCATAACTCACAACTTGATTCTCGGTTGGTTCCTTGAAGCTATGGCTAATACGGTAATAACTACAGATAACCTCGTTCCCCAAAGCCTTAAACCTCACAAACTCTCTCAAGGTGAACCAGCTTCCACTCTTCTTGCAGTTGCTCGGAGAACCCTCACGAGGACAAAACTTTGTCGGTTTCGAATAATCGAAAATGTTCTTGCTGCCTTTCGACACAAATTTATTGTCGCTCAGTACTATTCGAGTGCCTCCGGCCTCCGTACCTTGAACTTCACATTCATGGTCTTTGTCTGCCACTGCAAAACTCGACACAAGCAACATAGGTAAGCAAATTGACTTCTTCATGGTCTCACTACTAACGCCGCTCAGCACGCGCGGTTACGGAATGTAGGCGCAGCCGCAATGTAGTAGACGCCGCCGTGACTGGCCTGGTTATGCATTTTCCAATTTTGTGGCTGCTTGTTGGGGTGTAAGCTCTTCCCCCAGCCATATTTCCACTTTGTGGGCCCCAGTACCAAGAGCGATTTCCCGCAGGACTTTCGCCTCTACTTCAGACAATCCACCCTCCGTCATCTCAAGCGGGTGCATCAGTATTTCTGGGCTCTTTTTGAGAAATTGCTTTGGCAGAACTTTCTTTATGCCTTTCGACAAATGGCGTTCTGCTAATTGGAACTCCCCTATCAGAAGTCGAGATGTACTGAAGGGTTCCGGTGAAGAAACAACCTCGACAACAAGATCACCTGAGACCTTTATGATCTCAAAACGATTTTTCGAGATTTTCACGTAGAGCTTTTCTGTGAACAGCTTTTTGATCAAACTCGTTTCCTATACATAACACAGATGGTAACCGGCGACCTTTTTGGAGCGCAGCGGAGAAAAGGGCGTCCGGTGGACGGTCGCCAGGCCGGGAACGAACTTGAACATTGGTTATGCATCCTTTCCAGCATAGGCCTCTAGCTTTTCAGGAACATAAGGCCAAAACACTACCCAATTTTCTGGTTTGGGGTAGCGCCTCCGGTACTCCTCCCTTTCTCTTTCATTAAGCCTGCCATACCAGTCAACGAATCGGTACCAGTAGTCTTCGCCGGCCCCCATTCGCCAGCCAATAGACCCCAAGGGTATCTCGGGGTGCTGAAGCCATGGCGGCAGCATCTCATTATCCATTAGCCTGCCCCTGCGTCCGTAGTGAGCGCTGCATAACGCAGAGCGCACCGGTGGCCTTGGCGTAGCGAAGCGGAGACAAGGGCATCCGAGTGACGCGTATTGTTAGTGATCACGGCTGAGGACTGCCTCCGCTTCCGTAATCCAACGTCTTAAAAATGTTTGATCCGCCTCAAAGGTGCCGGAAAGTGTTGGACCAAGACTGAAACAATCGGGACTAAATCGGTAGCTTATTTCCAGCGCTCCGCGAGGATTAGCTGAGAACGAGAACTCGATGTTCTCTTCCATATTTACCCACACAGCGTCCGCCTTCTCTCCAGCAGTGCTATCGAGCTTCCTCAAAACCTGGACGAAGCCTTTCCATTCCTCGACCTCGATTGTGCAGGAAAAGCCGCCCTCAAAGGAAGGCGCTTTTAGGGAAACTGTAGTGTGCATCCAGCCTTCAACATCGGGCATGGAAAAGCCAATTTCACACACAAGCCCATGGCCAGAAAATTCCATCATCTCCACACTAACGCGGAGCACAGCGGCGGCCCGTCAGGGACGTCCGGCGGCCGAAGGCCGCGTACTGATGCGAATTGTTAGAGATTTTGCTCAAGATACTCATCCGTTGCGCGTACCAACTCCCTTAGAAATCTGATCACCTTTTCCAATTCATCTTTCTTAATCAGATGAGCCGCGGGTGATCCGTTATTGATCGGCTTGGAGCGATGAACGGCGTCTCCCCGCTTGGAAATCCACTGATTTAGTGATTTTCGCGCCTTTTCCGGGGTCACGTTTGCCCAACACCATGCTGATGTCACGTCTAACCCAAGATAGTCCTGGAATATTTTTTTGGTCTTATCTGAGGTTGGGTTGTGAAACTGCTTGAGCTCTTGTTGGAGTTTTTTCTGAATAAACTCACCAACGTAACTACCCGAAACGACACTGAGGCGTTTATCCATGGCCTCGGTGATACGGTCTTCAACGTATGTTTCCCAAGCTGTCAGGGCCATCACCAAACCAGCTCGCTTTAATACCTCAGCATTCGCTGGAGGCGGATTGCAGTTGATCGCATCGAAATGAGCAAGGAGCTCTTCCGCGTCTTTTATTCCATGTTCGAACGAGCTCTTTGCTTGAGACATATTCCCTTCTTTAACGTTGAAGCTGTGCGGCGCAAACGAAGCGCAGCGTAGTTTGCGTCCGAACGAGCGCCTTGTTAGGCATGTTGCTTACCGCCGCGTACCAATTGGCCCGGCCCATGCTCTTGATTCTTTAGCCACTCGGCAGGGTGATAGCCGAGCTCTTCCCAGCGAGCATAAAACTCTTCGATCATTGGTTGGTGCTTTTCGAAGCCAATGTGAACATCTGTGTCGTTGCAGAAGCGGAACTCAACATCCACAAGTTGGACGAAGACATCGTTGTGTCCGAATTCGCCGAACCCTCGGCGCTCCAAGTCCTGAATTCTTGCCTCCAAATCTTCAAGGGGAAAAGTCTCGGGGACCCACTCGTTTCCAGGATAATATTCGTTTCCCCAAGCAAAGCCGAACAGAACCGAACACTCGCTGACGCCTTTATCCCGGAAATACGCCACGAAGTGACGAAGCTCTTCCCAGAACTGCTCTTTGCTGAGCGGATAGGTGAGGATTTCTTGCTTCATAATGAATGATGCCTAACGCCGCTCAGCACGCGCGGCTTTGTAGTGGAGGCGAAGCCGCAACGAAAAAGGCGTCGCCGTGCCTGGCCTGGTTATGTTTTAAACGTGCCGAGGCGACTCGATAAGACAAACACGGCCAAAATACAACCTACCGATATGAGTGTCAGATTTTCAATGCTGGCAAGCAGGCTTGTCTGTGGTGCATAGTCTGCCATGAGCCACTGGGCGCCCAGAACAATCAAATTACTGCCCAAAAAGACATACCCCGCCCACTTTTTCAAGAACGCTAAAAAAATCGCTGAAATAAAGGCCATGGCTAGCAGGGCTGTGCTTACATTTGCCCATAAAGACTGAAGTTGCGTGCTCGGCTGTGAATACCACCATTGCATATACCACAGAACCTCCTGAGGCAGGTCGCTTTGTGGGCTGAAAACGAGCCAGAAGTAGACCGCTAACGATGCGCAATAAACCATTGATGCAATTCTAAGAATGGCTCGATCCACGACTACTCCTTAAAACATAACGCT
>NZ_JBNRMG010000010.1:0-188610 GCF_050379435.1 Marinobacter sp. DUT-3
GAGGGCCCTTCCCGGAATTTCGAAGGCCATGGATGGCCTGAGAGAAGCGCACATGGATGTGCTCGTAGCGGTTCCGGGAAGGGCCCTCACACCGCCAACCCTACTCCCAAACAAGCAGGCTACCCGATAAACCTCGGAGCCCCAGCCAAACACTCAGTCATACCCGGAAGCAGAACGCAGGATCTGGCGAACTGGCTCCCAGATCGCCGGAGCGGAGATCAGGATGTCGCGGCCATAGAGGTCGGCGGGATAGCCGGCGGGAACGTCGCCGAAATGGCCAGCCGTTGCACCGGCTTCCAGGGCGATGAGGCGGGCGGCGGCGAAGTCCCAGGGGCTGACGTTTTCGTAGTAGATGTCCAGGCGGCCGCAGGCGACCCAGCAGATGTCGAGGGCGGCGGAGCCGATGCGGCGCAGGTCGCGGCAGTTGTGGATCATCGCATCCAGGCGTTTTACCAGCGGTTCCAGGCTGTCTTTGGTGTAGGGGAACCCGGTGGCGAACAGGGAATCGCGGGGCACCGTGGCGCCGCTGTGTTCGATCGGTTCGCCATTGAGGGTTGCGCCTTCGCCCTTGGTGGCGCGGAAGGTTTCGTTGGGGAAGGGTGCATGAACCACGCCGGCCTGGACGCGGCCTTTCTCGGCGTAGGCAATGGATACCGCGACCTGGGGGTGGCCGTAGGCGTAGTTCACGGTGCCGTCGATGGGGTCGACGATCCACAGTGGTGTCTCCAGCTCCTCCGCCTGGCTCAGGTCCGGCATGGATTCTTCTGAGAGGATGCGGTGGTCCGGGAAGCGTTTTCGAATGGCGTCAGTGATGAACTCATCGGCCATGAGATCCGCGTGGGTTACCAGTTCGGTCTGCTGCTTGTAGTCGGTGCGCAGGGTCTTTTTTTCGCGCTCGCGACGAATCAGTTCGCCAGCTTCAAGTGCGATCCGTTCGGCAAAGTCCGTTAAGTCTCTCAAAAGCATGATCCTCTTTGGTGCGTCATATCCATGATTGTATGCGCCCGTGAATATTATCGATATGTGAAGTGCGTCACAGGATGAGTGTTGTTCGATTTAACTCTTCAACTTCATCGGCTTAGTCGCTATATGCGTGACGGACACGTCCTTCCTGGAAACCTTTCATTACAAGATGTAATGACTTTATATCTTTGAAACACATCTAAACAAGCCCCGCCTTGTGAATGCCCCTGTGGACTCCTAGCCTCGGTGTATGGCGCTCATGGATTTGAGTGGCCCTGTAGCTTTACCAACAATGAGAACAACTTTGGAGATTGTTAGCTATGACAGACATGTCCGGCTTGAAGGAAATTGATGGTTTCATCGGCGCTTGCCTGGTGGACAGTGACTCGGGAATGGTTCTTGGCAAGGAAGGAGGTAAGGACTTTGACCTCGATACCGCGGCGGCAGGTAATACGGAAGTCGTGCGTGCCAAGCGTAAGACCATGTCAGCTCTGGATATTTCTGGCAGGATCGAGGATATTCTGATTACGCTGGATGACCAGTATCACCTCATCCGGCTGCTGAACAGCAACGATGCGGTTTTCCTTTACGTTGTGCTCGACAAGGCGCGGGGAAATCTGGGGATGGCCCGGATGGTCACCAAGAAAGTTGAGCAGACTGTGGATATGTCTAGCCTCTAATCCACTGAGTTTAACGACAGATGGGGATCTGCGTTTTGAAGACACTTGCCAGCGTTGGTTTGTCTTCCAAAGACGAGACCGTGTTGAAATCTTTGCTCGATCTGTTTGGCACAAAGACCCGGGATCACTGGGTTTATGCCACCTGGGACCATGCTGACGCTATCGTTCTGGATATGGACAATTCGGAAGCGGTAGCTCAGTGGCGCGGCAGTGATGAGATGAAGCGCCGGATCCCGATTGCTTTATCCGGAGAGGCTTCAAGCCTCTCTGCATCCTACCACTTGCCTAAACCCTTGCGTGCGGCGCCATTGATTTCGGTACTCAACCTGATTGTGGAGCACGGGCAACAGTCTGCAATGGGACAGTCCCGGGGATTTGAGCAGGAGAGTGCCCCGGATGATGTCGACGCTGAGGGCACAGGCTCACTTGCCCAGAGAATCCAGTCGTGTGATGCCCGCTTTGTGAAGGTGGCTTTTCATCGCGGCAAGGTTTTTCTTGATCGTCAGAATCGTCTCTGTGCCACGTCTTTGTCGCTTGAACAGATCTCTGGACTCATTGCGGAGCTATCGGAGGATGTTGAGATAACCGAGAGTGAATCAGCATTTCCCGATGAAGAGACCGGCATGGAGTGGGTGTCTGACAAGCAGTTTTTATGGCTGATTGGTATCTCGGGGTCAGAAGGGCGGCTGCTGGCGGGGTTGGCCCCCGATAGCCGGTTCAAACTGCTGCGCTGGCCTTCCCCGGTATTGATTCGCCGGTCACAGGATTTCATGACCTTGTGCGCCCTGATGAGCCGAAAGTCCGGAGTCACCCTGGAGGAGATTGTTGCCTCGTCAGAGGTTTCCCGAGGTCGCGCCATTGCCTTCATCAATGCGGCGTCGCTCATCGGGACTATCGCTGCCGCACCGGTGAACATTGAATCGGCGCAAGGCAGGGCACCTTCTGCCTCTGGTGTGAGCAAGGGGCTGCTGGCAAAAATTCGTTCTCGTCTGAAGGTCTGACGTCAACAAGAGGCTGTCTTTTGTGTCGGAAATAAAACTGATTATTACCGGAGCGCCCGGCGCGGGGAAAACGACTGCCATTGCGGCCATCAGTGAAACGCCGCCGGTCAGAACGGATCAGGCAACAACGGATGATCTTGCCGACTTGAAGGAAGAAACGACCGTTGCGATGGACTTTGGGGACCTGACGCTGGAAGACGGGCAGAAAGTGTTTCTATATGGCACCCCCGGCCAGCGCCGCTTTGAGTTTATGTGGAAAATCCTGGTGCAGGGCGGCCTCGGCCTGATCTTACTGGTTGATTGCAGCCGGGATGACCCGCTGGCCGATATGGACATGTATCTGGAAAATTTTGCCGATTTTATTGAAGAAACCGGGGTGGTTATCGGCCTGACAAGACGGGACGAATTTGATTCTCCCAGCCTCGATGACTTTTACGAGAGGCTGGATCGATGGGGCACTGTTTTTCCGATTCTGGAAGTGGATGTTCGGAAAAAAGAGGATGTCAGCCTGATGATCAACGCACTTATTTCAACTATCGAGTTTGCATGAGCAAGACTCTGGACCGGAATGGAATCATGAACCAGCCTAGAATCAGTGAGAGTGGAGAGAATTTCTGCCAGGAAGTCTTTGGACACATGATGGAACAGAGCCATGCGGTGTATGGCGTTCTCATCTCAACGGTAGATGGACACGACGTCACTAAACGCTTCAAAAGGGAAATGCCTGCTGCCAAGCTGGCGGCCATGATGGGCTCTGTACTGGCTCTGGGGGAAACCATTGCCAAGGAAGCTCAGCAGGAGCGTTGTCGTTATGTCATTGTTGAAAACAGTGATGGCTTTATTCTGACGCTGAAGCTCAAGGAAAAGTTAGTACTTACTGTTATTGCCTCTGCAGACGCCAATCTGGGATTGCTCCATACGCTGAGCCGGAATGCCGTAGAGAAATTGGCAAAAAGCCTGAGATAAAGAGCCTGCATACCATCGCCCACGTCAGGCGATGGTATGCAAGGAGCCAGAGATCTAATCAGAAAGACTGCTCAGCCAATTCTCTGTCTTGTCCATGGCCGTGACGAGGCGGGGACAGGCCTGTTTAACGAATGCGTCGTCCAGATCCTGTTCTGCGTAGTCGCCACCCGCCAGGTTCAATGCCTCCGCGCCATTGAAATCGACGAACGCCAATCGCGCACCCAGATGATCCGGAACGAAACCGAAATCACTGGCGGGCAGAATCGCCACGCCGGTGTTTTCCAGCAGTGCCTGGCAGAAAGCCTGGCTGGTCTTGATGTCCTTGCTGGCCAGCACGTCGCGGAAACTGTTGAAGTCCGGGAACAGGTAGAAGGCCCCTTCCGGCTTCTGGACAACCGCGCCCATCTCACTCAGTCGGCGGTGCATGTATTCACCCACCACCTTCAGCACCCGCCGCGATTGCTTCAGGTATTCGTCCATATCGTCGCCACCGTTGAAGGCGGCAATGGCGGCATACTGAATCGGGGCGCTGGTGGCGGTGTAGGTTTCACTGGCGATGATGGCCATGGCGTCCTGCAGCGGGCGCAGCTCCGGCGGGAAGATAAACGTCCCCAGACGCCAGCCACCGGCGCCGGCCCATTTGCTCAGACCGGTGCTGATAATGGTGCCTTCCGGGTAATAGCGGGCAATGGATTTGTGCTTGCCTTCAAAATGCACTTCACCATAGATCTCATCCGACAGCAGGATCAGGTTGTACTTGCGCGCCACATTGGCGATGGCCAGCAACTGGTCGTCGGTGTAGGTGCAGCCAGTGGGGTTGGACGGGTAATTCAGGATCAGAATGCGCGGACGTGAAGGGTCGTCCCGGCAGATGATATCCAGTTCCTCGGCGGTCAGCTGCCAGTTGTTCTCCGCGTGGGTTGGCAGCCAGTGTACCGAACGGCCGATAATGCGCGCCTGGGGTGCGTAGGACACCCAGCTCGGGCGCGGAATCAGCAGGTCACCGTAGTAGGCCAGCTGCAGGATAAACAGCAGTTCCTTGGAGCCCGGCCCAATCAGCACATCTTCCCAGGTGCAGCGCATGCGCTCACTCCGGTTGATGTAGCCGGCAATGGACTCCCGCAGGGCTTTCAGGCCCTTGACCGGCAGATAGTCCTTTTCATGGGCGTGATACTGCAGTGCTTTCACTACACGGTCCGGCACCGGAAACGGTGATTGCCCGAGACCCAGCTTGATGATGTCCCGGCCTTCGGAACGGAGCTGGTTGCTCAGCTCATTAATGCGAAGGGTGGCGGAAGGCTGAATGCCCCGAACGTTGAGATTAATCGCGTAGCGGTGATCTGTCTTGATGTTCATGGTCCCGGTCTGCTGGTTGAGGATGACTCTGAGGGTGATCCTCGCAGTATAGGAAACCTGAGCATATCTGTGAGTGTTTGCTTGTAGGTGATTGCCGAAGACAGGCGGCGACTTCAGTCGATGCTTTCCTGCCTGAGTTCGGCCAGCGCCTGGTTGAAGCGGTCCCTGAGTTGCTCGCCCTCGGGGTTTTGCCGTGAAAACGCCGCACGGAACGCTCGCTCCTTGCCAATTGTTCCCGGAACCGCCTCAATGGTTTTCAGTTCTGTTTGGGTGTCCTGATGTTTCTTCAGCAGGAAGTTGCACACTGAATGTTCACAGATGAACAGGTCAATCCGGTCAAACGCGAGCATCCGCAGTCCTGTGAGGTCCGGCCTCTCCTGGCTGATCCTGATGGCCTCCACGTTTGCGGTGTCCAGCCAGGCCATGAATTCGGGTGCGTAACTGTAGGACGACGACAGTCCCACTCTCATGCCTTCCAGGTCATCGAAAGTCTGCCACTCAAACTCCATGTCTGAACGCTTGAAGAAGACGTCACGGGCGGTGTTGATGGGGGCGGTAAAGTAGTAGTGGCGTTCGCGCTGTTCCGAGCGGGTCAGGGTAAACAGAAGATCCGACTTGCCGCTTCTGACCCTCGCTTCCGCCCTGATCCAGGGGAGTACAACAAACGACGGTTCCATACCCATGCGCTCAACAACGTTCTGGATGGTTTCCACGTCTTCGCCGACCAGCTTCCCTTCTTCAAGGTATTCGAACGGGGGGTACTGGGAGGTGGCAATGTTGAGACTGGGCCTCTCTGCAAGCAACGGGCTTGAGAGCATCAGAAAGAGTATTCCGGACGTCAATTGCAACAGCATCGGGGGTGTGGGGTCTCAAGTCGTGTGAGTGTCTTACCGGCGGTTGCAGTATAGCCATCCTGCCCGTTTTCTGCACGGCATGGTACAGCAGGGGGCATAAATCAGTTAAGTCGGTGTGGTTCCAGCTCCATATGCAGGATGCGCGGGCCGAGCATGATGACGCGGCCCACGTACCTTTCCTCTCCGGTAGAGGTAAAATCGAACAGAAAACGCCGCCACACGCGAAGGCGCCCGGCCTCATCCCGCTTGAACCACAGTCCTCGCAGGTAGACGGCGTCGTCCAACAGCATTACATCCATTTTCTTGCAATAGTTCCTGGCTGCCTGCAGGACGAAGTCCTTGATCGCCTTGGCCCGCCACCAGTACCAGATGGCGAACCCCGCGACAAACAGCCAGAACAGCGTGCCCAGGGTCATTGGGCGGGGGCCGATGCCTTGTCACTGTCCCCGTTACCGTATTCTTCCGCAGCGGAACCGTGATGGTCACGGGCCAGCAGGATGTAGAATGCCGGCAACACGAAAATGGTGAACAGTGTGCCGATGCCGAGACCGGCGCTGATGGTCAGGCCGATGGCAAAGCGGCTTTCCGCACCCGGGCCGATGGCGATCAGCAGCGGCACCATGGCAAAGATCAGTGCCAGTGACGTCATGATGATGGGCCGCAACCGGATGGCCGCCGCTTCGATCACCGCTTCGCGCTTGTTCAGTCCCTTGTCGAGCTGCAGGGCGTTGGCGAACTCCACAATCAGGATGCCATTCTTGGACACCACGCCAATCAGGGTGATCAGGCCCACCTGGGTGTAGATATTCATGGTGGCAAATCCGAGCACAATGAACGCCATCGCGCCCGCCACGGACATGGGTACCGAGACCAGGATGATGATCGGATCGCGCCAGCTTTCGAACTGGGCGGCGAGCACCAGGTAAATCACCAACAGTGACAGGAAGAAGGTGACCATCAAGGCGCTGCCCTGATTGGCGAACTGTCGGGATTCACCGGTGTAATCGGAGGTGAAGCCCTGGGGGAATATCTCGTCCGCGGTGGATTCCATGAACGCCATGGCATCCCCCATGGTCACCCCTGGCATCACTACGCCCTGCAGTGTCAGCGAGTTCAGCTGGTTGAACTGGGTACGCTGGGACGGTTCCACTTTGTCCTCAAAACTGATGACACTGCTGAGAGGGATCAGCTCACCGTTATCAGCGCGGATGTAGTAGTCGTTGAGTGCGTCCGGACTCAGGCGGAAATCCCGCTCAACCTGCGGAATGACCTGGTAGGAGCGGCCTTCCATATTGAAGCGGTTGATGTAGCCACCACCGAGCATGCTGGACATGGCTTGCCCCACATCCTGCATCGACAGACCCAGATCGGCGACCCGGTCACGGTCGACCTTGATCTGGGTCACCGGACGATCGAAATCAATGGATTTCTGCAGGAACATGAAGTTGCCACTGGCCATGGCCTTGCCAAGCATTTCATCGGCAACGTCGTTCAGACGGTTGTAGTCTTCCCCGGTGGTGATCACGAACTGAAACGGCAGGCCGCCACCGGAACCTGGCAGCGATGCCGGTGGGAATACCGCCGTCTGCAACCCGGTGATTTGTTTGAGCGCACCGTCCAGCTGAGGCTGTACTTCGAACATGCTCAGATCACGGTTTTCCCAGGTTTCCATCTTGAAGCCGCCGAACACGGCATTGGGAGCCGTAATCCCCAGAATCATGAAGTCTTCGCTGTAGCCGGGAACCTGTTCCATGCGTTCCAGCGCTTCTTCCCCGTGCTCCTCTAGGTAGTCCAGGGTCGCCGTCTGGGGCGCCAGGCCCTGATAGAACAGGATGCCCTGGTCCTCGGTGGGGGCCAGTTCGCTCTGGCTCATCATCACCATGAAGTAAATCGAGGCCAGTATCACGAGGGCAAAGAAGATCACGACGGACTTGGTTGCCATCAGCGAGCTCAGTGCCGCTTTATAGCTGTTGGCGAGCCCGTTGAACGAGTGCTCCACCAGTTTTTCAAAACGTCCGGGATTGCCATGGGGTTTGAGAATCTTTCCGGACAACATCGGTGACAGTGTTAGCGCGACGACGCCGGAAATCACCACAGTGCCCGCCAGAGTGAAGGCAAACTCGGTAAACAGCGAGCCGACCAGCCCACCCATAAACCCAATGGGGGCATAGACTGCCACCAGGGTGGTGGTCATGGCGATGATGGGCACGGCCATTTCCCGGGCACCGTGGATGGCGGCGTCAAACCGGGATTCCCCCTGTTCGATGTGACGATGCACGTTCTCCACCATGATAATGGCGTCGTCCACCACCAGGCCGATGGCAAGTACCATCGACAGCAGTGTCAGCAGGTTCAGGGAAAAACCCATCATCAGCATGACGAAGGCGCCGCCGACCAGGGACAAGGGCACGGCAACCGAGGGCACAATCGCTGCACGGACGGAACCCAGACACAGGAATACCACAACCAGTACGATGAGTAGTGCTTCCACCAGAGTCTGGATGACTTCGTTGATGGAGCTGTCGATAAAGTCTGACGCGTCGTAGGCCAGCCGAACGTCCAGGCCAGATGGCAGCTGGCGTTCAATATCCGGCAACTGGTCTTTCACCAGCTTGGCAACCGTCAGCGGGTTGGCCCCGGGAGACAGTTCGATGGCGACATAGGTGGCGGGCTGGCCCTTGTACAACGCCAATTGGTCGTAAGATTCCGATCCCAGTTCAACCCTGGCGATATCCTTAAGCCGAATCAGGGAACCATCGGATTCCTTGATCACCAGCTCCTGGAACTGGTCCAGGCTTCCCACGTCGGTATCGCTGGTCATGCTGATCTTGGTGTACTTGCCCTCGGTGTTACCCACCGCAGCCTGGTAGTTATTCTGTAACAGTACCTGGACCACTTCCTGGGGTGTCATGTCGACTGCGGACAGCCGCTCCGGGTCAAGCCAGGCGCGCAAGGCGAACTTGCGCCCCAGCAAGTTCGCCTTACCGACGCCGGCCAGCGCCTGGAGCTTGGGCTGGACAACCCGCGTCAGGTAGTCGGTAATCTGTGGGACGCCCAGTTCATCGCCGTAGAACGCAATGTACATGAGGGCCGTTGAGTCCCCGGTGGTAGAGGAAATGACCGGGTCCTGGGCATCTGCCGGCAATACGTTGCGCTGGCTCGCCACCTTGGCCTGGATTTCCGACAGCGCCGCGTTGGCATCGTAGTTAAGCACCATCTTGGCTTCGATGGTGGAAACCCCCTGGGAACTGGTGGAGGTCAGGTAGTCGATCCCACTGGCTTCGGCGATGGCCTGTTGCAGTGGGGTGGTGATAAAGCCCTTGACCAGGTCCGAGCTGGCGCCCGGATAGGCGGTGGTCACGGTAACGGTCGTGCTTTCCAGCTGGGGATACTGGCGAACTTCCATTTCCATGGCTGCCCGGGTGCCGAGCAGCAGGATCAGCAGGCTGACCACCGTCGCCAGGACGGGGCGCTGAATGAATATGTCGGTAAAACGCATTAGTCAGATGCCTCCGCCAGCTGGTCATTGCTTTCCTGTACTTCCACCCGCTGTCCGGCGCGGAGTCTCAGCAGGCCCTTGGCGACGACTTCTTCGCCCTCTTTCAGGCCATCCTCTACGGCAACACGGCCGTTGCGGACTTCGCCGGTCTGGACGGTCCGGCGGTTCACGACCAGGTTGCCATCGTCGTTCTCTTCCACTACGAAGACAAAATCGCCATAGGTGTTATAGGAAATCGCAGTCCGGGGCACGGTGACCACGTCGCGATCCTTTGGCTGTTTGGTCAGGATGGTGGTAAACATGCCGGGCCGCAGGGCATTTTCAGGATTCGCCAGCGTGGCGCGAATGCGCACGGTTCGGGTTTCCGGGTTGACCGAGGTGTTGATGGCGCTGACCTGGCCATCGAAAGTTTGCCCCGGAATCGCGGCGACCGTAGCGGTAACGTCATAACCGGTTGCGATTCTCGGAAGGTCCTTCTCCGACAGTGTGTAATCCACATAGATGGGATCCAGCATGTTGATTTCGACAATCGGCGTGCCGGTGGGGATGTACTCGCCCTGGTCGACCATGCGAAGGCCGAGGGTGCCATCGAAGGGGGCGCGAATCACTTTCTTGTTCAACTGGGCTTCCGCTTCGTTGACCCGGGCACGGGCAGCATCGACGTTGGCTTTGGCTTCATCGAACTGGGATTGTGACACCGCGCGTTTCGGGAGCAGGTCGGATATCCGCTTGAACTCCTGTTCCGCCAGTTGCGCCTCTGCACGACGGGTCCGCAGTGCGGCCTCGTCGATGGCGGCGTCCAGGCGGATCAGGATATCGCCCTTGCTGACGGTGTCGCCGGACTCAAAACCGATGCTTTCAATGACCCCTGGCACTTCGTTGGCCACTTCAATGCCATTGATGGCCTCGACGCTGCCCACGGCCTTGACGGCGGGTGTCCATTGCCCGCCCTGTGCCTTGGTGGTGGAAATCTGGGCGGGCGGTTGTGGCTGCGACAATTGCTCTTTGAGCTGACCAAACTGGTAAAACTTGTAGCCGAAAATGCCACCAAGCACTACGCCAAGGAAGATAATGACGATCAGGAAACGGGAAGCCGTGCGCATAATTCAGGTCCTGGGTATCAGTGTCCATTTGGAAATCGCCAAATGTGGCCAGTCAGGCTTGTTGGCGATTGTCCCTGTTTATCTTTAATGGGGAGAGTATGTAACTGATTCTTAACAGCGATTAATAGAATAGCATCCTATACAAAAACGGGGTGTTTTGTCACCGGTTGAATGCCAGAATACGGCCAGTGAATCGTAAGGGATTACACTATGCATTGGATATTGGGTATTGCCCTGGCGGTGGCGGTCTTTGTCGTTCTGAAGCAATGGGGATCGCTGTCACCCGAGGGAAGAAAGGCTGCTATCTGGAAAGTGCTGCTGGTAGTTGGTGGTGCTGTACTTCTCATTCTGGTGTTAACCGGACGTGTCCATGTCCTGACAGCGGTCGTGGCGGCGCTGGTTCCCTTATTACGAAAATTGCCAGTGTTGTTGAAGTTCGCGCCCTTGGTGAACCGGATATACCGCCAACAGAAACCCTCGGGCAATGACGGGGCCAGCGCCGGTGGTGCCTGGTCCGGTGGTGTGGGGCAGGGGGGCGGAGTCGGGCCGATGTCCGTGCGTGAAGCCTGCGATATCCTCGGGGTGTCTCCGCAGTGTTCAGAGGATGAGGTGATCATGGCTCATCGGCGACTGATGCAGAAGCTCCATCCTGATCGCGGCGGTAATGATTACCTGGCGGCCAAGGTGAATGAAGCAAAAGCGACGTTGCTTACATCACGCAAAACGGCCGCCTGATGGGTCAGAGTATCTCTACCCGAACTTCAACGGTCTGGTTTTCCCTCTGGTCGCCGCCAACCCGATAGGTGATGCCGGAACGGTTGCCGGACTGACTGCGTCGGGTGCTGCCGAGCTCGACCCACTGCCCGGGATCCACCCGCCGAATGGTCATCAGGGCTTCGGTTTCATAGCCGGGGATATCATCCGCCGGGTCTTCCTCGAATGAGACAATATTGAGTTCAATGGTCTGGTCGGAAATAACCTGTGGGCTGACCAGGAAGCCACTGCGTGTCTCTACCTGTCCTAGGATGGCTGCGGGGTTGCGCCCACCCCGGATGGCGATGGGAACGGTTTGTACCTGTCCGGAATGGATGTGGGCTGACTGACCATCCTGTACCACCAGGGTACGTTCCTGGTTGCGGCGCGTTGTCGTGACTTTGCGCTCAACATGGGCATGGGCCTGGCCGTTGTTCACGGTGATGCCGCCACCTCCGCTTTTGGCATCCAGGTTGCTGCGGGTCCGCACGGTGATCCGCATCTGTACCGGGGCGACATCCATGGTTTGCACCAGGGATCCAATTTCGTCCAACACCTCCGGCTCTCCCCGCACGATCATCTGCCGCCCCCTGGCGGTGATGGCAACCTGGCCATCCGGGTACAACTCCCTGACTTGCGCGGCCACCTGCTCCGAGGAGCGGTTGTTGAGCTGGTAGGTACGAGCCTCTGTTGCCGCCAGTGCGGAGAGAGGGGTGGCGAACAGTAGTAGCCACAGGGCCATGATTGCCCCGGTCCGGTGGGAAGTCTGTTTGGTTTTTATCGCGGTCACGGTAAAAGATTCCATTAAAATCGGGTTTGCGGGTTGCAAAGCCGAAAAGCCGGGGTATATATTGAAAAGCATGAAGACTACACACGCGATCTGTCAATTGAATGTTCTGCAAGCTTTCGGTGCGAAACCGGCAGCTGCGGTCGCTGCTGTGTTTTTCTGGTGGTTTGGTTATGGCTTTTATTTTAGCCAGAGCCAGGGCCGCCCATAAGATCTTCATCGACTGAATTACGAGGAAGGCAGCCCGGCAAAACCCAGGCTGCCACCGGACTCGAAGAAGCCCCGACTGGTAGCCCACCCAGCCGGGGCTTTTTTGATTCTGACACAGGGAAACGGAAAACTGACATGAACATGCCACTGAATATCGACACCCTGAGTGAACAGGGCCGCGAGGATACGTCCACGGCGGCGAGCCGCAGGGAAGACATTCTCCCGACAGCCGCAGAGCTGAGAACGCACCTGCCAGTGACTCCCGCCATCGAACGCCAGATTCTCCGCCACCGCAGCGCTATTCGCCGGGTACTCCGTGGCGAAGACCCGCGCACTTTGATTGTGATCGGCCCCTGCTCGATTCATGACGAGGTGGCTGCTCTGGAGTACGCGGACAAGCTTAGCGGCCTGGCGGAGGCCGTCAGTGACCGTTTCCTGATTGTGATGCGGGCCTACCTGGAAAAACCCAGAACCACCGTGGGCTGGAAAGGGCTGTTGTACGACCCGGATCGTACCGGGGCCGGTAATCTCAGCGAGGGGTTGGTGCGGTCACGCCGGCTGTTGCTGAATCTGGCGGAATCCGGCCTGCCGCTGGCGACCGAGGCGCTTAGCCCCCTTGCGATGGATTACCTGGGTGACCTGATCAGTTGGAGCGCCATTGGCGCCCGCACCACGGAGTCCCAGGTTCACCGGGAGCTGGTCAGTGGTCTGCCTATGCCTGTCGGTTTCAAGAATGGCACCGATGGGGGCGTGACAGTGGCCATCAACGCGATGAAATCCGCTGCTCATTCCCATCATCTTCTGGGCGTTGCCAGCACCGGCGTCCCGGCAATGATCACCACCGAGGGCAATCCGGATACTCATCTGGTCCTGCGGGGCGGGCGGGGCATCACCAACTACGACGCCGATAGCATTGGTCTGGCGATTGAGTCGCTGTCCGGTGCCGGTGTATCCACCGCAGTGATGGTGGACTGCAGTCACGATAATGCCCGCAAGCAGGCGGATCGTCAGTTGGACATTGCCCGGGAAGTCATGGCCCAGAAGGCCGCCGGCAACGCCTGCATTCGCGGTCTGATGCTGGAAAGCTTCCTGGAGCCGGGGCGTCAGGATGACGGCGCCGATCTGAAATACGGCTGCTCCATTACCGATCCGTGTATTGGCTGGGCCCAGACGGAGGCTCTGATCCGCTCACTGTAGAAAACAGCAGTTGCCCGGCCAGGAGCAGCAATACGCCACCCATCATCCGGTCGAGCCAGTGGCCGAACCGGTTAAAGCCGCGCCTTACCCTGGGCAGGGTGAAGAATGTGGCGACGAGGGCAAACCACAGGCCGGTGGCCACGGCCATGTAGAGGCCATAGGCGGTTTGCAGTGCGATGGGCGTGTCGGGACTGATCACCACTGAAAACAGTGATACGAAGAACAGGGTAGCCTTGGGGTTCAGTGCGTTGGTCAGGAACCCCAGCCTGAACGCTGCAAATCCGGTTTGTGACGTTCGGTTGCCCGCTTCAACATGAATGCCGCCCGCCCGGGATCTCAGGCATTGCACCGCTATCCACGTCAGGTACAGCGCGCCAATCACCTTGAGAACATTAAACAACAGCAACGACTGTTGAATCAGAATGCCAATCCCCAACAGTGAATAGGTGACGTGCACCAGGATGCCGAGGCCAATGCCGGTAGCGCAGAGCAGGGCATTACGCCGACTCTGACACAACGCCTGGCGAAGCATGATCGCAAAATCGGGGCCCGGACTGGCCACCGCCAACAGGTGAACCAGCGCCACGGTTGCGAATTCGGCACCGTATGTCTGCATTCGATGTACTCCTCTGGTAAGCCGGATAGAGGTAAAAGCTTTTCTGAGTGCCGGTAAGGATATAAGCGATCGCGGAAAATATCCTGTGTGAAAGGCAACAAAATTTGCCGGCTATACTGACGAAGACCATAGTGAACGGATAGTCAGCAGGAGGCGCAGTGATGGACAGACTCACGGTAGACGTTGCGATTATCGGGGCCGGCACTGCCGGCATGGGGGCCTATCGCGCGGCACGTGGTCACACCGACAGCGTGGTGCTGATTGAGGGCGGTCAGTATGGCACTACCTGCGCCCGCGTTGGCTGCATGCCCAGCAAGCTGCTGATTGCCGCAGCGGACAGCGCCTACGGTATGACGCAGGGACCGGTTTTTGGTATTTATCCCGGCGAAGTGCGTATTGATGGCAAGGCCGTCATGGAGCGGGTGCGCCGCGAGCGTGACCGTTTTGTCGGGTTTGTCCAGGAAACCATCGACGAGATGCCGGAAGCCCACCGGCTTTGGGGGCATGCCCGGTTTGTGGATGCTCGTCGCCTGGTCGTTGATGAAACGGTTGA
This sequence comes from Marinobacter sp. DUT-3, assembly GCF_050379435.1. Classification (NCBI taxonomy): domain Bacteria; kingdom Pseudomonadati; phylum Pseudomonadota; class Gammaproteobacteria; order Pseudomonadales; family Marinobacteraceae; genus Marinobacter; species Marinobacter sp. DUT-3. The sequence continues at coordinate 14,539 of NZ_JBNRMG010000010.1, forward strand.
AGTTGTCGCGGACCGGATCGTTCTGGCGACGGGATCCCGCCCCAATATTCCGGGTTTCCTGAAAGAGGCAGAGGACCGCCTGATCGTCAACGATGACATCTTTGAGTGGGAGGAGTTGCCGGCGTCGGTTGCGGTGTTCGGGCCGGGGGTTATTGGTCTTGAGCTGGGGCAGGCGCTGAGCCGGCTGGGTGTTCGCGTGCGCATGTTCGGTGTTGGCGGCGCCGTGGGCCCGATTCACGAGAAGCGAATCCGCGATTATGCCCTGGCAACCTTCAACCGGGAATTTCCGCTGGACCCGGATGCAGACGTTAAAGCCGTGGTCCGAACCGACGATGGGGTCGCTATCACCTTCGCGGATCAGCACAAAGGCGAGGCGACTGAAACCTTTGATTACGTACTGGCAGCCACCGGGCGGAAACCGAATCTGGACCACCTGGATATCCAGAATGCCGGGTTGGAGCTGGATGAGCGCGGTGCGCCGCTGTTCAATCAGTACACCATGAGGTGTGGCGACAGTCATATCTTTATTGCCGGTGACGCCAATAACGACACCCCGCTGCTCCATGAAGCCGCGGATGAAGGCCGAATTGCCGGTGGCAATGCCGGGCGCTATCCGGATGTCCGCGCGGGATTACGGCGCACGCCGCTGGCGGTGGTGTTTACCGACCCGCAGATTGCAACGGTAGGTATGACCATTGATCAGGTGGATCAGCGTTGCCAGGGCTGTTTCGCGGTAGGCGAGGTGTCGTTCGAGGATCAGGGGCGTAGCCGGGTGATCGGCAAAAATGCCGGACTACTGAGAGTTTATGGCGAACAGGGCAGTGGCCAGTTTCTGGGAGCAGAAATGTTTGGTCCCGCCGCAGAACACATCGGCCATCTCCTGGCCTGGTGCGTGCAGAGACGGATGACGGTGAGCGAGATGCTGGACATGCCGTTCTACCACCCGGTTATTGAGGAGGGGGTGAGAACCGCACTGCGGGCTCTCAATCGCAACCTCAATATCGGCCCAGAGGTGATCACACGCTGCATGGACTGTGGCCCCGGTGGGTAGCCACTTGTTGTGCAAGCTGAGTACGGCGCGCCCAGATTTTCTCGTGAAAGAAGTAGGCAACGGTATTGATAGCCGGCTCCACCATGGCAATCAGGCTGCCGATGACGAGGTCACCGGTCAGCACAAATGCAACACTGAAGGCCACGGTAAAATGAGTGATTGCAAAGGTGATCGTTTTCATCAGCGAGTTGTCGCCCTTTGCTCCGTGGTCGTGGATAAACAGTTTGAGCGCGCTCATGTTCAACTCCGCGTAGGTGATGTTGATATGCCCATTTAAAGGGAAGTGATAATCATTTTTAAATAAATTATCTATGGGGTTTTGATAGTCGTCACCTATTTATAGTTTGTGGTTCTGATCGTATCGATAATGATAAAGTTTGGCTATCGAATGAATTGGGACTCTAAACTTCACTAATTTCAATCTTCTGGCTTATATTTGGAGTCAGATTTATTTCAGTAACTGTCAAGGAGGCATGTTATGGGTAAAAATTTCATTGGTCTGGACACGGCAAAGACCGAACAACTCGCCAACGCCCTGAACGATCTGCTGTCGAACTACCAAATCTTCTACATGAACGTTCGTGGTTATCACTGGAACATTAAAGGTGACAACTTCTTCGAGCTTCACGTGAAATTCGAAGAGCTGTACGACGATCTGCTACTGAAGATCGACGAGATCGCCGAGCGCGTGCTGACTCTCGGACATCGCCCGGCACACGCATACAGCACCTACATCGAGAAATCCGAAGTGCCTGAGCGCAAGGACGTCTCCGATGGCAAGGTGGCCATGGAGAACATTGTGGAAAGCTTCGCCAAACTGATCGGCAAGCAGCGTGAACTGCTGAGCCTCGCCGGCGATGCGGACGACGAAGGTACGGTTGCGCTGATGAGCGATTACATCTCGCAGCAGGAAAAAACGGTCTGGATGTACCGCAGCTATCTCGGTCAGTAATCAGCGTTAGGTACATTGAATTGGTGGCGGCCCCGGGCCGCCATTTTTTTTGCCGGTCCGTTGAGCCTCCGTTGGCAGCAATGGTCACTAAACCGCCATATTTGATTAACAAATAGTTAATAAACCCTCTCCATAGTGTGATCACGAAATTCAACACCGATCAAACGTGATCACTGATGGAGAACAAACGAATGAAAAAGCAATTGCTGGCTCTGGCTATCGGTTCCATGGTTGTTGCGCCCTCCGTTGCAATGGCTGACAAGGGACCGATCGTATACGGCAAGGCCAACGTGTCCTACGAAAACCAGGATAACGATGTAGAAGATGCCTGGAAGCTTCAGAGCAATGCATCGCGCCTGGGTGTCAAAGGTGACCTGGATCTTGATTTCAACCAGATCAAGGCGGTCTACAAGGCAGAATTCGAAATCTCGGTTGATGATGGTGACAAGGACGGTGAGACCTTCAGCCAGCGCAACATCTATGGCGGCTTTACCCATGACGCCATGGGCACTCTGATTGCCGGTAAATTTGATACACCGCTAAAAGTAGCTCAAGGCAAAGTCGACCAGTTCAATGACCTGCAGGGTGACATCAAGAACATCATGGCCGGTGAGAACCGCACCAGCAACATTGTGCAATACAGCACTCCCAGGTTTGCAGATGCGTTGTCCGTGAACGTGGCCCTGATTCCGGGTGAAGATCAGGACGAGGGTACAGACGAGAATGGTGTTGCCGACGCGGTCTCCAGTTCCATCGTATTTGATCAGGGCATGTTCTACGGCTCCCTTGCCTATGACTCCGAGATTGAGGATGAGCTGGTTGCTGATTCCACGATGGATGGTCGATTGAACATTCTGCGTGCCACTGGCCTGGTTCGGCTCGACATGTTCGAGCTTGGCGCCTTGTACCAGTTGGCTGAAGAGGAAGACGGTGAAGGTGAGGAAGACAGCTATCTGATTAGCGGTGCCGTGAAGTTCGACCGGGTGAAACTGAAAGCCCAGTATGGCCTGACCAAAGCGGACCTTTCAGACGAAGAGCTGACTCTTATTGGCGTTGGTGCTGATTACAGGCTTGCCAAGAAGAGCAAGGTCTACGCCTACTTCTCACAGGTAGAACAGGACATCGGAGATCAGGAAGACACCACCTTCGGTGTGGGCTTTGAACACAAGTTCTCTATGTAAGACCGAAGTGCTGAAGTAAAGAAACGCTGTATCGTGTTGGCGTCATTGTTTGCCGGGGCAATTGCCCCGGCTTTTTTGTCTCCGCTCTTAAACCGCGACATCCAGTGGCGGCACCTCCTGATGCAGGAACCACTTCTCAGTCACAACCTTGCGGGTAAACCAGTGTGAGCGCATCAGAGTGCTGGCCAGTGGTACTTTGACCCATTCCGGTAACTGCCAGCCCTGTTCCGTCTCTGATACGCGGTTGCCAAACCGTTGGGCGATGGTTTCACCATAGGCCTGCAGTGTCTGGGCTGAATAATCATCGGCATCGCGGATAACCTGGGCGGCGATCAGTGCGGATTCGATGGCCGGGCGGATACCTTCCCCGCTCTGGGTGTAAGCCAGGCCGGCGGAATCCCCGATCAATATCACGCCATCGTCCACCAGGGGGCGCTCCGCGTGGTCGTACAATAGATAGGCATGGCCTTTGAAGCGCCCGGGCAAATCTGCCGGGATACGTCCGCTGGCTTTCATTTCCTCCACAAATCGTTCCAGGTGCTCGGTGAGCTTGTGGTTGTCTTCGCGGCCCAGGCCAATATTCAGGAAATTGCCCTTGCGGAAGACCCAGGCATAACCTTTCAGGTCCCGGCAGAACCAGAGTTCCGGTGTGTCTCCCCGGGCCTCGCAAACCTCGGATTGTTCCGGCGTCATTTCAAACTCGACTTCTTTGGCGGCGACCACAGTTTCATGGCCTCCTGGGCCATCGCCCAGGAGCTTGGCAACCGGGCAGAAGTGGCCACCGGCGCCGACAATGAGTGGTGCCTCCCAGGTGTCATTGACCACCCAGTTGCCGTTTTTCCTGGTAATGGATTTGACCGGGGTGCCGAGTTCCTGTGAAGCGGTCACCCGGCTCAGCAGGTAATGGTCGAACTCGCAGCGGCGAATGCCGTAGCTGACCACGTCGCCATGATTATTCTCCACCGCTGGCTGGCCCATCATACCGATGCGGAAACGACGGATGGGTTGCAGGGTTCGCTCCTGTTCGTAGTCGGCTGTATCGATGCCAAGGCTAGCCATCACCGCCGGGGTGACCCAGCCCGCGCAGGTTTTGTCCCGTGGGAAGGTTTTTTTGTCGATGACAAGAATGCGCTTGCCGCTGTCCTGCAGTGAATGGGCCAGGGTCGACCCGGCCGGGCCGGCACCAACAATGATCAGGTCGTAGTAATCCATTAACGGGCCTCCGGAGCTGCCGGGAAAGTGTAGAGATCCTGCCGGTTCTGAGGTAACCGGTTATTGTCGCCATGGGTGAATACCACCTGAAACAGCTGTAGTGAGCCGGCACGGAAAGCAGCAATGGAACCGGCCAGGTACATACGCCAGGCGCGGGTGAAATGCTCGTCGTACATATCGGTTACCTGGTTTTCCCTTCCGGTGAAACGATCCATCCAGTGGGTCAGGGTCTGGGCGTAATGCAGGCGCAGGTTTTCCACATCCAGAACGGAAAAATCTCCGTGTTCGCAGAGGGTCATGAATTCGCCAATGCTGGGGGGGTAGGCCCCGGGAAAAATGCGTTTTTCGATCCAGGCATTCATCAGCATCGGACGGTTTCGGCCAATGCTGTGGAGCAGGGCAATGCCGTCCGGTTTCAGGGAGCGCTTGATCAGCTCCGACAGTGCCGGGTAGTTGTCCTTGCCGACGTGTTCCAGCATGCCAATGGACACAAAGGCGTCGTACTGACCCTGAATGTTTCGGTAATCGTCTTCCACATACTCAATCAGGTGATCCAGTTGCTGGCGCTCGGCCTCTTCGCGGGCATAGGCCAGCTGTTCCTTTGAAATGTTGTAGGCATGCACCTTCACACCGTAATTCCTGGCCATGTAGCGGGCGAGGCCACCCCAGCCGCAACCAGCTTCCACCACGGTCATGCCGGGCTTCAGGCGGAGCTTGCGACAGACATGTTCCAGCTTGGCCAGCTGTGCCTGCTCCAGGGTGAGATCAGGACGTTCGTAATAGGCGCAGGTATATTGCATCTCGGCCTCGTCCAGCCAAAGCCGGTAGAACTCGTTGCCGAGATCGTAGTGGTGGTGGATGTTCTCCTTGGCCTCGGAAATGCCGGTCGGCCGGGGATTATGATTGCGCCATAGCGCATCAAGCCACTTGGGCCAGCGCTGGCGGGCCTGGTGAACAGCGCGGTAAAGTGCTTCCATCAGGTCTGGCAGATCGCCCTCGACCTCAAGGCGACCGGCGCTATAGAGATCGCCAAATGCCAGATTGGGGTTGGTCACCAGGGAATACAGAGCTTTCGGATCGGTCAGACGAATGGTGAAGCGGGCTTCACCGGCCTCCGGTTCAATGACCTCGTCATTCCAAAGCCGGAGCCGGACCGGAGGTGAGCCGGCCATGCGCATCAACTTGGCGACCAGCCAGAGTTCATAGGAATGAGGTTCACGGTCAACCTGGAGCTCTTCCAGGGGGAGCTTCAGAACGTGGGCTTTCTCATCGTTCTGTTGACTGGAATCGTCCGTTTTCCGGGCAGTGCTCTGATTCATGAATTCCCGTCTCCCTTTGGTTGCCGGTTTATCACGAGGTTCGTCCGACCTCATAAAATGATGGTTCAGCGGACAGGGCGTGTCCCGAAATCATAGCGGAGAAGCGCCTTCTTATTGATTCAGTATAGAAAACGATCAGGTTTTGTCATGTGGAGGGGGTATTAAAGATATTGATCAACCGAATAGCTGTCGGTTGATCAAGCGCCTGGAATGGCAGAAGGAGAAGGGCCGGAGAGGCTCCGGCCCTGGTCTGGGTCAGTAGGAAGAACTCATCCCGAACATTTCCGGGAAGATGACGATGAGCGCAAGTACCAGCATCTGCAGCAGAATGAAGGGAAGAACCCCTTTGTAAATGTCTGTTGTCCGGACATTGGGTGGGGCGACTCCCTTGAGGTAGAACAACGAGAACCCGAATGGGGGGGTCAGGAAACTGGTTTGCAGGTTCATGGCGATGAGGATGGCAAACCACAGCATGTTGATGCCCAGGGCTTCAGCCACCGGCGCCAGGATCGGCACGATGATGAACGATATCTCCACGAAATCGATAAAGAAACCCAGTACCAGAATGACCAGCATGGCCAGGATGATAAAGCCCCATTTCTCGCCCGGCAGCTGCAGCAACCATTCTTCCAGCAGGTAGTCGCCGCCGGTGTAGCTGAATACCATGGAGAACGCGGTGGCACCGATCAGGATGGCGAACACCATGGCAGTGACCTTGACGGTATCCTTGGAGGCATCCCATACCATTTTGAAGGAAAACTGCCGATAGATAATCGCCAGAACGACAGCTCCCACGCCGCCCAGTGCAGAGGATTCAGTGGGTGTGGCAATACCGGTGAAAATTGAACCTAGCACCACGACGATCAGTGCCAGCGGCGGAATGATGGCCAGCAGCGCATTGAAAACTTCCTGTTTACGGGATACGCCGCTTTCATCAGGCATGGCCGGTGCCGTTTCCGGTTTGAAGCGCGTCATGATCAGGATGTAGCCAATGTACAGGCCGATCAGCACGACGCCGGGCCAAACTGCGGCCTTGAACAGGTCGCCCACCGGCAGGCCGAGTACGTCACCCAGAATGATCAGTATGATCGAGGGTGGCACGATCTGTCCCAGAGTACCGGAGGCGCAAATGGTTCCGGTCGCAAGACGCTTGTCGTATTTGTGAGCCAGCATTACCGGTAATGAGATCAGACCCATGGCCACAACGCTTGCACCAACGACGCCGGTCGAGGCGGCGAGCAGTGCGCCCACCAGGATGGTGGAGATTGCCAGACCGCCGGGCAGGCCGCCAAACAGGCGCCCCATGGACGTGAGCAGCTGTTCCGCCAGCCGGGTGCGCTGCAGCACAACACCCATGAAGATGAACAGGGGCACAGCCATCAGCACGGTATTCTGCATCACGCTCATGATGCGGTAGGGCATGAAGGCAAACAGGTCCATGCCCTCGGCAAATATGCCGAAGAAGAGCGCCACACCACCAAAGGTGAACGCTACGGGGAAGCCCAGCATCAGCATGATGAGGGCCACACCAAACATTATCATACCGATCATGCCAGTCCCCCTGCGCTGTGTTCGCCTTCGTATTCTTTTTCACCGGACATCACGCGCAGTGCGAAGGTCGCCATGTTAAGGCCGGCGATGGCGGTGAATATGGCCGTCAGGGGGATAACGGACTTGATGATCCAGCGATGGGGAAGACCGCCGGGATCGCCGCTGCCTTCACCCATGTTGTAGGAGTCCAGGGCGAATTCGTAGCCATAGGTGCCAATCAGGTAGGCGAACGGGATGACAAAAATGAACGCCCCCACCAGATTGACCCATGCTTTGGCTTTATTGCTCCAGCGGGTGTAGAACACATCCACCCGCACGTGTCCGTCTGTGCGCAGGGCGTAGGGAATGCCGAACAGAAAGACCACCGAATAAAGGTGCCATTCCATTTCCTGCATGCCGATTGAAACGTCATTGAAAGCGTAGCGGGCAACAACATCGTAAAAAACGTTGGCTGCCATCAGTATCATTGCGACACAGGCAATCCAGCCGCAGAGAATGGACAGACGGGCCAGGCCCTCGTCCAGTTTGATAATCCACCGCATTGATGATCCTCCGCCAGATGGCCTGGCGATTTTTCGTTGCTATAAACGACAAAGCCGGGATCACCGCTCGAGCGATCCCGGCTTTGTTAATGCCTATATCTTACTCAACTTCGGTCATGGTGTTGAGGTACGCACGCTCAGAAATATCTGTATAGGCGCGGCTCTGCTCGAGGTAGTTCTGCTGGGACTCGATGATTTTGGCCGCCATCTCGCTGCCTTCAGCGGATTCCTTCAGCAGTTTCTTGTTGGCATCGTACATCGCCTGGAAAATGTCATCCGGGAACTGTTTGATCTGCACGTTCGGATATTCTTCCTTGATGTTTGCCCAGGCTTTGGCGTTTTCATGCTGGGAGTGCACCAACATGTCGTAGGACGCGGTGCGCATGGCCACACGCATGATTTCCTGCAGATCCGCCGGCAGTTTTTCCCATACGCGCTTGTTCACCAGGAACTGCAGTTCGGTCGCGGGTTCGTGCCAGCCGGTGTAGTAATAGTCGGCAATCTGCTGGAAGCCTAAACGCAGATCCAGAGCTGGACCTACCCACTCAACCGCATCGATGGTGTTGCGCTCAAGGGCGGTATAGAGTTCGCCCGGGGCGATGTTGGTCGGGTTGACGCCCACCTCTGCAAAGACCTCGCCGGCGAACCCGGGAATGCGCATTTTAAGGCCTTCCAGGTCTTCCAGAGATTTGATTTCCTCACGGAACCAGCCGCCCATCTGCACGCCGGTGTTACCCCCTGGGAAAGACAGCATGTTGTGGGGCTCATACACTTCCTGCATCAGCTCCATGCCGCCGCCGTGGTAGAACCAGGCGTACTGCTCCATGGCATTCATGCCGAAGGGCATGCTGGTGAAGAACAGGGTTTCAGGAACCTTGCCTTTCCAGTAATAGGACGCGGAGTGGCCCATGTCGTACTGGCCAGCCTTGACCATGTCAAAGACACCGAACGGGGCTTTGTGCTTGTTGGCGGAGTCAATGCGGACTTTCAGTCGACCGTCGGACATTTTCTCAACGGTTTCGGCGAAGCGCTTGGTGGTGTCACCGAAAATAGGGAAGTTTGGTCCCCAGGTTTCGGCGAGACGGAGTGTGAAGGTGTCTTGGGCGAGCGCCTGTGCGGAGGCAAGGGTAGTTGCGACTGCCAGCACAGTAGCGGAAAGAACAGAACGGATCTTCATTGCTCTTCTATCCTCTGGTTTGGTTATTGTCTTTTTAGGGTGTTGCCGGAGCGTTATCCGTTTGGGATCAACAGCTCTTAACTCTAGTTCAAAGTAGCAGTAATCGTTAGGAAACGGAACGGAAATACCCTCCCCCTACGACATAGGTCGTAGGGGGTTAGGGTAACGAATGTAAATGTTTCGGGGACCGCCCGCGCATCTCCCGGAACCACGCCAGGGCAGGCTTTTCGATGGTGTAGTGGATGGCGGCGGCCAGTGTGAGCGCCAGTAATAGCGCCAGGCAGACACCGGCCCAGCCGGGCAGGCCCGCATTGTACCCCCAGGCGATGACGCCATAGCCAATGTTCTGATGAACCAGGTACAGGGCATAGGACAGGCTGCCTAGCCAAAGCATGGGGCGGTTGGCCAGCGCATTGAGGTAGCCCGCCACGGCGAGCGCGAAGACCCCGTAGCAGCCAAGCACGAAGATATTGAATGGTGCCTTGTACGCCAAAACGGCATGGCCGATTGACAGGCCTAACAGCAAAAGGTCCGGCGCGGCGGGCCTGCCGTGCTGATGCCAGCGGTAGATCAGCATGCCACTGACAAACAGCGGTGCGTACTTCACGAACAGCAGATCCTTGACCAGGAAATCCAGGGCATCGGGGATGGCTTTCCACCAGATGACGCCGGCATAGCTGATCGCCACCCAGAGCCAGAGTGCGATGCGCATGCGTTCCCATGCCTTCAGTCCATAGAACAGCAGTGCGATCCAGCAGTAGAAGGTGGCTTCAATCACCAGGCTCCAGTAGGCACCGTCAACATGCGGATATTCCAGGTACTCGTGCAGCAGGGTGACGTTCAACAAAGCACTGCCGAAGCTGACCGCACGGTCCGCCGGCCCCAGGGTGTGAACCAGTAGGAAGGTGATGGCGATGCCGGCCCATAACGCCGGCATTAGCCGGAAGGCCCGTGCCAGTCCGAACCAGCCAGCGGTGCGGGTTCGTTCCAGGGTCATGAAGATCACAAAACCGCTCAGGATGAAGAACAGGTGGACGCCGTAGCGGCCGACATCCAGCACGGACGGCGGGCTGAACGTATGGCCGTACAGCTGGTCGTAATAGGGCAGGTAATGAAACAGCACCACGCCGAGGGCAGCGATGCCCCGGAGTGCATCAAGCGCAGCCAGCCGTTGTGAGGATTCCGCCATAATCACGATTCCGTGGAGCTTCAGGCTATAGTAGCCTGCTTTGGGGCATTGCAGTACTAGTCAGATATACCATTGCCTTGCCACCGGCTTAAGATGCATTAACCTGCTTGTATCGGGAGGGAACCATGAGTACGGAACTTGGAATCATCGAAGGTTTTTACGGTCCCCTGTGGAGCTGGGAGGAGCGGAAGGAGCTGGTGATGGCGCTGGAACCTCACGGTTACCGGTTTTACCTGTATGCCCCCAAGGCCGACGCCTTCCTGCGTCGGCGCTGGGATGAGCCTCATCCTCAGGACACGGCGGTCGCGCTGGCGGATTTTGCCCATTTTTGCCGCAGGCATGGGGTACGGTTCGGGGTTGGCCTGAGCCCGTTTGAAGTGTTCAACGACTTCAATGATGCGGCGCGGCAGGCCCTGACAACAAAGCTGGCGTTCCTGGATGAAATCGGAGTTCAGGAACTGGCCATCCTGTTTGATGACATGCGCAGCGACACCCCGGACCTGGCATCCCGGCAGGTAGACATCGTGCACTGGATCCGTGACCGGACCCATGCGGAATTGCTGACTATCTGCCCCAGCTACTATTCCGATGACCCGGTACTGGACCGGGTGTTCGGAGAGCGCCCCAGCGATTATCTGACCACCCTGGGCGACAGGCTGGACCCCGCAATCCGGGTGTTCTGGACCGGGGAAGAGGTCTGTTCGCGGGAGGTGTCGCCGGGGCACCTTAAGCGGATCGGCAAGGCTCTCGGTCGTAAGCCCTTGTTGTGGGATAACTACCCGGTCAATGACGGCGACCGTATGTCGCGGCACCTGCACCTTCGGGGGTTTACTGGCCGGCCCGCGGCGAATGCTGCTTATCTGGCAGGTCATGCCATCAACCCCGCACTGCAGCCAACCCTCACCGGCATTCCCGCCATTACCCTGGCGGAAAGCTACCGCCAGGGGCCGGATTACCAGTATGGGCAGGCTTTACGCCATGCCGCGCGAGAAGTATTGGGCATGGATCTCGCCGACGAGGTGATGGCGGACCTGCTGCTTCTGCAGGATGCAGGCCTCCATCGGCTCAGCGAAGAAAAAACGCAGGCTCTTTTGCAAAAGTACCGGGGGTATTCCCACGCCGGTGCTGAGGAAATTGTCCATTGGTTGTCGGGTGGCTATCAGGTAACGGACGAAATGGTGCAGACCCAATAGTCCACCGGGAGCTGCCGACATGACAGGAGAGGAGAACAGCGATGACGGATTTCTCCATTGAATGTATTCAGGGCGATATTGCCCATCAGCCTGACATGAACGCGGTGGTTAATGCCGCCAATGCCCGTCTTATGCCTGGCGGTGGCGTTGCCGGCGCGATTCACGCTGCCGCCGGGCCGGGGCTGGCGGAAGAGTGTCGTGCCAAGGCGCCGATAAAGCCCGGTGAAGCGGTGATTACTGCCGCCCATGACATGCCGAATACCCACATTATTCATTGTCTGGGGCCGGTTTACGGTGTCGACGAACCTTCAGACCGATTGCTGGCGGATTGCTACCGTAACGCGCTGAAGCTGGCCGAGCAGGCCGGGCTCGAGTCCGTGGCGTTTCCCGCCATCTCCGCCGGGGCGTTCGGTTATCCGCTTGAAGACGCGCTTGTCGTTGCCGTGCGCGCGCTTCGTGAGTCTGCCCCGGAGTGCCCCCGGGTGCGCAAGGTGCGATTTGTGCTGTTCAGCGAGAGTGATCGGCGAGTGTGTCAGGCGATCCTGGATCGTACGTAAGTCCAGGTCCGGGCGTAGGCAACCGGCCAGTACTGCAGTGTTCCATCATATCAGTCACAGGAAATGTCGGCGGCCTGGCGGAACTGCGCCATAATGGCATTGCGATGGCGTTCGTTGTCAGCGTATTCCTGCGGCAGGGGTTGCAGGAAGTACAGGAAATCCCCTTTCTCCTGATGGGATTCGACCAGGCTCGGAAAGGTATCCCCAGAGTGCCAGAACACCGGGCTGATGACAGTCACGGACAGGTCGGGGCGTTTCTGCTCCAGCACCGCCACCATGCCCAGGCGGTTTTCAGCGTGGAAGGTGCCGGTGAGGTGAATAACGTGATGCCCGGGGTATTTTTGCCGCGCTTTGATAACCTGATCCGCCATGGTGTTATCCCTTAACAGTTGCGCCTTGTAGCTGTTCTCCACTCCTTCACTGGCACCGCCGTGGTTTGCTCCCATTGTTTTAAAGAACTTTTCCCGGTAGCCCGGAGTATCCAGGAATGGCGTTTCGGGTAGCTGATTGCGTGCGGCCGGCTCCAGGGACTCCAGGTAGTCCTCGCCCGTGCGACCGATACAGCGAACGATATCGGCAGGCGCATTGGCGGCAATAACCGGAATGTTCCTGGCCCTGGAAAACTCCACCAGGGGGCGGTAGGAGGCCTTGTAATTGGGCCAGGCGTCGGTATCGGCAATCAATTCGGACTCACCGGATTTCCCGGCCAGATAACGGTCCAGCTCCTGCTGGTCATCCAGGGCGAACTGCTCCATGGTCAGCACCTGTTGCGGGCGCTGCTGGTATAGCGCGGACTGGAGCAGCGATTGCAGCAGGTGGGCACCGTGATGGCCATGGTACTCGCCAATAACGATCACATCAGCGGAACGCAACCGGCTGGCCAGTTGGTTGATGGAAAGCTGCGTTCCTCTATTGTCAGTGATGATGGCATCGTATTGCGTATGCGGGGGCAGCACCTGCGTCCGATGGTCGGGCAGGGATGTGCAGCTCGAAAGGAGCAGGGATGTAAGCAATAGCACGGCAAGGGATAAGGAATTCATGACCTAATATACGACCACGGAACACAGTCGGTTGTCAGCTTTTGGGTGGATTTTCCCGCCAGTTTTCACCAAGCCTCGCTTCCACGTATTCGCGAATGAACTGCCGGACCTTCTGTGATGGCGTGACATCCTCCTCCTTGCACAGGGCTTCAAAGGCGGCTTTCTTTTGTGGATCTATCAGCAGGGTCAGACGGGCTGTACGGTTTTCCATGGTTGTTAGTCATTCTCCTGAAATCGTTGATTGGAAGCGTGCCTGTCGCATGTTAACCAGATTAACATTGAATGATGTTTTAGTGAGAATATAATGCGAACAACACTGTTTCAATAGCTGAGAACGTTCATGCCGCACCGCGCCCACCTGTTTTCCCTGCGACTGGCCCACGGCTTCCGCGAAGCCTGCCTCGATGAGAGATATACTGGCCGGCGCTTTTCACGGGACGTGATGGCCGGTCTGACGGTGGGTATTATTGCGATCCCGCTGGCCATGGCGCTGGCCATCGCCAGCGGTGTACCGCCCCAGTATGGACTCTACACTGCATTCATCGCCGGTTTTCTGATCGCCCTGTTGGGCGGCAGCCGGTTCAGCATCTCCGGCCCGACCGCCGCGTTCGTTGTCATCCTTTATCCGATTGCGCAATCCCACGGCCTCGGAGGTCTGCTGCTGGCAACGCTGATGTCCGGTATCCTGCTGGTCATCATGGCGTTTATGCGCCTGGGGCGTTTTATCGAGTATATCCCGGAGTCCGTCACGCTGGGGTTTACCGGCGGTATTGCCGTGGTCATCGCAACCCTGCAGGTAAAGGACTTTTTCGGGCTGAACCTTGAAGCCATGCCCGAGCATTACTGGGACAAAATCGCTGCGTTGGCCCAGGCGCTGCCGGGGGTGGATGCCATGAGTACACTGGTGGCCGTTACAACGCTGGCCACTATGCTGCTGTGGCCCCGTTTGAAAACGCCCATTCCGCCACATCTCCCCGCTGTTCTGCTTGGCAGTTTGCTGGCGCTCTTTCTGAATGCCAACGGTGCTGATATCGCAACCATCGGCTCCCGTTTCAGCTATCTGATGCCCGACGGTTCTGCCGGGACAGGCATTCCTCCCTTCCTGCCCGAGTTTGCCTGGCCATGGCAACGTCCGGATGTCGATGGCATACCGCTGGGAATCAGCTGGTCCATGGTGCATGAGCTGCTGCCAGCGGCGTTTGCTATTGCCATGCTTGGCGCCATCGAATCCCTGTTGTGCGCGGTGGTTCTCGATGGCATGACCGGAAAGCGCCACAGCGCCAACAGCGAGTTGCTCGGCCAGGGCATCGGCAACATCGTCACCCCGTTCTTTGGGGGGATCACGGCAACGGCGGCCATTGCCCGCTCCGCCGCCAACTACAAGGCCGGCGCGGAGTCCCCGGTGGCCGCGATGATTCACGCCGGTGTGGTGTTGCTGGCGCTGGTCTATCTTGCTCCGTTATTGGCGTACCTGCCTATGGCAGCCATGGCCGCGCTGCTGATCATGGTGGCCTGGAACATGAGTGAAGCGCCGAAATCGGTCCACTTGCTGAAAACCGCTCCCAAGAGCGATGTGCTGGTTTTCCTCACCTGTTTTTCCCTGACCGTTGCGCTGGATATGGTGATCGCGATTACCACCGGTATCCTGTTGGCGGCGGTCCTGTTCATGCGGGAAATGGCTCAGATGACCAGAGTCACGGATATCACCGGAAACAAGCGCATAGTCAGTGCCGGACTTCCCGATGGATGGCAGGTGTTCAAGATTAATGGTCCGCTGTTCTTCGCCGCAGCTGATCGTATCTTCGGCGAACTGGCCGGCCTGTCCCGCAACGCCCGGGGCTTTATTCTCTACATGGACGGCGTAACGGTCCTGGACGCTGGCGGGTTGTCCGCATTGAACAAGCTGGTTGAGACTTGCCAGGCAGAAGGCACCCGCATCGTCGTCGCCGACCTTCAGTTCCAGCCGTTGAAAACCCTGGCGCGGGCCGGGGTGGGACCTGTTGATGGTGTCAGCAGTTTCTATCCCTCTCTGGACTCCGCCCTGTCAGCGGTCAGGGCCTGGCCCAACCGATAGTTCCCGGGGGCTCTTACATCGGCCAGTGCAATTGCAGGTTACCGCCGCCGAACCCGAATTTGTGCAGGTAGAATGTCGGGTTCAACGTCAGTACGGCGTGGTCCTGCCTGGAAATCACCGTTTCAAAAGGCAATGTCAGCTTACCGGTAAAGCCGTGATGGCGGCGGTTCCGGTGATCGGAAAAGGTCTGGCTGATATCGGGAGCACTCAGGTAAAGTCCCGGCGACAGTGTGGTCCGCGACGACACCGGGAATGACAGACCGCCGTACACTGTGGGTTCCCGGCGCCGGATGGCTCCCTCATCATTGAGTTCCCGACCAAAGAACCCCTCTTCATCAAGGTCAAGATAAGACAGGCCGAGACGAGGTTGGTAACGCCGTTCAGTGTCGGTTACGCGGGCATCCAGCGTGAAGTGATCGCGGGAAAAATCCGGGAACGTTGCTCCATCCCCCTCGAACAACCGGTAGTTCCGGCGGGTTCGTTCGCCACTGACTTCCAGGCGCCATAGCCAGTTATCCCGGCGGAAGCGATGGGTCAGCGCGGCTTTGATCGATTCGCTTTCCACTTGCAGGTTTTCCGTTCGGCTCAATAACTCTGATGTTGGTGACACCGTGAGTGACGCGGTCGTGCCAAGGGGCGGGTGTGTTGCGTCCTGTGCCTGATGCCATTGCAGGAAAAAGCTCTGGGGCTTGCGGATGAACTCGTCGTTGGTATCGGTTTTGTTATTGAAATACGTGTCCGGCAGAATCCAGCTGCCGTGGATCCAGCTGTTTCCGGGCAGGTGTTGGCGGACACTGAAGTAAACGTCTGATTCTGATTTGTCGGAGAACACATCGCCCTGAAGCCAGAGTTCCGTCGTGTCGGTCAGGTTATGACGGAAGCCCACCAGTTGGCGCTGATAGGCGCCATCGAGATCTTCGCTGCGCTGGATATCAAGCAGGAAGCCTTGCCGGTTGTCATTGAAGCCAAAGTCGTTGCGGAAGCGGAAATCAAAGTACAGCCGTCGACTGCTGACACTGCCTCCCGTTCCCCGGATGCCGTTATCGGTGGGGCCGGGAACGGCCTGGAGATGATCGAAGGTCCGTTCGTGGAGAAACCGTTCCGTGTTGTAGGTTTCATCCCGCCCCTGGACGACGGCGTCCTGGCGCCAGGGCTGGGGAAGGTGGTTGTTGCTGGCTTGAGGACCGGGGCCCGGAACAACCGAAAGCGTCAGGGTGATGCCAAGAGCGATTGGATACCGTGTCATGGTTGTCAGGGCCTTCATCCGCGTTATTACGCTATGCTACGGGTATTTTGCATTCAGGGGCAAAAGGGAGCCGCATGCTGCCATTTCGTATTATCGACAGAATTAAATTCATTGTAGAACGTCAACTGGTAAAGGGCGCTGGCTTCCAGTTAGTCGTGGTGGGTGTCTTCATCGGCCTGATCTCTCTGGTGGGCGGCCTGCTGGTGGCCCCCCAGGACGGAGCATTCGATGATATCGGCGCGGCGATCTGGTGGGCGTTCCTGCGCCTGACCGATCCCGGGTATCTGGGCGACGATGTCGGTACCTGGCAGCGGTTCGTATCCACGCTGCTGACCATCAGCGGTTACGTGGTCTTCATGGGCACCCTGGTGGCGATCCTGACCCGGTGGTTGATCGCCAAGATGGCCGATCTGGAGCGCGGGCTAACGCCGGTTACCCTGAAAAATCACATCGTGGTGCTGGGTTGGAGCAGTCAGACCTTACCGTTGCTGTCAGAACTGCTGGGATCGTCGGGGCGTATGCGCCGGTTTCTGGAAAAGCACGATACCCAGACCCTTAATCTGGTTGTGCTCTCAGAACATGCCTCTGCGGGACAGGTCCATGAGCTGCGGAACGAGCCGGGCATCAGGCGCAAGGCTCGCCAGGTTATTCTGCGTTCCGGCCTGGCGATTCAACCAGACGCATTGCATCGGGTCGCCTGCCTGGACGCGTCAGCGGTTATCGTGCCCAGTGCCGCCCATGAGGCCGGTACGCTGGTGACCTCCGATGTCGAAACGGTGAAAGCCTTGCTGTCGATCGCCGCCCAGGCCCGACACCTGAACGCGCCCCTGCCATTCGTGGTGGCGGAGATCCAGGATATACGTAAGCTTCCGGTCATCGAGCGCGCCTATCCCGGCGCCGTGGAGGTCGTGGGTGGTGACGCCACCATCAGTCGGCTCATGGTTCAGAATATTCTTCACCCCGGGTTGTCCGAAGTCTATAACGAGTTGCTGACGGCTGGTGAAGGCAATGAAATTTATGTACGCGGTGGCGAAACCGTTGCAGGCATGTCCCTGGGGCAACTGGCCGCCCAGCGCCCCCACGCTATTGTGCTGGGGATTCTGAAACCCAGGGGCAGCGGCTGGGACGTGCGGTTGATGGCGCCCTCGGATACGCCTGTGGAGATGGCTGACCGAGTTATCATGCTGGCCCGGGATTACTCGGAAACTGAGGCCAACCTCAAGCTGGCCCCCCTGCCGGTTGTCACCCGCGGAGAAGCCGGTCGCTATCTTCGCAATGCTGCGGACCGTCCACGCACGATCCTGGTGTTGGGCTGGAATCGCCGGGTGCCCAGCCTGATTGCCGAGTTTGGCAGTTACGCCGGGCAGGCGTTCAATGTCGATATCGTATCCGTGGTGCCGGCTGCCGAAAGGGAGCGGGACATCGCCAGGTACGTTCAGGATAGCCACGACGTAACCTGTCGCCATATCGAGGCGGACTACATGGTCGAGGATGAATTGCGCAAAGTGCGCCCCACCGATTACGACGCCGTGATCCTGCTGAGCAGTGACCGGCTGGCATCAGGTGAGGAGGCCGATGCCCGGACCATGGTGGGGTATCTGCAGCTGGAAGACATTCTTGCCGAGGCTAACCACAGACCTCAGCTGATTATGGAGCTGAGCGACCCCGACAATCGCCACTTACTGTATGGTCACCAGAGCGAAATGCTGATCAGCCCGATGATTCTCAGCCATGTGCTGGCACAGGTGGCCCTGCGTCGGGAGCTGCGGGTCGTGCTTGATGAGCTGTTTACCTGCGGTGGCGCCGAAATTCAGTTCCGTGATCCGCAGAACTACCCGTTACCGGCGAGCGTTGATTTCCAGTTGCTGGAAAAGATCCTGTCAGTCCGGGGTGAGCTGGCGTTAGGAGTGTTCCGGCACAAGGCGGATGACCGGGGGCGCCACCTGATGCTGAATCCGCCCCGCAAAACCTATCTGGAGTTACAGCCGGGGGATCGACTGGTCGTTCTTGCCAATACCTGACCGCAGACGTTTGGCGATGACGCCAAATCAGATTTGGTATTCATGGTAAAAATGATGAGAATAGATAATATAAATTTCAATTATAAATTCAAAGATACTAAAGTAGCTTCCATCGTCAGCGACCTGAACGATTTTTGATCGGGTTGCTGGCTCACCGGAGTAGTTTTCTGCTTCTGAT
This sequence comes from Marinobacter sp. DUT-3, assembly GCF_050379435.1. Classification (NCBI taxonomy): domain Bacteria; kingdom Pseudomonadati; phylum Pseudomonadota; class Gammaproteobacteria; order Pseudomonadales; family Marinobacteraceae; genus Marinobacter; species Marinobacter sp. DUT-3. Next base: position 33,022 of record NZ_JBNRMG010000010.1, read on the forward strand.
GAAGAGCACCTCAAACCCTAAACGACAGGACTGAGATCATGCCATACGCAAAAGACGTTGACGCCATTGCTTCTATCCTGAAGCAAAACCCGACCTGGAACGCCATTAATCCGAAGCACGCAGCCCGCATGCGCGCTCAGAACAAGTTCAAGACCGGTCTGGATATCGCCAAGTACACCGCCAAGATCATGCGCGAAGACATGGCGAACTACGACAACGACACTTCCCAGTACACCCAGTCCCTGGGCTGCTGGCACGGCTTCATTGGTCAGCAGAAGATGCTGTCCATCAAGAAGCACTTCGGTACCACCAAGCGTCGTTACCTGTACCTGTCTGGCTGGATGGTTGCGGCCCTGCGCTCTGAGTTTGGCCCGCTGCCTGACCAGTCCATGCATGAGAAGACTGCCGTTTCCGGTCTGATCGAAGAGCTTTACACCTTCCTGCGTCAGGCGGATGCCTGGGAACTGAACCACCTGTTCCGTGCCCTGGAAGAAGCCGAGAATGCCGGTGACAACGCCAAGGCGGAAGAGCTGATCAAGCAGATCGACAACCACGAAACTCACGTTGTGCCGATCATTGCCGACATCGACGCTGGTTTCGGTAACGCCGAAGCGACCTACCTGCTGGCCAAGCAGATGATCGAAGCCGGTGCTTGCTGTATCCAGATCGAGAACCAGGTTTCCGATGAGAAGCAGTGTGGTCACCAGGACGGCAAGGTCACCGTTCCTCACGCCGACTTCCTGTCCAAGATCAACGCCGTACGTCTGGCGTTCCTGGAACTGGGTGTGGACGACGGTGTTATCGTTGCCCGTACTGATTCCCTGGGCGCAGGCCTGACCCAGAAAATCGCCGTGACCAACGAGCCGGGCGATCTGGGCGACCAGTACAACAGCTTCATCGATGGCGAAGTTATCGAGAAGGCTGAAGACATCAACAACGGCGACGTTGTGATCAAGCAGAAGGGCCAGCTGGTTCGTCCGAAGCGTCTGGCTTCTGGCCTGTTCCAGTTCAAGCCGGGCACTGGCGAAGACCGTGTTGTTCTGGACTGCATCACCAGCCTGCAGAACGGCGCCGACCTGCTGTGGATCGAAACCGAGAAGCCGCACGTTGGCCAGATCGCTTCCATGGTTAACCGCATCAAGGAAGTGGTGCCCGACGCCAAGCTGGTTTACAACAACAGCCCGTCCTTCAACTGGACCCTGAACTTCCGTCAGCAGGTATTCGACGCATGGCAGGAAGAAGGCAAGGACGTGTCTGCCTACGAGCGTGCCAAGCTGATGAGCGAAGAGTACGACAACACCGAGCTGGGTCAGCTGGCTGACGAGTGGTGCCGTAACTTCCAGCGTGACGGTTCACGCGAAGCCGGTATCTTCCACCACCTGATCACGCTGCCGACTTACCACACTGCGGCCCTGTCCACCGACAACCTGGCCAAGGGCTACTTCGGTGACGAAGGCATGCTGGCCTACGTTGCAGGCGTACAGCGTAAGGAAATCCGTCAGGGTATTGCCACCGTTAAGCACCAGGACATGGCTGGTTCCAACATCGGTGACGACCACAAAGAGTTCTTCGCAGGTGATGCGGCTCTGAAAGCTGGTGGTAAAGACAACACCATGAACCAGTTCGGTTAATCGAACGTTCAGGTTGTCTGTCGGCCGGGGGCAAAAGCCCCTGGTTGCATCCCAAAACCCCGCCCTGGTGCGGGGTTTTGTTTTTTGACACTAAGATTTCCCTACAGGTATCTGAATTTTCAAGTAAAGCTCCGGGAAGTCAGAGTTCCTCCCTCAATCGCTGTTTCAGATACGAAACGATCTCGATTGCCTGTTCATTGCTGTTCCCTCTCCTTTTTCTGAATAAAACCTTGTCTTACAACAGTCTGCCGTACCCCGGGCAAAACTGGCATGTTAATCGCTGTAGTCATCAGGCGGGTCTGAACCATGGCTTGTCAGCAGTCAGAAAGCTGGGGCGGATCCCTTCGTAGCTGAAACCATGGATAAGGAAGGTACGTCATGAAAACCAGAAAAAGCTTGCTAGCGATCGCTGTTGCTATGGGACTCGGACTGTATGGAACCGCCGTGGCCGACCAGGGCGGGGATGGCAGCCCGAACGCCAACGCCGATGATGGAAGCACAGCCGCCAACGTGTCCGATAGCGCTAACGACAATTCGGACAACTCCACCCAGCTGGACGTTGCGGACAGCGGAAACGACAACTCCACGGATAATTCAGACAACAGTATCAACGTTGCTGACAGTGCCAATGATAACTCGGATAACAGCATTGATGTTGCTGACAGCGGCAATGACAGCTCCGATAACAGCACCAATGTTGCTGACAGCGGCAACGACAATTCGGACAACAGCACCAATGTCGCGGATAGCGGCAACGACAGCTCCGATAACAGCACCAATGTTGCGGACAGCGGCAACGACAGTTCCGACAACAGCACCAATGTTGCTGACAGCGGTAACGACAACTCCGACAACAGCATCAACGATTCGTTCAATATTGCAGACAGCGGTAATGACAATTCGGACAATTCCGATAACAGCACCACCGACCTGGATCTGCATGTGTTCCTGAACGAAGCAGACCTGGATGGTTCAGTCTCCGGAGTTTCGGCCACTTACAATCTCGATGGTGATCACGGTGGCATGGCCTCTGCGACCAGTCATAACGAGATTTCCGGTGGTTCCGCAAACTTCACCGGCGTTGGGGCGTTTTCCCAGAACGCTGGTGCCAATAGTGTGACCCAGGCCAACGTCAGTGTGATGTCCAACCTGAGTACCGCCGGCAACTGATGGTAACTGGCCGCGCCCGTATCGGGTGCGGCCCCGTTACCCGGGAGAACGGACATGGGTAATGTCATCAGGTGGAAACTGGGCGCGGCCCTGCTGACGCTGACACTGGGGTGGGGAGTTCAGGTTCAGGCCGAGGACTGGTTGACGGCCGAGCCGCTTTCTGCGGATCAGTTGTCGGATGCCAGCGGGCGCCAGGGTATCCCGCTGCAGTGGCAGATCAACGACAACCAGCAGAACGCCAGCGTCTCCGACAACATGCTGTCGGGCAACGTGGTCACGGGGGATAACACAATCTCTGACCACGCGTTCGATAACATGAGCGGCATCGCCACGGTGATCCAGAACACCGGTAATCAGGTGGTGATTCAGGACAGCACCCAGATCAACATATTGATCAACCACTAGGGCAAAGGAGGTGGATCATGGCTGCGCGCGCCTTTACTGCATTGTGTGCGGGTGTCGGACTGCTGTGGTCCACTGCCTTCGCCGGCTCGGTGACGGTGCCGGGCATTGGAGGGGATGTGCGGGTCGGTGTGACCAGTTTCCAGGCGCAACGCTTTGACAGTGTGATGCGCCAGCAATACGACTTCAGCTGCGGTTCTGCAGCGCTGGCTTCGCTGTTGTCCTATCACTATGACCACGAGGTGTCCGAGCAGGACGTGTTCCTGTCCATGCTAAGTCTCGCGGACGCGGAAAAGGTCCGCCGTGAAGGTTTCTCCATGCTGGACATGAAGCGGTTCCTGGAGGCCGAAGGCTATCAGGCCGATGGTTTCCGGCTGCCGCTGTCAGGGCTCAGAGAAAAGGTGCGTCTGCCCATGATCGTGCTGCTGAACCTGGATGGTTTCCGGCACTTTGTGGTGATCAAGGGGATCAGTGAAAGCGAGGTGCTGGTGGGTGACCCTGCCCGTGGCCTCAAAGTGTACTCATACCGAGAGTTCGAGCGTTACTGGGACGGCACGGCGTTTATTATCCGCAGCCATCTTCAGCGGGGTCGAAGCGCATTCCTGGGAGACGGCAACTGGCCCCAGGTAGCCCGGGCGCCTCTGGAGAAAGGGCAGGGTGGCCCGTCACTGGGGCATACACTGCCTTACTGGCCTTCATCGAGGGAGTGGTGACATGAGATTACAAACACTGTTGTTGGTGGCTTCCCTGGCGGGATCGGCGTTGTTCCGACCGGCTGTTGCGGAGCTCGCGTTGCCGGTGACGCCCCTGGCCAATCCGGAACTGGCCGAGCTCAGGGGAGGGTTTGTGCTGGATAACCTGGAAATCGCCATCGGCCTGGAGCAAATCGTATCTGTGAACGGTGACACGATGGTGGTGAACCGCCTGAATATCCCCAATCTGAACCAGTCAGTCCACGGTGGTGCCGTGGAACACCAGTTGGAAACCGTGTTGCAGGTGGTTGGGCCCAACCAGCAGACCGGGCCAAGGGTGTCGGGCAATCTCAGTGATTCCTCGGGCTGGATGACGATGATCCAGAACAATCTCGACAGCACCGTGATCCAGAATGTTCAGCAACTGAATATCGAGCTGAACAATATCGGCAGCGGCGTTCAGCTCCCTGCCCACCTTAATGACCACCTGTTACAGTTCCTGGGGCGCTGACTGACCGTCAGAGACTGATTGGCAGCTTCAGCGTGATCTCACTGTTCGGCGCGTTTTCGGTCACCCCAACGCTGACGGTCAGATTCAGGCTGGTGCTGCTGGACAGGCGCTGTGACAGCCCGAAGGAGAGGGAGCCCACCTGGATCCGGTCAAAGCGTGCATCAAACAGGTTATTATCGTGCTCGATGGTCGTTTTGCGGATGACTGAGTGGTCATAGCCCAGGCTGAACGATGTCTTCTCATTGAACGCGAACCCCATGCCAAAACCGAAGCGCACCACATCGCCGGGGTCCACCGTGCCGCCATTCTCAAACCCCTGGTCGTCCTCGAGCGTCCAGACGTAACTGAGATTGCCGAACAGCACCGCGGGATCGGTTGGATAAATAAAGGAGAAGCCGGGTTCAAAAGCCCAGAAACCGGACCCGGTGGGGCGCTCACTGAGCTCGACGCCGATGGGGTTGCCCTGGCTGTCCTCGACCACGCGCTGATCCACATCGTAGGGACCGTCTCCTGTGGGTGATTTTATCCGCAAGACACTGATAATGTAGGGCATGCCATCCAGGCCGTCGTTCAGCTGATAGCGGAGCGAGAGCTCTACGTCCCCCAAACCTTCCCCGGATGATTCCTTCACGGTATCCACGGGCGTTCCCTGGAATGCCTGCCGTTCCCGCAGGTCTTCATTGATGCTCAGGTACGGTACACGTAGCGCGGCTTCAAACTTGCTGGTGAATCCATACTTCAGGGAAAGGGCGCCGACAAAAATATCCCGTTGTATTTCCGAGATATTAATCAATCCGACCAGCAGGGCTGGTATGACGGTGTACCCTTCCACCGCCACAACCGTTGAGTTGCTGTGGGCGTGGGAGAAAGCCGGCTCAATGGTCAGGCGGCCAGGACGAGTGACAATTCCCCGATCCGAGGTGATGGAGGCAATGTCTGTCGCGATATCGCCGGATGATTCGGTCTCCGTGGCTTGTGGCCCGCCATAGTCATCGTAATCTGGTGCGGCCATGGCACCTGTGGGTAAAAGCAACGTTGCCACCATCAGGGAGTGTAGGTGCCTGTAACCCATTCTTGCTGTTCCTTTTTATTGGTGGTTCCCTAATGGCTTGTGGCCGCGTGCGTGGCTGTGGGGGCCGTGTTTATCCATTAACCGGTAGAAAGACACCCGGGAAATATTGAGAATGCGCGCCGCGGCGGACACATTCTGGTGTGACAGGGCCAGGCTGCAGGACAGTGCCTGTCGATCGGCCCTGGCACGGAATGCCTCAAGGCTGAGGCCAGACTGGCCGGGAATGGCCAGTGCAAGCTCTGGCAGGCCCAGGTCCGCCGGTTCGATCATGGCCGACTCGCTCAGCAGCATGGCCTGACGCAGCCGGTTTTGCAGTTCGCGCAGGTTACCCGGCCAGTCATGCTGGGCGAGGCTTTGCATGGCCTGATTGCTGAGTTTGCGCACGCCGAAAGCCGTGTGGGTACTGGCCAGTATCCTGTTGGCAACGATCGGTATGTCCTCGGGACGGTCCCGTAACGGCGGCAGCCGGACCTCCAGGCTGCCCAGGCGGTAGTACACGTCGCTGCGGAACTCCTCTGTCTCCACCAGTTTTCTCAGCGGCCGCGCACTGGTGGCAATGACCCTGACGTCCACTTTTTTGGGCTGGCTGGCTCCGATACGCTCAATCTGGCCTTCCTGCAGGAAACGCAGGATGGCGGATTGCTGTTCTGGAACCAGTTCATCAATGCCGGACAGCAACAGCGTGCCTCCGTCTGCGGATTCGAGACGGCCCCGGCGACTGTTCAGGGCATGGGTGAATGCACCTTTCTCATAACCGAACAACTCGCTCTGGGTCAGGGATACCGGTAATGCAGCACAATTGACCGTCACCAGCGGCTGGGTACTCCGGGACGAGTGCGCATGGATGAAGCGTGCGGCGGCATCCTTGCCGGTGCCGTTTTCTCCGACAATCAGCACGGGCTCATGGGTTTTGGCAAACCGACGCAACATGGCCCGTGCCTGACGGATGGCCTGGGATGCACCTTCCAGTGCCACGTCCTGGTAACTGTCGTGGTGCTCGGAGTCACCCTGATCTTGCAGCTGGGCCATGCCCCACAGGTGGCCCAGCACCGTATTCAGGCGTTCCGGGTCCAGTGGTAGTGTGTGGTAATCCGTGCAGTGCCGGGAAATGAGCGTTCCCAGCGGTGTGTTCTGATGGGGGGCGGACGGCAATATGCCAACCCAGTAGGGAAGCTGGAAGGCTTCCGTCCACTGATCCAGATAAGGCGTTCCCTGTTCGGGGTAGATGCTCAGGTCCAGCACGCCGACCTTGGCCTTGCCGGCGCTGGCCAGGCCGAAGGGGGGCGGTTCTGTCATGTCAAAACGGTGTATGCTCCATTGTGGTAAGAGTGCCGAGTCGGGTTGTTTGTCGATGTTAGCCGCCGACAACCAGACGAGCGGTCGTTTGTCTTGCATGGTGAGTCTCCTCGGGATGGGGGCCCTTCCCGGGATGATATACATGTAATGTGCCAGTTAAGGCAGCGAGCCTGTTTTCAGTGGGTTGTATCGAGTTAATCCGCGTATACACAGGAATCTGTAAATTTTGCCGACATGGGAGAGCCGGGTGAGTACGGAGCAGGGCATTGTTTTTGGGGTTCTGGTGGCCACGCTGGGGCTGTTCATCTGGAACAGGCTGCGCTTTGATGTGGTATCAATGCTGGCCTTGCTGGCAGTTGCAGTGGCGGGATTGATACCCGGCGATGAACTGTTCTCCGGGTTCGGCCACCCGGCGGTGATCACCGTTGCTGCTGTCCTGGTGATCAGTCAGGGCCTGGTGAATGGTGGCGTGGTCGATGCCATTGCCCGTTTACTGGGGCGGGTCGGGCATCGTCCAACCTTGCAGGTGCTGATGTTGACCGCAGTGGTTGCACTCTGTTCCGGCTTTATCAACAACGTCGGCGCACTGGCTTTGCTGATGCCGGTGGCGGTATGGATGTCTCGGGAAGCGGGCCGGTCGCCCTCTTTGCTGCTGATGCCCCTGGCCTTTGGTTCCCTGCTGGGAGGCACCATGACGCTGATCGGGACGCCGCCCAATATCATCATAGCCAGCTACCGCGAAACCGGCTCCTTTGGTTTGTTTGACTTCGCTCCCGTCGGCGGTGCAATCACGCTTGTCGGCATCGCTTTCATTACCCTGGCAGGCTGGCGCCTGACGCCTCAGCGGCAAGACAGCGATGATGGCGGCAAGCTGTTCAGTGTTGGTGATTATGTCACCGAATTGCGGGTGCCAGAGGAATCGTCCTACGCCGGGGCCACGCTCCACAACCTGTTAACCGACGCTGACAGTGAGGACGATGTGGTCGTGCTGGCGCTGATCCGTGAGGATAGCCGGTCGCTGGCGCCATCCACCTACAAGGTTTTGAGAGAAGGGGATGTCCTGTTGGTGGAAGCTGACACGGAGAGCCTTCAGGATTTTCTCGATCACACGGGTCTGGCGCTTGCCAGTGCCAGTGAGGACGAGGGTGATGAATCCCGGGACGACGGGGATGAAACACCCTCCCGGAAGGAACTGGCCTCTGGTGAAGTCCGGCTTTCGGAAGTGGTGGTTACCCCTGAATCCAGCCTGGTGGGACAGACCGCCAATCGTCTGAACCTGAGGGAATACCACGGCCTGAATATCGTTGCCATGGCGCGTCAGGGGCACCGGTTGAAGCGCCGTCTTGGGGATGTACGCATTCAGGCGGGGGATATCCTGTTGGTACAGGGACACGAGGATTCCCTGGGTGGTACTTTGCAACAACTCGGTTGTCTACCCCTTGCTGAGCGTGGCCTCAGACTGGGGCGGGAGCGCAATGCAATGCTGGCCGGTGGTCTGTTCATGGCCGCCATTGTCACCATTGTGGCCGGCTGGCTGGCGCCACCGGTGGCACTGGTGGCTTGCGCCGTATCGATGGTGCTGACCGGCCTGCTCAGTGCCCCGGATGCCTACAAGGCGATTGACTGGTCCGTCATTGTGCTGCTTGCCGCTATGATTCCCGTCGGTCAGGCCCTGGAAACTACCGGCGGCGCCGAACTGATTGCAGCACAGATGCTGGCACTGAGCGACGGGCTGGCACCGGCCATTGTGCTTGCGGTGGTGCTGGTGGGCACCATGCTGTTGTCGAATGTGGTCAATAACGCCGCTGCCGCAATACTGGTGGCTCCTATTGCTCTCAGTCTGTCCGCGGAGCTGGGCATGCCATCCGACGCCGTGCTGATGGCCGTTGCCGTGGGAGCGTCATGCGCTTTCCTGACACCCATCGGGCACCAGTCCAACGCCCTGGTGATGGAGCCGGGTGGATACCGGTTCGGGGACTACTGGCGTCTGGGGTTGCCCTTGTCAATCCTGGTGACGGTGGTGGCGGTGCCGATGATCATGCTGGTCTGGGGGTAGCTCAGCCATGGGGATTGTAAAGTCCCAGGCGGATAGCCTCCTGCACCGCCTCGGCGCGGCTGCTGATGCCAAGCTTGGCATAGATGTTCTTGATGTGCCGCGCGGCGGTGTGATAACTGACGTCCAGAATGTCAGCCACTTCGGCAGTCTTGAATCCCCGGGCGATCATCTCCAGAACCTGCCGCTCCCGGGAACTGAGCATTCCGGCGGTGTCCTGTCGCCCCTCCTGTCCCAGGGGCGTTGATCGCACCTGCTGGAAGTAATTCATCATGCGCTGGGTGATCTGGGGCGACAGCGGCGGCGTTCCGGTGGCCAGATTCTTCAACGCATCGGCAATCACCTGGCGCGGCTCGTCCTTGAGCAGGTATCCGTTGGCGCCCGCCTGTATGGCGGGAAACAGATGAATGTCATCGTCGTAAATGGTGGTGACCACCTGATGGGCGGACGGGGCGACGGACTTGCAGTGGCGAATGAAGTCGACACCGGAGCCGTCCGGCAGGCGCAGGTCGACCAGGCACAGCTCGGGTTGCTTGCCGTCCAGCCAGGCCAGGGCCGAACCCAGGGTATCGCAACAATGCACCTGTGCCTCCGGGAAAGAGGTCAGAACGGCGCCGGTGAGCCACCGCTGGGCATCTTTCAGGTCCTCAAGAATCAACACCTGTTTCATGATTGTGGACCTCCGGGCACCGGCAATGTGCAGATCATGCCGGCGCCGCTGTTCAGCGGACAGTAGTAGCGCATGTCGCCATCCAGCTCTTCGCATCGCTCGCGAATGCTGTGAAGGCCGATGCCGCTGGCGTTTGCGGTCAGTTCACTGCCCCAGCCAACGCCGTTGTCGCTGGCATCGAGGATCAGACAGCTTTCCTGATAGCTGATGTGCAACCGGACATCCGTCGCCCGTGCATGACGAATGGTGTTGCTCAGGAACTCCCGGATAATGCTCATCAGGTTACGTTCCACCCTGGGTGTCAGGGTCACGACGGCGGCGTCGGGGGCGAGGGTCATCTGCAGATCAATTCCGAACAACTGGCAGCGTTCACCAGCTTCGGTGTGCCAGCGGGAGAAACTCTGGTCCAGAGGCACGATCTGTTTCTGGAGCCCCTGAATAACGCCGCGCAGCTCCCGCAGGCATTCCCTTGCCAGGCCGCTGAGCTCGGTGTCGTTGGCCCGGTATATGATGGACAGCAATCTCGCCCCGACGTCGTCGTGCAGATCCCGGGCCACCCGTTCACGCTCGGTCCTGATGCCGTCCTCGAAGGAGTCCCGGTACTGGCGGGCAAAGCGAAAGAGCTCCATTGCCCGGGCGGCAAACTGCGTATCCTGATGGTCAAACAGCCGGTGCCCCTGGTTGGCGTAACTCATCTCCAGGCAGGCGGATTCGCCCAGCAGAGGCGTCCGCAACTTCAGGCCATTGTCCAGGACAGCCGGTATTGCACAGCCGTGTTCCAGGCGACGGGTCTGCAGTGGGCTGAACGACCTGTGCAAGGCCTTCTGCCATTGCCGGTCGATGCTGCCGCCAACCTCAAAGGCATCGCTGATCATGGTGGGCAGTTGCTCCCACTGGTCTTCTCTGGCGGAAGAAGGAAGGAAGCGGCGAAGCAGCATCTGCCGCAACGGGAAATACACCCAGCCCACCAGAGCCAGGCTCACCACCAGACTCATGGAGTATTGCAGGTCGAGCCAGAGCACCAGAAGGCCATCGATCACAATAACGAGGATGCCGCACAGGAACCAGAACCAGGCCACCAGGATCCAGCGGTCGAGGTCAAACAGACGGTAACGGACGATACCGAGGGCAATGCCGAGGTAGGAGAGGACGAACAGGATCCAGGCGTATTTCTGATGGATCAGCGAGGGGTAGCCGATCACCTGGGGCACAACCACCAGCGACAGGTAGCTGATGATGCCGCCGAACCAGGAGTAGACAAACCACTTCAGGCGCGCCCGCGCCACTGGCTCCCGCCGGGTTCGCCGCCACTGGACAACCGCGAGGATGACATCCGTCAGCGCCCAGGCCAGCAGGGTATAGCGGGCGGTAATGTCGAGGCTGTCGATCCATTGCCCCCAGTTTGCTGCCAGGATCAGCGCCACCAGGGGAAGCATCAGCCATTCGAAGCGGAAATTGGACAGGGATGTCGGGTAGTGCCACAACAGAGTGGTGCCAGCGCCAGCGAACAGCATGGCACCGAACTGGTTGCTACGGGACAGGGCCAGCAGAAGGTCGGCTGGCAGACTCAGTTCGCGGGTGGTGTACACCGCGCTGGAGATAATCGCCACGGCAATGCCGAAACCGGCAAGGGCGTAAAAGAAAGGCCCGCGCTCGTTCTGGACGAACGCCCAGGCAGCGACCCCCATCCAGAAAATCAGCAGACCACAAATCACCTGGTACCAGAACTCGGGTGACAGGTCTGTCGGGCTAACGTCAGCTGTCAGGTTAACGGTCACCCAGTCAGTTTGCTGAATCAGCGCCTGCGTGCCCGAGCCCGGAATGGGTTCCGCGGTTTTGAAGCCAAAAGTGACGCGGTCCGATTGCAGCGTTTCCCAGAGGCGATCCTGGCGTTCAAAGAATCGGTTGTAGGGACCGTAGGTGGAGGCATCGTCCGGTTCGGCAATGGCATCAAACGGTTCCAGGTCCATTTCCCGTGTTTCACTACGAACGGCGACGAGCTCATCGCCGGGTTTCAGGATTCTGGCGAGGGGGCCTTCCGGGTCAACTTCGACAATGCGCGCACCTTCCTGGCCAGGCACGGTGGTGATGCCCAGGCGGGGCACGCCAGTGGCAAAGTAAAGGGCAAGAAGAAACAGGGCCAGACCGACGGCGATACCAGTCGACAAGACCTTCGATGGAGCCCATTGCTTAGACATGTCGCTCCTAGCGTCAAGTTGTCCGGGTGTACGGGTTATAGTTGAGCCGCATAAGGGGGGCAAGGCGGAAGAATCCGGTTGGCCCGACAAGCCACAAGGGCTGCCAGCAGCCTTGGGGCATGCTCCCATTGTCACTTTGTTCCCCTGGAACTATGACAAGTGTGGGAAAGATGGTAATCCCCCAAACTGGGTATGCGATGTCCAGGAAAACGGCAAAAAATCCGCCGCCAGGGCACTCATCCGGCAGGCAGTTTGTTATCGTATTTAACGAACCCGAGCGTTTGGAGAGCATGAGCGTGAATAAAGCAACACTGTTGGCAGAACTGGAGCAAACCCGGCGGCGTACCCGGGCATTGATTACCTCCCTGCCGGATGACATGCTCGACGTGCCCTATCATCCTGGCGTAAATCCTCCCTTGTGGGAGATGGGGCATGCCGCTTTTTTCTACGAAGTGTTTGTGTTTAACCTGCTGGATGGCACCCCCAGCTACAATCCCGCTATGGATGATCTGTGGGATTCCTTTCACGTTGACCACCGGGATCGCTGGTGTCGGGAGCTGTTCCCCGGCCGTGAAGACACCCTGAGCTATTTCGATACCATCTACGACCGTGTGGCGGAGCGGATTCAGAGTAAGGCACTGACAGATGCAGATCTGTACCTTTACCGTTACGCCATTTTCCACCAGAACATGCATATTGAGTCATTGATCTGGTGCCGGCAGACGGTAGGGTATCCAGCGCCTCCCGACCATAACCCTGAACGTGTTGCGCCCGGTGACCGGATTGCCGGCGACGTCACCATCCCGGCGGGGCGCTGGGTGATCGGGATGCCCGGCGAGTCCTCGGGATACGCCACCTACGATTTTGCGTTTGATAATGAGAAGCCCAGGTTTGAGGTGGAGCTGGAATCCTTCGCGATCTCCCGTCTACCTGTGTCCAATCGGGAATTCCTCGATTTTGTCGAGGATGGTGGATACCGGCGCCCGGAACTCTGGTCCTTCGGGGGGCGCAAGTGGCTGCAGACCGAGGTCGATGTTTCACTGGTCCATAACTGTGCCGGTCCGCTGATGCACCTGCCGAAACAACCGTTATACTGGCGCTGGCACGATAACCAATGGCAGGAGCGCCTTTTCGATGACTGGCAACCGCTGAATCTGGACGCTCCGGTTACCCATGTAAGCTATTGGGAAGCGGAAGCCTGGTGTCGTTGGGCTGGCCGGAGACTGCCGACTGAATACGAGTGGGAAGTCGCGGCGTTGGGTAACCAGCCTGGTGAACCTTTCCGCCGATTCCCCTGGGGGAACGACCCGGTGAGCCCGGCACATGCCGATATGAGCGGCCGCGCCATGGCACAAAATCCGGTCTGGGATTACCCTGAAGGTGAGAGCCCGTTTGGTTGCCGTCAGATGATCGGTACCGTCTGGGAATGGACCAGTAGCCAGTTCTTTCCCTACGATGGCTTCCGGGTCGATATGTACCCGTTCATGTCGACCCTGCAGTTCGGTGACCACAAAGTCACTCGTGGCGGAAGTTGCGCCACGTCGGCCGCGCTGATCAGGGGCACCTATCGGCAGGCATACCTGCCCATGAGATGCGACGTATACACCGGGTTCCGCAGTTGTGCGTGACCAGAACACTGCTGAGGACCAGCCATGAACGTGTATGAAACCGATGAATTGCTCAGCCAGTATTTGGGATTCCACTTCGGGGATCACTATTTTGGGGTGAGTAATTACCCCGCACGGTGTGCCGGCATCTGCCTGGAAATGATGGCCGGGCGGGACAAGCGCAAGGCACTGGATCTGGGTTGTGCCGTTGGCCGCACGGCCTTTGAACTGGGCCGGGTGTTTGATGAAGTCGTGGGTATCGATCTCTCGCAGCGATTTGTGGATGCGGCCCATCACCTCAAACAGCACGGTGAAATCGATTACTTTCGGCGGGATGAAGGTGAGCTGGGTGAGCGCGTGACCATAAGTCTCGACGATCTGGGTTTGCGCAGGGCTGCCGAACGAGTGTCGTTTGCCATGGATGACGCCTGTCAGCTGGGGGCTGAGCATCAGAACTATGACCTGATTTTTGCCGGCAACCTGATCGACCGGCTGCAGGCTCCCGGGTCGTTTCTTGCCGGTATCCACGAACGCCTGGCGGTGGGAGGCACTCTGGTCATCAGTTCCCCCTACACCCTGATGGAGGAGTTTACGCCCCGCAACAACTGGATTGGCGGTTTCGAACTGAATGGGCAGCCAAGGAGTGTCCTGGATGGCATGCGGGAGATACTGTCCGATCATTTCGAACTGGTTCAGACCCCGATGGATGTGACGTTTGTGATTCGCGAAACCCGGCGGAAATTCCAGCACACCATTGCTGAACTGACAGCTTGGCGAAGAATTCGCTGAACCTGGAAAGGGCTGAGTATCAGGACAAGGTTAAGTCTGGGGATACCGGGGGCGCACGTTGCGCCCCCGGTTGTTAAGGGATGATCAGGGCAGCTCGACCAGAACGACCAGTCCCAGGTCTTCGAAAGCGGCTGTCCCCGCCCCGTCCGGATCGAACGACGTGCGCAGCAGACCCAGAGAGCCATCGTGGCTGATGAAGCCGTCCATGGTGGTTACGCCATCGCCGCCGCTGGCCTGGGGCGCGGTCATGGTCAGCGAACCGCTACCGTCGACGCTGACATCCAGCGTGTTTTCCAGCGCGAAGCTTTCTTTGCCCACTTCCGCCGCCAGACTTCCGCTTTTCACGACTGAGATATAATCACCCGCAATGTCTGCCGCCGTCTCGCTTGTAAAGGTCAGGGTGGAGTCAAAGCCCATGTTGTTGAGGAAGATGCTGCCATTGTCCCTGAAGGTCACCGATAGCATAAATACCCGATAGGTGCGGTCAGTCAGGCTCGGTGCCGAACCGTCTGGCAGTTTGACCATCAGGGAGTGTTGGATCTCGGCGAAATCAGTGCCGTCATTCGGGTTGGCGCCGTCGAAGTCCGGTACTGCCAGGAAATCGAACGTGTCGTTGACGAAGCCGTTGGCGGGACCCCCGATATCACTGATGGTGCCATCGGCCTCCAGAGTGACTGAGCCTGATCCAGCATCACTGGGGCCGGACTGTGTCGTCGTGCCGCCGGTGCCGTTACGGGCAATTTCGACCAGGCTGCCGGCCATCGCGTCAAAGGTTCCATCGCCATTAAACGTCACCGTGGTTCGCTCGCTCTCGATACGAATGCCTGCGCCCTCTCTCAGTTCGGTGAGCAGGCTGACCAGACCAAAGTCACCGCTCAGGTCGCTGTCCGTGGCGCTCTCCGGCAAACGGGCAAAGTACTCCAGGGAACGCATGACTTCGTCACCGTCCTTCTGGTTCGGGTCAACAGCGTCTTTTTCGCCGTCCTCATTGGTATCGATAGTGCGGTAGCGGACCGCTGCTTCCTGAGCCAGCAGGAAGAACAGATTGTTGCCTGTGGTCTTCTGCAGTCGATAGGTCACCGGCGGGAAGCGGAAACCGAAGTCGCCGTCGATGTCCTCCTCGAATTCTCCATCAATGGTCAGTACGCCGTTGCTGCCGTATGTGCCGGTAAAGGATTCCGTCTCGGTGTCCGCCAGTTCCGGGAAGTATTCCACCATGGCGCTGCCATCATCGGCGCCTCCCAGGAAGGCGTAAGCAGAGGCATTGGCGCTCAGGGTTACGCCGACCTCGCCGTTACCGTTGTCAGTAAAGGTGAAGTCGTCGCTGTAGGTATCGGTGGCGAAAGTGCCAAAGCCCTGGCCGTCGGAATCATGCAGTCCCAGGTTCAGGGCTGAGCTGCGAAAGTCGCCGGCGATCTCGGTGACGTCCCCTTCGGGTGTGGAAATGGAGTCCACCTGGCCTTCCACGAAGTCGCCGATTTCCTCATCCAGTTTGGCGAACATGGACGAAAGATCCGCCTCCGCGGTCAGGTCAAACTCATCGGCCTGGCCTCGCAATTTGACAACCTTGTCGGTTTCCAGGCTGTCGAGATCGGCTCCCCTGTCGATAAATTTCTGCAGGACAAACTCCGATATCGGGTCAATGTCCACCTCCTGGTCCACCACCTGGGCACGTATCTGTTGGTTATTGCTGCCGGTGATGCGCACGATCAGGTTGCCTGCGAGGCTTGTGCCATCGGGCACCGTCAGGGTGTAGTCACCAGTGACGGACGTGCTGGTCCGGGCGAGAACATCGCCGATCTGGTTGCCATCGTTGTCAACACGGATGAGCTCGACGTCTGCTCCTTCCACGGGCTCCAGTCCGGTGATGGCTGCCGCTGCGCCTGGAACAAAAAACGCAACAGCCACCTCAAGCGGAGACTTGGGTTCAAGCTGGGCCACCATGCCGCCCGGCGCAGTTGCCTTGCCACCTACCTCCGTGCCCTGTGTGTCCGCCGTATCATCGCTGCCGCTGCTGGAGGAGTTGCTGCAGCCGGCAACCGCCAGACTGGCCGTGACCGCCGAGAATAATGCTAACCGCTTGAATGAATGCATATCGCTCACCCTTGTATGGTTTTTGGTGTTTGCCGGGTGACTATGGCAAAAGCCGGGTGAGGTAAAATCCCCTAAATTGGGTATTCGCTGAATTCAGCGTGTTCGGGTAAAAAACGCGGTCTGGGTGGGATGGCCCACTTCGGGATCGTATTCACCGATACCGCCAAACTCCACCTGATACCCGTTGCGCTCCGCCACGCCGCGAGCCCAGCGGCGGAACTTGGTGCGGTCCCACTCGAACTTGTGATCCTCCTCGCGGAATTCATTGGGGGCAAGATCGAACAACGGATTGTATTCGCGATTGGGAGTGGTCATGAACAGGCAGCCTGGCCTGTATTCGCCAAACACGGCGAGTTCCACCTTGGAGAGCTCTCCGGGATAAACGTGTTCAATGGTCTCCACCATCGCGGCGGCATCGTAGCCCGATAACGCGGGGTTGCTCTCGGCGTAGGAGCCACGAATCAACTGAATCCGGGGAGCGCCTTCAGACAGGTAGGCAGCCAGATTGACGCGGGCCTGCTGAAGGGACAGACCGGAATGCTCCAGCCCGGTGATCGAGCGGAACTGACCATCCGCGAGCAGGCGGTACAACAGCGAACCCGAACCGCATCCCAGATCCAGTACGCGGGTGGCCCCGGTTGCCTTCAGCACGCGGTACACCTGGTCCAGGCGTTCCTCGTGCAGGGACGTCATCTGGGTCATCCGGCTTTCTCCGGACACGGCCGGCTCGAACATCAGGTTTCTGCTCCCGCAGTGTGTCCGGGCGCCGCACTTTGCCGGCTCTTTAACTGGCTGGCCAGCGCGACACCGGTTTCGCTCATGGTGAGGTAGGCCTCATTCGCCCCGGCTTCCCGAATCTGTCGTGCTTCATCCTCGTACATGGTGTGAGCCACGATGTAACCCGAAAAGCCTTTCTTCCGGAGATTCCGGGCGGCGATAAGTTTACCCTCAATGTCACCCATGCTCAGGATGACTGCTTCAACCGATGGCATATGAAGGCCTTGCCAGAAGGACATATCCTCCGCATCCGCGAAGACCACGTTGCGTTCCGCCTTCTGGTGTTTGGCGACCTTGGCAGGATCCGAGTCCAGTCCCATAACGCGGGCTTCGGACTCAGCCAGATGATCATAGGCGGCTGTGCCGGTCCGGCCCATCCCCATGATCAGCATCCTGGTGCTTCCCAGCGAAATCGGTTGTTCATCGGGGTGGTGGCGTTGGCCTTCGTAGGGCGTGAGCCGTGCACTGAAACGCTCGTAAAGGGTATGGGCAAAACGGTTGACTGGAGCGGAAATAATGAAGGATATCGCTACGGTCAGTGCCAGTGGCACCAACCAGTCCGGCAGGGCAACGCTCGCGACGATCAGGCCGAACTCACTGTAGTTGGTGAGTGACAGAGCACTGAGAAAGCTGCTGCGGGCCCGGAGTCGGAAGGCGAGCAGCAAAAAGAAGAACAGGATGCCTTTCAGTGGCAACACCACCGAAGCAACCAGAGCGAAGATCAGGGCATCGCCGTCAGGCAGTCCGCTAATGCCGATCTGCAGGAAAAAACCAACCAGGAAGACTTCCTTGACGCTCCAGAGGGATTTGGCCAGTTCCTGGGAGCGCGGATGGTTGGCCAGCATGGCGCCAAACACCAGCGCTCCCAGTTCCGAACTCAGCCCGACCGCCTCGAAGCCAAGCCCGCCGAGCACCAGGGCCAGCAGTAACCCGAGTAGAACCAGCAGTTCGTCATGGCCACTGGCATCGAGGAGCCGGAACAACAGTGGGCGCAGCATTGGCAAGCCAAAGACAACGAGCGCCCACTGGGATGGCGCTTGTCCCGAAGCCAGGCTCATTACCACCAGGGCGATCAGATCCTGCATGATCAGGATGCCGATGGCCACGCGACCATGAAAAGCCCGTAATTCCCGCTTGCTTTCCAGTACCTTGGCAGCGAGCACGGTGCTGGAGAACGACAGGGCGATGGCCAGTAATAGCGCTGTCTGCCAGGTCAGATCCATCAGCAGGTACAGCCCCGGGGTAAATACCGCGCAGGTGATGGCGAAATGGAACAGGCTGCCGCCGATGACTTCCGCGCTGATAATCGAGCGTAGTTTGAGTTTCAGGCCTACGGTAAACAGCAACAGCAGAACGCCAAGGTGAGCGATGTGCTCAAGGGCGTTGGTGGCCTCCACGGTGATGTCGATGGTTTCGGCCAGGCCGCTCAGGACAAATCCGGCCGCCAGGTAGCCGACCAGGGGTGGCAGGCCGGCGGTTTTTACCAACAGCCCGAGTCCAAAGGCGAATGAAATCCAGATTGCTTCTGGCATGGTGGTCGTCTACTGGATCAGTGGCTGGATTGAATAAACTCCCGAAACAGTCTGGCAGATTCTTCCGGTACCTCTATCATGGGCGCGTGCCCCACGCCTTCCAATAGTACCTTTCGGGCATTTGGAATGCGCTCCACAAACACATCGGCATTGCGATAATTTATCACACGGTCCTCCTTGCCCCACACCACCAGTACCGGAGCGCGGATTTGTGTAATGGCGTTACGGAAATCCGGTTCGTAGCCGGTGTCGCGAATGGCGGCGAAAATAACCTCGTTGACTTCCCGGTTGGCAATGGCCTTTTGTTCCATCACATCCAGGATCGGCCAGGGCGCGAAGGGTTTTTTCTCCAGGGCGAAGTCCATGAGGCGATCAAAATCTCCGGGCTTTCGCGGGATCAGCGGGTTGTCGCCCTCCGTCACCAGGTCCACCAGTTCACTGTCATATTCAAAGATGCCTGCGGGATCAAACAGGACAGCAGAACGGACCTGCTCGGGAAACCTCGCGGCATAGAGAGCGGTGATGGCGCCCCCCATGGAGTTGCCCATCATATGGGCCTGGTCGATATCGAGCGCGTCGAGAATACGGGACACGTGTTGAACCTGGTCTTCGAAGCGGTAGCCGAGATCCAGATCCTTGCTGCTGTCACCGTGACCGGGAAGGTCGATGGCGTAGACGTTGAAGTCATCGGTCAGCTCCGCGGCCAGGCGCGTCCAGTTGTCCTTGTTGGCGCCGAATCCGTGAATAAGTACGACGCTATCGCCATTGGCTGACTCTTTGTTCCGGAGATAGGCAATGTCCATTTCCCCAACCGCTACCCGGTCTGATTCAAGCCCCGCGGATGAGCGCTCCCAGTCGATGGCCGTGTCGTAGATGTCCTGGCGTGAGCAACCCCAAAGCAGCGTGGCAAGGGTAAGCAGAAGCATCACTGGCAGTCGGGTTGTCGATGTCATTGAAAATCTGGCTCCGTTTTCATTGTGGGAGGGCTGTCCGTATCAGGCAAAGGTTACAGTAACTTAAAAAAAAGCCCGGTCAAGGACCGGGCTCAAAGGTTTCCTGAGTCGGGCTGTTCCTTCAGCCCTTATGGTGATCAGTGATCAGAAGTCGACACTGATGCCAACGTATGCTGTGCGTGGCAGGTTGGGGCGTGCACCGTGCGGGCTGCGGGACACGATTTCCTGATCATCAAGCACATTGTCCATCTTGGCATAAACCCGGGTAGACGTGTTCAGGGCATAACTGCCTGACAGGTCCACCACAGTGTAGGCGTCGGTCTTACGGAAGGTGTTATCGGTACCGGAACGATCACAGGTGTTATCGACACAGGTTTCGTCAACATAGGCGATGTTGATATAGGCATCCCACAAGTCGCCGTCGCGCAGGCCGGCACGCAGGGCCGCGACGTTTTCCGGAAGGTCGCTCAGGTTGTCGCCCTTCAGCACGCTGCCGTCATCGCTGTCTTTGGTGACCTCGGCATCGGTGTAGGTCCAGGTCGCCTGTACCGGTGCGGTCAGTCCGTTGGGCAGGGCGAACTCGTAGGAAGCCAGCAGCTCAAGGCCCTGGATTTCGGATTCGCCTTCACTGACGGTGCCGGAGTCGATGGTCTGGTTGCCTACATCGCACGGATTGGCGATGGAACAGTTCCTGACGGTGTTTTCGTAATCGCTGTAGAACGCGATGGCTTCGGCGCGCAGTGCTCCGTTATTGTATCGGGCACCGGCTTCGAAGTTGGTGCTCAGTTCCGGCTCGACATTGGTACCGCCGGAGCCTGCTGGCGCCATACCGCGGTGGACACCGCCGATCAGGGTTACCGTGGGTGTCAGGCGGTAGGTCGCGCCCAGGCCTGGCAGCAGCTCGCTGGTATCGTTGCTGGCGGTTTCAGTTTCGCTGGCGGACGTGCGCTCCGGCGTGCTCCATCGGGTCTGTGAGGTTTCGATATCCTCATAACGCAGCAATGCTGTCACTGTCAGGTCCGGGTTGATGGCGATGCGGTCAGCCACAAACAGGTTGAGGGCTTCGGCTTCATCGATCCGGTTGTCGCCACCGGTGGGGGCAATCTGTTCAACGAACTCGAAAGCGGGCCGTCCGTTGTTGACTACCTGTTCGAAGCGATCCTTGGGCTGGAAACGGTCTGCCTCGTCTTCGTGCAGGCGGGCGCCCACAGTGATGTCGTGGCGCATGTCCGCGAGGTCGATGCTGTAGTCCGCTTTCACTTCAATGCCCTGGGACAGATATTCCCGCGCGCCATTGGTCAGGGTGAACGGGCCAAAGGCCTCGGTACCCTGTAGCTGGTTGTAGGCGGTCTGGTCGCCGTTGTTGGCCGCTTCGATCAGGTCGTTGAAGTTGCCTTTGTACCAGTTACGCTTGAACTCGTTGCGGTAGAGTGTGGTGGTCAGCGACAGGTCATCGGACAGTTCCACAAGGTGGGTAGCTGAGTATCCCTTGTGACGGTTGTCCATGTTATCGAGCTGGGACAGGAAATAGCGCTTGTTGGGGTTGCGCTTGAAATCCTCATCGGTCAGGCCGAGATAGGTTTCGTTACTCAATTCTTCGCTGTACTGGAATTTCAGGTCAAGCTGGTGGTAGATGTCCGCGGAGGCGTCTGAGTTGAAGCGGGCCTTGGCCACGTAATCCTGCTTCTCAAAACCGGTGTCACGGCTGGACTGCTGCAATTCCTTGAAGCCGTTGGTTTCTTCCTGGAAGGTTTCAATGATGAACGCTGCGTTTTCAGTGCTGTTGCCATACCAGCTGTGGATGCGTTTGCCGGCGTTTTCGGACACCTCAGCAGTGACGTGGCCGGCTTCGGATGTCGGGACCGGGGTGGAGCGCAGGTTGATCGCGCCACCTACGGTGAACGGGCCGTAACGCAGCAGGTCCGGACCTTTGAGGACCTCGATACCGCTCATTCTGCCAAACGTGGGGGAATAGTAGGCCGCAGGGGCTGAGTAAGGCGCCGGTGCGATCAGCACACTGTCTTCCATCAGTGTGATCTTGGACGAACGCCCGGAACCGGAACCACGAATGCCGATATTGGGTCGAAGGCCGTAGCCGTCCTCTTCCTTCAGGTAAACGCCGGGGACTTCGCGGACCGCCTTGTGGATGTCCGTGTACTTCATGGTTTCCAGGTCTTCGTTGGTCACAACGTGGGCAGAGCCCGGTAAAGCGGACGCGGAGCTGTCGTCACCAATTATGACGAGTTCATTCAGAGTCTGTTCCTGGGCGCCGGCTGAAGTGGCGGCGGCAACGATGGCGGTTGCCAACAGGCTTCGGGAGAATCGGGGCATCATCTTCAAATCCTTACAGCTGATTTAGGTGAGGATGCGAACTATACAAATGATACGTATTTGCAACAAGTAAAAATTATCATGTAGATTTAGGTTATTGAGTATCCATTGCTGTATTTCTGGGGCCTAAACACAAAAAAAGCCCGGCGGGGCCGGGCTTTACGAGAGGCTTGTTATTATCTCAGGGTCAGGACTGTTCTCGCGCTATGGCCCGATAAGCAATGTCCTTGCGATAAAACACACCGTCCCACTGGATCCTTGCAGCAACCTTATAGGCGCGCTGCTGGGCTTCCGTGACGGTCTGCCCGAGGGCCGTGGCGCACAGCACACGGCCACCGCTAGTCACAACCTGCTCACCATTGAGTCGAGTACCCGCGTGGAACACTTTTTCACCCGCCGTTTCAGACTCGGGTAGCCCGGAGATGACGTCTCCTTTGTCGTAGCTGCCCGGGTAGCCGCCGGCGGCCAGTACTATGCCTACTGAGGCACGGTCATCCCATTTGGAATCACACTGGTCCAGTTTGCCATCAATGGCGGCACCACACAGTTCCACCAGATCGGACTTCATGCGCAGCATGATCGGTTGGGTTTCCGGGTCGCCGAAGCGGCAGTTGAACTCAATCACCTTGGGAGCGCCGTTGCCATCGATCATCAGGCCGGCGTACAGGAAGCCCTTGTAGGGGTGACCTTCGGCCGCCATGCCACGCACGGTCGGGTAGATCACCTCATCCATGATGCGCTGGTGGATATCGGCTGTCACCACCGGGGCCGGTGAGTAGGCTCCCATGCCGCCTGTATTGGGACCTGTGTCGCCGTCGCCGACCCGCTTGTGATCCTGGGAGGTGGCCATGGGCAGAACGTGTTCGCCGTCCACCATGACGATAAAGCTGGCTTCCTCGCCATCGAGGAATTCCTCGATGACCACCCGGCTGCCGGCGGCGCCGAAGGCATTGCCGGCCAGCATATCGCGGATGGCGTCTTCGGCTTCTTCCAGTGTCATCGCCACGATCACGCCTTTGCCTGCGGCCAGGCCGTCGGCCTTGACCACGATGGGCGCGCCCTGTTCGCGCACGTAGGCGAGGGCATCATCCACCTCGGTAAAATTGGCGTATGCGGCGGTGGGGATGTTATGGCGGGCCAGGAAGTCCTTGGAAAAGGCCTTGGAGCCTTCCAGTTGCGCGGCGCCTGCACTGGGGCCAAAAACCCGCAGGCCGCGCTCGTCAAACCTGTCGACGATACCGGCAACCAGTGGCGCCTCGGGACCGACGATGGTCAGGCCGACGTTATTGGCGGCAGCAAAATCCGCCAGCCCGTCCAGGTCCATGACGTCGATGTTGATGTTCTCCAGCCCCGCTTCACGGGCGGTGCCGGCGTTGCCCGGTGCAACGAAGACCCGGTCAGCATCCGGAGACTGGGCGGCTTTCCACGCCAGGGCGTGTTCCCGGCCGCCGGCGCCTATAACGAGAATATTCATAGTCGTCTTCCTGCTCGTCGGATTAATGCCGGAAATGGCGCATGCCGGTGAACACCATGGCAATGCCGTGTTCGTTGGCGGCGTCGATCACTTCCTGGTCGCGCATGGAGCCACCGGGCTGGATTACGGCGGTAATGCCGGCTTGTGCGGCTGCGTCGATACCATCCCGGAACGGGAAGAAGGCATCGGAAGCCATAACCGAACCCTTCACTTCCAGGTCTTCATCGGCAGCCTTGATGCCGGCAATTTTCGCGCTGTAAACCCGGCTCATCTGGCCGGCGCCGACGCCGATGGTGCGTCCGGCCTTGGCGTAAACAATGGCGTTGGATTTGACGTACTTGGCCACCTCCCAGGCGAACAGCAGGTCGTTCAGCTCCTGCTCGGACGGCTGGCGCTGGGTGACCACCTTGACGTCTTCCATGGCCACCATGCCCAGGTCACGGTCCTGCACCAGCAGGCCTCCGGTAACGCGCTTGTAGTCCAGCGATCTGGCACGCTCACCGGTAATTTCACCACAGGCCAGAAGGCGCACGTTTTTCTTTGCAGCGACCAGTTCCACCGCCTCTGCGGCAATGGTCGGGGCAATGATGACTTCCACGAACTGGCGGTCAATGATGGCCCTGGCGGTCTCCGCATCCAGTTCACGGTTGAACGCGATAATGCCGCCAAATGCGGATGTCGGATCGGTGGCAAACGCCAGGTCATAGGCCTGGCGGATGTCGGCGCCAATGGCCACGCCACAGGGGTTGGCGTGTTTGACGATAACGCAGGCCGGGTCCGCGAAGGGTTTCACGCACTCAAGCGCGGCATCGGTATCCGCCACGTTGTTGTAAGACAGTTCCTTGCCCTGCAGCTGTTTGGCGGTGGCGACACAGGCTTCCCTCGGGTTGCGCTCGGCGTAGAAGGCGGCGCGCTGGTGAGGGTTTTCCCCGTACCGCATATCCTGAACCTTGACGAACTGCGCGTTGAAGGTGCGGGGGAAATCGGCACTGTCGTTGTCCGGGGTGCGGCCGCCCAGGTAGTTGGCGATGGCGCCGTCGTAGCCGGCGGTGTGCTCGAAGGCTTTGACCGCCAGATCAAAACGCGTGTTGTAGGTCAACTGGCCGTCGTTTTCTTCCAGCTCTTCCAGCACCCGGCTGTAATCGGAGGCATTCACCACGATGGCGACATCGTTGTGGTTCTTGGCGGCGGCGCGCACCATGGTCGGACCACCGATGTCGATGTTCTCGATGGCGGTAGGCAGGTCACAGTCGGGGTTGGCGACAGTGTCTTCGAAGGGGTAGAGGTTAACCACCACCATGTCGATGGGGTTGATGTTGTGCTCTCCCATCACGCTGTCATCGGTGCCGCGTCGGCCCAGGATGCCACCATGGATTTTCGGATGCAGGGTTTTCACCCGGCCGTCCATCATTTCCGGGAAGCCGGTGTAATCGGACACCTCGGTGACCGGGATGTTGTTTTCCTTCAGAAGGCGAAAGGTACCTCCGGTGGAGAGCAATTCGATACCGCGCTCGGTCAGGGCACGGCCGAAATCGACGATGCCAGATTTGTCACTGACGCTGATCAGCGCACGACGGACGGGGGTGTTAGCCTGGTTTGCCATGGGTTGGTCACATTCTTTGCTGGAGATGAACGAATAAGGGCCTCGCGAATGGTGTCCGGGAGGCCCTCGTTTCAATCGGGTGTCTGGATTATAGCAGACCGTATTGCTTCAGCTTCTTGCGCAGGGTGCCGCGGTTCAGGCCAAGCATGGTAGACGCCTTGGTCTGGTTGTTGCGGGTGTATTTCATCACCTGCTCCAACAGGGGCGCCTCCACTTCGGACAGCACCAGTTGGTACACTTCCGTGACCGGTGCTCCGTCCAGCTGGGCGAAGTAGTTCTTCAGGGCAACTTCGACGCTGTCACGCAGGGTGACGCTGTTGCCGCTGCTGTTCACCGTCTGCAACTGATGAATGTCATCGTTGGCCGATGTGCTCAGGTTGTCGTTTGCCAAAGTCTCAGCGGTCATGCTGCGAATACCTCTCCATTTCGTAAGCCTGCAAAATACTGTTGAATACTGTCTCTCTGCTCCCCCGCCTCGTCCAGGGCGTTGAAGCGTTTGCGGAACTGTTTGCTCTCGTCGTGGGACTGCAGATACCAGCCCACGTGTTTTCTGGCAATGCGCACGCCCATGAACTCACCGTAAAACTGGTGCAGGGCATCCAGGTGCTGCGTCAGGATGTGTTCCACCTCAGCCAGCGGAGGGGCCTGCAGGTGTTTTCCGGTCTCCAGGAAATGCAGGATTTCCCGGAAGATCCAGGGCCGGCCCTGAGCTGCCCGGCCAATCAACAGACCGTCGGCGCCGGTGTGCTGGAGTACCTGTTTCGCTTTCTCCGGGGAGGTGATATCACCGTTGGCAAACACCGGTATGCTGACGCGGGATTTTACGTCCGCGATGGTGTCGTACTCGGCGTCGCCCTTGTAGGCGTCCTTCCGGGTGCGGCCGTGAACCGCCAGCGCCTGAATGCCTGCATCTTCTGCCATGCGTGCGATCAGGGGCGCGTTGCGATGGTCCCGGTCCCAGCCAGTCCTCATCTTCAGGGTAACCGGGATATCCACGGCGTCGACGACGGCCTCCAGTATCTCCCTGACCAGGCTTTCGTCCTTCATCAGCGCGGAACCGGCGGCCTTGTTACAGACTTTCTTGGCCGGGCAGCCCATGTTGATATCGATGATCTGGGCGCCGTACTCGGCATTCAGTTTCGCGGCGTGGGCCAGCATTTCGGGATCGCCGCCGGCAATCTGGACCGATCTGGGTTCCGGTTCGCCCGCATGATCCATGCGGGTCCTGGATTTGCGCGTGTGCCAGAGCTTGCTGTCTGCTATGACCATTTCCGATACAGCCAGCCCGGCGCCCATGTTCCTGCACAGCAGGCGGAACGGGCGGTCCGTCACACCTGCCATGGGTGCGACAATCAGCGGGTTGGGCAACGTGTACGGCCCGATTTTTGCCGTTGGCAGCATGATCTGAGTCCGTGTCACAGCGGATTGAGCAAGGGTCGGAATGGAACGATTGCTCAATAAGTAACCGATCCTGATCCGAAGGGCGGTAATGATACCGCCGGGACGCCAGCGATTGAAGGGGCAAAGCAGTGAAAAAATTGATTATTTTTCGTGCTTTCTGGTTGACTTTTAGTCTGTTCGGTGGCGTTCGGCTGTCTTTGGCAAGTAAAGGCTCGCTTACGGGCTATATGCCTGAAAGGCGATGTTGTAGTTCACCGCGTCGCGGCCCGGGTCACGGATGCTGATGGCAATGCGCACCGGTGTGTCCGTTGGCATGGTTGATAACTCACGGCCTTCGCCGGCTATGTATTCCTCGGGGGTGAAGACGCTCTGGGCAACCACATCGCCGTTCAGATTGGAGAAGGTCAGGGCGATCGCGGGGAAAGGCTGGGCAAACGTTGCCCGGTTGATAATCACCGCCTCCACCAGCAACTGGCTGCGGTTGTCCGGATCGGTCCGCACCACCAGTTTGCGGCTCTGGATGGAGTCCACATCAATCAGTGGCTTGAGTTTGCAACCGGCCAGTTCGCAGCCTTGCTCGTAAAACGGCCGTAATTCCGGAATGGATGACAGCCGGTCAAACTGGAACCAGGTCACCTGGGCAACGAGTACGCCGATCAGTGCCAGTACAACCAGGCTCCAGATTACGGTTCGCACTCGCCCTCCCGAGCCACCGCGCACCGATACCGGTTCCCGCCGAAGGTCGCTGTAGGGCTGGTAAGCGGTTATGGGCTCGTCACGATCCGTCTCGTCTTCTTTTGGCAGATTGCCAGACGCCGATTGAGCATGATCATCGGTAGGCTCAAGCGCCAACGGGCTGTCCGTGGCGGCCGAAACCTTGTCGGACGTTAGCTCGTCGTCCTGGGGCGGGATCACCGCTTCCGGCTTGACCGAAGGTTCGATGGCCGGTCGTGGCTCGGGCTCGGATTCAATCGCAGGCGAGGATTCACGGGTGGCGGACGGGCCGCTGTGCTTGTGGTCATCGTCAGCCAGCATCGCCTCGGCCCAGCTTTCATCAATGTCCTGGCTGTCGTCTTCATCCCGGTTGTCGAATTCTGATCCGGACTCTTCATTGATGGAGCGGAAGCTGTCACTCAGCTCCTCCTCGGAAAAGGTCATCCGGGAGCCCGCATACCGACCTTCTACGGCATCCTCCTCCGGGTTGTCGGCGAATACGAAATCATCGTCAGCCGAGAAACCGCTGGCGGGTTCATCCGGCTCCCGGGAGGGAGGCTGGGCAGGGGAGGGTTGCGTCGATCCGGCGGAAGCTGACGGTCCGACCTGGTGATCCACGGCATTGAAGACTTCCATGCAGTTCCCGCAGCGCACTTTGCCTTTGGCAATACTGAGTTGCTCATCCGTTACCCGGAACCGGGTATCGCAATTGGGGCATCGTGTCTGCAGGCTGCTTTGGGTCATGCTTCGTTCCTGTAAGCGACTTCGCTACGAGTCACGGAGTTTAGTGGTTCACAAAGGATTCGTCACCTGTCGATGCGTCGTCCTGTGAGCCGTATCCACTCTTCCTGTTGTTCCGGCTCATCCATCACAAACCAGGGTTCATACGCCGCCATGACCTCGCGGGCCTGGTTGGACAGAATGCCGGACAGCACCAGGTCGCCGCCGGGCTTGACCAGGGCGGCCAGGTGCGGGGCAAGCCCGATCAGGGGCTGGGCCAGGATGTTGGCCAGCATGATGTCCGCTTTGGTATCGGGCTCATGCTCGGGAAGATACAGGTCGAGGCGGCTGTTTTCGACGCCGTTGCGCTGGGCGTTGTCGCGGCTGGCTTCCAGCGCCTGGGGGTCGGTGTCCACGCCGATAACGTGATCGGCGCCCAGCAACAGCGCTGCCAGGCCGAGAATGCCTGAGCCGCAACCGTAATCGATCACTTGTTTGCCCTGTACGTCCTGGCCGTCCAGCCACTGCAGGCACAGGGCGGTGGTGGGGTGGGTGCCGGTGCCAAAGGCCAGACCGGGGTCAAGCATCAGGTTGGCGGCGTCGGGATCTGGGGCGTCATGCCAGCTGGGGACAATCCACAGCCGTTCGCCGAACTGCAAAGGCTGGAAGTCATCCATCCACGCCCGTTCCCAGTCCTTGTCTTCCACCAGCGTCACCGCAATCTCCGGCAGGGATTGCTGAGTCTGCTGATGCCAGGCATCGATAACGGCGGCGCGCAGTTGCTCAATGTCCCGTTCGGAATCGAACAGGCCGGTGACATTGGTCTGGTGCCACAGTGGGGTGGTGCCGGGGTCGGGCTCGTATAACGGTTGGTCGGCTGCATCTTCCATGGAGACGGCTTCGGCGCCCATCTCCATGAGCAGATCTTCCAGCTGATCCGCGTTGTCCGGATCAGCCGGGATCTGTAGTTGTATCCAGGGCATATTTGCTTCAATCCCGCATCAGTTTTTCCAGGTAATGGATGGTGAAGTCTACCTGTTTAAAGCCACCATCGCGTACCAGTTTTCGATGCAGGGGTTGATTGGTCTTGATGCCTTCGACAACCAGTTCGTCCAGAGCGTTCTTCATGCGCCGGCGAGCGATCTCGCGGTCATCGCCCCAGGTGATCAGCTTGGCCACCAGGGAATCGTAGTACGGGGGTACCGTATAGCCGCTGTACAGATGCGAATCGACCCGGATACCGTTGCCGCCAGGGGCATGGAAGTGTTTGACCTTGCCCGGGCTGGGTACGAACGTCTTGGGATCCTCGGCGTTGATCCGGCATTCCAGGGCGTGGCCGGAAATGCGGATATCGTCCTGGGTGTATTGCAGGGGCAAGCCACTGGCAACGCGGAGCTGTTCGCGCACGATGTCCACGCCGGTGACCATCTCGGAGACCGGATGCTCCACCTGTACCCGCGTGTTCATCTCGATGAAGTAGAACTCGCCGTCCTGATACAGGAACTCGAACGTACCGGCACCCACGTAGCCGATTTCCTTGCAGGCGTCGACGCATGCCTTGAGAGTGCGCTCTCGGGCTTCCGGATTGATGTTCGGAGCCGGCGCCTCTTCAATCACCTTCTGGTTACGGCGCTGCATCGAGCAGTCGCGGTCTCCCAGGTGGATGCAGTTGCCGTGCATGTCGGCCAGCACCTGAACTTCCACATGCCGTGGATGCTCCAGGAATTTCTCCAGGTAGACTGTCGGATCGCCAAAGGCATTGCGGGCTTCGCTCTGGGTAATCTGGACGCCCTTGAGCAATGCCGCTTCCGAATGAACCACCTGCATGCCACGGCCACCGCCACCGGATGCCGCCTTGATCATCACCGGATAGCCGATCTCACGGGCAATGCGCAGGGTTCGCTCATCGTCGTCAGTCAACGGACCATCGGAGCCGGGAACGGTGGGAACACCCGCCCGGATCATGGCATTGATGGCTGAAACCTTGTTACCCATGAGGCGAATGGTTTCCGCTCTCGGGCCGATGAAGCGGAAGCCGCTTTTCTCGACCTGCTCGGCGAAATCAGCATTCTCGGCAAGAAAACCATAGCCGGGATGAATGCCCACGGAATCCGTCACTTCCGCCGCACTGATGATAGTGGGGATGTTCAGATAGCTGTCCGCTGCGCTGTTCGGGCCGATACAGACGGATTCATCCGCAAGGCGCACGTGCATCAGGTCACGGTCGACCTGTGAGTGGATGGCGACAGTCTTGATGCCCAGCTCTTTACAGGCGCGCAGGATGCGGAGCGCGATCTCTCCCCGGTTTGCGATCAGAACTTTTTCTAACATAGCCATGATATGCAATCACCGAGTTCAGGAAATGACGACCAGAGGCTGGTCGAACTCTACCGGCTGACCATTCTCCACCAGGATTTCAGTGACGGTGCCGCTCTTGTCTGATTCGATCTGGTTCATCATCTTCATGGCCTCTACGATGCAGACCACTTCACCTGCCTTGACCTGCTGGCCCACTTCCACAAAGGCCTTGGCCGTCGGGGAGGGTGAGCGATAGAAGGTGCCGACCATGGGTGACTTGACAGCATGACCGGACGGCGCAGCCGGAGCTGAGCTCTCACTGGCAGCAGGAGCGGCGGCTTCGGCGGCCGGAGCCGGCTGCGGTGCAGGTGCTGGCGCCGGGTAGTGGGCCATGTACTGTGTGGCGGCCGTCTGTTCACCGCGACGGGAGATGCGAACGGAGTCATCACCTTCGTGAATCTCCAGCTCCTCGACGTCGGATTCCTCCAGGAGCTCAATCAGCTTCTTGATCTTACGAATGTCCATAGTCAGTTAGGTCCCGTATTGTCTGTGGTCTATCAGTGAATTCGCTGCAGGGCCGCCTGAAGTGCGAGGTCGTACCCCTGGCTGCCCAGCCCGCAGATAACGCCTTCGGCGATATCGGAAAAATAGGAGTGATGGCGGAACGCTTCCCGCGCATGCACATTGGAAAGATGCACCTCGATGAAGGGAATACCCGATGCCAGCAAGGCGTCCCTCAGAGCCACACTGGTGTGGGTAAACGCCGCCGGGTTAATAATGATGAAATCGACACCTTCATTGCGTGCATCATGGATGCGTTCAATCAGTTCGTACTCCGCGTTGGACTGCAGGTGGAGCAGGTGATGACCCTGTTCTGCTGCCTGTTCGTGAAGCCGGTCGTCAATATCCGACAGGGTTTCACGGCCATACAGTTCCGGTTCCCGGGTACCCAGCATATTCAGGTTAGGGCCATGGAGTACGAGTATAGTCGACATGATGATACGTGCCTTGTTTCCATTATTTTCTACAGGATCGCCGAAAATGGCGTCATTTTCCATTCATGGTGCGTTCTCATGGCTTTCGGATCAATACATTTCGACGTTCCGGATGTGACAGCGGGAAGTCTCACATTGCGAATCATTGTCGGAGGGTGCCGGCCAGACGTCCATAAGACGTTTGTTTCATTTCCGACGGTTTGGCAGTCCTTTTAGACCATCGTCTAACAAGTTCGGTTTACGACTGAAGTGGTGCCGATCTCCGGCGTAAGTGTTCTTTCTACCGCCTCCCTCCGGTGCCAGACTCGGGTTTTTCCACACTGCCGGAGCAGGGAGGACCCATGCGAGACACCGAACTGTGCAAAAAACTGCTGGTGTTACAGGAGCCCTGGAGCATTTCCCGGGTGCGGGTGGATGTTCAGAGTCAGGAGTTGCATGCCTATCTGACCACCGGCAAACCCTGGTTCGGCCGCTCGCCATTTGAGCAGCACAAGTGGCGTTGGCGGCACGTTAATGTGGGCGCGTACAAGACATACATCCATGCCACGCTGCCAGACGAAGGGGGCATCGCCAATGAGCCCCTGCCGTTCCTGGGACGGGTGGGAAAGGATTACACCCATGGCCTGGCGCGACGCGTGATTGATTGCCTCCAGGCCGGCCTTGGGTATCGTCAGGTTTGCGAGTTGTTGGGTATCGATGTCTATCTTGCCTGGCAGATTCGCCATGGGATCAGTGAGGGGCAGTTTCCCGGTGCTGACGACAAGCTTGCAGCCCGGATGTCTGCGGAGGAGGGTACGGAGCTGGCACAGCAGTCCATTCCCGCCACCGGCGACCCGGTCTGGTTTAATCTGCTGGAATCGGAGCAGCCATTCCACGCAAACATGCTGGGCCTGAAACTCTTGCTGGCCCGGACGCGCCAGGAGTTTTCAGGGTTGACCAGCGAGGATGCGAAAATCATACGGGTTAATGCGATCAGGCGTTTCTTTATCCGGCACGAAAAGCAGCTGAGTGATGAGATTGCTCAACTGGACAAGTTCCGTGACCAGCCGGAGGCCGCCAGTTATGAGTGACGGTTTCCGTGAAGGATTGATGTCGCCGGACCAGGCGGCAGAGTTGATCAATACCGGCAGGGCGCTCAGTATCGCCGGTGACCGGGATCTGTTGCTACAGCTGCCCAGCGGCAACTGGATCGGCGGTACGACGCCTTACTTTGTCGCCAGTGAGGGTGGCTTGTGTAGCCGCAAGCAAGTGTACGTCCAGTGTTTGTATGGCATCGATGCATCGATCAGCAATTATGATGGCGACCACCTTCCCCATGTCCTGGAGGATGCCCCGGAGCATGGCTACTCCATTATTATCCTGCCTGCTGGCAGCCGGGTGCTGGAAGACTATGCGCGGTATGCGCCCACATACTTCGATATGTTTATCAAGCCCATAGCCGGTTGGGTATCCGGCGTGCATGTGGACGAACTTGGGCAGGCCAGTGCGGCCGTGGTGGATGGCCGCACTGGCGAGCTGTTCACTGACCGCGCCGTTGTGCAGCATGTCCGTGTGCCCGAGCACGAATCGGTTGCGGTGCACACGGTCAATCTGTTTGAGGCGGGCGACGGACCGGAGCTGGAATTTGCCGCTACTGGGTTCTCCGCGGAGGATTGCCTGATTGACGGGCGACCGGGCAACCTGGCGGATACAGTCCAGTCGTCCGGCATCGACAGCCGTTGGCCGCTGGTGGCCGATTACTGCGGTGCACTGGTCAATGTCAGTGTTCAGTCGGTGGATCCACAGACGCGGGCTGTCAGATTCTATGCCCCGGTTTTCGAGGGTGTTCGTTATCGGTTCGCCAGACCGGTGGGCAATTATCCGGAAGCTTTTCTGGCCGCCATGCCGGAGGAACCCGGTGAGATTCTGTTCAGCTGTAACTGCATATTGAACTATCTGCACTCGAACCTGGAAGGCCGGCGAACGGCACAACTGACGGGGCCGATCACCTTCGGTGAAGTCGCCTATCAGCTGCTGAATCAGACGGCGGTGTACCTGACGCTGGAGCGGGACTGACCGGGCGTCAGTCCGTTGCCGCCGTCACGCAGTTCCTGCCAAGCTCCTTGGATCGGTACAGCGCCCGGTCAGCGCGTTCACACAGTGCCTGGGAGGTTTCGCCCTTCCAGGCAGCGATACCGCAG
The DNA here is from genome assembly GCF_050379435.1 of Marinobacter sp. DUT-3. NCBI lineage: Bacteria > Pseudomonadati > Pseudomonadota > Gammaproteobacteria > Pseudomonadales > Marinobacteraceae > Marinobacter > Marinobacter sp. DUT-3. Next base: position 66,185 of record NZ_JBNRMG010000010.1, read on the forward strand.
CTGAAGGTGACATTGAACTCCTGGCCGCCTGCGGGCTGGACCAGTTCAGAGAAGCGTTCGCGGATCTCGTTCAGGACATTGCGGGCGTCGCTTTCACGGGTATCGGGCAGGATGATCGCGAACTCCTCACCCCCATAGCGACCGATGTGATCGGTTTTTCGCAGCCGCTGTTTCAGGAACATGGACAGGCTCCGTAGAACACGATCACCGATGGGGTGGCCAAAGGTATCGTTCACTTTCTTGAAGTAGTCAATGTCGAGCATGGCAAAGCAAAGAGGCTGATCCTTCTGCTTTGCCCGCACGATCTCCTGATCCAGCAGGTGCAGGGTGTGGGTGTGGTTGTAAAGACCGGTCAGGCTGTCGCGAATCATCAGGGCCAGCAATGACCGGGCGCGCCGGCCCCGGTTGTGGATGGTGGCGATCAGGTGCTTGGGATCAATGGGCTTGGTGAGAAAGTCGTCGCCCCCCAGGCTCATGGCATGCAGTTGCTTGGAGACATCTTCCTCGGCCGAAAGATAGATAATGGGTACGCTGTGGAAGCGATCCTGCTGGCGGATCACCCGGGCGATTTCCATACCGGTGCATCCGGGCATGTACATGTCGAGAATGATGATTTCCGGAGAGAATTCTTCCAGGGCGTGAATGATCTGCATCGGATCGGTAATGATGTGGGCGATCATTCCCGCCTTTTTCAGGACGGTTTCCATGAACTTGGCCTGTGCCCGGGAATCATCCAGCACCAGTACCCGGTAGGGCTCCACCGTGTTGCCATGGGTGTAGCTTTCGATCTTCTCGATCAGCTGCCCCGGATCAACGGCCGGATAGAAGAATTCCTCACCCCCGCAACGGGACGCCCGCAGGCGGGTTTCAATCGTGCCATCCTCATGACTCATGAAAATGATGGGAATGGGGGTGTCGTGCCGGTCCTGCAGGCGCTCAATGGTGGCTATCCCGGCGTTGGTTTCATGGCCGAAGTTGACGTCCATGAGGATGGTTTCGGGTTTGTGCAGGGCACAGGCCTCAATCAGCTGGTCGGCGTTGCTGAAGGCCGAAGCGCGAAAGCCGAAAAATTCCAGCTGGCGGATCAGGCGACTGGCTATTTCGTCATTGGCGAGGGCAATGTATACCGGGGTCCGGCGGAATTGCTGGGGAGCGTCCGGAGTGTTCTGGTCCGTCCGGCGGAGCGTGTTGCGGGACAGCAATTCGATGGCATCCTGCAGTTGTCGCTCCAGAGCTTCCGGGAGGTTCTCGCCGGCGGGCCAGTCCGCGAGGAGTGCCAGTACCTTGCTGCCGGCATCGGCATGGCCGGTCATTTCAAAACGCTGGGCGTAGCGAACCAGCTTGTCTGTGGCGGTGGCGAAATCGTCGCGAAACGGCGCGGATTGCTGGTTTGTGCCGTGAATTTTCTGCCAGGTGTCGAGCACAACTCTGGCCTGTGTCGTCACACGGCGGGCAAAGTGCTGTCTGAGTTTCTCTTTCTGGCTTTCGTCGTTCATTGTACTCCGGCCTGTCTTTTTCTCGTTATCGGGGGTCCGTCTCCGGGACACTGGTCCTGTTCAGAGTCTATAGTGTTTAATGTTGTCGGCGTAGGTCATGCTTTGTAAATGTTTGTCAACTCTGCGGGGCAGGTCACATCAGTACCCCCGGCAGGGCCACATTTTTCAGGGCCGGAAAGGCTCCGGAGGCAGCCAGTGATGGCACGGATGCAGTCTCTAACTTTGCCGAGTCACCAGAGGGGGCTGATTTCCCTTCGCTCCCTGGTATTGCTCTATACCGGCAGCCTGCTGTTGCTGATCCTGTTTGCCAGTCTGGCCTTCAGTGTTGATCGTTTCAGGGATTATGTATCGGACCAGCTTGAAGGCCATGCCCGCGACGGCGCAACCGCAGTGGGGTTATCACTCTCGAATGCCATTGATGGCCGTGACCCGGTGGCCGCGGCATCATTGATTGATTCGGTGTTCGACAGCGGCCGCTACCTGTCGGTGGTGTATATGGACCACGAGGGCGACTGGGTGGCGGGGCGGCAGGCAACGCTGTCAGGCGCTGGCGTGCCGTCCTGGTTTGTGGCCCTGGCGGATTTGCCGTTGCCTGTGGGAAGGGCGGAAGTGGTTCGGGGGTGGTCCCGCCTGGGACATGTGGAAGTCGTCAGTCATCCCGGACGTGCCTACCGCGATCTGTGGCATGTGACCATCGGGATGATTGGCGGCACGATGGTGGTCGGTGGCGTTGGCCTGTTTCTGTTGTTCTGGATAGTTCGAAGAATACTCAAACCACTCAAGGCCCTGGAGAAACAGGCGGAAGCACTGGGGCAGCGGGATTTTCGCAAGCGTGTCGACATCAATTCCACCCGCGACCTGAACCAGGTGACCCGGGCAATGAACCAGATGGCGGACGATCTGGGGTCGCTGTTCGAGGGGCAGGCGAAGCTGATCCAGCACCTGCGACGGGTCAGTAATGAGGATACCGTGACCGGGCTGGCCAGTCGCAGCGCGTTCGATCAGCGTCTGAAGGTGGAAGTGGAGTCGGAAGAGCGGGCGGCTCCGGGTGTACTGTTTCTTGTTCAACTGGCTAGTTTTGCGCTGTACAACCAGACTTACGGTCGTGGCGAGGCCGACCGGTTGCTTTTGAGGATTGCCGATGTCATCAACCGGTTTGTCAGGTCCCATACCGGCGCGTTTGCCGGACGCCGTAGCGGCGCCGAGTTTGCGATATTTCTGCCGGGCATTACCCAGGCCGACGGCATTGTCTGGTGTCATCAACTGATTGAAGAGATGGATGGCGTATACGCCGACCTGGCGGCTCCGGTGGAGGTGATGGTTCACGCCGGCGTCGCCCAGGCCCAGGAAGATCGTAACGCAAAAGCGCTGATGGCAGCCGCGGATGAGGCGCTGAGGCAGGCTCAGACCAGTCCCCAGAGTGATTGTCAGGCGGCGGACCCCGAACGTGATGGCCACCATACCCTGGAAACCTGGCGCGCCATTATTCGTAAGGCGATTGATCAGAAGCAACTGTCGCTCTGGTTGCAGCCGATGGTTTTCAACGGCGATGGCCAACTGGTTTACCATCAGGTGTTTTCGCGAATCCGCAGTGGCGGGGAAGAGCTCAAGGCAGGCGTATTTGTCCCCATAGCGGAACGTTTCGGCATGATTGAGGACATCGACCGGCTGGTGGTCCGCGAGGCGCTGGCCATGCTTGGGCGGAAGCCTCAGGACTGTCTGGCGCTGACATTGGGCACGTCCTCGGTGGCCAGTGAGTCTTTCCGGCAGGATCTGCTGGAACAACTGGAGGCTGCCGGGGATCGGCGGCACCGGCTCTGGGTTGGTATTTCAGAACAAACCGTGCACCATCACCGGACGGCGGTTGGCTTGCTGGTGCGGGCGCTGAACCGGCTCAATGTGGCGGTGCTGGTCGATCGTTTCGGCGTCGGCGGTGTGCCTTTCAGTTACCTCAGAAATCTGAGATTTCAGGGGCTTCGTATTGATAATAGCTTTATCCATGGTATCGACAGCCATGAAGACAACCGGTTCTACCTGGAGTCCGTGGTGGCCATCGCCCATAGTCGGGGAGTAAAGGTATTCGCGACCGGGGTGGAAACCGCCTCAGAATATGAGGTGTTACACAAGTTGGGGGTGGACGGTGCGATGGGATACCATCTGGGTCGACCGTTTGAGGCAGATAACGATAAATGACAGGGGGTTAATTAACCAATGCCAGGCAGGATCAGACAATATTTCAGGGATCGTAAGGACGATGTGCAGGATTACGCCGATGGCAGTGGCGTGATTGGTAAATTCATCCTCATTGTACTGGGTGTGTATCTGCTGGTAGCGGTGATACTGGGCATGTTCTGGAGCAGTGAGCCGGACATCTACTCGGTGCGGGAGCATACCCGAACTGTCGCATCTGAAATGGACCGGGAGCCAGTTGCGGGGTTTGCCACCACCGTGACCATGATCCGTATCGCCGAAACACTGCTGGACAAGCCCGGCGGCTACATTTCCAATGACATTTTCCCGCCCGGGCTGTGGCTGGACAATATGCCCAGTTGGGAATACGGCGTGCTGGTGCAGTTACGCGACCTGTCCCGGGCAATGCGCAAGGATATCAGCCGTTCCCAGAGTCAGTCGGCGGAAGATCCCGACCTGATCGTGGCGGAACCCCAGTTTCATTTTGACAGCGGCAGTTGGGCGATACCGTCCACGGAAGCGGAATATCGCCGCGGGGTCGAGGCGTTGTATCGCTACCTGGACAGGTTGTCGCGTCCGGATCAGCCGTCCGCTCAGTTCTTTGCCCGCGCGGACAACCTGAATAACTGGCTGGCGGATCTCGAAACCCGCCTCGGCAGTCTTTCCCGTACGCTGGGTGAGAGTGTGGGCAAGGCATCCGTGTCCGACGCGGTTGCCACCATCAATCCCGATGATCCGCTGGCGGAGGAGGCCGAGGGGGAAGAGGTCAAGACCCCCTGGACCAAGATAGACGATGTGTTCTATGAAGCTCGCGGCAGCTCCTGGGCCCTGTTGCATATCTTCAAGGCTGTCGAGGTAGACTTCCGCAAGGTGTTGAACGACAAGAATGCCATGGCCAGCGTGAAGCAGATCATCATCGAGCTGGAAGGCGCCCAGGGCGCCATGTGGAGTCCGGTGATCCTGAATGGTAGTGGCTTTGGTGTATTGGCGAACCATTCGCTGACCATGGCGGCCTACCTGTCCCGGGCAAGTGCTGCGATCAGTGATATGCGCGATCTGCTGTCCCGCGGCTGACGCCAGAATCACCGGCAGTCGTCGGTGATCCGGACATAAAAAAACCGGGCTGTCATGGCCCGGTTTTTTTATGGGAATGTGGTGTTCAGCCCTTGTAGGCGTTCACCGACTCGACGATGGCTTTTTTGGCTTCCTCGGCATTGCCCCAGCCCTGCACCTTGACCCACTTGCCGGGCTCAAGGGTTTTGTAGTTTTCAAAGAAGTGCTGGATCTGGTCCCGGAGCAACTGGGGCAGGTCTTCGACGTCCTGCACGTTCTTGTAGGAGGTGGTCAGCTTGTCGTGGGGAACCGCAACCAGTTTGGCATCGCCACCGGCCTCGTCTTCCATGTTCAGAACGCCAACCGGACGGCAGCGGATAACAGAACCTGCCTGCACCGGGTACGGGGTGACAACCAATACATCAATGGGGTCGCCGTCGTCAGCCAGGGTGTGGGGGATAAAACCATAGTTGGCCGGGTAGAACATGGGGGTGGCCATGAACCGGTCAACCAGCAGGGCGCCCATGTCCTTGTCCAGCTCGTACTTGACTGGCGAGCTGTTGGACGGGATTTCAATGGCGACGTAGATGTCTTCTGGCGGGTTCTTGCCTGCCGGGATGTTGTCAAAGTTCATGAGCAATCCTTCCTGAGGTACGTTTAACTGCGCTTGAAAAGTGGGCGCAATTATACGGGACTCTGTTGTGGATCGAAACTAAACGTTGGTCTCTCTCCTACAGTTGCATCTGCTTGGCAATCAGTTCCTTCATGATCTCGTCGGTGCCGCCGCCAATGGACAGGATCTTGGCATCCCGGTATAGGCGCTCAACCACCGACTCCCGCATGTAGCCCATGCCGCCATGAATCTGGACGGCTTCCCGGGTGACTTTTTCACACACCTCCACCGCAAAGTTTTTCGCCATGGCGACCTGTTTGACGGGATTTTTGCCAGCCTGCATCAGGGCAGCACAACGGTAGGTGTACTCCTTGGCGATATCCACCTGGGTGGCCATGTCCACCAGCTTGTGACGGGTTACCTGGAAGCCTCCAATGGCGCGCCCAAAGGCCTGACGCTGTCTGGCGTAGGTCATCGATGCTTCCAGGGCAATCTCGGCTGTGGTGTAAGCCATGATGGACAACATCAGGCGTTCGGCCAGGAAGTTGCTCATGATTGCGATAAAACCGGCATTCTCGGCGCCGATCAGGCGGTTGGCGGGTACCCGGCAATCCTCAAAGAACAGTTCTGCTGTGTCGCTGGCCCACCAGCCCATTTTCCGGAGCTTCTTGCCGGTAGAGAAGCCCGGCATATCGCGGTCGATCAGTAGCAGGCTGATGCCACCATGCCCTTCGCCCCCGGTGCGAACGGCAACGGTGTAGTGATCCGCGCGCATACCGCTGGTGATGAAGGTCTTGCTGCCATTGACGATGTAATGGTCTCCATCACGGACGGCGCGGGTCTTGAGGTTGGCCACGTCGGAGCCTCCGCCGGGCTCAGTGACGGCCAGGGCGGCAATCTTTTCACCGCGCAGGACTGGCGGAACAATCTTCTCGCGAACTTCCGGCTTTGCCCACTTGGCGACAGGGGGCAGGCCAATGTCCAGGGAGCCGAGGCTGGCTACCAGGCCGCCAGAGGTGGAGCGCATCAGCTCCTCGGAGACGGCCACTTTCAGGAATACATCGCCCTCTCCGGTGCCCCCGAGAGCTTCGGGAAAGCCAATGCCGAGCAACCCTGCGTCGCCGGCCTTCCGGTAGAGATCGCGGGGAAATTCACCAGCTTCTTCCCAGTCGTCAATGTGGGGAAGGACATGGGTGGCAACAAACTTGCGGGCGCTCAGGCGGGCCTGTTCGTGGATATCGTTGAAGTAATCGGACACGGCAAATCTCCCAGTGATCGGAAACCATGGGAGGCAGTGTCGCTCAATTGCAGATACCAAGCAAGCGCTTGGTCAGGGTCGGGGCTGGCTGGCCTGAAATGCCAGAAAGCCCCGGTGCGGCGGTTTCAGGCGCCCTGGCGGGGGATGCTTTTCACGCCTTCGCTGGTACCCAACAACAGCAGATCCGCCGGGCGGCGGGCAAAAAGCCCATTGGTGACGACACCGACAATCTGGTTGAGTTTTTCTTCTACCTGGATGGGGCGGGAAATGTCCATGTGATGGATGTCCAGGATGATGTTGCCGTTATCGGTGGTGAAGCCGTCCCGGTAGACGGGATCACCGCCGAGCCGGACAATTTCGCGGCCGACATGGCTGCGGGCCATTGGGATGACTTCCACCGGCAACGGGAAATCCCCGAGAATGCCGACCTGTTTGGACTCATCGGCAATGCAGATAAAGGTTTTGGCGACCGCTGCAACGATCTTTTCCCGGGTCAGAGCGCCACCGCCACCCTTGATCAGTTCAAGGCGCTCGTTGGTCTCGTCGGCGCCGTCCACATAGAACTCCAGTTCACCGACGCTGTTCAGGTCATACACGGGAATGCCGTGGCTTTTCAGCCGTTCAGCGGTGGCGTCGGAGCTGGCCACGGCGCCGTCGAACTCAGTGCGGATGTCCGCCAGCAGGTCGATAAAGAAGTTGGCGGTGCTGCCTGTGCCCACGCCAATAATGCTGTTGCGCTCCAGGCGGGGCGCAATGTAGTCCAATGCAGCCTTGGCAACGGCTTTTTTCAGTTCGTCCTGGTTCATGGGGGAACTCCGGTTGGGGAAGTAAACAGGTTTGGCGCTATTATAGCCTTTCTGGCGTCACCGCTTATAGACGGAGGGCGGCCAAAGTTTCTACACTGTGCGTTTTTCCCACGAATCTCCTTAACTTCCGGACGGACCCATGCCGCAACGCTATATCAAGAAAATCCTCGATGCCCGGGTGTACGATGTGGCCATCGAGACACCGCTGACTGAGGCGCGCAGCCTCTCCAAGCGTTTGAATAATCAGATTTATCTCAAGCGTGAAGATCTCCAGCCGGTGTTTTCCTTCAAGATTCGCGGCGCGTATAACCGGATTGCCCAGCTCTCTGAGGAACAGAAAGCAAAAGGGGTGATCTGTGCTTCCGCCGGCAACCACGCCCAGGGTGTGGCGCTGGCGGCGAAGAATCTGGGCATCAAGGCGGTCATTGTCATGCCCCAGACCACCCCGGACATCAAGGTACGCTCGGTGCGGGACCATGGCGCAAAGGTCGTGCTCAAGGGTGATGCCTTTGACGAAGCCGCGGCCCATGCCCAGGAACTGATCAAAAAGCATGGATACACCTATATCCCTCCCTTTGACGATCCGGACGTGATTGCCGGCCAGGGTACGGTGGCCATGGAGCTGATGTGGCAGTTCACCAAACCCCTGCATGCGGTCTTTATCTGCGTGGGCGGCGGTGGCCTGATTGCCGGTATGGCGGCCTACATCAAGTACCTGCGTCCGGAGATCAAGGTAATCGGGGTGGAGCCGGAGGATTCCAACTGCCTGCAGGCGGCCTTGAAGGCCGGCGAGCGGGTGGTGCTGGATGAAGTGGGCATTTTTGCCGACGGGGTTGCGGTCAAGCAGATCGGCGAGCATCCGTGGGAAATCTGCAAGGATTACGTCGACGAGGTGATCACCGTCTCCACTGACGAGATCTGTGCGGCCATCAAGGATATCTTCGAGGATACCCGGTCGATTGCCGAACCGGCTGGCGCCCTCGGCGTGGCTGGCGTTAAGAAGTACATCGAGCGCGAGAAGATCGAAGGGGAAAATCTGGCGGCCACCCTCAGTGGCGCCAATATGAACTTCGACCGCTTGCGCTATGTCTCCGAGCGCACGGAAATTGGCGAAAAGCGTGAAGCGATCCTGGCGGTGACCATTCCCGAGAAGCCGGGTGCCTTCAAGACCTTCATAAAAGCCCTGCACAAGCGCAGCATCACGGAGTTCAACTACCGCTACGCTGACAGCAAGAAGGCCACCATTTTCGTAGGTATCCAGATCCAGGCCGGCGGCCTCGGCCGCGATGAACTGGTGCAGGACCTGAGGGAGTCGGGCTATTCTGTGGTGGACCTGACCGACAGCGAATTCGCCAAGCAGCACATTCGCCACATGGTCGGCGGGCACGCTCCCTCGGTGACCAACGAGAAGGTCTACCAGTTCGAGTTCCCGGAGCGCCCGGGCGCGCTGCTGAAGTTCCTGATGTCACTGGGAACGCGCTGGAACATCTCGCTGTTCCACTACCGCAACCACGGCGCGGCCTACAGTCGGGTTTTGTTGGGTGCCCAGGTGGACAAGGAGGATCTGGCCGACTTCGAGGAAATGCTGGACAAGGTTGGCTTTCGTTACGAGGACATGACCGATAACGAGGCTTATCAGCTGTTTCTGGGTGCCGGGAATGGCCAGGCGTAACTACCAAAGTTAGGGGTGTGCGCACAGTTTCGGAAGCCCCACCCACGGCCCGGTTCCGTCAGAGCTTGGTATTTACTGGCCTTACAAAATTTTAATCTGTCAAAAATTGTAAATATCGAGATGCGTGTTAGTCTTTCGTCTAATTCTTAAAAAACAATAATAGCTCACTGATTTAACGAGTTTTTACCCTTTCGGGAGTTGGAGAAACGCATCATGGAACGCAAGCCTGACATCCTGAGGGCGCTTGTGCTGATATTCGCTGTTGGCCTTGTGATCACCGGCTTTACTTCGCTGCAGGCCTCTGAAGAAAAGCAGGAAGCCAAAGCTCGCGCCGTCGCCAGTGAAGTCGTACTGGTTCCCGCTACCCGTGGCGATAACCGCTAAGCAACCCGGTAGCAGCGCCGGTCCGTGACGATACTGTGCAAGGGCACGTCCCACGGTTCAATGGGCAACTCCGATACCTTCTGAAAGTCATGGGCAATACCGATCAGCTTGGGCGCCAGCCTGGGCCGGATTCTGGTGAACGCGAATGTCCGGTCATAGAAACCTCCCCCCATACCCAATCGCCCGCCTGATTCATCGAATCCGACCAGTGGAAACAGAACCGCATCCAGCGCCCACGCCGGGCGTTTGAGGCCCTTGTGGAAAGGGGGTTCCGGGATACCGAAACGGTTGCTGACCAGTCGCACGCCATTGTCATAGGGGCTGAATACCAGTTTGCCGTGGTGAATCGGGTGCAGCACCGGCAGGTAGAAACGAATGCCCTTGCGCCGGGCTACCGACAGGTAGGTGTGAGGATCAATTTCGCCGTCGTTGGGCAGATATACCGCGATGTGTCTTGCCCGGTGCAGATCCGGGTTGCCGAGAAGGTTCAGGGCGAGGTTCTCAGCGGCCCGTTGCTGTTGTTCCGGGGTGAGTGACCGCCGCTTTTGCCGGAGTTCCTTGCGCAGGGCCCTGCGGGACCGCTTGTCAGGGTGTGCTTCGAACGGTTGGGGGGCAATAAACTGGCTCAAAATACGTTTCCCGGGCTGCCGTGTGGGTGGTTCCTGAATCCAGGCGCTGATCAGATGTCGTGTTAGATTCTAGCAGTTACTCTCAGGTGCAGACACGGGGTCACCGATCCGGGGGCAGCCCATCCGTTCCCGTTTGCGACGCCGGTCTGGTCAGCGCCGTAGCGTCATGCTGCGTGTCGGTCACACCAGCCCTGAGGTATCGAGTTGCGAACATGGGACAGGAATGCCCGGACCCGTCGAGGCAGGCTGCCATGGGGATACAGCAGCCACACCGGCAGTGAGGGGCCACGCCATTCCGGCAGGCACAATTCCAGGGTGCCGGGGTGGGCCTGTAGTCTGCGCTCCACCATCCAATGGGGCATCAATCCCAGCCCCTGTTTTCTGACAATCGCATCTCCTTGCAGGCAGTACTGGTCGAACTGGAGGCAGGATACCGGAGGCTGGAGCGGATAGATGCCGTGTCGGCTGTGGTGCAGGGTCAGTGCTGGCGAACCGGGCTGATTGCCGAGTAAGTCCACCCAGGTGTGCTGCCCCAGGTCGCCCGGATTTTGCGGTCGCCCCCGGGCGTTCAGGTAGTCAGGGTGACCGTAGACGCCCTGAGTCAGGGAGCCGAGTAGTTCCTGGCGCAGAGGGCTTTCGCCGGGGTCGCCAAGCCAGAGGCAAACGCCGTCGACCTGGTCGGAAGGGGCCTGGGTCTGGGTGTGAACCCTGATATTGACGCCCTGATGATGCGTCATAAAGGTTTCCGTCACCTGGGCAAACCAGCCCCGGATAAATGCCTCGTGTGACCTCAGCACCAGTTCCCCGGTGATGTTCTCCCGCAGTTCGTTCAACGCTTCTGATCCCTGCTGGGCCAGGACAAGCATTTCGTTGCAGTACTTGTAAAAGACCCGGCCCGCTTCATTGGGAATCAGCTGGTTGGATTCACGTCTCAGCAGCGGTTGGCCGACGCTGCTTTCCAACTGCCGAATGCGCCGGCTCAGGGTGGATTTTGGCAGGTCAAGCTCGCGCGCGCTCAGGCTCAGGCTGCCAGAGCGTATCACTACGGCAAAGGCTTCGAGCTCCTTCAGGTCATACATAAAGCACGAGTTCCATTATTTGCAACGACGCGTGCCACCTTATCACCTTCTTGCCTCCAATGAGAAGTATTATCATTCGCGAATAATGATTAATGATCAAAGGATAGCGCATGATGGACTCAAGGACTTTCCACTGTTTCAGGTGGGTACCGCACGCTATGTTGGTGGCCATGGGCGTAACGCCGGCAGCGGTCATTGCCCAGGAACCCGCGGCCCTGGATGAGCTGGTGGTTACCGCGACCGGGCATGAGCAGCAGGCGACGGATGCACCGGCCTCTATCAGTGTCATCAGCCGTGACAAGATAGAACAGGGCGCCTACCGGGACATTACCGATGCCCTGCGGGACGTGCCCGGTGTGATTATCACCGGCGGCGGTGCCGGCGATAACGGAGCGGACATCACCCTGCGTGGTATGCCGGCCAGTTACACCTTGTTGCTGGTGGACGGCAAGCGGGTGTCCAGTCGGGAGAGTCGCCCCAATGGCAGCGCCGGTTTTGAGCAGGACTGGCTACCGCCGCTGAGCGCGATTGAGCGGATTGAAGTCATCCGCGGGCCCATGTCCACCCTGTATGGCTCCGATGCCATCGGCGGAGTGATCAATGTCATCACCCGCAAGGTTCCCCGGCAATGGGGCGGTGAGCTGCAACTGGATACCACCATCCAGGAAGATCAGGACTCCGGCAACATCTACCAGACCAACTTCGCGGTAGGCGGTCCCCTGGCCACCGACCTGGTGGGGCTGCAGATCTACGGCCGTCAGTACAGTCGTGAGGAAGACCGCATCATCAACGGTTTTGAGGAGAAGGAACTGCAGAGCGTGACTGGCCGGCTGTCCTTCACTCCCGGCGAGAATCACGACTTTACGGTGGAGAGCGGAATTGTCGATCAGCGCCGGCGGTCATTCATGGGGGTGTCCGCGCCCGAGGAGGGCTGTCGGGGCGGTTGTTCCGACGTGGATAACAGTCACTTCAGGAGATACCTGGCACTGTCCCACAATGGCCGCTGGAGCCTTGGGGCCACTGACACCTATGTCCAGCGGGAAACGGTGGAGAGTGAGACCCGTGAGATCGAGATCACCAACACCGTGGCCAAATCCAGCCTGGTGGTGCCGATCGCAGATCATATGCTCACCGTCGGGGTGAATTACGAAGAAGAGGAGCTGGACGACAGAACCACCAATCAGATCTCCGATCGCACCCGGGTAGAAGGTTCCCAGTGGGCGCTGTTCGCCGAAGACGAATGGATGATGACAGACCGTTTTGCGCTGACCGGCGGTGTACGTCTGGATGATGATGAAAACTACGGCAGCCATGTCAGCCCAAGGCTATACGGCGTATGGGGGCTGGCATCACGCTGGACCCTGAAAGGGGGTGTGTCGACTGGCTTCCGTTCACCCAACCTGCGGGAAATAACACCCGATTGGGGCCAGATCAGTCGCGGTGGTGATGTTTACGGTAACCCGGACCTGGAGCCGGAAACCTCCCTGAACAAGGAGTTGTCACTGCACTACCGGGTGCCCGGAGGATTCAGCAGCAACATCACCGTCTTCCATAACGATTTTGACGACAAAATTACCCGTGTTGCCTGCCCCCAGAGTATCTGTGACGCCGGACCGAACCAGTTCGGCTCTGATCCCACGTATCGCATCAATGTGGATGAAGCCGTGACCCGCGGCGTGGAGATCGGCCTGAACAGCCCGATCGGCAACACCCTGGAGGTCGGCGCCAGCTACACCTACACAGATTCGGAGCAAAAAAGTGGTGAGTACGAGGGCGAGCCGTTGACCCAGCTGCCGGAGCACCTCGCCTCTCTTTCCCTGAACTGGTACCCCAACGACCGGCTTTCACCGTGGCTCCGGGCAACCTACCGCGGTAAGGAAAGTCAGCCCAACACCGGCCCGTCCCAGGACGCCACCATTGCACCCTCCTACACCGTGGTGGATACCGGGCTGGGCTATCGCCTGACCGATAACACCGAGGTGAGGGCAGGTGTCTACAACCTGTTTGATAAGGACGTCACCTTTGATGAATACGGTTATGTCGAAGATGGCCGCCGCTACTGGCTGGCACTGAACGTTGGTTTCTGATGGAGTTTCACCCGTAATGATTCATGCAAACAGCACACCTTTGCGGCAGTTTTGCCGCCAGCTTTTCACCCTGACTCTGCTGGTGCTGACCTGTTCTGTGGCTCAGGCCGGCACCCGCACCCTGGGCACCGCTTTCGGAGAGGTTACGGTGGACGGCATGCCGGAACGCATCGTGACCCTGTACGAGGGCGCCCTCGATGCCGCCATTGCCTCCGGCGCCGAGCCCGTCGGTGCGATCATTACCCGGGGCGGCGTTTCGGTGGCGGAATACATTCAGCCGCAGGCTGGTGACATCGAGATCGTCGGCGCGCCGGCGGAAACCAACCTGGAAGCGGTCATCGCCCTGCAGCCGGACATCATCCTGGCATCCTCCCGCACCAATGAGCAGCAGTACCGATTGCTGTCCGCCATTGCGCCGACCATTGTTCCGGATGTCCCCGCCTACCTGAGTGATAGCTGGATCCGCGAAACCCGCCTGTTTGCCCGGGCGCTGGATCGCGAGCAGCAGGCTGAGGAAGCCATTGGCAGGGTGCAGGCGCGTATCGCCGAGGTGTCTGCCCTGGTCCGCGCCGCTATCCCTGAAGAGCAGCGCGATACCGCCGTGGTGCGCTGGATGCCCCAGGGCGCGCTGGTTATGGCGCCGGGCATCTTTTCCGCCACCCTGCTGGAGGCCGTCGGTTTTGACGTCCGTGACGGTGGCATCGTCAAGGAAGGCCGACCCCACAGTTCGCCGCTGAGCCAGGAAAACCTGGCCATGATTGACCGCAGCTGGCTGTTCCTGGCGACTCTGAACGAAGATGGGGAGGAGGCCCTGGAGTCGGCGCGTCGGTTACCTGCATTCCGCCGGTTGCAGGCGGTTGATAGCGATCGGGTCGTCCCGGTAGACGGTCAGATCTGGTCCAGTGCTACCGGGCCAATTGCGGCCGGCAGGATACTTGATGACATAGCGGCAGCGGTGACCGGACAATAGCTTTGACGACAAAGACCGCAGTGCTGATGGACTGGGTTCCCGGGGGCCGGCCCATCAACTTTATTGGGGCCATGTTGGTGCTGGCGCTGATTTGCCTGGCCAGTCTGTTACTGGGTGCCGGGCCGGTTACCGTGGGCGATGCGCTGTCGGTTCTCGCTGGTGGCGGTAGCGAAGAAGCTCGCTTCGTACTGGCTGAATTGCGATTGCCCAGGCTGGCGGTGGGTGTTACCACCGGACTGGCGCTCGGGGTGGCGGGCGCTTTGCTGCAGACCATGACACGCAACCCGCTGGCGGAGCCAGGGTTGCTGGGTGTGAGTGCCGGCAGTGCGTTTGCGGTTGCCCTGGCCATTCTGTTGGGCGCCAGCACGGCCACCGTTACCACGCTGGTGGCGCAGGGCGGCGCCCTCGCTGGCTGTTCCCTGGTGATTGCCGCCTCGCGCATGCAGGGTTTGGGAAATGATCCGGTACGGCTGGTGCTGGCGGGGGCCACCCTGTCCGGCTTGCTGCTGGCCATGACCTCCCTGTTGATGCTGGCGGACCAGCGGGCTGCGGATGAAATCCGCTTCTGGGTAACTGGCAGTATTGCCGGCCGGCCATGGCCCCAGCTGTTCGCAACCTTGCCCTCACTGCTGTTTGCGGGCGCCATCGTGGTGGCGGTGGCGCAACCGCTGGCCTCCCTGGCGCTGGGGGAGCGGGTAGCGGCCGGTCTTGGCCACCATCCGGGGAGGATTCGTCTGTTGGTGGTCTTTGCGGTGGCTCTGCTGGTGGGCGGTGCCACCGCGCTGGCTGGCCCGCTGGTGTTTGTGGGCATGGTGGTGCCTTTCCTGGCCCGTGCCCTGGCGGGAGCGGATATCCGCAAGACACTGTGGTTATGCTTGCCGCTGGGGCCCGCTGTGGTTCTGCTGGCGGATACCATATCGCGCTTGTTGGCCGCACCTACGGAACTGCCTTTGGGCGTGGTTACCTCCCTGATCGGTGCGCCGGTATTGCTGGCGATCGTTCGCGCACGACGGATGCCAACGCTGTGATGAATCAATTGTATCGGCGGGCAACCGTAACCAATCTGCTGCTCTTGGGCATACTGCTGCTGTGCGGTATTGCGAGCCTCTCCCTTGGCACCGTGGCGATGACGCCGGGTCAGGCCGCACGGGCCCTGGCGGGGGAGGGCTCGCCGATGCACGTGTTTGTGGTCAACGAACTGCGTTTACCGCGCACATTGGCGGCCGTGCTGACTGGCGCAGCCTTTGCCCTGGCCGGGTGCCTGATGCAGACCCTTGCCCGCAACCGGCTGGCGACTCCCGGCATCATTGGCATCGACAATGCTGCGACGGCGTTCGCCGTGGCCTCAGTGGTCGGGACCGGGATCACCCTGGCGCCACCGGCGATGGCCCTGGCGGGGGCCGCCACCGCTACGGCACTGGCATTCGGGCTCTCCGGAAGCAGCGGCACCCGGGGTTACCGTTTTATCATCACCGGGCTGGGCATTGGCGCCATCGCCGGTGCTGCGACCCAACTGATGTTGAGCCGCGTCGCGATTGATGACGCCAATGCCGCCTACCCCTGGACTGTGGGCAGCCTGAATGCCCGAGACACGACCACCATCTGGGTTCTTGCCGCCGGATGCCTGCTGGTATGGCCCCTTTGTCTGATGTTGTCCCGCGGGCTGGCAACGCTCCAGTTCCCGGATGCGGTCGCTGTGGGTCTGGGCCGTCGCCCGGGGCGCATTCGCGCCGGGGGGCTGGCGCTGTCGGTGGTACTGACGGGGTTGGCGGTGGCGGTGGCCGGTCCGGTGGGTATGGTGGCGCTGATCGCCCCGGAGTTGGCGCGGGCTCTGAACCGTCCTGGCTATGTGCCTTTGCTGGCTTCGGCCCTGGCGGGGGCCAGCATTATGGTGCTGGCGGACCTGTCGGGGCGGCTTATGCTGACGCCGCTGGAAATTCCTGTGGGCATCGTCACCGCTTTGGCCGGTAGCCCTTATCTTCTGTGGATCCTGTTAAAACGACCATCCGGACACCTGCAATGACACCTGGCACCGCAAATCGCCTGACGGCACGGAAACTGACCATGGCCCATGGAAACTACCGGGTGATGGAAAACCTCGACCTGAGACTACCCGACGGCAAGGTAACCGCCATCGTGGGTCCCAACGGGTGTGGCAAGTCCACCCTGCTGAATGGCCTGGCACGCATTCACCGGCCCCGCTCCGGAGAGGTGGTCCTGGATGGTCGGGATATCCAGACCCGGCCCTCCCGGGAGGTGGCGCGTAAGCTGGCCCTGCTGCCGCAGGAGACGTCCGCCCCGGAGGGGATGACCGTGCTTGACCTGATCCGCTTTGGTCGCCAACCCCATCAGGGTTGGTTAAGGCATTGGTCTCCGGAGGATCAGCAGGCGGTGCAGGGCGCGCTTGCGGCGGCGGATGTGGCTGATCTGGCCGAGCGCGCCCTGGACACCCTGTCGGGCGGGCAGCGCCAGCGTGCGTGGATTGCCATGGCGGTGGCCCAGCAGACACCGCTGCTATTGTTGGATGAGCCTACGTCAGCACTGGATCTTGGTCATCAGGTCGAAGTGTTTGAGCTGATACGCCACCTGGCCCATAGCGGCAAAACCGTTGCCATGGTGGTTCACGACCTGGCGATCGCCTGTCGCTATGCTGATCACCTGGTGGCGATGAAGGATGGGTGCATCGTTGCTGAGGGGCGTCCGGTGGACGTAGTGACGCCGTCGCTGTTGCAGTCGCTGTACCACATCACCTGTGACCTGATGGAAGACCCGGCAACCGGTGCACCGGTGCTGATCAACGTTCGGCGCGTTGCCACAGGTTAATAGGTTCCCAGGAGACGAGATGGCGGGGCAAGGCGTTGGAGAATCGACTGAAGAGGCTAGAAAATAAAGCTTCCCGGGCTGCCGTCATCAGATGTGGCCCTTGAACCCAAAGTTCAAGGTCGGTGGCCGCTGTGACATATTAGGCTTTCCCCCTAAGGGGACGTGCTCACAATGCCCTGAAGTAGCCACCTGGGTAGTGCGCATCGGCTCGAGGACGTATCCGACCAGCGAACAGCCCAGGAAGTTAATGACATTATACGGGTATCAGCGGGGCCGATTGCAACACCTGAATCGTGAACTAACGTTATCGGCCTATTGCCCCGACGTTTCTCCCAGGGCGGTATCCAGTTTGTCGTCCATGGCTTCCAGGATAGCGCTGGCGGTGTCGGACATGGTGTCACGCTCGAGCAAATCGTGGGTGATGTTCAGGGCTGCCATGACGGCGATACGCTCGGTACCGAATACTTTGCCGCTGGCGCGGATCTCCCGCATTTTGCTGTCCAGGTGGTGGGCTGACTGAACCAGCGCTTCGCGAGCGTCCTCCGGGCAGGCAACCAGATATTCCTTGTCGAGGATTTTGACTTCAACGGTGGTGGGCTGCTGTTTTGCCATTTAGTGGTGCTCCAGGGCCCGTAGGCGGCCAATCATTGCTTCGATCTTGTTTTTGGCAAGATCGTTCTTGTGCATTAACTGCGCGCGTTCCCGGTTCCAGTCATCCTGCAACTCCCTGAGGGCAGCATTATCCCGTTCCAGTTTGCGGCAGCGCTCAATGAGCTTGTCCAGTTTGTCCGCCAATGCCTGTAGTTCGGACTGTTCCATGATTGCGTCAACGCCTGTGGTTATAGATGCAAGTAACTATAAGTGTGGACTGCAACCCGGTCAATTTACAGGGTTGTCATGGCCCCGGATGCGTGATGACTGTCACTCACCGGAGCCGTGACTGAGCCCCTGGCGTCGGCCCTGTCGCCATGCTTGCAGCGCCGGGAAGAGGCCGACCAGGGCCGATGTGGCCGGCACGGCGGCGAGAATGATCCATTCCGGCGTCGCCAGGGGGCGCAGGCTGACCTGTATCCCGTAGTGCTCCAGCAGCCAGGGGCCGAGCAACGTCAGTCCACCGGCACCGAGCAGCACGGCCAGCAGGCAGGCAATAACGGCGAGGAAAAGACATTCGATCACGTGCAGTGCGGCGACCAGTCCCGGCGAGGCGCCGGTGGCACGGAGAATGGCAATCTCACGGCTGCGCTGGGCCTGGAGCGTCAGCAGCACGGCGATCAGCCCAATCAGGCTGATCACCACCACAAAGCCGGTAATGCCCAACAGGGCGCGTTCGAACTGCCCCATGATGCGCCAGAGCTCACTCAACGCTACACCCGGCAGCACGGCTGACAGTGGTTCCACCTGCGACTCGTTGATCTGGCGCTGCACCTGGAACGTCATCACTTTGCGCTCGATACCCACCAGGGCTGCCGTGATGGTATCTGGGGTCAGGTCGCGCTCCCTGGCCTGAGCGGGGGATACGGTCCTTCCCGGGATCGCCACCCCGGATTCCCAGCCGATGTGCATGGCCTCCATGCCTTCCAGGCTGATGTAGACCGCCTGGTCCACGGGTGTCCCTGTGGGCGCCAGAATGCCGGTTACGGTGAAGGGAGTGTCCTTGTGGTTGGAGAAGCTGGTGCGGCCGCCACCGTGGGACAGGATCAGTTGATCGCCCAGCGAATGGCCGTGTTTGCGGGCCACTTCCGCCCCGAGAACCACATCGAAGACATCGTCAAACCATTGGCCATCACCAAGCTTGAGTGCCTGGTCCCGGCCATACTGGAAGTGCTGGATGAAGCCCGCGTCCGTGCCGACAACGCGATGGCCGCGATAGCTGTCACCCAGGGACAGCGGAACCGTCCAGTCGATGCGGTCATCCCCGGTCAGCCCCTGATAGGTGGACCAGCGGATGTTGTTGGTGGCATTGCCGATGTGGAACACGGTGTACAGAAGCAGGTTCAGTTGCCCGCTGCGGGCGCCGACAATCAGGTCGGTGCCCGAAATGGTGTTGGTGAACGACTGGCGGACCTCGGTGCGCAGGTACTGAACCCCCAGCAACAGCGTCACGCTGAGAGTCAGGGTCAACGTCACCAGGGCGAGCACGCGGCGCCGGTGCCACAGGCTGGCCCAGGCCAGGGAAAATGCAAGGCCGGCCTTCATGGGTGCACCTCCAGGAAAAGTTCGTGGTCAAAGTGCGTGGCCAGGCCCTGGTCGTGGCTGACAAAGATCACCGAGGAGCCTGCTCTGTGCGCCAGGGTCAGAAGTAGTTCGATAAACCGGTCCCGGTTGTCGGTATCCAGCGCCGAGGTGGGTTCGTCGGCAAGGATCAGTTCGGGGTGGCCGATGAGGGCGCGGGCGGCGGCCACCCGTTGTTGCTGTCCCACGCTGAGGCGGGTGACCGGCTGGTACCAGTGGCTGTGGGGAATCGCCAGTTCGGTCAGCAGCCCCTCGGCTTCTTGTGAGGGTTCCGGTCTGGCCAGCCGCTGGCGTTTGCTGGAAAGCCGGCATGGCAGGGTGACATTGCCCAGCGTGGTGAGGTAGGGCACAAGGTTGAACTGCTGAAAAATGACGCCCATGTGGTCGGCACGAAAACGGTCCCGCTGCCCATTGGAAAAGGGCGTAATATCCTCGCCCAGCAGTGAAACCGAGCCGGAGGTCGGCCGTACCATGCCGGCCAGCAGGCTCAGGAGTGTGCTTTTGCCGCTGCCGCTGGGCCCCTTGATGAACAGGTGCTCACCGCGTTCAAGGGTGATGTCCGGAAATTGCAGCGCGACGTTGCTGTGGGGCCACTGATAGCGCAGGCTGCGGGTGGTGACGGCCTGCTCGGCGGTTGCGGAACTCTTGCTCTGTCTGGATGTCTGGTTGGTCATGTGCGCTTGCGCTGATTCGGTGTATGATTTGCCCACAAACTCTTAGGTAGGCGTTTTATGTTTTCGGCTTCACGCATGTCTTCAATCTTCTCTGTGTATTCCCGTCGTTTGCTTCGGGGCGCTGTCACCATTTGTCTGGCGGCATTCCTGGGTGTCGCCACGGCGGCCGACCGGGAAATTGACTGGCTGGAACTGATGCCGGAAGAAGATCTGAATTTGCTGGAGAGTATGCCAGAAATCGTCCATGAGGGAGATGGCCCGCCTACGCTGCCGGACGAGATCATGACCGGTCGTGTGGTGCCCGGCATGGATGGGGTGTCCGGAAAAATTCCCGGCTTTGTGGTGCCCCTGAAAACCACCGAAGACATGCGTATTCTCGAGTTCTTCCTGGTGCCGTATTACGGTGCCTGTATCCACGTTCCGCCGCCGCCCCCGAACCAGATCATCCACGTAAAGTACAAAGAGGGCTTTACCCTCGAGGCGCTTTACGATCCGGTCTGGGTCGAGGGTACGCTGGTTGTCGAGAGTACCGAGAACGATATTGCCAAATCGTCCTACTCCGTGGTCGCCGAGAAGGTAGAGCGGTACCAGCAGTAAGGCCGGTATACCGGCCTTAGTCACCCAACTGGAATGTGGATTCGCCCTCGCCAAGCCGTGTGCTGCCTTGTCCGGCTGGGCCCACCCATTCCACCGTCAGAACCTCAAGGTTCGGGAACCTGACTTTCAGCGGGCTTGAGAACGCCTGGCCGGCTGTCAGGGTCTGGCATTCCAGTTGCTGAGAGACCTCGTATTCGCGATGGCCTTCGTCCTCCGACTCATGGTGATGCTCGTCTTCGTGATGATGGTCCTTGTCAGGTTGCCCGGCAGGCCCGCTATGGTGAACCGAACCGGCCATGACGACGCAGGAGCCTGGGGCCGTATCGATCAGTGGGTTGTTGCTCAGCCAGTCCGCAATCTCTGCCAGCCTGGCTTTTTCTTCCGGGGTTTGGGCCTGTCGCTCAAAACCGGCGAGGTTGTAGGCCGGAGAGGTAAAAAGCAGATCAATACTTCCTCCCTGAACCGCCATTTGCAGTTGCCCATAGGCATGACGGTGAGCGCCGGGATTGTCGCCGGCGACGGCTGTGCCTGTCACCAGTAGCGCAGCCATACCAACGCTCAGGGCTGTTCTGGATAGGGTTTGTCTGGGGATGGTCTTCATGGCGTCTGATTCCGCTGATTTTGATATGTTATAACATAATTGATCATCTGGCGGTCTGAATCAAGAGGGCGAGTGTCTTCCACGCGCCCGGATGCTAGGATAGACCCCTAAATCCAGTGATACAGGACCGTTCCGTTTCATGTCAGAAACCGACACCTCAGGTGCCGCCCGCGCCGCCGCGTTCGAGCGTTGGGCCAACATCTTTACCGCGCACAAAGCTTTCAGTCACCCTTCCGAACTTCATGGCGTCCTGTGTGGACGGCTGGCCGCCGGCGCCCGGATAGATGAATCAGAGTGGTTGGCCATGGTCTGCGAACACATGGGGCTGCCGGATACCGCTGCCGAAGAGTCTGCGGACCTGAAGGATTTCATGCAGGCCGCCTACGACCAGACCCTGGCCTTGCTGAAAGCGACGGACATGAGTTTTCATCCGCTAATGCCGGACGATGACTATGCCATTGATCAGCGTCTGGAGGCACTCACTTCCTGGGTGCGCGGTTTCCTGGAGGGCATGGCGTTGTCCGCAGGTGAATCCCTGGGCCAAGCCCCGGACGAGATCCGTGAGCTGATTGAGGATATGGTCGCCATCAGCCAGGTGTCCGAGGAGGAAGACGCGGACGATGAGAGCGAACAGCAACTGATGGAAATTGTGGAATATGTGCGCCTGGGGGCGCTGGCGGTGTTCACCGAATTCAACCCGCCAGAAAAGCCGGCCACGGATACTCCGACACTGCACTGAGCAGGTACGTGCCTGCGGGAGAGGTTATGCCGTCAATGATACCCGTTAAAGAATTTGCCGATCGTCGTCGCAAACTGATGGAGCTGATGGCTCCGGACAGCATTGCAATTGTGCCGGCGGCTCCGGAATCTGTTCGCAACCGCGACGTGCTCCACCCGTTTCGTCAGGACAGTGACTTTCAGTACCTGTCCGGATTTGGCGAGCCGGAAGCGGTGCTGGTACTGATCCCCGGGCGCGAGCACGGGGAGTCGGTGTTGTTCTGCAAGGAGCGCAACCCCGAGAAAGAGCTGTGGGACGGTTTCCTGGCGGGCCCGGAAGGGGCGATTGAGAAGTTCGGGCTGGACGATGCCTTCCCGATTTCCGACATTGACGACATCCTGCCGGGCATGATCGAAGGTCGCAGCCGGGTCTACTACCCGCTGGGCAAGGATCACAATTTTGACGCGCGGGTCATGGACTGGGTCAAGGTGATTCGCAGCAAGGTGCGCGCCGGTGCCCATCCCCCGGGAGAATTTGTCGCCCTGGAGCACTTGCTCCACGACTTGCGTCTGTACAAGAGCGCCAATGAAATCAAGGTGATGGCGAAAGCGGGCGAGATCAGCGCAAAGGCCCATTGCCGTGCCATGAAACGGGCTCGCAAGGGCGGTTACGAATACAACCTGGAGGCGGAACTGATTCATACCTTCATGGATCACGGTGCCCGTTCCACGGCGTATCCGTCCATCGTCGGCTCCGGTGCCAATGGTTGTATCCTGCACTACATCGAAAACGGCGCGCCTTTGAACGACGGCGACCTGGTGCTGATCGACGCAGGCTGTGAAGTGGATTGCTATGCCTCGGATATCACCCGCACCTTCCCGGTCAGCGGTCGCTTCAGCGCCGAGCAGAAGGCGGTGTATGAGGTGGTGCTGTCTGCGCAGTACGCGGCGATTGAAGCTGTGCGCCCCGGTAATCACTGGAACCACCCCCACGAAGCCGCCCTGCGGGTGTTGACCCAGGGGTTGATTGATCTTGGTATGTTGTCCGGCTCTGTTGACGACGCCATTGAACAGGAAGCCTACAAGCCCTTCTTCATGCACCGTACCGGCCACTGGCTGGGTCTGGATGTGCACGATGTCGGTGACTACAAGGTAGGCGACGCCTGGCGTCAGTTGGAGCCGGGCATGACGCTGACGGTGGAGCCCGGTTTGTATATCGCGCCGGACAACACCGATGTTGATGAAAAGTGGCGGGGCATTGGCATCCGTATTGAAGACGATGTGGTGGTCACCAAAGAAGGCTGTCGCGTACTGACAGAGGCCGTGCCCAAGACCATCGCCGATATTGAAGCACTGATGGCGGATTGACCCGGTGACCAGGCCTGATACCGATCTGATCATTGCCGGCGGCGGCCTTGCCGGTGCAACCCTGGCGCTCGCGCTGGCGAAGGCCGTGCCTTCGTTGCGGGTGACTGTCGTGGAGGCCTTTCCGCTCTCTCCGGAGGCATTGCCGGACAGCTACCAGCCCAGTTACGACGCCCGCTCCACCGCGCTGGCCTGGGGTTCCCGGCTGATCTTTGAGGAGCTGGGGTTGTGGTCGCGGTTGTCGGAATATGCCACGCCCATTGAACACATTCATGTGTCTGATCGTGGGCGTTTTGGCGCCACCCGCCTGCATGCCGCCGAGCATGATCAGGCCGCCCTTGGCTATGTGGCCGACAATCGCTGGATGGGCCTGTGCCTGATGCGGGAGCTGCTGGAAACCCATGTGCAATGGGAAGCGCCCGCCGAGGTGGTGGATATGATGCCGCTGCCGGAGGGCGTCAGGGTATCGGTAAAATCCGGAGAAGATACCCGTGAGCTGACCGCCCAGTGCCTGGTGGTGGCCGATGGCGGTCGCTCCGGCTTGCGGGAAACCCTCGGGTTCCAGGTCCGCACGCACGATTACGGCCAGAATGCCCTGATCGCCAACGTCTCCACTGCGGAAAGTCACCGTTATACCGCCTTCGAGCGTTTCACTGACGCCGGCCCCATGGCGCTGTTGCCCCACGGTTCACCGTCCCGTGCCGGCCACCAGTCTGCCCTGGTGTGGACCCTGACGGACGAGGCGCTTGAAGAGCTCCTGGCCCTGCCTGATGACGACAGGTGCCGGCAGCTACAGCAACGTTTTGGCTGGCGTTTGGGGCGGTTTACCCGAATGGGCGCCTGCAACCACTACCCCCTGAAACTGACCACCGTGGATGAGCCGGTACGCCCCGGCGTCGCTTTGGTGGGCAATGCCGCCCATGCCCTGCACCCGGTGGCCGGGCAGGGCTTCAACCTGGCCCTGCGCGGGCTGATGACGCTGGTGGAACAGTTCCGTCTGGCGGTGGCGAAGGGGACACCCATTGGTGATCTGGGTGTTCTCAAGCGCTATCAGACGCTTCACCATCAAGACTGGCAGCAAACGGTTCAGTTCTCGGATTCATTGATCCGACTTTTTGGCCAGTCCCCGCCGCCATTGGCGGCCGCCCGTGATGCCGGGCTGGTGGGGCTCGACCTGCTGCCGGGCGCCAAACGCTGGTTTGCCCGCAAGGCCATGGGCATCGGCGGCCGCCGAGCAGTGATTGATCATCCGGCCCGGACGAGCAGGGAGTCCGTAAAGCATGAGTGAACCACGGAAGTTTGACATATTGGTAGTCGGTGGCGGCATGGTGGGCTCCGCTCTGGCGCTGGGCCTGTCGCGCCAGGGCTGGCGGGTGGCGCTGGTGGAAAGCAGTGAGCGACAGGTCTTGCTGGAAGCCCCGGCCCCGGCGAAGGGTGTGGATGATTTTGAACCCCGGGTCAGCGCGATTTCCGTAGCCAGTCAACGCCTGCTTGCAGAACTGGGTGTCTGGGAAGCCATCGTGGCGGGTCGTCATTGCCCGTACCAGACCATGACCGTATGGGACGGTGATGGGACCGGTCGCATCCAGTTTGAAGCGGCAGAGCTGCAGGCCCGGTCTCTCGGTACCATCATTGAAAACCGCCACATAGTGCGGGGGCTGTTGGCGGCGTTGGCTGAGAGTGATGTCGAGCTGATTGATGGCGTGAAAGTCACTGGCTGGTGGCAGGATGAGGGCCGGCCAGAAGGTCGGCGTGGCATCGAACTTGAAGATGGCAGCGTCCTGGCGGCGGATCTGGTGGTAGCGGCTGACGGTGCCCAATCCCGGCTGCGCCAGTGGGTGGGATTACCCACCCGCGAGTGGGATTATGACCAGTTGGCCATCGTGTGCACCGTCAAAACCAGCCAGAGCCACCGGTTCACCGCCTGGCAGCGATTCTCGCCCACCGGGCCACTGGCCTTCCTGCCGTTGCTGACGGACGGCGGGGATGAGCATTTCTGCTCGATTGTCTGGTCCCAGGATACCGAAGAAGCCCGCCGCCTGATGGCGCTGGACGATGACACCTTTGCCGGCGAGCTGGAACGGGCCATAGAGCGGGAGCTGGGCGTAGTCGAGGCCGTTTCCCGCCGCTTCGCGTTTCCATTGCGCCAGCGCCATGCCAAGGACTATATTGCCCCCGGGTTTGCCCTGGTGGGTGATGCGGCGCACACAATCCACCCTCTGGCCGGGCAGGGTGCCAACCTGGGCTACGGCGATGTGCGGGCGTTGCTGGACGAGCTGGCTCGGGCAAGAAAGGCTGGCCTCAGCGCGTCTGATGACCTGGTGCTCGGCCGTTATCAGCGCCGCCGCAAGGGTGAAAACCTCACCATGATGGCCGCCATGGAAGGCTTCAAACAGCTCTTTGCCCGCGATGAACTGCCTGTGCGCTGGTTGCGCAATACCGGCATGCGCTGGCTGAACCAGCTCGGGCCGGTGAAGAACCGGATTGCGGCTGAAGCCATGGGGCTGGACGCCTGAAGGATCGTTAAACCTTACCCTTTTACAACTCGACATAGGAACGTGTCATGGCTGGAAGCAGTTTGCTTGTACTGATCGACGACATCGCCACCGTGCTGGATGACGTTGCCCTGATGACCAAAGCCGCCACCAAGAAAACCGCCGGCGTGCTGGGGGACGATCTTGCCCTCAATGCCCAGCAGGTCACCGGCGTAAAACCGGCCCGTGAACTGCCGGTGGTGTGGGCGGTCGCCAAGGGCTCAATGATCAACAAGGCCATCCTGGTGCCGGCAGCCCTGGCCATCAGCTTTTTCGTGCCCTGGCTGGTGACGCCCCTGCTTATGCTCGGCGGTGCCTTCCTCTGTTTCGAAGGCTTCGAGAAGCTGACTCACAAGTTCCTGCACAAGCAGGAAGACGACGAACACAAAGCCGAACTCCACGAAGCCCTGAAGAATCCTGATGTCGATATGAAATCGGTGGAGAAGGACAAGATCAAGGGCGCGATACGGACAGACTTTATCCTGTCAGCGGAGATTATTGCGATCACGCTGGGCACTGTGACCACCCAGACATTTGGCATGCAGTTTATGGTACTGACCGTTGTGGCGGTGATGATCACGGTGGGTGTGTATGGCCTGGTGGCGGGTATCGTGAAGCTGGATGATGGCGGCCTGTATCTCAGCCAGAGAGACAGTGCCATCGCGCAGTGGATGGGCAATGGCATTCTCTGGCTTGCGCCCTATATGATGAAAACCCTGTCCATTCTCGGCACCATCGCCATGTTTCTGGTGGGCGGCGGTATCCTCACCCATGGTCTGCCCCCGGTCTATGACGCGATTCATCACGTTGCCGAGGGCTTCAGCGGCGTTGCCGGCGCCTTGATCCCAACCCTGGCGAACGGCCTGTTCGGTGTCCTGGCGGGTGGATTGCTGGTGGCAATCATCACGCCGTTGCTGAAATGGTGGGAAGCGCGCTCCGCCTGACTTACCGGCAGGCGTCGAACAGGCGGCTGACCAGCACCGGTACTGCGGTTTCCACCCTCAGAATCCGCGGGCCAAGGTGGACGCTCTCGCACCCGGCCTCTTCCAGCTTGCCGACCTCGTAGGGGGTGAATCCCCCTTCCGGGCCTACGCAGAGCGCGACGGGCTGGTCCAGATGCACAGGGCAGGGAGTCGCGGTACCGGGGTGAGCCACCAGTGCCCGTTTGCCCCGTAGCAGTGCCGGTAACTCATCCTCAACAAATGGCTTGAACAGCTTGCGGATATGCACCGTTGGAAGCAGGGTGTCTCGTGCCTGTTCGAGGCCCAGGGCCATGTTCTCCCGCAGGTTGTCTTCGGACAGCCAGGGCGTTTGCCAGAAACTCTTTTCCACCTTGTAGCTGTTGATCAGCCAGATGTCTTTCACACCCAGGGTGGCGCAGGTTTGCAGCACACGGCGGAACATTTTCGGCCGGGGCATGGCGAGGACCAGCGTCAACGGCAGTGGCGATGGCGGCGGCTCTGACAGCTTCACCAGAATGTCTGCCTGCGCGTCGGTGAGGCTCAGCACCCGACCGGTACCGATGTCACCATTCACTCTGCCCACGGGAATCAGATCGCCCTCGGCAACCCTCAACACCTCATGGAGGTGTGACAGCCGACGACCACACAGCACGGCGCGGTCTGCGGCAACAAAATCTTCTTCAAACAGCAGTGCCAGGTTCATTCGCCCGTCGCTTCACCGGTTTCTGTGTCGTCTGTTTTACGCACCGCAAGCTTACTGAAGATGATGCCCATCTCGAACAGAAACCACATGGGCACCGCCAACAGAGTCTGGGAAATGATATCCGGAGGCGTCAGCAGCATGCCGATTACAAAGCAGGCGACCACAATGTAGGGCCGTTTGGCGGCCAGGTCCGCGGGGGTGGTGGCACCGGTCAGCACCAGCAGGATGGTCGCAATGGGAATTTCGAACGCCACGCCAAAGGCGAAGAACATTTTCAGCACAAAATTGAGGTAGCTGGTGATGTCCGGTAGCTCGACGATGCCTTCCGGGCCGATGGCGGTGAAGAAACCGAACACCAGGGGAAACACCACGAAGTAGGCGAAGGCTGCGCCCAGATAGAACAGGATCACGGAAGTGAACAGCAGGGGAAACGCCAGCCGCTTTTCATGGGCATACAAGCCGGGGGCAACAAAGCTCCAGATCTGGTAGAGGATCACCGGGATCGCGGCGAAGACTGCCAATACCAGCGCCAGTTTCAGCGGCGCGAAAAAGGGCGAGGTAATGTCGGTGGCGATCATGGTCTGGCCAACCGGCAGCAGTTCCCGCAGGGGCTGTGACATCAGCAGGTAAAGTTCATTGGCGAACGGATAGATCGCGGCGAAGCAGATCACCACCGCCAGCACCATTTTCAACAGGCGATTGCGCAGCTCCAGCAGATGCTCGATCAGGGGCATGTCGGGCTGGGCCGTTGATGAATCCGGGGTGTGGTTGCCGTCAGGCTTGTTGGTCATGAACGATTATCCGACGCGTTTTCCTGATCCGGATGGGGTTCTGGATGACGCTCGCTGGTGGTTTGCTCAGTAGCGGGTGTCGGTTCCGGGCTTTGCTGTGGGGCAGGCTCCGCAGGTGCCTTGGTTTCGGCCGTCCGGCGGGTTGCGGGTGCTGGCCTGGGCTTGGTTGCTCGATCCTCCGGCAGAATCATGTGTTCGTATTTTTTGGCCTCATCAAGGGCGCCACGAACACTCTTCTCGACGTCGTCGAGGCCAACATCCCCCGCTTTGCGTAGCTCCTCACGCAGTTCTTCGGCTTTCAATTGGCGATCCAGTTCCGAGGTGAACTGGTTAACCATGCGGCGGGCACCGCCAATCCAGCGGCCAGCTGCCCGCGCTGCCGTGGGCAGGCGTTCAGGGCCAAGGACCAGCAGTGCGATCACGCCACAGATCAATAGCTCGACAAAGCCGATATCAAACATTCAGCCCGGTCTCAGCCAGTGGTTTTGTCCCGGGGTTTTTCTTCCGGGCTGGTCTGGTGGGCTACCGGCTCTTCCTTGTTGTCCTTGTCTTCCAGGGAGTTCTGATCGGAGGGTTTGTTGTCCTCGTCGTTCATGGACTTTTTGAAGCCGCGGATAGCGCCGCCCAGATCGCTGCCAATGTTGCGGAGCTTTTTGGTTCCGAACAACAGGATAACGATGCCGAGTACAATAAGAAGTTGCCAGATACTGATACCCATCACGGGATCCTCACTCTAATGTTGCTGTTGCATGCCATTGTACGTTACCGGGACAGCATTGCGGAAACCCCCGGAAGGGGTACCCATGGCATCACTTGTCCCGGGATGCCTTTTCCTCGAGCCCGGACAAGTCGAAGCGGCGGGCCAGCTCATCCAGTACCTCTTTCGGGCCCAGGCCCAGGTTCGATAGCATGACCATGCTGTGAAACCACAGATCCGCCGTTTCGTAAACCACGTCCCGGGTGTCACCGGACTGCTGCGCATCCTTGGCTGCCAACAGGGTCTCGGTGCATTCTTCGCCCACTTTCTCCAGAATCTTGTTCAGGCCCTTGGCGTGCAGACTGGCAACGTAGGACTTGTCAGGATCTGCTTCTTTTCGTGCTTCCAGCACCTGGGCAAGTCGTTCCAGTACGTCACTCACTCTGTTCGCTCCCTTTGATCGGTCCATAGATGGTATGCGGGTCTTTCACCACGGGGGCGGTGGTAACCCATGCGCCATCGTCAAATTTCCGGTAGAAGCAGCTGCGCCTTCCGGTATGGCAGGCGATACCGCCCTTTTGTTCCACTTTCAGCAGAATCACGTCCTCATCACAGTCCAGACGTATTTCATGCACCACTTGCTGGTGGCCCGAGGTTTCGCCCTTGCGCCAGAGCTTGCTCCGCGAGCGCGACCAGTAGACTGCCTGGCCCTCCTCGGTGGTTAGCCGCAGGGATTCCGGGTTCATCCAGGCCATCATCAGGATCTCGCCAGTGGTGGCGTCCTGTGCGATGGCGGGAACCAGTCCGTCTGCATTCCAGCGGATGGCGTCCAGCCAGTCAGGGTTGTCGACTTTAGGTGATGAATCTTGCATTTCTGTGAATCCTGAAAAAAATGTTACCGACCGCCCCGGGCGACCAGTCCGGCCGCCACTGCGAGCATGGCCCAGCCCCACGGGGGCAGTGATTGGGCGAGGGTGGGCAGCTCGTAGTGGGCGCTGACCCAGGCGCCGCCCACCAGGGCTGCGGCAATAAGGGTTCGTCGCCAGCGTTTCTCTGCCCGCTTCTGGTTTTCCCGGAGCAGCTCCAGTGTAGCGCGATTCTGCTCTTCCGTGGGGCCGGAGCTGCGCAGCTGTACGAGGGTATCGTGGATCAGCTGCGGCATTTCCGGAGACTGTTCAAGCCAGGCCGGAAGATGCGATTGCAGGGACTTGATCAGCCCGGACGGGCCAATCCGCTTGCGCATCCAGGTTTCGAGGAAGGGCTGGGCAGTGCTCCACAGGTCCAGGTCCGGGTACAGCTGGCGGCCAAGACCTTCGACGTTCAGCAGGGTTTTCTGCAGCAGGACCAGTTGCGGTTGCACTTCCATGTTGAAACGACGGGCGGTCTGGAACAGTCGCAGTAGGAAGTGGCCAAAGGAGATGTCCTTCAGCGGCTTCTCGAAAATCGGCTCGCAGACCGTGCGAATGGCCGCTTCGAATTCGTTGACCCGGGTATCTGGCGGTACCCAGCCGGACTGGATATGCAGTTGCGCCACCTGGCGGTAATCACGGCGGAAGAAGGCGAGCAGGTTGCGGGCCAGGTAGCTCTGATCGTCCGGTGCCAGGGTGCCGACAATGCCAAAATCGATGGCGATGTATTTCGGGTCCGCCGGGTTGCTGACATCCACAAAGATATTGCCCGGATGCATGTCGGCGTGGAAAAAGCTGTCACGGAAGACCTGGGTGAAGAAGATTTCCACGCCTTTTTCCGCCAGCACTTTCATGTCCACGCCGGCTTCCCGCAGCGCCGCCACATCGGCAATGGGTATGCCGTGGATGCGCTCCATCACCAGCACGGTTTTGCGGGTGTAATCCCAGTCAATAAAGGGGATATAGATCAGCGATGAATTGTCGAAGTTGCGGCGCAACTGACTGGCGTTGGCGGCTTCCCGTTGCAGGTCCAGTTCATCGTGGATGGTGGAGTCATAGTCCGCCACCACCTCAACCGGATGCAGGCGTTTGCCCTCGGACCAGTATTTTTCCAGCAGGCCGGCCATCAGGTACATCAGGGCCAGATCCTGCTGAATTACCCGCTCAATGCCCGGCCGCAGTACCTTGACCACGACTTTCTGGCCATTGAGCAGGGTGGCGGCGTGCACCTGGGCGACGGACGCTGAGGCCATCGGGTCGGCGGAGAACTCGCTGAACAGCTCCGCAACCGGTGCGCCCAGGGACTTTTCGATGATCTCCCGCGCGGCGGTGCTGGGAAAGGGGGGGACGCGGTCCTGAAGATGCTTCAGTGACTCGGCCATGTCATCCGGCAGCAGGTCCCGGCGCGTGGACAGAATCTGGCCGAATTTCACGAACACCGGGCCCAGTTCTTCCATCGCCAGGCGCAGGCGGTCGCCACGGCTCAGTTTTGGTTGCGGAAACAGGTGCCAGGGGGCGAGCAGGAAAAACACCTTGAGCGGGCCGGGCAGCTCGGCCAGGGGCAGGAACGTGTCCAGCCGGTAACGGCAAAATACCCAGGCTATTCGGAACAGGCGTTGCAAGCGGGTCACGGTGTCTCCGGGGGCTCTTCGTGGGTGTGGCGTTCCAGCAGGCTGACACGGGCCTCCAGCCTGTCAGTCTGCAGGCTCAGCTGGTCGATGTCTTCAAACGTGGCTTCGAGCTCGCGGCGCCCGGGCAGTGTCCGGCTCTCTTCGTGCACGTACTCTTCGATATTGGCGTTGAGGGCGCCAAAGGCCTGACGGCTCCACTTCACGGCACCGCGAATGCGCTGGCCGATAAAGTGGGCTGGCACATCGCCAATATGGCGGGCCAGGGCGGCTTCCCAGTCCGGTTCCAGCTGGTTCAGTGCGCGCTGAAACTGGTGGGCCAGGGCGGTGTCGCCGCTGACCTGAATGCGGCCGTGGCGGAACACCTGGTCGTCCCCGGTGGCCAGCGCCGCGAATGCCATGGGCTTGCCGGCCAGCTGTAAAGCCGGATCTTCCGCTGGCTGGCTGCTGACCTGCACACGATCACCGGTCTGATACAGGGTAAACGTCAGCGGCACGGGGGCCGTCAGGGTGAATTCCACCGGCCCTGTCAACGCGCTCATCAACGCCTTGCGACCGGCCGGGTCGAGTTCCAGGGCGCGGTTCAACGCGCCCTCGACGACGGCGGTCACCGCGGAAAGCAGGGTAGGGCCGGGAAACATCAGGGCTTGATTCCCACGTGCAGGGCAACAATGCCGCCGGTCATGTTGTAGTACTTGCAGTTCACCAGTCCGGCCTGCTCCATCATGCCCTTGAGGGTGTCCTGGTCCGGATGCATGCGGATGGACTCCGCCAGGTACTTATAGCTTTCGCTGTCGCCGGCAATCAGCTGGCCCATGAGTGGCAGGGCGTTGAAGGAATACATGTCGTACGCCTTGTTCAGCAGCGGGTTGGTGGGCTTGGAGAATTCCAGCACCATCAGTTTGCCGCCGGGCTTGAGTACCCGTGCCATGTCCCGCAGGGCCTGATCCTTGTCGGTCACGTTACGCAGGCCAAAGGCGATAGACACTGCATTGAAAGTGTTATCCGGGAACGGCAGGTGTTCGGCATCGGCCTGGGCAAATTCAATGTTGCCGGCGTAACCCCGATCCATCAGACGACCGCGCCCCACCTGCAGCATGGAGGCATTGATGTCGGCGAGTACGACTTTGCCAGTGGGGCCCACCAGGTCGGAAAACTTCATGGTCAGATCACCGGTGCCACCGGCGATGTCGAGCACCTGGTGCCCCGGGCGAACGCCGCTGAGCTCGATGGTGAAGCGTTTCCACAGTCGATGGATGCCCATGGACATGAGGTCGTTCATCAGGTCGTACTTGCCGGCGACGTTATGGAAAACTTCGGCGACCTGACCGGCCTTCTGGCTTTTCGGCACATTGCGGAAGCCAAAGTGGGTGACATCATCCTGCGGGGTGCCGACCGGCTTCTCGTTGGCTGGCGTTTGTTGCTCGCTCATGGGGGGTGTCCTGTCAGAATCTGAACCCCGTATTCTAACGGTTAGGGGGGTGGCTACAAGTTTATTACCCCCTTAAACTATAAAACCTCCCATTTTTAAAGAGAATCCCGATTCATGTCTGTTATCGATGTTCATCGCGCTCATTCCCTGGACAAGGCGCACGCTCGTGAGGCGGCGGAAACCCTGGCCCAGGATCTGTCCCGGCAGTTTGATGTGAACTACCAGTGGGAAGGGGATGTGATGCGGTTTAAACGCAGTGGTGTGAAAGGCCAATTGAGCATCGACCACAATGACCTGCACATTCACCTGGAACTGGGCATGCTGCTGAGGCCCTTCAAGTCACGGATCGAGCAGGAAATTCACTCTCAACTGGATCAGATTCTCAAGGCCTGATCCAGCGGCCGTCTCCCTGGTCACAGATCGTCGGGGAGATTGAACGGCTCTGGGACCCGGTTGAGGATGTTGTCCAGCACCCGCTCCTCCCGGGTGACCAGCCGTTCGATCAGGGCGTCAACGTCTTCCATCTTGCGAAACGCGGTATAGCCCCGGTGCAGGAAGCTGTGCAGGTCGCTCAGGTCTGCCATTTCCGCCGGACCGCGGGTCATGCTGAGCAGCCAGCCCAGGGTGCGGTTGCGGACGTAGTGATCCAGTTGCTGGCCGACCTCGGCGACCAGGGCAATCTGGCGGTGACGTTGTTCCAGGCCGGGGCTGGCGCGAAAAGCCGCACAGTATTGAGCGTTGGTTAATCCCTGGCTGGGCACGCCATGGCGCTGGAGTGTTTCCGTCAGGTCCAGGTCCAGTTGCTGGGTGATCAGGTTCAGTTCCACCAGCCCCGCAAAGGTATCCAGCAGATTGTCGGGGAGCCACTTCACCATCTTCGGAAATACCCGGTCGATATTGTCGTCACGACGGGTCATGGTTGACGGGGCGTAGAGATCGGTCAGCAGGAACTCCAGGCCGGTGTGGTAGCCCGGGTGTTGGTACAGATCCTGGTGGGTAAGTTTCAGGCGCTCGGCCTGCCAGTCGGCAACCCGGAAAGTGTCTTCCAGCAGCGGGTGAGACGCCTTGCGCTGGCGGAAGTCGTGATAGTTGATCAGCAGGTACTGCAGTCGACGGGCGCTGTCAGAGTGGACTTCAGTGGCGACGAGGCGCTCGCGGTACATGGGTGGTGCTCCGGTAAACCTGTGGCAGGAAAGCTGCGAGTTTACCGGAGCCGGCAATCAGATGGCAGTATCAGCCCTGAGCGGCGGTGGGCAGGGTCTCGAAATCGGGAACCCACTCCTTGCTGTCGAGGGTTATGAAATGGCTGGGAGCCTGGGTTTCGACAATGCGCATGGTGGTAGGGCTCTGGCGCGCGCTGGCGAGCATGGCGTTACGGTCCAGAATGCGGTCCACGCCCGGGATCAGGAAGGTACCGTGACGTACGTTGTTGTAAACGCTGGTATCGGTCCGCTCCATCCAGTCCATGATGTTTTCGATATTGCGCACGATGGTGAGGTGATCCTTCGTGGCTGAGAACAGCTTGCTCAGCAACTGCTTTTTGCGCGGATTCATCTTGCCAAAAAAGGTCTGGCCATAGGCAGAAGACGGCGCGGTGTTGATCAGGCGGATCAGCCAGGGCCACATGCCGTGGCTGACCGGCTCCAATATGGTGGTGACCAGGCCGTGGAGCTTGCCCTGGGGTAGCACCGGCGCTTCCAGGACGACTTCCGCGTTGTCATAGAGTTCCGGCCACTGGCGAATGGCCTCCAGAATGACGGCGCCGCCCCGGGAATGACCGTGAACACGAATATTGTCAGTGCCGGGAAGGTTGGCGACGGCCTGGTTCAGTATGCAGGCGTCGTACTCGATGGTGCCTTCGAGGTGCTTGATGGGCACTTCCCACTCCGGGGTTTCCGGCGTCACGCCGTTGACCGGGATGTGGTAGTTGCTGCAGGTCAGCAGGATGAGCTCGGTGGTGGGCGCCTCATAGGCCTGCGTGAAGTAACAGTGGTTCTCCAGGAAACCGTGCACACCAATAACCGTCTGTTCCGCCTTGCCGCTGTGGTTGCGGACGGAAACTGCACCCTTGCCTACACGGTAGACTCTCCCCGAGAACATCTCGGAGTAGGCGCTTTCAATCGGTTGTATCAGTTTGCGAACATGGCTCGCTTTCATAACCGCTCTCCTGTCAGCACCGTCGAAGACAACTTTTGGAATTGGTGTGTGCTGATAGTCACTGTTTTAACGCGTTCCCGGGCCAGAGTTATTGGCACTGGTTACTCAATATACGAAGGCCCACGGCCAATAGACTGTCTGGTGGCACGTCGAAACCCGCCTCGGGCTCAGTAATAACCATTCCATTAAGTGTTATAACCAGTATAGAGGCGAAAGGTTACCTGCGCGTAATTTTTTGTAATTCCGGGGCGGGCGCGCCTTATATGGAGACGTTTGTACTTGTCTGGCACAATGCGGGATTGGCCATTCATTCAACGTTCGTCAATCCATCCGGGGACAGCCAGATTTGAATCAAGAGGACTCACATCTCCTGTTACCTGTGGATTCAGCATGGCTGGCCCTGGAGAGACCTGAAAACCCGATGACCATCACGGTCATGCTACGGGTGGAAGGCCTGACGGAAACGCGGCTGCGAGAGTTTCTGGAGATCTACTGGCTGGCCTGGCAGCGGTTCCGTTACATGCCTGTGCGCCGGGCGCCGGGCTGGTGGTGGGAAGCCGACCCGGTATTCGATCTGAAGCACCACCTGCGCGTCACCCCGGACGCGTTTTCCCCGCATCAGCTCCAGGAATGGGTATCCGCCCGGCTGAACCAGCCCCTGCCGGACTACCGACCGCTCTGGAAATTCTGGCTCGCGCCCAACGCCGAGGGCGGTGCCGCCCTGCTATTGCGGATGCATCATTGTTATGCCGACGGATTGTCGCTGTTGGGGATCTTTGAACGGATTTGCCCGCCGTCCCCGCAGCAGCTGCCTGCGCTTTACGGAGCGCCGGAAACACCGGACCTGCAACGCTGGAGCCTGGCGGCAGGCGCCTGGTTCCGGGAGCTGATCGGCAGTGAACTGGCGGAGGCATCCGGAAACCGCTCCGGTGACATGGAAGGACACGCCGAAGGTTCCTCCGGCAGCCTGCAGGATGCTGGCAAAGTACTGGAACGGGTTGCCCAGACGGGCCTGAAACTGGTGAACGAGGTCAGCCAGTTCCTGGTGGAACCGGAAGACTCGCCGTCCTCCCTGAAACATGACTTGTTGGGGCGGCGTCAATGCTGCTGGTCGACCCCCGTGGCGTTGTCACGCTTCCAGGAGATTGCCCGGCTGACCGGGGTGACCATCAATGACGTGTTGCTCAGCTGTGTGGCGGCCGCCGTGCGCAAGCAGCTGGCCGCCGGTCAGGTGGACCTGGACGAGGCCGTGCTCCACGCGGCTGTCCCGGTAGACATTCGCGGTCAGCTGCCCGCCGGCATCAAGCCTGAGTCCGGTACCCTGGGCAATTGTTTCGGCACGGTTTTCGTTCCTCTGCCGGTGGACGGCGAAAGCTCGCTGGAGCGGCTCTACCGGATCAAGCATGAAACCCGCCGGCTGAAGAAAAGCTGGCAGCCCGGCATTGCCTGGGGACTGACCGCCAGCGCCTCGCTGGTGCCTGAGTCTTGGCGTCAGCCGGTGGCCGATGTGTTCTGTCGCAAGGCCAGCGCGGTGGTGTCCAACGTGCCCGGATCCCGTGAGGAGCGTTACCTGGCCGGTTGCCGCATCACTGAGCAGATGTTCTGGGTACCCCAGGCCGGGGACATCGGCCTGGGGGTGAGTATTGTCAGTTACGCTGGCTCGGTTCAGTTTGGGGTCGTGGCCGATGAGGCCGTCATGGCATCCCCTTCGCGCTTCCTGGCAGATTGCCTCGAAGAACTGGATGCTCTCACCGGCTGACCCGCCTTCCCATTTTATTCCGCTGTCATTGCCCGTATCTGGCGGGTATTAATCCCAAAGTCCTGATTTACAGGCCTCCTAAAAGATCAGAAAACCTGCCCCCTTGGCGCATTTTCCCCACTCCAGCCTTAACCGACCATGGAATTCAGGCGACAGACCTACGCCTGGGGCGGCCGGATTACTCGGCACCCCGATCCCAGATTTCCAAAAACAACCGGGGGAACTATGAACAACAACAATTTTCGAAAGTCAGGGTTAGCGATTGCGATGGCTGCTGCCATGGGGGTAAGCGCCGGCGCCAATGCAGCCGTTGAAATTTACAACGAAGACGGCACCAGCTTTTCCGTCGACGGTTACTTCAACGCTTTCTATGTAAACCGTGACGACAAGGTGGCCGATACCCGCAGCTCAGACGTCAAGATGGGCTTTCTGCCGAACACCATTGGTTTCAACTTCAGCAAGGAAGTGGGCGATCTGACGATGGGTGGCCGTTCTTCATTCTGGAGCACGATCAATGACAGCCTTCAGTCGCCAACCGATACGGCAATCGATGTTCGTCAGTTGTATGCCACAGTGGATGGTTCTTTCGGTCAGGTTCTGATCGGTAAGGACTTCGGTTTATACGCCCGCTCCAACATTTTCCTCGACGAAATTCTCATGGGCTTTGGCTCCCCGGGTGCGGCGACCGGCGTTTCTTTCGGCAACATCCGCACCGGCTACCCGTATCCGAATCCGTCGGCTCAGATCACCTACCGGTCTCCCGATATGGGTGGTCTGAAAGTGGCTGCCGGTATCTTTGAGCCAGCGGATACCACGCCCGGTGCCCAATCCGAGCAGTCAGCACCCCGCTTTGAGGCGGAAGTCACCTACAGCGCAGACCTTAGTGGCCTGGCATTGACCGGTTGGGTCAATGGTCGTCATCAGAGCTCAGAAAATGCGACCACCGAGATCGACAGCCAGGGTATCGGCTACGGTCTGAAAGCGGCGGTGGCAGGCTTTTCACTGACGGCTTCCGGTTTCACATCGGAAGGGGACGCGCCGGTTCTGCTCACCGATGGCGCACTGCCTTCGGAAGAAGATGCCGATGGCTATCTGGTCCAGGCGTCTTACACGCTGGGTAGCAATCGCTTCGTGGCCTCCTACGGCGAAACGGATTCCGATCAGGCGGATTTCGAGACGGAGAACACCTCCCTGGCCGTGTTCCATGATGTGAACAGTAACTTCAAGTTGGTTGCCGAATACAACATGTTCGAGCAGGAAGCCAAATCCACGGGCGCTACTGCAGTGGATGCCGATACTCTTGCCCTCGGCGCTGTCGTAACGTTCTAAGCAGTAGACCTTGCTGTGGAAGACGGGAGGTCGTCCGTAGCACCGGGTCATCTAAGACTAAAGTGCCGGTTTGTCTTCGTGCAAACCGGCCGCGCCGCCAGGCATTGATTCAGGAGGGTTTTTAATCAATGGCTTACGATCATTTTGGCGCGCCCATTAAAAGCACTGAAGTCGCATTGGCTGCGTTTGCGGATGCCGTAGAATCGGTGGAAAGTCATCCATTTCCGGGATCCGCATTTATGAAGCCAGCGACGACCCTGCCCGCCGTCCGGGTAGCGAGCTCCAGTGTTCGCGACCCGATGCTGGCAGCCACCAATCTCGCCAGTCAGTTGAACCATGAGCACCTGGGTTGTGTACTGTTCTTTTGTTCCGCGGAATACGATCTCGGCCGTCTCGGCATTGCCCTTGAGCATGCTTTTCAGGGCGTGCGTGTGTGCGGGTGTACGTCAGCCGGGGAGATTACACCGGAGGGCTATGGCCGCGGATGCATTACCGCCATTGGCTTCGATAATCGATACATTGCCATTGATTGCGCGCTGATTCGCGAGCTCGACCGGTTTACCCTGCAGGATGCCCAGGGCGTCATTGACGGCCTGCTGTCCACATGCCGCGATGCCAGGCTCGCGCCGGTGAAGGGCAATACCTTTGCGATTACCTTGCTGGACGGTCTTTCCAGCCGGGAGGAGCTGGTGCTGGCGACGCTCAATGCGGCCCTGGGCACCATCCCGCAATTCGGCGGATCAGCCGGTGACGACGAGCGCCTTGCCAATACCCACGTGTACTATGACGGCCAGTTCCATACCGGAGCGGCGACGGTTCTACTGGTCAATACGCCACTGGATTTCCGAGTCTTTTCCACCCACCACATGGTTGAACGCACTGAAAAACTGGTGGTTACCGATGCCTGCGCGGAAAGTCGCACCGTGTATGAACTCAACGCTGAGCCTGCGGCCGATGCCTATGCCCGTGCGGTTGGGGTGGATGTGGATGCCCTGGACCGCAAGGTGTTTGCGCTGCGGCCCATGGGGGTAAAAATTGGCGGGCATTACTTTGTGCGTTCGGTTCAGCGGGTTAACCCGGACAAGAGCCTCACATTCTACTGTGCCGTGGAAACCGGCATTGTGATGACGGCAATGGAGCCCGAAGGCCTGCTGGACAGTGTGCGGGCCCAGATTGAAGCGTCCGAGCGGGTGGTGGGGCCACCGCTGGTGACCATTGGGTGTGACTGCTTTCTGCGTCGGCTGGAAGCTGAGCTGACCGGGGAAGTGGAGGCCGTGTCTGAGTTCCTTCGCCATCACAAGGTGATCGGTTTCAACACATACGGCGAGCAGTTCGACGGTATGCACATCAACCAGACCTTTACGGGGGTGGTCATTGGCCAGCCTGAAGCCCGTGCCGTGCAAGAATGACACTGCCGCCGATGACAGGGATCGGCGCATCGCTGAGCTGGAAGCGGAGAATGAACGCCTGCGCCGCATCCGTGATGCCCTGATTGTTCGGGTGGAGTCCGGCTCCTCCCACAAGCCTGAGCCTTACGCAGCCTTTGAACATTCCGTGGTGCTGGCGGAGCAGGTGCGCGAGCGCACCGAGGCCCTCAACCAGACCATGGAGGAGCTTAAAGCCAGTAACAAGGCCCTGAGCCGCGCCCGCGTCGAAGCCGAAACCACCCGCCAGCGCCTCAGCGATGCGATTGAAAGCATTGCCGACGGCTTTGTTCTGTTCGATCACCAGCACCGCCTGATCCAGAGCAACAGTCGTTTTCGCAGCTACTGGCACCACGCCGGTGTGGAGGTGCCAGAGCCGGGCACCTCCATAGTGGATGTGAAGGCGCAGGCGGTCAGTTCCGGTCTGGTTGTTGAGGAGCACAGCCACCCGGATTCGGAGGGCGTTGTCTTCCTGCTCGCCAACGACCGCTGGGTCCAGATGACCGAGCGGCCCACCCGTGAGGGTGGCCTGGTGGTGCTCTATTCCGACATCACCGACGTCAAGAACAGTGAGATGGCCCGTCGTATCAAGGCGCTGGAGGAAAGTGAACGCTGGATCCGTGTGGTGACAGACCATGTGCCAGCGCTGATAGCTTATGTGGGTGCGGATCTCACGGTGCAGTTCTGCAACAAGGTGTACGAGTCCTGGTATGGCCGCTCCGGCGAATCGCCTCTTGGCCGGCCATTGGATGAGGTGCACTCCCCCGATCTGTACCAGCGCCTGTTGCCGCAGATGCGACAGGCGCTGGCGGGAAACAGCGTCACCTTCGAGTTTGAGGAAACCGGCGAGCAGGGTGATGTGCGTTACATGCTGCGATCCTATGTACCCAACATCGACGAGGACGGAGATGTCACCGGGTTCTTCGTGTTGATCCGGGACATTACCGATCGTCGCAAGACCGCCCTGGCGCTGGAACAGGCGTATGACAACCTGGAGCGGCGGGTCAAGGAGCGTACCTCGGCGTTGACCGGCTTGAACAATCAGTTGCGCCAGGAAATTACCGAGCGGGCCGCGGTAGAGGCCAGGCTGCGGGACGCCAAGCTGGAGGCGGAGCGGGCGAACCTGTCCAAGACCAAGTTCCTGGCCGCCGTCAGTCATGATCTGCTGCAACCCCTGAACGCCGCCCGCCTGTTCACCAGTGCGCTTCTGGAGCAGTCGTTCGGGCCCAAGGCTGAGGGGCTGGTGCGATCGGTGAGCACCTCCCTGGATGACGTGGAGAACCTGTTGGGCACCCTGGTGGACATCTCCAAGCTGGATGCCGGGGTGATCAAGCCCGACGTGACCGCGTTCGATCTGCGGGACCTGCTCAATAACATCGCCCGGGAATTCCGGCAAATGGCCACGGCTGAAGATCTGCGGCTGGACTTCGTTGCCAGCTCCGCGATTGTGGAATCCGATTCGCAGCTTCTGGCGCGAATTCTCAGGAACTTTCTCACCAACGCCATCCGCTATACCGGCAATGGCCGCATCCTGCTGGGTTGCCGACGGCGGCAGGATCACGTTCTGCTGCAGGTCTGGGACACTGGCCCGGGGATCCCGGAAGACAAGCTGACCGAGATCTTCCAGGAATTCAAACGCATCCGGCCATCCGGTTCACAGCCCGACAAGGGACTGGGTTTGGGGCTGGCCATCGTGGACAAGATCTCGCGCATGCTCGGCCATGAGGTGAGTGTGTCTTCCATTGAAGGCAAGGGTTCCGTGTTCAGCGTCAAGGTTCCCCTTGGCCGGCTGCAGCCCAAGCGACCGGCTGAGGACCAGAACCGGTCGGTGTCCTTCGACAGCGGTCTGGGCGGCGCCCGGATCTGGGTGATCGACAATGATCCGTCCATCTGCCAGGGCATGAAAACCTTGCTGGAAGGCTGGGACTGCCGTGTGGTGACGGCGGTGTCCCTGGAGGATCTGGAGCGCC
Source organism: Marinobacter sp. DUT-3 (assembly GCF_050379435.1). Classification (NCBI taxonomy): domain Bacteria; kingdom Pseudomonadati; phylum Pseudomonadota; class Gammaproteobacteria; order Pseudomonadales; family Marinobacteraceae; genus Marinobacter; species Marinobacter sp. DUT-3. The sequence goes on from NZ_JBNRMG010000010.1 coordinate 107,725, forward strand.
AAATGGACCCGGCTGACAGCCCGGTGGACCTGATCCTGGCGGACTACCATCTGGACAACGATGAAAATGGCGTGGATGTGGTGGCGGAGATCAACGGCCGCCGCCGTTGTCCGGCGCCGGTGGTGATGATTACCGCCAACTACACCAACGAGCTCAAACAGCATATCCGCGAGCTGGGGTACCTGTTGATGAACAAGCCGGTGAAACCGCTGAAGTTGCGCAGTGCGCTGAGCCACCTGTTAAGAAGCTGAGATCGGCGGTGGATGTCGGATTAGGCAAGCCGTAATCCGACAAATAAGCCTGATAAACCGGTTTACCGTTTCAGGTACTGACTGAAATCCACATCACTGGCGGACAGAATGGCCTGTACCCGATTGTGCACACCAAGCTTGCGCAAAATGGCCGATACATGGGCCTTCACCGTGGTTTCGGCGATGTTCAGATTGTAGGCGATCTGTTTGTTGGATTCGCCCTTGGACATGCGCTCGAGTACCAGCAGTTGGCGACGTGTCAGGGAGTTCAGCAGCTCCGGTGAAATCGGGTTGTCTTCATGGCGGCTGCGGCGGCTGTTGCTTTCCTTGCCGGTACGGATGATGTCCGAGGGCAGGTAGACATTGCCATTGAGAATCTGCTGGATGGCTTCGGTCATCTGGGCTCTTGGCGATGACTTGGTAATAAAACCGACCGCGCCGTAGGTGATGGCCTGCAACACGACCTGTTTGTCTTCTTCCGCCGAGACTATCACCACGGGAATGGTGGGCGCTTCGTTGCGCAGGGTAATCAGGCCGTTCAGCCCGTGCATGCCGGGCATGTTCAGGTCCAGCAGGATCAGGTCCAGGTCGTCATTCTCCCGGGTAATGTCCAGGGCGCTGTCCAGATCATCGGTTTCAATGATCTCACTGCCCTCGAACCCGGAAGCGATCACACTGCTGATCGCTTCACGGAACAGCGGGTGGTCGTCGGCGATCAGTATCTTGTAAGCCGGCTCCATGGATGGTTCTACCTGTTTGTTTTCATTATCGGGGAGTGCTTCCGAATCATGATAGCGCTTTTCGGACGTGAGTGCGGCATCGAGCTCATTCAGCATGGCGGCCTCCTGTGCAGAGAATCTCCGGAAACGGAGTCGACCCTCTGTTTATTATTGTGATGATTTCATTACACGCTATCCGCGCCTCTGGTTGAATGCGACCATCGCACCAAAAAACAGGCACCAAAGTACTATTCTTGCGCGGCGAAGGGCTTCGTATCGTGGAAGGATGAGCCAACAGCCCGTAACAAGCCGATATTTCAAACCGTCTGGAGCCAGCAGTCATGCCGCCTGGCTGGCTGGGCTGATGCTGGTGTTTCTGACGGTACTGCCAGCCGCACACGCTGGGGAACCCGGCGAACCTCCGGTGCTGTCGGTCAGCGTGCTGCAGTTCGGCACAGCGCACTGGGAGCTTGACCATATCCTTCACCGGGGCCTGGACCGGAAGCATGGCTACCGCCTGGAGCTGACGTCGGTGGCCAACCTGCCGGCCTCCCGTCTTGGGGTTACCAGCGGGTCGGTGAATGGCGCTGTGGCGGATCTGCTCTGGGCGCAATCCCGCTACCAGGCCGGCACTCCCTACCTGTATCTTCCGTTTTCCAGCCAGATTGGCGACATTGTGGTGGCGGACGGCTCTGCCATCCAATCCGTGGCGGACCTCGCCGGCAAGCAAATCGGCGTAGCCGGTGGTCCGGACAGCAAGGGCTGGATACTGCTGCAGAAAGTCGCGGCCCAACAGGGGCTCAATCTGTCGGATTCCGCGGATGTTCAGTTCGCGGCACCGCCACTGCTCAACCAGGCTCTCAAGCGGGGGCAGGTGGATGTGATCGTCACCTACTGGCATTTTGCCGCTCGTCTCAAAGGCGAGGGCGGCTGGCGCTCTGCGTTCCGGATGGCCGACCTGCTGGCCGCCCTGAATCTGGATACCAACCTTCCCGTACTGGGCTATGTCTTTCCGGAGCGTTGGGCGCGGGAGCATCCATCTCTGGTCCGGCGCTTTGCCGATTCCCTGCGCGAAGCAAAAGCCGAGCTGGTTGAGAATCCCGCTCACTGGGAGCGCCTCCGGCCACTGATGGGTAACCCGGACACAGGCATTTTTCAGGCACTCCGTGACGGATTCGTCGCTGGTACGCCGGCGCCACAAACCGACCAGCGAACCGCCGACCTGCGCCGGCTTCTGGTGCTCACCGGCGCTGCGGAAGGCAACCTGATGCCAACCTCGCTCTTCTACCGGAGTGAGCCATGACTAACCTCAAGGGCCATGCTGTGAAAGCGCGCCCACCCTTATGGAGTTACTGGGTGGTACTGCCGGGCTTCGTAGTCATCTGGGCATTCATCGCTTGGTTGATCCAGTCGCCGCTGTTGCCAACGCCGCTCCAGGTGCTTGATACACTGATACGAGAAGCTACATCCGGCGACCTCTGGCATCATCTGGGGGCCACCCTCGGCCGCGTGGTGGTGGCCTTTGCGCTTGCCATGTTCCTGGGTACGTTCATCGGTGTCAGCATGGGACGTTCCGCGACCACCAACGCCCTGTTCGACCCACTGCTGGTGTTACTGCTCAACCTGCCGGCGCTGGTCACCATCATCCTGATGTACGTCTGGTTTGGCCTGGTGGAAGTGGCGGCCATCATGGCCGTTGTCATCAACAAAGTGCCGAATGTCGCCGTCACCGTCCGCGAAGGCGCTCGCAGCCTGGATTACCGGCTGGAGCAAATGGCCACCGTCTACGACTTCACCCGCTGGCAGCGGTTTCGCGACGTCTGGGTACCGCAACTGTTTCCCTACCTGATGGCCGCCACCCGCGGCGGTCTGGCGCTGATCTGGAAAATCGTCCTGGTCGTGGAATTGCTGGGCCGCTCCAGCGGCGTCGGCTTTCAGCTCCACCTCGCCTTCCAGGTCTTCGACGTCGCCACCATCCTGGCCTACAGCCTGGCGTTCATTGCTGTGGTCCAGCTGATTGAACTGACCATCCTGCAGCCCCTGGAACGCCGCTCCAGCCGCTGGCGCCAGCCGGAGGCCGCCCATGCTTGAACTGCGGATCGCCGGTCGCGATTTTGGTCAGCCTGTGTTGGGAGAAGTCTTTGCCACGATTGAGCGGGGGGATCGCATCTGCCTGCTGGGGCCCTCCGGTATTGGCAAAACGACCCTGCTGAACACCATCGCCGGGCTCGACAACACCATCCCTTCGGAAGCAATCGTCGGCCGCGACCAACTTCGGGTCGGCTACCTGTTCCAGGAGCATCGTTTGTTACCCTGGCGAACCCTCAGAGCCAACCTTCAACTGGTGGGCGCAACAGTGGAAGAGGCAGAAGGTCTTCTTGCCAGTGTGGGGCTGAAAGGATATGACCACTACCTGCCGGACCAACTCTCCCTGGGCATGGCCCGGCGAGCTGCGCTTGCCCGTTGCCTGGCGGTTAAGCCGGACCTGCTGTTGTTGGATGAGCCGTTTGCGTCACTCGATCCGGTGATGGCCGGTGAGTTAAAAGCACTGATTGCCGGTATTCTGGATGCCAATCCGGGCATGGCCATGATTTGTGTGACGCACGATGGTGGTGATGCTGAGATTCTGGCGAATCGGTTGTGGTATCTGGATGGGAAGCCGGCGCGGTTGCAGTGGGATGATGTGGTCGGTGAGGCCGGTTTGATTGATGGGTTGTTGGGGAGACTGCGAAGGCTTGACCTGGCGGACTCCTAGTCCCCACAGACCACTACCACCCAATCAGGCAGGCTTGGTCCCAAGTATCTTGGTCCGCTGCGGCCTAAACCCGGCAGTCGCCATTAACGCCAGAACGACAGTAACTCCCGCAGTAATGCCAAAGGCCATCGGATTCCACTCCAGATACAGAGAGAAGCGGATCGCCTCCACCGCATGGGTAAAGGGATTGAACTGGCAAATCCAATACAGCCACGGGCTGGCCTCGTTCATCCGCCACAGCGGGTAAAGCGCCGACGACATGAAGAACATCGGGAAGATGACAAAGTTCATCACCCCGGCAAAGTTCTCCAACTGCTTGATCCAGGTCGCAATCAGCAGTCCCAGTGCGCCGAGCATCAGACTGCTCAGCACCAAAGCCGGCAACACCGCCAGGTACCCCCACAACGGCGGCTCCACATCCACCAGCAACGCCAACAGCAGAAACACATATACCTGACCAACTGACACCACCCCCATGGCCAGCAACTTCGTCACCAGCAAAAACGGCCGTGGTAAAGGACTCATCAACAACACCCGCATGCTGCCCAGTTCCCGGTCATACACCATGGACAGGGCACCCTGCATGCTGTTGAACAGAATGATCATGCCGCACAGCCCGGGGGCGATGTAAGTCTCATAGGTAATGTAGGTCTGGTAGGGTGGAATAATGGAAATCCCCAGTACCGCCCGGAAACCGGCGGCAAACACCACCAGCCACAACAGCGGCCGTACCAGGGCGCTGGCAAAGCGGGTGCGCTGCTGCCAGAACCGCAGCCATTCCCGGGTCTGTATGCCAACGAAACAATGCCAGTAATGCGCAGCTTTCATGGTTATCCGGCTCCGGTCAGGGTGTGGAAGGTTTCCGCCAGGTCGCGGGTGCCCTCGGCCTCACAAATGGCCTGGCCGGAACCGTCGGCCAGTAGCTGCCCCTGATGCAGGATCAGCACCCGGTCGTCCTGACGCACCTCCTCAATCAGGTGGGTGGCCCACAGAACCGTCAGCCCCGCCTCATCACACAGTGTGCGGACGTGATCATTCAGCGCTTTGCGGCTGGCGACATCCAGGCCTACGGTGGGTTCGTCAAGCAGCAGCAGTGAGGGCTCATGGAGCAGGGCGCGGGCAATTTCCACCCGTCGGCGATGGCCGCCATTGAGTTTCCGTACCGGATCGTTCGCCCGTTCCAGCAAGTCGAAACGCGCCAGCTCCCGATCGCCCCGTTTGCGGGCTTCCTTGCGGGAAAGACCATGGAGTGCGGCGTGGTAGAGCAGGTTCTGGCGCACGGTCAGGTCCAGGTCCAGGGCGTTCTGCTGGAATACCACGCCGATCTGTCGCATCGCCTCGGACGGCTGCTTCTTCAATGACTGCCCGGCTAACAGGAGCTCCCCCTGCTGCAGTGCCAGCAGTCGGGTCAGCAACCCGAACAGCGTTGACTTGCCGGCTCCGTTGGGGCCCAGCAGGGCATGAAAACGGCCAGAGGTCAGCGCGAAGCTGACCTCCTTGAGCACCGGCTTGTCGCCGTACCGAAAGCTGATGTTTCTGGCTTCAATAGTCATGCTGGTGTTATGAAGAGGGATCAATGACCACACCCCAGGGATAGCGGCCCACCTTGATGGATTTGATCACCTTCAGGTCCTCCACGTCGATGACCGACACATCGCCGGACACACCGTTAGTGGTATAGAGGTGCTTCTCGTCCTTGTCCAGGTCCAGCTGCCAGACCCGGCTGCCCACCAGTAGATAATCCAGCACCTCATAGGTTTGGGCATCCACCACCGCCACGTGATTGGAGGGGCCGAGGGCCACGAAGGCGTACTTGCCGTCGGAGGTCAGTTCGATACCCACGGGCTGGACCCGGTCCTGGTTGACTCCGGGAACCTTGAAGGAGATTTCGTGGACCTGTTCCAGGTTGTCCACGTCGATGATGTGCACGGTGCCGCCAATTTCCGCCGAGGCCCAGGCAATCTTGCTGTCCTTGCTGAATTCCACGTGGCGGGGGCGCTGGCCGACCACGATGTTTTTCTCGATCTCGAAGGTTTCGGTGTTGATCCAGTGCAGCATGCTGGTGGTTTCCGAGGTGTTCACCGCCCACTTGCCGTTCGGGCTTACCGCCATGCCCTCCGGCTCAATGCCGACATCAATCTGGGCCAGTACGTCCTTGGTGTCCACGTCCACCACCGTGACGATGGCATCGTCTTCATTGGCGATGTACAGGTGCTTGTTGTTGGGGTGGAGGGAGAACTGCTCCGGATCTTCACCGGAGGGCAGGGTGTCGACGATCTTGCGGGTGGCCAGGTCCAGCACCTGTACGGTGTCGTCGTCACTGGCGCAGATATACAGTTTGGTGTAGTCCTTGGACAACAGGATGCCCCGTGGGCGCTGGCCTACCTCAATGGTTTCGACCACGTCCATGGAGTCGGTATCGATGATTGAAATGGTGTCGTCCTTCTCATTGGAGACATACGCCAGACTGGCCAGCGCCGGCGTCGACAGCCCGATCATGGCGGCCAGAGCGGTTTGCTTGAACAATGACTTCATGGTGTTACTCCTTCTTGTTTTGAGGAACTGACGCCTAAGCGGTCAGCCATTAATCCGACAGTCGCTCTCGGGTTTGTCGAAGCCGAGCGTGTCCATTTCAGTATTGGGGTGCAGGAAGCCTTCAAAGGGGGCCCGGGCGACCAGCCCCCGTGGGTGAACCAGGGGGATCGGTTGCCGGAGTTGCCCATTCCAGTCGCGATAGGTGAGCTTGCGGCCCTTGAACGCTGCCAGCTGGAATTTGTCACTGAACAGGAAATTGCGGATCTCGACCGGGTTCGCGCTACTGAGGTCGGTTACGGCGGTGCCAATGGAGCGAATGGCGGCCCAGGCGGCGTAATCTTCACTGTTCATGTCGCGGTCGGCCAGGTCACGGAAGCGGTTTTGCAGCTGTGCCGCGCCCCAGCTTTCCACCACCCGGTGCCAGGTCACCGGAGACATGCCCTGGGTACCCACGACCGGTCGCGGCAGCCAGGTGTTGAATGGCACGTACTCGCCGAAATCGCCCCTCACGTCTGCCACCACCACCGCATCGTAATCACTGGCCTGGGTAAACAATGGCAGCTCCTTCGAGGCGGTGCGGCGCAGGTCGGCATCAAAGGTCCAGGGTTTGTCCTCGACAATTTTCAGACCGAAGCGTTTGGCAGAGCGGCGGAAGGCATTGGCCCAACCCTTGTCGGCTTCGGTGGGCCCGGTAATCAGGAACACTTCATCCCAGCGCCGCTGGTTCAGCCACTGGCCCAGGGCGTCGGTGAGCATGGCGTAACTGGGCATGGTGTGCAGCAGGTTGGCATGGCATTCCCCGGTGCGCAGGGTGTCGTCCTTGGCGCCGGCGTTAAAGATCAGGGTGTTGTCGCCGGCCTTGCTCAGGATGGTTTTCAGGGTCTGAGCCGGTGCATTCACGACAAACAGTTCCATGCCGTTCTGGCGCATGGCTTCAAAGGCCGCAACGGCAGCCTCTTCCGTGTCGGCGACTTCACTCTGCAGCGAATAGGTCTGGCCCAGGAACTTGCCGGTGGTGCTGTTATCGTCGATGGCCAGTTCGGCGCCACGAAGACCGGCGTCTTCCGGTTCGGGAGTCACGTTGGAAAGCACCGGACCCTGGTCGGGAACCCACTGGATGTACCCGACCTTCACATCCAGCGCCAGTGCGACGGCCGGCGTTAACCACCAGCCAAAGAGTAAGGCGGCTGTCAGGGCCGTGCGTCGAAATCCACTCATGCTGTCCCCCTGCTTCCATATTGTTGTTGCATCCAGCTTAGGGAACGGGGAGGGGCTCCGAAATATTCAGAAAGTAGGAAACTTGCGGTACTAAAGAACTATTCCCCGGGCTTTCGATGTCGGGGAATGGGCGGGATCTCCATGGAGCCTACTACCAAGGAACTAGGTCGTAGGCGCGAAAGTGGCATTCTGATCGCTGTGGCGTGTTCCTAGACTGGGAAGAAGTAGCTGGCAATGCATTCACAACAAGTAGCCAGCGCACGGGGATTCAAAACAGAGGTATAACAACATGTCAGTTTCATTTTCTTTAAAGGCCCTGGTGGCCGCCGGTTTGATGGCGACGGCTGGTGTTGCCATGTCCCACGGAGACGTTACCCCTCAGGAAGTAGATACCGGGAGCCTGCCCGACCTGGGTAAGGAAGCCCTGATGGAGAATCCGTTCCGTGAAGGCAACGAACACGGAGACAAGCACGATGAGGCCGTCAAGATTGGCAAGAGCGGTTACGCCGGCAACTGTGCCGTGTGCCACGGTATCGAAGCCATGTCCGGCGGCATGACGCCGGATTTGCGGGAACTGGAAGAGTGGGATGACGAGTACTTCATTGGTCGTGTGATGAACGGCACCGGCCGTGGTATGCCTTCCTTCAAGGACAATCTTGATCAGACCGCTATCTGGGCGATCAAGACTTATATTGAGTCAGTGCCCGCGCCTGTGGAATGAGCACCTACCACATTTCGGAAATGGCCTGTCAGGAGGTTAGCCTATGATATCGGCGTATCGAGTTCTGATGCTTGTGCTGTTGTTAGCAGTTGTTGGTCAGCTCCAGGCGCAACAGTCCCGCTCGCTGATTCCGGACAGGACCCTGGATATCATTCAGGACTCCGGTTATCTGAATGTAGGTATGTACAAGGATTTTCCGCCGTATTCCTACGAGGTTGATGGTGAAGTGCGGGGTGTTGATGCCGATCTTGGTCGTGTAATAGCCAAGGAGCTGGGGGTGGAGTTTCGCCCCTACTGGATCATTCCCGATGAAACACTGGGGGATGATCTGCGCAACCATATATGGAAGGGGCATTACCTGGCGAAAACCCGCATCGCCGACGTCATGATGCGGGTGCCCTACGACAGCACCTTCAAATACATGCGCGACTCCACCGGTGAAATGATCAACGAACAGGTGGTTATGTTCGGCCCCTACCAGCAGGAACGCTGGCAGATTGCCTTTGACGAGGACCGCTTGGATGGCGTGGAGACGGTTGCCGTCTTCCAGTACCACCCGATTGGCGTGGAAATCGACACGTTGCCCGACACCTACCTGACATCGGCATTCGGTGGGCGGTTACGGAGCCAGGTCCAGCACTACCGGAATGTCGGTGAGGCATTCGAAGCCATGGGCCAGGGCGAGGTAGCGGCTGTTATGGGCATGAGAGCGGAGATAGAGCATCAGCTTGAAGCCCATGGCGGCAACGGATTCACCAAGGCGGGCAACGGTTTCCCCGGAATGACCAAGCAGGTCTGGGATGTGGGCATGGCCGTGCGTCATACCCACCGCGCCCTCAGCTATGCCATCGAAGCGATTGCGGATCGCATGGTTCGCTCCGGAGAAATGGCGGAACTGTATGCAAGGCACGGGCTGTCCTACAGCCGCCCCGGATATTACGACAATATACTCGGCCCCGAAGAACCTGCGGAATAACCGGTAACTGACGATAGAGCCCGCCCTGTGCGGGCTTTTTTGTCGGGGTCTTACTACCAAGTGATGAGAAAACCTGTCCGGGCGATTAATTGTTGCGATAGCAGGCAGGGCCAAGAATGTCCGTTAGAGGCGGGAAGAGTTCCCGGTTCGCTAAAGATACTGAAAACAAGAGACTTTGGAGAGCGCAACCATGAGATCGAATCCGTTCGGTAAACAGTTTGCCGCCAGTGCCCTGGCACTGGCCGTATCCTTTGGTGCCCACGCGGTCACCGACGAAGACATTCTGAATGATCACAACACCGTTGATGACATCGTCAGCTACGGTATGGGTGTACAGGGCCAGCGCTTCAGCCCGATGAAGAACCTCAACACAGATAACGTCAAGCACCTGCAACCGGCCTGGGCTTTTTCCTTCGGCGGTGAGAAACAGCGTGGGCAGGAGTCCCAGCCGTTGGTCAAGGATGGCGTCATGTATGTGACCGCTTCCTATTCCCGTATCTACGCCATTGACGCCAGAACCGGTGAGGAAATCTGGCAGTACGATGCCCGGCTGCCGGACGGCATTATGCCCTGCTGTGATGTGGTGAACCGGGGTGCGGCCCTGTACGACGACAAGGTGATCTTCGGCACCCTCGACGCCAAGCTGGTCGCCCTGAACAAAGACACCGGCAAGGTGGTGTGGATCAAGAAAGTGGCGGATTACCAGGCCGGCTACTCCATGACAGCCGCTCCGCTGATCGTGAAGGGCAAACTGATTACCGGCGTCTCCGGCGGTGAGTTCGGCATTGTCGGTAAAGTGGAAGCCCGCGACCCGAACACCGGCGATCTGCTGTGGACCCGCCCGACCGTAGAAGGCCACATGGGCTACGTCTACAAGGACGGCAAGAAGATCGAAAACGGTATCTCCGGTGGCAAGGCTGGCAAGACCTGGCCTGGCGATATGTGGAAAACTGGCGGTGCAGCGACCTGGCTGGGCGGCACCTACGACCCGGATACCGATTCCCTGTTTTTCGGCACCGGTAACCCGGCTCCGTGGAACTCTCACCTGCGTCCTGGCGACAACCTGTTCTCGTCCTCCCGTTTGGCGATTGATCCGGATGACGGCAGCATCAAGTGGCACTTCCAGACCACGCCCAACGACGGCTGGGACTATGACGGTGTCAACGAACTGATTTCCTTCGATTACAAGGAAAACGGCAAAACCGTCAAAGCGGCTGCTACTGCGGATCGTAACGGCTTCTTCTATGTCCTGAACCGTGAAAACGGTGACTTTATTCGCGGCTTCCCGTTTGTGGACAAGATTACCTGGGCCGAAGGCCTGAATGAAGACGGCAGCCCGATCTACAACACCAAGAACGGTCGTCCGGGTAACCCCGCCGATGCCAATGGTGAAAAAGGTGAAACGGTTGTTGCCTTCCCGGCTTTCCTGGGTGGCAAGAACTGGATGCCCATGGCCTACAGCCAGGACACCGGCCTGTTCTACATTCCTTCCAATGAATGGTCCATGGATATCTGGAACGAGCCGGTTTCATACAAGAAGGGCGCCGCGTATCTGGGGGCAGGCTTTACCATCAAGCCCGCAAACGATGAGTTTATCGGCGTTCTGCGCGCGGTTGATCCGAAAACCGGTGAGGAAGTCTGGCGTTACAACAACCCGGCTCCGCTCTGGGGTGGCGTGATGACCACCGCAGGCAACCTGGTATTCACCGGCACGCCGGAAGGTTACCTGAAAGCGTTTGATGCCAAGACCGGCGAAGAGCTCTACAAGTTCAATACCGGTACCGGTGTGGTTGGTACTCCGGTGACCTGGGAAATGGACGGTGAGCAGTACGTCTCCATCTCCACTGGCTGGGGTGGTGCGGTGCCGCTCTGGGGCGGCGAAGTGGCCAGGGTGGTCAAGGACTTCAACCAGGGTGGAACCGTCTGGACGTTCAAGCTGCCGAAGGATCGGGTTGCCAGCAACTGATCCGTTGAGGGAATCCCGTCCAGACGTACGTGGGCGGGTTTTGAGAAAGCCAGCTTGCTACAGGCAGCTGGCTTTTTTGTGTTGGCGATTTAATCAAATGATTATATGATGGCTTTAATCAAATGATTAAGTCTCGTCAGGGGCTAAGGGGGAGGCATGGAATGCAAGCACGGTACCGTCGCCTGGCTGCTGGTAGCAGCCGTTACTGTGGTCGGATGCTCATCGTCTGCGGAGCCCGATGAAGGCAGTGGCTCGCCCCGCCTGGTGGACGCGGCCAGAGTCCTGCCTGCGTCACAGACCTCCCACGCTACCCTGTCCGGCCGCATCCAGGCCGCTGAACGTACCATCCTGAGTTTTGAGGTGGCTGGCCGGGTGGAACAACTGGCTCTCGAGGCCGGTGACCGTTTCGAGGCGGGCGATGTCCTGGCGGCGTTGGATAACAGCCGGCACCAGTTGCTCCACGAACGCAGTGTTGCCGCAGAAGAGGAAGCCCGGACCGCGCTGCGGGACGCTGACCTGACCTTGCAACGGCAGAAGGCGTTGCGCCAGAAGGGGCATGCCAGCCAGGCCAGTCTGGACAGCGCGGATGCTGCGGTGGCCAGGGCCCGGGCCCGGCTTGAATCTGCCGTAGCCTCCCGCCGGCTGGCCCGGCGTGATCTGGACCAGACGGCTCTCAGGGCGCCGTTCAGTGGCACCGTCGCGCGGCGACTGGTTGAACAGGAACAGCGTATTGATGCCAGTCAGGGGGTGGTGGAGGTGGTGTCGTCCCGCCGCGGATTTGAAGTACTGACTCATGTGCCGGAGGGACTGGTGGAGCAACTCCGGCCCGGACATTCCCAGGTCGTGAGCGTGCCGGCCCTTGACGTTCAACCGCTGGCAGCGGAGATCCGGCACATTGGTAGCCACAGTCAATCCGCCTCTCTGTATCCGGTTCTCCTTCGTATTACCGATCCACCGGAGGGCTTACGTTCGGGGATGACAGCCGAGGTGACGCTGACTCTGGCGGAGCCGGAATTGCCCGGGGTGTCTGCTCGGGGGGTACGGGTTCCGCTGACCGCGTTGGTCCACCACCGGAAGGGGGAGCCTCACGTGCTGCGACTGGACGATAACAATCGCCTGGTGCGGGTGGGAGTAAGGGTTGTCTCGGTTGGCAATGCCATGGCCACGGTGACCGGCGAGTTGCACCCCGGGGAATCGATCGTGGCGCGGGGCGTGGAATTTGTGGCAGCGGGAGAGACCGTTGCGGTTCTGGGCCAGGGCCCGGACCGGTTCCATTGAGGTGGCTATGAACCTGTCGCAACTGGCTTATCGTTTCCGTCCCGTGGTCCTGCTGACGGTGGTGATTGCGATGTTGTATGGCGCGCTCAGCTATGTCTCGCTGCCGGCACGGGAAGACCCCGAAATTATCGTACGCGAAGCAGTGGTCAGCACCGAGCACCCCGGCTTGCCTGCCGAACAGGTGGAAGAACTGATCACCAAACCGCTGGAAGTGGGTATCCGCCAGGTGCCGGAAGTAGAGCACATCCGCTCCACCTCCATGCGGGGACGATCGTTGATCCATGTCGAAATCCAGGATCGTTACTTCGATCTGGACCAGATCTGGGATGGGGTACGTCAGGAAGTGGCGCGGGCCCGTTCCGGGTTGCCGGAGGGTACCGCTGACCCGGTGGTGAACGACGATTTCGGAGACGTGGCCGTGGTGACTGTGGCGCTGACCGCCGATGAATTCAGTCAGGCCGAGCAGTTGCAGGTCGCCGAGCATGTCCGTACCGAGCTCTATGGCATCAAGGGTACCCGCAAAGTGGAGCTGCACGGTGTCCAGCCGCAGCGTATCCATATCGATATCAGCGAATCCCGGATGACCAGCCTGGGTTTGACCCCGGCGCAGCTGGCCGGGCAACTGGCGTCCCGTAACGTGTTGTCCCCCGCCGGAGTGATGGAGGCCGGTGACCAGCGACTGGCCTTGCAGGTATCCGGCGAGTACCCGGACATCGACGCCCTGCGGGCATCGGAAATCCGCCTGCCGAATGGTGGCACTCTCCGCTTGGGAGACCTGGGCCGGATTGAGCATGGTTACGTGGAACCACCCCGGCGGACCGCCTACCACAACGGCAAACGGGCAATCGTCTTCGCCATTTCCATGCTGGATGGTCACAGCGTACTGGAATACGGCGCCCGGGTGCGTGAACGGCTGGAGCAGATCCAGGCCAGCCTGCCTGCGGGTTACGGTCTGGAGATCATGACCTTTCAGGCCGAGCAGGTGGCCAACGCGGTCTACGGTGTCAGCATCAGTGTATTACAGACCCTGGTCATCGTCATGGCGGTGGTGGTGCTGTTTCTCGGCCGGCGGACCGGACTGATCGTCGGTTTCACCGTGCCCGCTGTCATGCTGGTTACCCTGGCGGTGATGGGGATGGCCGGCATGACACTGCAGCGCATGAGTCTGGCGACCCTGGTGATTTCCCTGGGATTGCTGGTGGACAACGCCATCGTGGTGGCGGAGGACTTCAAGGTGCGGCTGGGCCGTGGCAATACCCGCGATGAAGCCCTGAAACGGACCTGCGCCGAGCTGGCGTTGCCGTTGTTGTCCTCCACCCTGACCACCATTCTGGTGTTCCTGCCACTGATGCTGGCGGAACATGTGTCGGGGGAGTATACCCGCTCCATTTCCCTGGTGATCGCCATCGCACTGATGACCTCCTGGCTGCTGTCACTGACGCTGGTGCCGGTGTTGTGTTACCGGTTCCTGACAGCACCGGTCCAGGGCGACACGACCGCTGCAGGCAATGGCCTGAGCGGCGAGCTGTCAGACCGCCTGTTCCGGGCCATGTCCGGGGGGTATGAAACACTGCTACGGGGCTGGTTGCGCCACCGACGGCTGTTCCTGATGGTGGTGGTCTTGTTGCTGGTGCTGGGGATTGGCCTGATGCAGCTAGTACCAAAGAAGTTCTTCCCGGACTCTGATCGTCAGCAGGTGTTGGTCTATCTGGATTTGCCGTCGGACACCGCGGCGTCCGCCGCCGACCGGCAGGTCCGGGCCGTTAGCCGGGCGATTCTGGAGGATGAGGGGCTAAAACAATGGGTGACCGGGGTGTCCGCCTATGCCGGCTACGGCGGTCCGCGTTTCGTATTGTCACTGACCCCGATTGATCCGGCGCCGAATAAGGGCTTCCTGGTGCTGAAAGTATCGCAAAGGGAGCGGATGGCAGAGGTGATGGAAACCACTCGCCGCCTGCTGGCCCGGGAGTTTCCGCAGGTGAGTCCGCAGGTTGCCCGTATGTTCCTGGGACCGTCGGATTCCAATCTTCTGGAAATCCAGGTCAAGGGGCCGGACCGGGAAGTACTGTATGCCGCCGCGGGGGAGGTGGCGGAAAGGCTTGAGTCTCTGCCCGGCACCCGGGATGTGCGGCAAAGTTGGGAGGCTCGCATACCCGCGCTGGCCATTGAGGTGAACCAGGCCCAGGCCCACCAAGCCGGCATTACCTCGGCAGACATCGCCCGTTCCCTGCGGGGCGCCATCGATGGCCACACCCTGAGCCACCTACGGCAGGACGATAAGCGGATTCCTGTAGTGCTGCGCTATCAGGAAGAGGTGCGTACCAGCGTGGAACGCTTGCATTCGTTGGTGGTCTACCCAAGCGAATCCGCCGGTCCCGGGGTGGCCCTGAGCCAGGTGGCAAAGGTGACACTGGAGGATGGTTACTTCCGTATCGATCGTCACAATATGGTGCGTGCCATTACCATCGAGAGCCGGAACGATGCCCTGACCGCCGAGGACATGGTGCCTGAGATTGCCCCTGCGCTGGCGGAACTGGAGGCCGGCCTTCCGCCAGGGCACTGGATTGAGTTCAATGGCGTAGTGACGCAATCCGCCGAGGGGCAGGCGGCCATGCAGGCCAACCTGCCGTTGTGTCTGGGGCTGATCGTCATTCTGCTGGTGGCCCAGTTCAACTCCTACAAACGCCCGTTGCTGATTGTAGTGACTATTCCCCTGATCGTGCTGGGGGTATCGGTGGGGCTGCTGGTGATGCGGGCTGACTTTGGTTTTATGGTATTGCTGGGGATCTACAGCCTGGCGGGGATCATTATCAACAACGCCATTGTCCTGATCGAACGGATCGACCGGGAACGTGGCCATCCCGGCATGGCTCTGGAGGAGGCGGTCATCCAGGCCTCGGTACGGCGCTTGCGGCCCATCGTCATGTCCGCCACCACTACGATCCTTGGTTTCCTGCCGTTGATCGTGGGGCGGGACCCGCTGTTCTACGCTATGGCCAGCGCCATGGCTTTCGGGCTGGCCCTGGGCACCCTGATGAGCCTGGGTGTCGTACCCGTGCTGTACACCTACTTTTTTGCGCGGGAGTCAGGGAAGATGATCGCCCAAACCGATCACCAACCGTAACGTGCTACCCAGGAGAAGTGCAGTGCCAGACCCACGGGACAACTTTGAGGACGAAACCGCCGGCAAGCTGATCCTGGCGGGCATGGACCTGTTCGGCCAATACGGCTTCAAGGGCACCACGACCCGCATGATCGCTGAAGCCGCCGGCTCCAACATTGGTTCCATTGCCTATTATTTTGGTAACAAGACCGGCCTTTATCTTGCTATTGCCCGCCATATTGCGAGCCGCATGCGGGAGGTGTTCGGCATCGGAGACGGCCATGACGATCCATCGACGGAACGCCTGGACCGCCAACAGGCGCTGGCGATGCTGGAGACCGTGGTGCAGCGTATGGTGCGCCAGTTTGCCGAACAACCGGAGGCCCGCCGCTGGCTGATGCTGGTGATGCGGGAGCAGGCCAACCCCACCGAAGCCTTCGACGTGCTCTACAACGAAGCCTTTGAACGGGTCCATCTTCGGCTGACGCGGCTGATTGCCGTGGTGATGGAACGTTCTCCCGAAGAACCGGGGGTCATCATTGAAACCCACACCCTGGTGGGCCAGATCGTGTTCTTCCTGGTGGGACGTTATCCCCTGTTGCGTCGCCTGGGTCTGGAAGGAGAGTTTCCTCCACACATTGTCGAGACCGCCGAGCAGGTCGTGATATCCCATCTCAGGGCCCTGGCGCTTCGCTAGTGTTCCATCAGATACGGTCGACGGTGCGCGCGGCCATTTACTACCAAGGGATGAGTTTTTCCCCTCCATCGAATCATTCACCTCACCGGTTTGTAGGTCTACATTGAATGGGTAAACGCGAAAGGCCGCGTTGCCAAGCGACAAACACAACAAGAGGTCGACACCATGATCTACGCACAACCAGGAAAGGAAGGCTCCGTCGTCTCCTTCAAATCCCGTTACGAGAACTTTATCGGCGGCGAGTGGGTCGCCCCGGTGAAAGGTCAGTATTTCGAGAACATCACGCCGGTGACCGGCGATGTTATCTGTGAAATTCCGCGCTCCACCGCGGAAGACGTTGAGCTGGCGCTGGATGCCGCCCACAAGGCCGCGCCGGCCTGGGGCAAGACATCAGCCCAGGAACGCTCCAACATCCTGCTGAAGATTGCGGACCGGATTGAGGCCAACCTGGAAAGGCTCGCGGTTGCCGAGACCTGGGACAACGGTAAAGCCGTTCGTGAAACCCTGAATGCCGATGTTCCCCTGGCGGCGGATCATTTCCGTTACTTCGCCGGCTGCATCCGCGCCCAGGAAGGCCATATGGGCGAGATCGACCAGAACACCGTGGCGTACCATTTCCACGAGCCGCTGGGTGTTGTGGGCCAGATCATTCCCTGGAACTTCCCGCTGCTGATGGCGGCCTGGAAGCTGGGCCCCTGCCTGGCCGCCGGTAACTGCACCGTGCTCAAGCCAGCCGAACAGACACCGGCCAGTATCCTGGTGCTGATGGAAATCATCGGTGACCTGCTGCCGCCGGGCGTGCTGAACATCGTCAACGGCTACGGCATTGAAGCCGGTCAGGCCCTGGCCTCCAGCAAGCGCATCGCCAAGATTGCCTTTACCGGCTCCACTCCGGTGGGCTCGCACATCCTCAAATGTGCAGCCGAAAACATCATTCCTTCCACCGTCGAGCTGGGCGGTAAGTCGCCGAACATCTACTTCTCCGACGTAATGCAGGCCGAGCCCGAGTTTGTCGACAAGTGTATCGAGGGTCTGGTGCTGGCGTTCTTCAACCAGGGCGAAGTCTGTACTTGTCCGTCCCGCGCTCTGGTGCAGGAAGATATGTACGACGAGTTCATAGCCAAGGTCGTTGAACGCACCAAGGCCATCAAGCGTGGCAACCCGCTGGATACCGACGTGCAGGTTGGCGCCCAGGCGAGCAAGGAACAGTTCGACAAGATCATGTCCTACCTCTCGATCGGTAAGGAAGAGGGCGCCGAAGTGCTGACCGGCGGTGATCGTGAAGATCTCGGCGTCGAGTTCAACAACGGTTTTTATATTCAGCCGACCCTGTTCAAGGGCGATAACAAGATGCGGGTGTTCCAGGAAGAAATCTTCGGGCCGGTGGTGGGTGTGACCACCTTCAAGACCGAGGAAGAAGCCCTGGCCATTGCCAACGACACCGAGTTCGGTCTGGGTGCCGGCGTCTGGACCCGCGACACCAACCGGGCCTACCGCATGGGCCGCGCCATCCAGGCCGGTCGGGTATGGATGAACTGCTACCACGCCTATCCGGCACACGCCGCCTTCGGCGGGTACAAGAAGTCCGGTGTGGGTCGTGAAACCCACAAGATGGCGCTGGATCATTACCAGCAAACCAAGAACATGCTGGTGAGCTACGATACCAACCCACTTGGCTTCTTCTGATCGGAAAGCGACGGGCGGGCCCTTCCACACGGGCCCGCGCATGGGCCAGCACAACGGATGTGCGTTTTCATGCCCCGACGACTGCTCGGGGGGCTCTCGGAAGAGAGTCGGGTTTTTCTTTGTCACTCTCTTAGGCTCCTACAGGGGCCTTTTTTTGTGGGGTATTCCGCCCTGAAATACGTTGTCATCAGGCGTTGATTAACTGGATTTGCCAACGATAGGCGGATTCGTTAACTTAGCCCCACTTCACCGGCTTGGAAGCCCGCTTGCGATTAATATAAGGAAATAACCCCATGAGCTACCGTCTCACGGATGTGACGGAACTCCCTCGTTCGCCCGACGCCTTGCTGACGATTGTCCACCCTCTGAGTGCGGTGGATATTGTTAGTCGTATACTCAGCCCTTACACCACTGCCAGTGACCCTATTGAAAACCTTGATTCGCGCCAGCGAAAAGATGATCTGCTGGACCAGTTGGCTGTGGGCGAACGGTTGCTGTTGGATGCCAGCGGTGCCAGCCCTGGTATCTTCCGTTCCCGCCGCGCTGAGGCGGATTTCCTGGTCTCTAACCTGTCGCCCCGGTTGACCCGGGCCCTGAACGACCATCTGGACGGCAAGAATGTCGGGGGCGGCGCACCGGCACCGCTGAAGAGCGACAGCCTGGCTCCCGCCATTGAGCCGGGCTACCAGCCGCCAGCACCTGTGCCCAAAGCCAGTCCGAAGCGGGGAGCCAGAGTGCTGGACCTACTCTACCAATGGCCTGATGGCACGGGCGTGGCGGGGGCTCCCTACAGCGTAGAGGGACTCGACAGTTACCAGTCCGGCAACCTGGACAACGAGGGAAAGGCACGGGTGACTGGTTTGAGTGACCCTGTGGTGAATGTCCGGTTCGGAAAACCGGCGCCTGCTGGCGAACTCGACATCCTGCGGCGTCAGCTCCAGGCTGGCCTCGACGCCATCCTCACCCGCGAGCGCAGGGAGGCGGAACGTCTTGATGCGTCCACTGACAGCTTGCCATTAAACATCAAGGCAGGTGTTCATTTCGCCCACGGTTTCCTGGGTTTGTGGGACAGCGCCGTGGGTTTGATTGCGAATAGCCTTGCCATTGCCAACCTTACCCACGTGGGTTATTACAATCGCGCTCTCCAATCCGCCTGGGCCGCTACCCGGGACAGTTCCGACCAGGCCTGGCTGGACGCGTTCAAACAGAATTTCGACGAAACCAACAAGCAGGCGCTGGTGGAGGCACTGGGATTTGATCCGGACGCCATCACGAAGGAACAGCTTGTCGAAGCCTACGAGGCTACCAACCTGATATTGGCCGACTCCGAATCCCGTGGCATGTTAGGCCAGTTCGCTGTCGACTTCGCCCAGGCCCAGGACAGTACGGAAATCAGCTATTTTGCAGGAGGGCTGGTGTTTGAAACCGTCCTGGCGATCATGCTGGCGAGTGCCGGCGGCGCAGGGGTGGCTTCGGCGGCACCGCGCTACCTGCGCAAACTGGCCCCACTTGGTGAGTCCCTGCGCAATCTGGCAGCACGGCTCAAGATCTCCTACCAGACCCGCTACCACTACAACGTGGATACCGGCGGGCTGTGTGAAAGCACCTGTCGAACAAAACCCGAGGGTGCGGACCTCAAACCCCGAGACCTCAGCTCCCGCCGCCTGAACATCAGCAGTGTCGAAGAGGCTTTGGCCGCCCTGGCGGCATCCCGTAGAAGGATCATCGCCCGGGGTGGTTTTACCCCCAAGTACACCCAGGAAGAGTTGGCGTATTTGGCCACTCAGGGACTGGACAAGGATCGCTTCATCGTTCGGCTGGTGGAGGAACGCCATGTGGATGGTCACAATCAGCCCGAAGGTGCCATGGCCGGCACCCTGGGGCGAGCCAGTCCCGCCGGTGAAGTACGCTTCTGGTCCACCACCCTGGACCAGATTGAGCCCTCCGACACCTGTCCCAGACTCATTGCGCAGCAGCTGGGCGTGGAGTACAACCCGGAGGCTACCTACAAGCTGGCGATAATTGACAAGGATAAGGCCGTTGAGATGGCGGATGCCGAAACCATCATCCCGACCTTCAAGAATCTAACTGACTTCATGAACACGAAGCTGCCGAATAAGCCGAGTAATCCCGAAATGGTGCGTGAGGTGATGACCCCTGAGTACCAGGCGAGGTACGAAAAACTGGTTGAGGGGATGGGGGATGCGGAGTGGGACGATCCTGATCTAAGGAGGGATTATCTTGCTGATATCGGACTTAATACCCAAGAGATCCAGAAATTTGAAACTAGACTCAAGATTCAAATGAATACCGGAGCTAACGAGCATTTCCAGGGTAACGGCCTCACGAAGCATACCGCCTTGTCAAAGGACGGCAAAGTCGTCTACGGCGCCTTGGAAACCTACACGGTGGAGAAGAGCCCGCAAACGTTCTATACCATGACAAACGGTGGTAATGGCGGGCCGAAAGCCTATGTTGAACTCGTTGATCTTACCCCGCTTGAATTTGGAGAATGACATGAACTATTCCAAACTGCCCCCTTGGCCTTTCATTGATCCTGACTCGCCACCGCCTGGTTACCTGAAGGTGGGAGAAAGCATTGACAGAGCAAGAAGTGGCACCTCCCCAAAAGTCTGGAATTTTTATGTCCATGACGATCACCTGATTGTAAACAAAAAAGTTCAACTGCCCGACAGGAAAGGAAGGGCTGGACGAAGTGCCATCCGGCAGTACGAATATCCCATTGCAGGAGTTCGCTGGTTCGTGGATACCGTAGAACGCTTCTTCCTGCCGCCAGACCATCCCAATGCCGTGCCGAGGGGGGAAATCACCATAGAGGGACCGATTGGCGAAGAGGTCCTTGGGGTGACTCGGGGAGCCTGGTTCGGGGGTGATCATATTCCTGGGTATTCCTTTGACAACCTCAATCGCATTGAACACTCCACTACTCCTCCAGATGGCCCTTTTTGCCAAATGTTCGAAATGGGCGACCCCTGGCTGTTCGAGGATGGTTTGTTTGAGCTGTTCAAGGAAATCGCCCAGCGACACGAGAATGGTGAGTTCTGACGAGGCTCCCAACTTTATAACTAACCTAAGCAAGGAAGCTAACCATGACCAAATTGTTGACCGACAGCCTGCTGATCGCCAATCCGGCCCTCTCAGAGATTCCCAAGTTTGAGGCGATTGCCGGTAAAGCCGTTTATCTTGTTGAACATACAGAAGCCGGTGCAGTGGGTGTGGCCCTTAATCAGAACTACAGCAAATCTATTGAGGCCCTGGCCGTAGACCTGCCTGCGCTGGGCCTGCTTTCTCCGGAGGAACTCATTACCGAAAAGGTTATGGCGGGTGGTCCAGTGATGGATGACAGGCCCTGGTTGCTGGGCCGCAATACCAGGCGCTACAAAGGCACGTTCAACAATGGCAGCTTGTCTCTGCACCTTGACCGCCAAGCGTTTCAGGACAGTGTGGCTGCGCATATCCCGGTTTGTGGCATCGGTACGTTCGGCTGGGGAGCTGGCCAACTGGAGCAGGAACTGGCCAGTTCACTATGGCACCACTATCCAGCAACTCGCGATGTTCTGGAGGCGATTCCATTTGGTGAGGATGTAGTCGGTGCGGCGGATCTGGTGATCCTGATGAAATACACGGACCTAAAGCCATCCGGGAAATTTTCACGATTTCTGAACTGGGCGAATGGATAAGAATGTAGGCCTCGCTACCTGCGCAACCTGAATGATATGAACTATCCCAAACTCCCTCCCTGGCCCTTCATTGATCCCGAATCGCCGCCTGACGGCTATTTAAAGGTTGGCGAAAGCACGGACCGGGCTCGTATAAGTACTGCATTAATTCCGGTTTGGCATTTTTTTGTTGCTAACGAATATCTTGTTGTTGTCAAGAAGATATGGCTTGAAGGCCGAAACGGTGGGTCTGGCAGGCATGCCACTACTCAGTATGAATATCCCATTGCCGGAGCCCGCTGGTTCGTGGATACCGTGGAGCGTTTTTTCCTGCCGCCGGATCATCCCGACGCGGTGCCACGAGGCAAGCTCAACATGCGTGGCGAAGTAAATGGTGAAACCCTTGGTGTCACCCGGGGCGCCTGGTTCGGGGGAGAGCATATTCCTGGTTATTCCTTTGACAACCTCAATCGCATTGAGCATTCGACCCTCCTGCCTGAAGGTGCCTTTTGCCAAATGTTCGAAATGGGCGACCCCTGGCTGTTCGAGGATGGTTTGTTTGAGCTGTTCAAGGAAATCGCCCAGCGACACGAGAATGGTGAGTTCTGACGAGGCTCCCAACTTTATAACCAACCCGAGCAAGGAAGCTAACCATGACCAAATTGTTGACCGACAGCCTGCTGATCGCCAATCCGGCCCTCTCAGAGATTCCCAAGTTTGAGGCGATTGCCGGTAAAGCCGTTTATCTTGTTGAGCATTCCAAAGCCGGCGCGGTGGGTGTGGCCCTTAATCAGAATTACAGCAAGTCTCTTGAGGCCCTGGCCGTAAACCTGCCTGCGCGTGCCAGTCGTCAGGATTGAAGGCCTCGGTATCGTCTAGCTAGTGGTTTTTCCGCATGTGATCGAATCGTGGTCCGAAAGAAGGAGTTTTGTCGTCCACAAAACCTGAAAACCAGTGCCAAAGTACCATGTTTGTCTTGTGTCTCCGCCGCTAGGATGAGAAATGAGTTATCGGCAATGCCGCTGATTCACCCTGAATGCGCTAACAATCATGACAATAGAGGTAAGCATTATGTGGACCAAACCAGCCTACGAAGATCTGCGCATCGGTTTCGAAGTCACCATGTACTTCGCCAACCGCTGAAAGCCGAAATGGCCAGCGTCCTGACGCTGGCCGTTTTGGTTCGGGAGTTCTTCTCATGTACATCCATGTACTCGGTTCTGCGGCCGGCGGTGGTTTTCCCCAGTGGAACTGCAACTGCGCCAATTGCGACGGGTTCCGCAAGGGCACCCTGAAAGCCAGCGCCCGCACCCAATCGTCCATTGCGGTGAGTGAGGATGGCGAGCACTGGATTCTGTTTAACGCCTCCCCCGATATTCGCGCCCAGCTGGCGTCTTTCCCCGCCATGCAACCGTGTCGGGCGGTGCGGGACACTGGCATCAGCGCCGTGTTGCTGATCGACAGCCAGGTGGATCACACCACCGGCTTGCTGACCCTGCGGGAAGGTTTGCCGCTGGATGTCTGGTGCACGGCCCAGGTCCATGAAGACCTCAGTACCGGCTTCCCGCTGTTTCGCATGCTGGAACACTGGAACGGCGGACTGAACTGGCGGGAAATACCGGCCACTGAGAGTGAACCCTTTACCATTCTCTGCGCACCGTCCCTGAGACTTACCGCGATTCCGCTGTTAAGCAACGCGCCGCCGTATTCATCGCGCCGGGACAATCCCCATCCGGGCGATAACATCGGGGTGTTCCTGGAAGATACCCGCACCGGGCAGACAGTGCTTTATGCCCCCGGGCTGGGTGAGCCGGACGAGCGGATTCTGAACTGGATGCGCAAGGCCGATGTGCTGATGGTCGATGGCACCGTCTGGCATGACGATGAAATGATTCGTCAGGAAGTTGGTACCAAAACCGGTCAGGACATGGGGCACTTGGCCCAGAGTGGTCCCGGCGGCATGATGGAAGTGCTCGATACCATGACGGCAAAGCGCAAGATCCTGATTCACATCAACAACACCAACCCGATCCTGAACGAGAACTCGCCAGAGCGTGCGGAACTGACGCGCCATGGTATTGAGGTGTCCTGGGACGGAATGCACATTGATCTGTCGGGGCAGCCATGAACGCCAAAGCCAACACCGCCATGAACCGCACGGACTTTGAACAGGCGCTGCGGGACAAAGGGCAGTATTACCACATCCACCACCCTTATCATAAAGCCATGTACGGTGGGCAATGCACACCGGAGCAGATTCGGGGCTGGGTGGCGAACCGGTATTACTACCAGATCAACATCCCCCAGAAAGACGCCGCAATCATGGCCAACTGCCCGGACGCCAGCGTGCGCCGGATGTGGTTGCAGCGAATACTGGATCATGATGGTCATGACGGCGATGAAGGCGGCATTGAGGCCTGGCTGTGCCTGGCAGAAGCGGTCGGATTAAGCCGGGAGGAAGTCATCGACCAGCGTCACGTGCTTCCCGGGGTGCGCTTTGCCGTGGATGCCTACCTGAATTTTGCCCGCCGGGCGACCTGGCAGGAAGCGGCGTGCTCCTCCCTGACCGAGCTGTTCGCCCCGGAGATCCACCAGTCCCGGCTGGACAGCTGGCCGCAACACTACCCCTGGATCGAAGATGGCGGTTACCACTATTTCCGTAAACGGCTCTCGGAGGCACGGCGGGATGTGGAGCACGGCCTGACGATCACCCTGGACAGTTTCACTACGGCTGCCTCACAGGCCCGTGCCCTGGAAATCCTCCAATTCAAGCTGGATATTTTATGGTCTATGTTGGATGCCCTGACTATGGCTTACCTGCACCGGACGCCACCGTATCACACCGTAACCGATCAACCGGTCTGGCACCGGGGGCTTTCGTGAAGGACAGTATGGCAAGGGTGCCCCGCCTGCGTCCCGGCTTCCGCTTCCAGTGGGAGCCGGCCCAGGGATGTCATGTGTTGTTGTACCCCGAAGGCATGGTGCGCCTGAATGACAGTGCCGGCGCGGTGCTGGCGGAAGTTGACGGCCAGCACACAGTGGCCGATATCGTCACCGTACTGGAGCAGCGGTTTCCGGATGCGGGTGCGCTGGCCAGCGACGTCAGCGAGTTCCTGGCAGACGCTGAACACCAGCACTGGATTGTTTTCTCATGAAGGATTTCGGTACCATGCCCGCAGGCCAGCGCCCTGGTGTTGGTCCGCCGCTGTGGTTGCTGGCGGAACTGACCTACCGGTGCCCGCTGCAGTGTCCCTACTGCTCCAACCCGCTGGACTTTGCCAACACCGAGCAGGAGCTGACCACGGACGAGTGGGTGAACGTGCTGCGCCAGGGCCGTGCCATGGGGGCCGCGCAACTGGGGTTTTCCGGTGGCGAGCCCCTGGTGCGCCAGGATCTGCCGGAACTGATTGCCGAGGCGCGACACCTCGGGTACTACAGCAATCTGATCACCTCCGGACTGGGCCTGAGCGAGGCCAAGGTGAACGCCTTCCGGGATGCGGGACTGGATCACATCCAGGTCAGTTTCCAGGCGTCTGATCCCGAGCTCAATAATGCTGTGGCAGGCTCCCGCAAGGCCTTTGACCAGAAGCTGGCCATGGCCCGCGCGGTGAAGGAAGCGGGTTATCCGATGGTGCTCAACTTCGTGATCCACCGCCACAATATCCACCAGATGAACGACATCATGGCGTTGTGCGAGCGTCTGGGGGCCGATTACGTCGAACTGGCCACCTGCCAGTATTACGGTTGGGCGTTCAAGAACCGGGAGGGACTGATGCCCTCCCGTGCGCAACTGGAAAAGGCGGAAGGGGAGGTCCAGGCTTATCGACGGCAGCTGGCGGACAGTGGCTCGGCGATGAAGCTGATTTTCGTCACCCCCGACTACTACGAGGAGCGCCCCAAGGCCTGCATGAACGGCTGGGGCAGTCTGTTTCTGACCGTGGCACCGGACGGCACGGCCTTGCCCTGTCACAGCGCAAAACTGCTGCCCATTGATTTCCCGAATGTGCGGGAGATGGAGCTCAACGCCATCTGGTATGACAGCCCCGGTTTCAATCATTACCGGGGCGACAGCTGGATGCCGGAGCCCTGTCGTTCCTGCGATGAAAAGGGCAAGGATTTCGGCGGCTGTCGATGTCAGGCGTACCTGCTGACCGGCAATGCCGACAACGCCGATCCGGTGTGCAGTAAATCCTCGCACCATGACCGGATCCTCGCGGCGAGGAGAGCCGCCGACCATGCCACGGCCGGCATTGAAGAGCTGACCTATCGCAATGCGGATAACTCAAGACTGTTCTTCAGGGGCTGACCAGCCTCTTGCCGCGTCAGCGGTGTCGGAACGGCACCGGCAACCGGCGCTATTAAGCGCCGAGCAAGCCTGCGCGACCTACACCCAGCGCGGAGAGCTCTCCGTATCGCGGGCGGGCGTGTTCTGGCTGCAGACAGATCCATCCCTTGGCGCGAATACTCTCTGGCGGTTAACGGAACGAGGCCCCGAGCGCTTTGGGCCGGAAAGGTTGAGTGTCCGCAGTCGGGTCAATGGTTACGGCGGCGGCGCCTTGGCAGCATCGGATACCGGTGTTTTCCTGGTCAGTGAACAACAGCAGGTACACTTTCTGGAGCTGGCGACCGGTGTCTGTCATCAACTGACGGATGAGCCGTGTGCCGCCTTTGGCGGGCTGGTGGCGGATCCGCGCCGCCACCGTGTGCTGGCCGTGCGGGAAGCGAGTGGCCGTCAGCAACTGGTAGCGGTGAGTCTGGAGCATGGCATTCAGGTACTCCATGCCGGGCAGGACTTCTACGGTGCTCCGGCCCTGTCAGCGGATGGACGCCATATCGCCTGGGTGAGCTGGCAGTTGCCCGACATGCCATGGCTCCGTACGACACTCTGGACGGCGATGGTGACGGAAACCGGGTGGCTGCGTGGTAGTGAAACCTGGCCAACTGTATCGGAGGCCTCTGTTCAGCAGCCAGTCTTTGTCGGCACTATCCTTTGGGTATTGTCCGATCATGGTGGCTGGTGGCAGCCATGGCGACTGGAACCGGATGGATTGAAGGGCGACTGGGTTACCGGTGATGGGCCGTCTCTGGATCACGCCAGCGCTCCCTGGCAACTGGGTGAGTCCCATCATGTTCCGCTTGCCGGTCATGGCTGGGCACGGGTTCATTACCGCAATGGCACCGGTGAACTCTGGCTTTATCGCTCCGGAACTCATGAAGGGCAGCCAGAAAGTCAGAGGGTGGCCTCAGAATTCAGTGATTTCCGTTGCCTGGGGGTGACCGGAAGGCAGCTGTATTGCATCGCACGCTCTTCCGCGAGGCTGGACGCGGTCCTGAGAGTTGATCCCGGCACCGGGCAGGTTCGGGTGATGGCGGGTGGCGAAAGCGCCTTGCACGGACAAAAGCCGGTGATGCCCCTGACATTTGAAGTGCCTGCGGTGGGAGACAGCAAGCCGGGCCTTCACGGTTTCTTTTACGAACCGACACCCTCCTCGGCGACCACCGCCCCGCCACTGATTCTGGTCGCCCATGGTGGGCCTACCTCGGCGGCCTATCCGGTGTTCAATCCCCAGGTGCAGTACTGGTGCCAGCGTGGGTTTGCCGTGGCCGAGGTCAACTATCGCGGCAGCAGTGGCTTTGGCAGGCCGTTTCGCCTGGCATTGGCGGGGCAGTGGGGTGAGGCGGACGTCGAAGACATGGAGCGTGCGGCAGACTATCTGTCTTCCTCGGGCCTCGTTGATGGCCGTCGCATCTTCATCCAGGGCCGGAGCTCGGGCGGATACACGGCCCTGATGGCGCTGGTTCGCAGCCGGCGGTTTGCCGCTGGCGCGAGTATGTTCGGGGTTACGGATCCATTGCGGCTTCGGGAAGCGACCCATCGTTTTGAGTCCGGATACCTGGACTGGCTTATCGGTGCTCCGCAGCAACACCCGGAACGCTGGCGTACCCGGACGCCGCTGTACCTCGCGGACCGTATCCGGGCACCGGTGATCTTCTTTCAGGGTGGTCGGGATCAGGTGGTGGTCCCCCAGCAGACCCGGGCGATGATTGCCGCGATGCAGGCGGTTGGCCTGTCGCCGGAGTTGCACTGGTTCGAGGAGGAAGGGCACGGGTTCCGGCACCAGACCAGCCAGGTGAGCATGCTGGTATGGCTGTTCAGTTTTTATCGTCGGCAAAGCGTGAAGATCAATGAACAGGGTGGGAACTTGAGGTAAACTTTCGATGATTCCTATAATAAAAAACCGTCGAGTACATCTCTATGAGCCACGACATTTCCGCCCTTCGCAAGTTTGTTTCGCCGGAAATCGTATTTGGCGCCGGCGCCCGCAAATCCGTCGCTAATTTCGCCAGCAATTTCGGGGCAAGACATGTACTGCTGGTCTCCGACCCGGGGGTGGCGGCAGCTGGCTGGGTTAACGAGATTGTCACGCTGCTGACGGAAGCCGGTATCCGGACCACGATCTTTACCGGAGTTTCCCCCAATCCCAAGGTGGATGAGGTGATGGCGGGGGCCGAACTGTACAAGTCCAGTGAGTGCGATGTCATCGTTGCCATTGGCGGCGGCAGCCCCATGGACTGCGCCAAGGGAATTGGTATTGTGGCCACTCATGGCCGCAGCATTCTGGAATTCGAGGGGGTGGATACCATCACCAATCCTTCGCCGCCGCTGATACTGATACCAACCACCGCGGGTACATCGGCGGATGTCTCGCAGTTTGCGATCATTTCCGATCCCGATCGGCGCTTCAAGTTTTCCATTATCAGCAAGGCCGTGGTCCCGGATGTGTCCCTGATTGACCCGGAAGTCACGGAAACCATGGACGCCTACCTGACGGCCTGTACCGGGGTGGATGCCATGGTTCACGCCATTGAGGCATATGTATCCACCGGCAGTGGGCCGTTAACCGATAACCACGCTCTGGAAGCGATCCGGCTGATCAACCGCAACCTTGAGCCACTGGTAGAGAACACCGCGAACCCCTACCTGCGTGAACAGATCATGCTGGCGTCGATGCAGGCGGGGCTGGCGTTTTCCAATGCCATTCTCGGGGCGGTCCATGCCATGTCTCACAGCCTTGGCGGGTATCTGGACCTGCCACACGGCTTGTGTAATGCGTTGTTGCTTGAGCACGTTGTCGCCTACAACTTTGCCTCGGCGGAAGACCGTTTCCGCCGGGTTGCCGAGGCGATGGACATTGATACCCGTGGCATGGGCAAAGCCGAGATCAGGAAACGACTGATGAACCGTATCATTGAGCTCAAACGAAGGGTGGGGCTGGAAGCCCGGCTCGCCCAGCTCGGGGTGACCGTCTCTGATATTCCCTACCTGTCGGGCTTTGCCCTGCAGGATCCCTGCATACTTACCAACCCTCGTAAATCGTCGCTGAGGGATGTCCAGGTCGTCTATGAAGAAGCCCTCTGAGAAACAGGATGGCAGCTACGGCGTTGGCGACCTGCTGGGACTGGGTAGCCAGTCTGTCCGCAAGAATTATTACCCCGCGTTGCAGGAACGGATTGAAGAGCTGGAAAAAGAGCGTAACCGTTACAAGTGGCTGTTCGAAAACGCGCTCCATGGCATCTTCCAGGCCAATCTCCGTGGCGGTTTCCTGGCCTGTAATCCGGCGATGGCGCGTATCTGCGGTTACGCCAGCGCCGAGGATCTGACGCAACGGGTCATCCGGCTGCGGGAGCAGCTGTTCTGCAGTTCCAACGAGTTTGACAAGATCCGCCAGGAACTTCTGGACGAGGGAAACCTGCGTGTTCGGGAGACCTGTTTGCGGCGGGTGGACAACACGCCGGTCCATGTCGCGATCACCATCTTACGACGCCCGGATCTGGGGCCAGAAGTGGTGGAAGCCTTCGTGGCGGACATCACCGAGCGGGTTCAGGCCCGGCAAAAGCTTGAGCAACTGAATGCAGACCTGGAGCGGCGGGTGGAGGAGCGCACCGAAGCGCTACAGAATGCCAACGTCGGGTTGCGCTACCAGATCGAAGAACGGGAAAAAGTGGAGCGGGAACTGGTGGTTGCCATGGAAGCCGCACGGGAGGCCAACCGCAGCAAGGACAAATACCTGGCGGCGGCGAGTCACGACCTGCTGCAGCCGTTGAATGCCGCCAGACTGATGATCTCCGCCCTGCAGGACAGCCAGCTGCCGGAGCAGGAACAGCGCATGGTGCACCAGGTGCATCGCGCCCTGGAGGGCGCGGAGGATCTCCTGGCGGACCTGCTGGATATTTCAAAGCTGGACCAGCAGGCAATGAAGCCGGACCTGGCCTACACCGACGTCTCGGCCCTGGCGGTGGGGCTGGGGGAAGAATTTGAAGCGGTAGCTGCCAATGCCGGCCTTCGTTTCCGCGTGCGCACCACGCCGGTGATGGTGAAAACCGATCAGCGCATGCTGACCCGCATTATCCGCAACCTGCTGAGCAACGCGTTTCGTTACACCCGGGAGGGTGGCGTGCTGCTGGCGTTGCGAACCCGGGGCGATCGGCTCCACATTGAAGTCTGGGATACCGGTGTGGGCATCGAAGCGGGCAAGCTGCGGGAGATTTTTACCGAATTCCATCAACTGCTTCCCCAGGGCACGGGTGGCCGTCAGGGCGTTGGCCTGGGGCTGGCGATTGTGGAGCGCATGGTAAGGGTACTGGGTTACGACATTGACGTTGCGTCCCGACCGGGCCGGGGTTCAAGGTTTGTCCTGACCGTGCCAATGGAAGCGACGCAGAAGGCGCAGACGTCGCCTCTTCAAGGCACGCTTCCGCCTTTCTCGGAGGGCTTTGACGGGGCCCGCGTACTGGTGATTGATAATGAACCGGCCGTTCTGGAAAGCATGCAGCTGTTGCTGGAACGCTGGGGCTGCTCGGTGACCGTGGCCCGGAGCGAAGCGCAGGCCCTGGCGCTGCTGGACTCGGGAATAGATCCCCCATCGGTTGTGCTGGCCGATTATCATCTCGACAATCACAAGACCGGCTGTGAAGCTATTTATGGCGTGCGTCGCCAGCTGGATTGTGATCTTCCGGCGGCGATCATCACCGCAGATCGCAGCGATGACACCCGGCAGCTCATGCGGGCGCAATACCTGCCAATCCTCAACAAGCCGGTGAAGCCCAATCGCCTGCGGGCGCTGTTGACCAGTCTTCTCGGGTCAACCGGTTAACCAGTCTGCACGCGAGGGTCTACACTGATTCTGGGATTCCATGAATTTCAGGAGAGTGCACCATGGCCATAACCGATAATGCCCTGACTAACCACGAAGTCACCATCTGCCTGGCAGGCGGTGCTGTTCTTGGTCCTTTCAATGCAACCTGGTCCCGGGACAACGGGGGGGATGTCCGCGAACTCGTGAGGGAGTACGACGGATTTCTACAGGGCGAAAAACAACACCGGTTCAAATTTCACCTCCACGATACCTACACCAACACAGTCCAGACGTTAGTTGTTAATTTTGAGCAGGTTACGGGGATTTGCGACCATGTGAGGCTAAGATCCCATAATGAGGGCTGAGCATCCCCCTGATGCCGATGTCGCCCCCATGCGCAGGAACCCGCAGGATCCGGTTCCGAAACCACAGCATAAGGAGAGGGTGTCATGAGTGATTTCAGAACGGAGAAAGACAGTCTCGGGGAAGTGCGTGTTCCGGCGGATGCGCTCTGGGGAGCCCAGACCCAGAGGGCCGTGGACAATTTCCCGGTCAGTGGTCAGCCCATGCCTCCGGCTTTTATCGCTGCCGTCGCCAGGGTCAAGCAGGCTGCGGCGGAGGCCAACGCCAGCCTCGGGCTGCTGGATAACGACAAGCGTGATGCCATTGTCGAAGCATGCCTGAAGCTGGTGGACGGCGAGTACGCGGATCAGTTTCCGGTCGACCGTTATCAGACCGGGTCTGGCACCAGCACCAATATGAACGTCAACGAGGTTATTTCCGCATTGGCGGAGCGGGCCGGCGTCACCGTGAATCCCAACGATCACGTCAATATGAGCCAGAGCTCCAATGATGTGATTCCCACCTCGATTCACGTCAGTGCGGTCACCGCTGTCCAGGACCGCTTGTTGCCAGCATTGTCTCACTTGTGTGGCGTTATCTATGAGCGGGAGGCGCTGTTCTCGGAACAGGTGAAAACCGGGCGTACCCACCTGATGGACGCCATGCCGGTCACCGTTGGCCAGGAGATGCGTACCTGGCGCGAACAACTATTGGCGACAGAAAAGCGGGTAGAAGCTGCCGCGGATGACCTGATGGCACTACCGCAGGGCGGGACTGCTGTAGGCACCGGGGTCAATGCGCCCCATGAGTTCGCGGAACAGTTCGTCAAATTCCTGAGCTCTGACACCGGGTACCATTTCCGCTCCCTGGAACATAAATTTGTGGGGCAAAGTGCGGTGGATTCGCCCGTGGCGTTGTCGGCCCAGTTGCGGGGCGCGGCTCTCGTGTTGACCAAGATCGCCAACGACTTGCGGTGGATGAACAGTGGTCCGATCCATGGTCTGGCGGAGATTAGCCTGCCAGCCCTGCAGCCGGGCAGCAGCATCATGCCGGGCAAGGTCAATCCGGTGATCCCTGAATCCGTGGCCATGGTAGGCGCTCAGGTGATGGGATTGGATAACGCCAATGCTGTGGCCGGCCAGTCCGGCAACTTCCAGCTCAATGTGATGTTGCCGCTGGTGGGCGCCAATCTGCTGGATATGGTGGCGTTGCTCACCAATGCCGCAACGTTGCTGGCGGACAAGGCCATCAAGGGTATCACCGTCAATGTGGATAATCTGAATGCGGGGGTCGGGCGTAATCCGGTACTGGTCACTGCACTGAACCCGGAGATTGGCTACGAACTGGCTGCGGACATCGCCAAGGAGGCATACCGTACCGGCCGGCCAGTGATCGATGTGGCTGAAGAGCGAAGCGGGCTGGACCGGGCCCGGCTGGAGAAACTGATGGATCCGCTCAAACTGACCCGTGGCGGGGTTTCCTGAACCGGAGGTTGACTGACTTGATCCTTGCGCTGGAGCTGTTCGTGATGTTGGTGCTGGCTAACGGCGCCCCAGTGGTCGCGAGGAAACTGTTTGGTCATCACTGGTCGGCTCCGGTCGATGGTGGCCGGCTCTGGCGCGATGGATACCCGCTGTTGGGAAAGAGCAAGACCTGGCGTGGCGTGGTCGCCGGTACGGTCAGTTGCGGCCTGTTCGCCATGGTGGTGGGGCTCGGGGGGATATTTGGCTGCCTGTTCGGATTACTGGGACTGGCCGGCGACATGATCAGCAGCTTCATCAAGCGGCGGCGCGGACTGGAATCCAGCGCCCGGGCACTATGGCTGGATCAGATACCGGAGGCAGCATTGCCAATGGTCTTGGCGCTCCTCTGGTTGCCCCTGGGAATATGGACGTCCATTTCGGTTGTGGTGATGTTTACGCTGTCCAATATTCTGTTGTCGCCGTTGCTCTACCGCCTGGGTATCCGCCGTCATCCTCACTAACGTTCATTCCGGGCCCCGGGTCAGGGTATGAATGGTGACCTCCGGCGGGCAGTTAAGCCGCACGTTGATCACCGAAGTGCCTGATCCCGGCGAGGTATAACCCTGCATGCCGTTCATCCGCCATAATCCGCGCCCCAGGGCTCTCGGGCAGTCAGAATCAAGGGTGACGGGAATGCCGCCGGGCAGGCAGATTTGCCCGCCATGGGTATGGCCGCAGAGGAAAATATCGTATCCGGCGTGCGCGGCTTCCCGGAAAATTTCCGGGGTGTGGCTCAGCAGGATGCTGATATTGCCAAGGGGAATATCGTCGCCGGCCCTGTGCAGGTTGTGGACCTTGTAGAAGTGGGCATCATCCACGCCGGCCAGGTAAATGGTTTCTCCGTTGAGATGAATCGGAACATGCTCGTTCATCAGCAGCCGGTAGCCCATGTCCTCCAGGGCGGGAACCATCCTGATACTGTCGTGGTTTCCCAACACGGCGTAGGCGTCACCCCGGATGGCATCACGGAGTTGTGCCATGCCTTCCAGGGCTTCGTCCACCGGCCCCCAGGTCAGCCGCCGGTAATCGCCAGTCAGCACACACAGGTCGTATTCCAGTGAGCTGATGCGGTCAATCACTGCCTGCAGGTTGGCTTCGTCCATATCCACATGCAGGTCGGTCAGGTGAAGGATCCGGTAGCCCTCGAAGGATTCCGGCAGATCCGGAATATGAAAGTGGTTGCTGGTGGTGTTCAGGCGCCGGCTGTTATTCTGTCCCCGCCGGAACAGACCGACCAGTTGCAGGCAAAAGCGGATAAAACCGGGCGCTGACGTCAGGTTCTCCAGGTGAAATGACTTGTAATTGGGACCGAAGACCCTGGCCTCAGCTTCTCGCTCAATCCCCAGCCTCTGGCGGGCATGGACGGGACCGAGCCGAAGGCTCAGGCGGTACTCCAGCAACTCATCCTGACTTTCTGGTGTATGTGCCCTGGCGGTCATGGCCGAATCCTGCGCTGCGCGTGTTGGCAAACCCTTAACCTCATTATGGTTGGCTTCCGGAGTGTTGCAACCGAAGTGATACAATGTTCATGTTTCACCAGACAAGCAGAGGCGATTATGACGACATCATGCAATATTCCGGGGCTGGAAGTGCCGCGCAGCCGGTTCCCCGATCCGGAACAGGATCTGAGCAACGATTCTTCCGTAGCGCACATTGTACTGGCGGGTGGTTGCTTCTGGTGTGTGGAGGCGGTTTTCCTGGCGATGGACGGGGTGACGCACGT
The DNA here is from genome assembly GCF_050379435.1 of Marinobacter sp. DUT-3. Taxonomy (NCBI): domain Bacteria; kingdom Pseudomonadati; phylum Pseudomonadota; class Gammaproteobacteria; order Pseudomonadales; family Marinobacteraceae; genus Marinobacter; species Marinobacter sp. DUT-3. The sequence continues at coordinate 142,035 of NZ_JBNRMG010000010.1, forward strand.
TGAGTCTGGTTATGCCGGCGGTAGTGCTGACACGGCGAATTATGAGGCCGTATGCGGTGGACAGACCGGTCATGCCGAAGTGGTGGATGTTCATTACGATCCGTCCAGGGTCAGCTTTGGTCAGTTATTGAAAGTATTCTTCTCTGTGGCCCACGACCCGACTCAGTTAAATCGACAGGGCCATGATCGCGGAACCCAATACCGGTCCGCTGTGTTCTATGAGACGCCAGAGCAGAAGCGTGTGGCTGACGCTTACATTCGCCAACTGGATGCCGCCGGAGTCTATCCGGAGCCCATCGTTACCCGGCTGGAGCCGCTGGAGGCTTTCTACCCGGCCGAAGCCTACCACCAGAACTTCGCAGCCCAGAATCCCTTCCAGCCCTACGTCATGGCGGTCGCCGCACCGAAGGTGGAGAAGCTGGTGAAGTCCTATGGCGATTACCTGAAACCCGAATACCGTGACGACAACAAAGCCTGAGGAGGTTGCCATGAGTGTTTCCAAAGCGGGGTACGACCTGACGCCACTGACGCCGTCACAGGTCGATGAGATGTCAGCGGATCTGTCGGTGGAAGAGCGCCGGGTGCTGCTCGACCACGGTACCGAGCATCCTTTCTGCGGGACGTTGCTCGACAATAAGAAAGCGGGCGTCTATCACTGCCGGCTGTGTGACCTGCCGCTGTTCAGTTCCGATTCCAAGTTCGATTCCGGTACCGGCTGGCCCAGTTTCTTTCAGCCCTTCGATCCGGACCACATCCGTTACATTGAGGACAACAGCCTCGGCATGACCCGCACCGAGATTCGGTGTCCCAGGTGCGACAGCCACCTTGGGCACGTGTTTCCGGACGGGCCACCGCCCAGCGGACAGCGTTACTGCCTGAACTCCATTGCGATGGTGTTCCGGGATAACGGTCATTGATCGGGGGGGCCGGGCCCGCGGCTGCTACTCCCCGGCGTTGCCGGTGACAGTGGCAACGTAGTAGGCCACGGCCTCGATGTCATCCCCGGACAGGCTGTCCTCATACCCCGGCATGACGCCAACACCGGCCCTGACGGCTTCGCGTACCTGTTTCGGGGATGGTTTGAGTTCATCGAGATTGGGACCGATGGCGCCGGTTGCCCCGGCATCCTCAAGCGTGTGGCATATGGTGCAGGATGGCTGTGCCTGTTCCGTGAATATTTTTTTGCCTTGCTCTGCCCGTTTGTCCTCCGCGAATGCGGAGGTACTGGTGATCAGCAACAGGGCGGTGGCGAATGCGGCGGTTCTTGTCATGGTTCGGTCCTGACCGATTGAACAGTCGCGGCAGCGGGGCCCCGCTGCCGCATCAAGAGTCAGCTGACGGCGACGGTAACGCCGTGATCCTTCCAGCCGTTGTGGCCATAGCCGCGCTCGTTATCGGTACGCTCCTCGGGTTGGGTGTGGCCCTCCGCATCGGTGGCGCGGCTGACAATGCGGTGTTCCCCGGGCTCCAGGTCCGCTGCCAGCACAAATGGCCGCCAGGCAAAGGGGCCCAGATCCGGGCCGAGGAAGCGGGCGTTTTTCCAGTTCCTGCCCCCATCCACGGATACTTCTACCTTATCAAGCGCCACGGTTCCGCCGAAGGCAACGCCATAGATCATATTGCGCCCCTTGCGACCAGTCTCGAGTGGCGCGGTGACCCAGGACTTGACGCTCATTTCCCACATTGAGGGCTGGTCCGGAGCGCCTTTGACACCGACATCCCGGATCCGGTAGCCCGAGGCCTGAATCTTGGCTTCGGTCTGGGCTTCCGTGAGAGCAATGCTCTTCACGTATTTGACATTGTTGACGCCGTAGTAACCCGGGACCACCATGCGCAGGGGGCCGCCGTGGGTGATGGGCAGGGGTTCGTCGTTCATTTCCCAGGCCAGCAGGGCTGTTTCCAGCGCTTTGACTGGGACGGAACGCTCGACCACTACGGTTTTTGGATCCAGCCCATCGGGCAATGCTTCGCCGCCGGTGCTGGTAATGTATTGGGCACCCTCCGCGGGGCCGCCCAGGGCTTCCACCACGTCTTTCAGTGGAACACCGGTCCAGAGCAGGCAACCGGCAGCGCCGACGCTCCATTGTGTGCCGCCAGCGCCGTGAGGGAAGAAAGCGCGACCGTTACCGGAGCATTGCAGCACCGAAGCGACCGTGGCCACCCCCATCTGTTTGAGTTCGCCTACGGTCAGCGTTTTCGGATTTTTTACACCTTCTATGCGGACTTCCCAGGCGTCTGCGTTGGCAGTGACTTCATCGGAAGGGGCGGGCAGGTTGTTGCGAACGAACAGGCGATCACTGGGGGTGACCACACCGCTGCCGATAGCGCCCCGCACGGTTTCCATGGTGTTGGTGCTGTGTACGATCAGGGCGCTGCGTTCTTTCCAGGCGGCATAGTCCGGCAGGGATTTTGGCTCATCCGCCCTGGCGAGAGGGATAAAGCCCAGTACGTTGACGGCGGCCATGGCACCCGCGCTACCCATCAGCATCCTGCGCCGGCCGGGGTTATCCGGTCCGGGATCATCATGGCCCCGCCGGATCTCTGGTGCATTGCTCATAGTCCGTCTCCTTGGAGTGAATGGTTGAGGAGTGTGCACGCTAACCCAGGCTGAATATCCGGGTTGTATCCTGATTACTTATAGGATTCGATCAAAAAATGATCAAGTCTGGTGGGGTATAATTTGTCGTCATAACTGGCCGAGGCGCGTGAACGCACGCAGGAATTTCCGGGGAGGGGGTGAAGCCGCCTGAAATCGCGGCTTCACCTCTTTGGGGTCAGCTGATGATGGTGGAGGCCAGATAGCCGGTGTAGCTCACGTAGACCACTAACAGCAGTGCGCCATCGAGGCGGCTCACCAGTTTGCGTTTTCCGGTCAGTCCCACGGCCATCAGCAGCAACCCGAAGGTGAGTGCTGCCATCAGGGTCCAGTCACGGTAGAGAACTTCCGGATCAACGGCCAGGGGTTCGATGACTGCGGCCAGGCCAACCACCGCCAGCGTGTTGAAAATGCCCGAGCCCACAATGTTACCAAGAATCAGGTCGTGTTCGTTCTTCTTGACGGCCGCCAGGGCTGACGCCAGTTCCGGCAGCGAGGTGCCGATGGCAACAATGGTGAGGCCAATAATCAGGTCACTGACACCCAGGGCCTGGGCGATGGTCACCGCACCCCAGACCAGCAGCCGTGAGCTGACAATCAACAGCACCAGTCCAACCACCAGCCATATCAGAGCGACTTTCAGTGGCATGGGATGGGCAATAAGCTCCGCATCGGTGTCGCCGACCAGGCTGTCGCCTTTACCCTTGATGCCCTGGTAGATTGACCAGCCCATGACGGCGGCGAACACGCCCAGCAGTACCCAGCCATCCAGGCGGGTCAGCTGTCCGTCCAGCAGTTGGACGCCGGCGATGGCGGTCAGTACCAGGAGCAGTGGCAGTTCCTTGCGAATCACCTGGGAATGCACCGCGATCGGCGCGATGACGGCGGTCAGACCAACGATCAGGGCGATGTTGGTGATGTTGGAACCATAGCCGTTGCCCAGTGCCAGCCCCGGGTTGCCGTCAGCGGCCGCCATGGCAGACACGGCCAGTTCCGGTGCCGAGGTGCCGAACCCGATGATCACCATACCGATCAGTAACGATGGCATACCCAGATGCTTGGCGGTAGCCGCCGCGCCTTCGACAAAACGATCGGCACTCCAGACCAGGAGAACCAGACCGGCAATAATGGCTCCGATTGCCATCAACATAGATCAACCTCAGTGAATGAAACGACCCAGCATGAATACCCCCGCGTAACCAAGGGTGTACGCCAGTAAAAGGTGGCCAAGATACCGCATATAGGTGGCAAAGGTCAGCCCGGGAATTTTGCTCATGGCTACGATCCCCGCGGCCGAACCGATCACCAGCAGTGAGCCGCCCACGCCAACGGCATAGGTCAGCCCCATCCATTCGCCCGCACTCATCTCGATTCCGGACTTCAACAGGGCAGCGGTCAGGGGCACGTTGTCGATGATGGCGGAGAAAATCCCCATCAGGTAGTTGGCTGCAACCGGCGGCAGCACGTCGTAGATGGCGACCAGTGACTGCAACGCGTGAATCTCCTTGAGCATACCGACCAGCAACAGGATGCCGAGGAAGAACAGGAGGGTTTCAAACTCGATCACGCGGATGTATTCCAGGATCGGATCCAAATCGCTGTCATCACTCATGAAGCGGGACACCAGGAACATGATCGAGAGGCCGAAGAGGAACGTCAGCACCGGCGGAATACTGAACAGGGCATTGCCCGTGATGGTGCCGATGATGGTCAGCAGAAACAGGACGCCGATCACTGCATCGACCGGTCGAACGGTGTTGACGGAAGTCGTCAGCGTCACCGTTCCGGTCAGCCCTCTCGACATGAAGATGGCGAGAATGAAAACCGTGATGGATGCCGGAATGGCAAGGGTCAGCAGGGTCAGGATTTCCACCTTGTCCGCCAGGAAGATCATCAGTGTGGTGACGTCGCCGGTGATCAGCGACACGCCGCCAGAGTTCACTGCAAACACGACGAGAGTGGTGAACTGTATGCGCTTTTTCAGCTCCAGGTTGAGCGAAAGGATCAGTGAACATGAGACTAAAGTGGCGGTGATATTGTCCGCCAGGGACGAGAAAATAAAACAGAAAAGGCCGGTCAGAAACAGCAGTTTTCTTTCGCTGACCTGTTTCGGCATGATCAGGTATACGACATTTTCGATCATGCCTTTCTTGTTCAGGTAGGCGACAAACGTCATGGCGGCTACCAGGAACAGCCAGAGCCCGGCAATTTCAGCGATGCTTTCCGCCAGTCCGGCCGAGATAGCCGCCGTTTGCTCAGAATCCGCGCTGAACAGGAACAGCAACACCCAGCACAGCGTGCCGAAAAACAGCGTAATCTTGGCTTTGTTGACGTGAATGACGTCTTCAAGAATGACGCCCAACAGGGCCAGGATGGCCAGAAAAATCAGTACGGACTCAAGACCGGGCATACGACATCCTGAAAATGGGTTGTGATCAATGCGGGCGGATTTTAGACCTTTGCCCCGCCGTCGGCCACTGTTCGCTGGTGTCTGTGCCTGTCGGATTGCTTCTGGTAAGCAGTGCAATACACATCTGTTGACTATCACATTTTATTATTGGAGCAAAAACCGGGATAATTGCGCCCCATATTCGGACAGGAAGCCTTCGCCGGGCCCGAATCGAGTTGCCCTGCAGGCTTCCCAAAGACCTCTTTGCTGATCGTGGAGAGGTGACAGGCTCAAAACCAAGCAGGGTGAAGACCAATGGCCGCAAGACAGGCAGATGTAGTGCTGGTCGGTGGGGGCGTCATGAGCGCAACCCTCGGCATGATGCTCAGGCAGCTGGACCCATCACTGGACATCGTCATGGTGGAACGTCTCGATCACGTTGCCCATGAAAGCACCGATGGATGGAACAACGCAGGCACCGGCCACGCCGGGTACTGTGAACTGAATTACACCCCCGAAACCGAAGATGGCGATGTGGCCATTGAACGGGCGCTTCAGATCAACTCCTCCTTTGAAGTGTCGCTGCAGTTCTGGTCCTACCTGGTCGAGCAGGGCAAATTGCCGGAACCGAAGTCGTTTATTAACCGCACGCCTCACCAGAGTTTCGTCTGGGGTGAAAAAGACGTGGCCTTCCTCAAGCGCCGCTTCGAGAAGCTCAGCGCCCATCACCTGTTCCGGGAGATGGAATACACCGAATCCCCGGATGACCTGGCCGAGTGGATGCCGCTGGTCGTCAAGCACCGCGATCCCATGCAGCCAGTGGCTGCAACGCGGATCAAGCATGGTTCGGACGTCGATTTCGGCTCTCTCACCCGCAGCATGGTCAAGTACCTGGAAAGCACGCCCAATTTTGAGCTGATGCTCAGCAGCCCGGTTCACTACCTGGCGAAGCGGGACAATGGCCGCTGGAAAGTGCGGGTGAAAGACCAGAAGACCGGTGAGGTCAAGAAACTGGAAGCCGGTTTCGTCTTCCTGGGCGCCGGTGGTGGCGCCCTGCCGATGTTGCAGAAGTCCAACATTGACGAGGCTCGCGGTTACGGCGGTTTCCCGGTCAGCGGCCAGTGGCTGGTCTGCCAGGAACCGGAGGTCGTCAAACAGCATCACTCCAAGGTGTACGGCAAGGCGCCGATCGGTGCGCCGCCGATGTCGGTGCCACATCTGGATACCCGCATCATCAACGGCGAGCCGGCCTTGCTGTTCGGGCCATTTGCCGGGTTCACCACCCGTTTCCTGAAACAGGGCTCGATGTTTGACCTGTTTGGATCGGTGAAGCCCACCAACCTGCGCCCGATGTTGTCGGTGAGCCGGACCAATATGGACCTGACCCGTTACCTGATCGGTGAGGTGTTCCAGTCCCACTCTGAGCGTGTGGCGTCCCTGCGCAATTTCTTCCCGGATGCCAAAGAGGAAAACTGGAAGCTGCAGAGCGCTGGCCAGCGGGTACAGATCATCAAGCAGACGCCGGACGGTGGCGGTAAGCTTGAGTTCGGCACTGAAATCGTGGCAGCGAAGGACGGCTCTCTGGCGGCCCTGCTGGGCGCATCCCCTGGCGCCTCCACCGCGGCACACGCGATGATTGACGTCATCGAGCGCTGTTTTTCTGACAAAATCAAGACCGCTGAGTGGCAGGAGCGCATGAAGGAAATGGTGCCCTCCTATGGTCAGTCACTGGTCGATGATGAGCCATTGCTCAGGAAGGTGCGGGACAGAACGCTGACAACGCTGCAGTTGGGCTGATATACATAATTGTTCTAAAAGCCGCGAAGAGCACCACAAATACTGGTTCAGTTACCCGTGTTTGCGGTGCTTTTCGCGTTTTCTCAGGGCCAGAATATTTGCCATTTGTACTGAAACCTCTAGCTTAGTAGGTACATCCCCTGAAAGGAGGTGCGCCGTGAGTGAGCAAGCGTTTAATCCGGATAAAGGGTCGATCGCTCCTTCGGTGAAGCCCCCTATGTGATGCGGGATCTACTTAAACATCAGGAAGAACTGGATTTCTATGTATAATTCCATCAGGAATTACCAACAGTGGGTCTGGTTCAGGCCCTGAGGAAGACAGTTTGAGCGACTCCGACGCTGGCAACTCTGTACCGGCCGTCAACTTTGAAACGCTGGTCCAGAGACTGGATGAAGCGATTGAAGGGCTGGAAGGCTGCCCCCCCTTTGCCAAACCTGCAAAGTTACCCGAGCTGTTTGATATCGTCCGCCGGGTTTTGTTGCAGCCGGGGGGCTGCGCAGTCATGGTCGCGCGGGCGGAATGGCTGGAGAATGCCGGTGTCTTCCTGGGCACTGACTGGGCAGAACCCTCTATTCTTTTACCGTTTCTGACCACCAGTGCCCTGCAAAGCCCCCAGGCGGACACCGTCATCATTGAGTCCATCAGTGAGTTGCGATTGCTGGCGGTCGCTAAAGGGGACTTTTGGCACCCTTCCGTATCTTCGGAGCAGGCCCATCATTACCTGACTCAGGTGCTGGCCCTCAATCTCAGCCTGCTGTTCGGCGAGGGTGGCGAGGCTGAGCGTGAACAGGGCGAGCTGGCCCTGATCAGCCGCGGGGTCATCCAGCACGTGGCCACTGAAATCGGCTACGAGCATGTCATCGACCGGCTGATAGAGGAAATCTGGCGTATTCTCCAGCAACGCCCGATTCAGGTCACCAGCGTTCGGCGAATGATTACCCAGATCGCCCTGTGCCGGATTGACCCGACTATTGACCTTGGTGGCGCGGGGCAGGGCGCGGAGCGCCTGATTTCCAGTCTTTACGGCCCGACCCAGGCCTGTCGTGAAGACCCGGGCATTCCGATCTACGAGGAACGGCTGCAGTCCATGGACACCGTGGCGCTGCAGGGCGAGGCCACCGGCTTTGCCCGCTCCATGCACGACACCGGACTGGTGTCCCCTTACCACGCAGCGTTCGTAAGACACATTCTGGAAAAACAGGACACTCTGCTGACCGAGGCGCTTGGGCTCTCCAGCACCGGGCGTGACTGCCTGTTGTGCTACCGGGAGCTGGTGCACGAGCTGGTGACCGAAGGCGTCTTTCCTGAGACAGCCCAGGGGTTGTATGGCCTGGCGCTGTTACTGGAGCGGGGCATTCTCTATCAGCCACCGGTTGCACCGGCATTGTGGCGGCAGGCGTTGCTGGCGATCTGTCCCGAGGCGCGTGAGCGCATCCAGCTGGCTTATGGTTATTCTCCGCAACCGAAAGCCTGGCTGATCCAGGGGGTATTGAACATGCTCGGCCAGCCCCTGGGCGTAGGTCAGGGCAATAACCCCACCTGCCAGTCGGCCCGGGCATTGTCCATGTGGGCGTACAACGATCCCGACTATCTGCTGCAAATGGTCGCCTGGGCGGCGCGGGATAATGAAATCATCATGCACTTCGAGGGCAAACCGGTCTCATCCGCTGACAGTAGAGGCGGTGTTGCTTCGATGGTCACCCTGGACCTGGACCCTGTATCCCTGGTAGTGGTCCCGCATCTGGATCGCATCTACGCGGAAATGGGGCGGCTGTGTATTGGTCGCCCGGGGGATCCCCACCAGTGGGTGAACCCGGAATTCCATGGTTGGTCGGCTGGCCGTGGTTTTGCCATCAATGTGGACGTGGCGACCGGTAAGCTTCAGGACCTCGAAGGCTTTTTGCGCCATTTCTATGCCAGCTACCATCCGTTCTACAATGGGAACCAGCCGCTGATCCATCCGCAGCCAGCCGGCATGGCCATTACTGACAGCGCTGCGCGATTTATCGGGTGGCACGCCATTACCATCCTGCGGGTTACCCTGGACCCGGAAGATGTGATGCGGGTGTACTTCTTCAATCCCAACAATGACAGTGGACAGAACTGGGGTGACGGCGTGGTGGTCAGCACTGCCCGCAAGGGCGAGCGGTTCGGTGAAGCCTCTCTGCCGCTTGAGCAATTTGCGTCGCGGCTGTATATCTTCCATTTCGACCCCCTGGAGCGTGGCGAGCCGGCGGGTGTTAGCGAAGAAGAACTGCAACGGGTGATCGAGCGGGTACACAGCAGCTGGGGGCGTGACCGGATACCGGCTGATATTTCATTACAGGCGGAGCCCCCGCCGTCCGAAGCGTAAGCAACCTATAAAAGACTCATCGGATCAGGAGATTGAATGACCGCCATGGCCAAAGACAACCTCAACGGTGCCGAAATCTTTGTGCGTGCGCTGGAGAACGAAGGCGTGCGATACATCTTTGCCGTTCCCGGTGAAGAGAACCTGGACCTGCTGGAAGCGCTGCGGGAATCGAATATTCAGCTAATTCTCAACCGCCATGAGCAGGCGGCCGGATTCATGGCGGCGACCTATGGCCGGCTGACCGGGCGCGTTGGGGTTTGCCTGTCGACCCTTGGCCCGGGGGCGACCAACCTGGTCACCGCAGCTGCCTACGCCCAACTGGGCGCCATGCCCATGATGATGATCTCCGGGCAAAAGCCGATCAAATCCTCCAAACAGGGGCTCTTCCAGATCCTCGATGTGGTGGACCTGATGCGCCCGCTGACCAAATACACGCGCCAGATCAGTAACGCCAACACGGTTCCCGCCAAAGTCAGGGAAGCATTCCGGCTGGCTGCGGAAGAACGCCCCGGTGCGGTTCATCTGGAGTTGCCCGAGGACATTGCCTCTGAAATGACCGCGCCGGACACTCACATCTTCCAGCCCAGCGACGCCCGCCGTCCAACCGCCAGCACCAAGAGCCTGGAAATGGCCTGCGAGATGATCCGCAGCGCCCGACACCCGCTGATCATGATCGGCGCCGGAGCCAACCGAAAGCGGGTATCCCAGGCGCTGATTCACCTGGTCAATACCAGCAACATTCCATTTTTCACCACCCAGATGGGCAAAGGGGTAGTGGATGAGCGCCACCCCCGTTATCTGGGCAACGCCGCACTTTCTGCCGGGGACTTTGTGCACTGCGCCATCGACCATGCGGATCTGGTCATTAATGTGGGTCACGATGTGGTGGAAAAGCCGCCGTTTTTCATGAAACCCGGTGGCAAACAGGTCATCCACGTCAACTTCAGCGCCGCCGACGTGGACCCCGTGTACTTTCCCCAACACGAAGTGGTGGGGGATATCGCCAACAGCGTCGAATACATGGCCGAACATTGTGGTCCTTGTGAGAATCACGATTTCAGCCGTTTTATGGAGGTGAAGGCCTCAGTCGACGAGCACCTTGCATCCTGCAGCGAGGACCCGCGGTTCCCGATCATTCCCCAGCGCATTGTCCACGACGTTCGGCAGGTCATGCCGGAAGACGGCATCATTGCCCTCGACAACGGCATGTACAAGCTCTGGTTTGCGCGTAATTATCCGGCCTATGACAACAACACCGTGCTGCTGGACAATGCCCTGGCGTCCATGGGCGCGGGCCTGCCCAGCGCGATGATGGCCGCGATGCTCTACCCCGACCTGAAAGTAATGGCGGTGTGTGGTGACGGCGGTTTCATGATGAACAGCCAGGAGCTGGAAACCGCCGTGCGCCTTAACCTGAACCTGGTGGTGCTGATTATTAACGACAATGCCTACGGCATGATCAAGTGGAAGCAGTCTCAGGAAGGCTTTCCGAATTTCGGCCTGGACTACGGCAACCCGGATTTCGTGAAATATGCGCAATCCTACGGAGCCACCGGACACCGGGTGGCCCGCACGGAAGACCTCCGGCCCACCCTGGAGTCTGCTCTGTCCGCCGGTGGCGTGCATCTGGTGGATGTGCCGGTGGATTACAGTGAGAACAAGCGGGTATTCGATGAGGAACTGGCGGAGCTGACCTGCAACCTGTAACCGGTGTATGATCGGCAACCCGATCAGTCATCAGAGGAACGGTTGAATGGTTCGCTCCGCGTTGAAAGTTTTAGTCTGGGTGTCCGCGGTCATTCTGGTCGCCGCCTGCAGCAAGCCCAACACCCCGCAAGACGTCGCCTCCGCCTTCTGGCAGGCCATGGCCGACAACGACACCAGCGATGTGGTGGAATATTCCACGCTGGGCAGTGACAAAGGCTTCGACAGCTTCGATCGCGACTGGGCCGACGTGGTGCCTTCCTTCGGTCGCATCGTCATCGACGGCACCGAAGCGACTATTGTCACCCGATTGCCGGCGGCGAATTCCAGTGGCAACGAGCGCCGGGAAGTGATGACGTATCTGGTCGAGACTCAGGGCCAATGGCTAGTGGACTACGAGCGTACCGGCGAGGCCATCATGAACCCGTCCCCATTCAGCGACCTGGTGGGGCAGATCAGCGAGCTCAGTGATCGCATCACCGCTAGCTTCTCATCCTCATCGGACGACATGGAGCAGCGTCTGAGCGACATGGCCCGCGAGCTGGAAGCCTACTCCAATGACGTCGCCCGCCGCGCAGACAAGGCCGTGAACGACTACGGCCAGGAACTCCGGGACTACATGGAAGAGCTGGAAGAATCCGTGAACCGGGCGTTGGAAGAAAACCGCCAGGCACCGGAAAGTGACCGAAAAACCCTGGAACAGGCGGCGAAGGACCTGGAAAGCGGCAGCGAAGAGCTGGCCGAGCCCACACTCGAAGCCCTGGCCAATGCGACCCATACCCTGACCGAAACCGGCCAGCGGCTAGCGGAAGTGAGCAGTGAATCCCTTGAGCGTAACCGCGATGAGTGGGCGGTAAAGCTGCGGGAGATACGTGAGCACACCGAGCAGTTCTTCAGGGACCTGCAGGAAAGCCTGAGCTCCGAAAACTAGCCCACCGTTGCCTGACTAGAAAATCAGGTTGTCGAGAATAAGCCAGAAAGTCAGCCCGGTGACCGTGGTGGCCAGCAACGCCACCAGACCGTCCCGGGCCACAATCGCCAGCCCGAAGGCCATCAGCGCCGCTCCGCCGCCGTTGGCGCTGAAAGGCACCACCTCCATGGCCGGCATGGCCAATGCCACCGACATGCAGATCAACGCCATCGCATAAAGCCCCGGACCATTCACCAGAAACGTCAGCCGGGGTTTTGTCACCCGATCCAGAAACCGCGCCGGCTTCTGCAGCCAGTCCACGCCCTTCACCAGTTTGCCCCTGGGTACCTGCCGCCCGGAAATCCAGCTTGGCAGCCAGATCGAATGCCGTTGGAACAACAGTTGCCCCAACGTTAATACCACCACCAGGCCAAGCAGCGTAGGCACCCCGGGAATATCCCCGATCAGCGGCGCCAGTGTAATCAGCCCGGCCAGCAACACCACCGGCCCGAATGACCGCTCCCCAACCGCCTCCAGAATCTCCGCCACTGACACCTGCTCCACGCCTTCGCCGGAGGCCCGGATACGGTCAAGGAGTTGCTTCATGGTGGTGGGGTCGTTGCCATCCTTCATAGTCAGAGTATCTCGCTTGCTGCTGATTCGGATGCTGATGATCTGCCTGGGAAACTGAAAATTACCATCCCGGTGCCTCGGAAGACAGTATCATTCTCCATCGGCATCGCGGGAGGTGAAGGGCCTGGAATTAGCTTGAGTGCACGGAACGCGGATGGGGCGCTACTTTGTGTGGACGTGTGGTTGGTCCTGACATAAAAAAAGCCCCTGAAATCAGGGGCTTTTCGCGGAGAGTTTGGTGGAGACGGCGGGAATTGAACCCGCGTCCGCCAGTACTCAGCCTTGAGGTCTACATGTTTAGCGTCTCTCTATTGATTTAAGTTCAAGCGACCCGAGAGCCAGGGTGCAAGAACCGAGTTCTTTAGATCTTAGCCGTTAGCCAGTGAACTCTGGATAACGGAGCATCCCGTAAGCGATGACGTCCTGAGATGTTGCTTCCGGGCTACGGGCGACCCGGTCAGGACGACTAGCAGCTTACGCTGCTAGTGCGTAGTTTTCGTCGTTTGCGACTATTGCGTTGCAGCTTTGGATTAACGAGATTGGCTGCCATCTCGACATGCACCCAAGGGTTCGCCACCAGCGTCGAAGCCATGTCGTCCCCTTGCCCACAGTATATGTGGCCGGTTCCTTCAACTTCAAGGACTTCCTTGTTTAGTTTTTCCGCCAGCCGGGGGATTTGTACCTATCAGCTGGCCGTTTGCGCAGTTGCGTGCTCGTTTCGCTGGAGGGCGACGTCCCTCAATTCGGCGAAACTTTCGCGGAAATAGCCCATCACCGCGTTAGGGTCCGCGTTGATGGCCCGGTCGATGGTGATGCCGAACTGCACGGTGCCGGCGTAGCTGAAAATGCTCATGCCAATACCAATGTTGCCGCTTTGTGGCACCCAGAACATGGGCTGGACGAGTTTGGCGCCGGCCAGGTAGACCGCCTCTTTCGGGCCGGGCACGTTAGTGAGCACGGCGGAGGCCTTGTTGCTCAGCAATGCCAGCGCTCGCCGCTCGAGAATATCGGGGCCGCGGCCAAACAGATCCAGCAGGCTGTAGGTGACCTGGGCCTGGTAGGAGCGTTTGAGGCGGTTCATGTTCTCCTGCACCTGGCGGAAGCGCATAAGCGGGCAGTTCACTTCCACCGGCAGGCACACCAGTACCAGCCCGAACTGGTTGCCGAGGGTCTCGATGGGCTGTTTCAGGGGGCGCAGGTTAAAGGGCACGGCAACGCGAATGCCGCACTCGGGGATGTGTTCCCCGATTTCCCGGAAGTGTCGTTGCAGCGCACCGGTAGCCGCACAAAGCAGTACGTCATTGGCGGTACCCCGCAACGCCCGGGCGCAGAGTTTGACTTCTGCAAGGCTCAGGGGCTCGGCCCAGGCCACCTGTTTGCGGCCACTCAGGGGCGGGCGTAAGCCGGTTTTGGGTTCGAACCGGGCGAATCCCAGTTTAACCAGGTCCATGGCAATGTTGCCTGCTGTCGTGGCCATCTTGACGGGGTAGCCCGGCTCCTTCCGCATGGAGTGCAGGAAGAGCTTGCCCTGTTCCAGGGCGGTCTGGCCGCTATCCAGCACGCGTTGGCTGAAGCGCCGTAGACTGCTCTCCACTGAGTTGTCTGTCGATGGATGAGTCGTAGCGATCCGGCTCAGTTTGGCTTCCGGTGTGTTGTCGGTCAGGGAGAGCAATACCCGCACCAGCGAAATGCCATCGGCAATGCAGTGGTGAATGCGGACGACCAGGGCGCAGCCGCCTTCGTAACCGTCAATGTAGTGGATATGCCAGAGGGGGCGTCGGTGATCCATGGCTGTGCTGGCCAGATCGCTGGTCAGTGCCTGTAGTTCGCCCTGGCTGCCGTCGCCGGGCAGGGCGATGCGATGAATGTGGTTGTCGATATCGAACAATGGGTCGTCTTGCCAGTACACCCGCTCCCCCTCCTGGACAACGCGCTGGCGAAAGCGGCGAAAACACAGGAAGCGTTCGTTCAGGGTGCGTTTCAGGCGCTTGAGGGAGATCGGCTGATCAAAGATCAGGACCGTTGAAATCATCATCGGGTTTGCGGGACTGTCCATGCGCAGCCAGGATTTGTCCACGGCTGACATGGTGGTTTTACTCTGGGACATGAGGCCTCCGTTCAGGATGCAATCCATTTGCCGAACGGACAACTTCGCCACGGACCTGTGGCATATCGGCGATTGGACCCAAGAGTATAGGCCGATCAGGTGAAAGGTAAAAGTGAGTGCGGATGCGACACAGATTTGCCGCATCCGGAGTCAGATGTTGGCGTCGCGCAAGATGCGCTGCTTCTGGCGGTTCCAGTCGCGCTCTTTCTCGGTGGCGCGCTTGTCGAACAGCTTCTTGCCTTTCACCAGGGCGATTTCGCATTTCACCTTGTTCTGTTTCCAGTACAGGGCCAGGGGAATGCAGGTGTAGCCGCTCTGGTTGACCTTGCCAACAATCTTGGCGATTTCCTTGGCGTGCAGCAGTAGCTTACGGGTACGCGTAGGGTCCGCAATGACGTGAGTGGACGCGGTAATCAGCGGGGTAAAGTGCGAGCCCAGCAGCCACGCCTCGCCATTCTTGAGCAGCACGTAGGCGTCCGTCAGCTGTGCCTTGCCGGCACGCAGGGATTTCACTTCCCAGCCCAGGAGGGCCAGGCCTGCCTCGAAGCGCTCTTCGATGTGATATTCGTGTTTTGCCTTCTTGTTCAGAGCAATGGTACTGCTCTGGGGTCCGGTTTTCTTTTTGCTCATGAATCGATAATCCGGGTTCGGATATAGAATTTGCCGGGAATAATACACGCCGGGAAAGCGCGCATTGTAGCCCAGGAGTGCCAGACCGGTCACGAAATCAGCGTGATAGATCCGGTTGGTAGTCGTAGCAGGGCGGAATCATCCGCTACAATGGGCGGTTCAACTCTGTCGGAATGCTGAATGCCTGCACCATACGAGACTCCCATCGGGTCCTGGACCCGTAAATCGACGTTTTTCTGGGCCGCAGTCGGTGCCACCGTGGGGCTTGCCAACCTGTGGCAGTTCCCATATCTGGCGGGCCAGCATGGCGGCGGGCTGTTCATCCTGCTGTACCTTGCCTGCCTGTTACTGGTGACGTTGCCGCTGATGGTGACTGAATCCGCCATGGGGCGCCACTCCCGGCACGGCATTGTGCTGGCGTTGGACGGCTACATACGCAGTGCGCGTTGCTCGCGCTGGTGGATGTATGCCGGGCGCCTCAGCATAATCGCAGCCTTCCTGGTGCTTTCCTATACCGCGGTGTTTGGCTCCATTGCACTGGCCTATGTGTTTTTTGGCGCGCTCGGGGTGTTCAGCGGAGCGGGGCAGGCGGAGGCGACCGCTGTGCTGGCGGACCTGGTATCGGATACCCGCGACTACAGAATGTTCATGGCGTGGCACCTGTTCTTTATGGTGCTGGTCGTCTGGGTGTCCATCCAGGGCGTGGTCAAAGGCCTGGAGCGTGTTTTTCGGGCATTGGTGCCGGCTTCCCTGCTGTTATTGCTGGCGCTGTTTGCCCTGGCCGGGTGGCATGGTCGTCTGGAGGGAGCGGTTACCACGGTTCTCGAGTTCCGGCCGGAAGACGTGGGTTTCGGCAGCCTCAAGGCGGCGCTGTTCCATGCTTTCTTTACGCTCGGGCTGGGTATGGGGGTGTGGTCCATCTTCGGCGCCTACACGCCGGTCGGGGTCAGGTTGAAGCGATCGGTGCTGGCGGTGGTGTTGATGGATACCCTGATTGCCATTCTGGCCGGCGTGCTGATTTTCGCAACGGCGACGGTGGGCAGTAGCTTTGATGGCGAGCGCGGCTTCAGCCTGTTGTTTGTTTCCCTGCCGGTTGCGCTGGCCCCGTTACCGGGGAGCCAGTTCATTATTGCGGCGGCGTTCCTGCTGGTGGTGCTGGTGGTGTGGACAACCTCTCTGGCGTTGCTGGAGCCGGTGATTGGCTGGTTCCGGGAGTGGACTGGCTCGCCCCGTGGCTGGTCGGCCTTTATCATGGGTGCGCTGGTGTGGTTTGCCGGGCTGGGTACGTTGCTGTCTTTCAACATCTGGGCCGATGTCCAGCTTGCGGGGGGAACGCTGTTCCGCTGGCTGGAGTTGATCACTGGCGGGCTGTTGATTCCGTTGGTGGCAATCCTGATCGCGTTGTTCACCGGATGGTGCCTGACCCGTTCGCTGTCGTTCCGCATTCTGGGGAACACGCCCTGGTTGTTCAGCCGTATCTGGTACTGGGTAATGCGCCTGGTGTTGCCGGTTGTGGTGGCGTTTATCGGGATATCCTACACGCTGTTCTCGCTGGACAACCTGTGTGACAGCGGCGAGAAAGCAAGGTGGTGCCGTCAGCTCAGCCCCGTGGTTGCCACCCCTGGCAAAGCGCCGGACACCAAGAGCCAGCAAGCCGATGCCCCGCAGCAGAGTGAGCCTGCACAGCCGGCCTCCAGCAGCGGTGAGGCGCGTCCCGCCAGGCACGACGACGATGCCGGGGGTGATCAGTTCCACGAAAAAGCCCCAAAACAGGACAATATCCTTTATCATAGCGTCTGAATACGGCTGCCGCGTGAGAGCGTCCGGGGCAGCGATTTCAAAGCATGTTTGATAGCAGGACAACCGGTTCCAATGCCTCATCAGATCGACAAGACAGCCCTGGTCATGCACTCCGCCGAGCGCATGTTCCATCTGGTCAACGACATTGCCCGTTACCCCGAGTTTCTGCCCTGGTGTGCCGGTGCGGAGATCCATGACCGGGACGAAGAGCAGATTACCGCCTCCCTGGACGTAGCCAAGGGTGGTATTCGCCAGCGTCTGACCACCCGTAACCAGCTGTTCCATCCGGACACCATCGAAATGAGCCTGGTGGATGGGCCGTTTCGTGATCTCACCGGTCGCTGGCATTTCAGGGCGTTGGATGACAATGCCTGCAAGGTGATTCTGACGCTGGAGTTTGAATTCTCCGGTTCGCTGTCCCGCATGACGTTTGGCCCGGTGTTCAGTCAGGCCGCCAACACCATGGTGGATGCGTTCTGCCGGCGTGCGGATATGGTCTATGCAGGAGTGGTGGAATGATTCGTGTGGAGGTCGCCTATGCCCGCCCGGACAAACAGGAGATCATCAGCCTGGAGGTGCCGGATGGAACCACCGCGCTGGAAGCTGTCAAACAGTCAGGCATCGTGGCGGTCTTCCCTGAGGTTGATCCTGAAAGCAATGACATGGGAATCTTTGGAAAGGCCATCAAGTCACCCGCCGCACATGAGCTGCGGGAGGGCGACCGGGTTGAGCTGTACCGGCCGCTGAAGATTGATCCCAAGCAGGCCCGGCTCAACCGGGCGAAGAAGAAATCCTGAACGGCCTTAGTAGGCCGGTGTTTCTTCCAGTAACTGTGCTTCGTAGTGGGTGTACTGGTCATTGTCGTAATAGACGATGACGCGTTGCTCTTCGATGTCACCGCCGCGGCGCTGGAAGGTGTAGATGTAGTACTCCCGGGAAGGATCAACCGGGTTGACCATCAGGGGATTGCCCAGGACAGATTGCACCTGGCTGCGGGACATGCCTTCAGTCAGTGATGTCAGCTCCTCGTCGGTCAGGATGTTGCCTTGCTGGACGTTGATCTTGTAAACGCCGGGAAAAGCACAACCAGACAGGATGAGAGTGAGAATGAGAGCTGTGAGCTTTTGCATCGCCGGGGGAAATCCTCTATCTTGAAATCGCCTGCCAAGGGCAGGTGTGACACGGTCTAACCGTATAAATGCGGCTTCATCATACCGGAAGCCGTGGGGCACACCAACGAGTGAATAGTAACATGTCATCTGAAAACGCCGAATTACGAAAAGTCGGTCTGAAAGTTACTCTGCCGAGAGTAAAGATTTTCAACATTCTGGAAAACTCCGAGGAACACCACCTCAGCGCAGAGGATGTGTACAAGAAGCTTCTGGAGCAAGGGGATGACGTGGGTCTGGCGACCGTTTACCGGGTTCTGACCCAGTTTGAGGCCGCCGGACTGGTGCTTCGCCACAACTTTGAAGGTGGGCACGCAGTGTTCGAAATGGCCGGTGATGATCACCACGACCATATGGTTTGCACGCAAACCGGTGAGGTCATTGAGTTCTGCGATCCCATTATCGAAGAACGCCAGAAGAAAATTGCTGAAGAGCGTGGCTTTGAGATCATTGATCACAGCCTGATTCTCTACGTCAAGCCGATCGGCAAGTAACTTTCTTTCCGTAATCGCAATAACCGAACAAAAAAGGGGCGGGTGTTAACCCGCCCTAATAGCTCTCAGGGTCGAGAGGGGAATGTGCTCTGTCGCTCAGTGATGGGTTGCCTGCCCCTTGGTGAACATTTCTTTGGCATGGGCAATGGTGTGCTCAGTCATGTCGACACCGCCAAGCATTCTTGCCACTTCGCTGATCCGTCCGTGATCGTCCAGTGTTTCAATTTTCGAGAAGGTCGCGTCCTGTTCGGTAAACTTGCTGACGAACAGGTGCTGATGGCATTGGGCTGCAACTTGTGGCAAATGGGTTACGCACATGACCTGGCCATCGTTGCCCAGGGTTCTCAGCAACCGCCCGACCACTTCCGCCGTGCCACCGCCGATGCCAACATCCACTTCGTCAAAGACCAGGGTAGGTGTGGTTGAGGTTTGCGCGACCACTACCTGAATGGCCAAGCTGATGCGTGACAGTTCGCCGCCGGAGGCGACTTTGGCCAGCGGGCGTGCCGGTTGGCCCGGATTGGCGCTGACCAGGAACTCCACGTCTTCGAGTCCGTGGGGGGCAGGCTCACCGGCATCGTTGCGGTTCAAGTGGGTGACAAACTGCACGGCCGGCATGCTGAGTTGTGCCAGTTCCTCGGCGATCCTCTGGTCGAGGTTGGCGGCCGCCTGCTGGCGAGCCTCCGATAGCTGGCCGGCCAGTTCGTTGAAGCGGTTGCGCTGGCCTTCCAGCTCGACTTCCAGCTGCTCAACGCTGCCTTCGCCGTCATCCAGGGAGGCCAGTTCGGCGCTCAGGCGCTGGTGCAGTTCCGGAAGTTCTTCCGGTGTGATGCGGTGCTTTCTGGCCATCTGGTAGATGGCGCTCAGGCGCTCTTCCACCTCGGTCAGCCGTGCCGGGTCGGCCTCGTAATCCTCGACAAAGCGGCGCAGGTTGTCCCCGGCTTCGCTGATCTGGATCTGTGCCTCGTTCAGCATCTGAATGGTGTCCGCCAGAGCGGGCACTTCGGTGGGCAGGTGTTCCAGTTGCTGCAGCGCCTGGCGAACCAGATCTGCAGCGCTGTTGTCTTCTTCCGTGCAGAGCAGGGCGGCCTGCTGGCTGTTCTGAAGTACGGTGTCGGCGTGGCTCAGTTGTTCCTGTTCCTGCTCCAGGCTTTCCTGTTCGCCTTCTTCCAGCGCCATGCGGTCCAGTTCCTCCACCTGATAGCGGAGCAACTGCAGCCGGGCTTCGGCCTCGTCGGCGTTTTGCTGGCGTTCGGTCAGGCGCTGGCGGGTCTTGTTCCAGGTCTTCCAGGCATCGCGGGTATCGGCAGCGAGGGTTTCCACACCGGCGTATTCATCCAGCAGTTTGCGATGGGTTTCCTTGCGAAGCAGGGACTGGTGCTGGTGCTGGCTGTGGATATCCATCAGCAGGCTGCCCAGGTCTTTCAGGTGCGCCAGGGGGCAGGGCTGACCATTGATGTAAGCCCGTGAACGTCCGTCCTTGCTGATCACCCGTCGCAGGATACAGTCATGTTCGTCGTCCAGCTCGTGTTGCTCCAGCCAGTTCCGGGCCTCGTCGATGCGGGACACATCGAAGGAGGCGGTGATGTCGGCACGCTTCGCACCATGGCGCACGGCGCCTGCATCGGCGCGCCCGCCCATCGCCAGCCCCAGGGCGTCCAGTACAATGGACTTGCCGGCGCCGGTTTCCCCGGTCAGGGCGGTCATGCCCTTACTGAACTGAAGTTCGACCCTTTCTGCGATGGCGTAATTGGAAACGGTGAGCTGTGTGAGCATGCTGGTGACCTCCGCTCTGGAAAATACTGTGGTTACATACAGTGACTGTGAATATATACAGGGTTTTTCTAGTTTGCAAATTCAGAGGTGTGAAATTGCGCATAAATGCATTCGTTAAGGTTGAAACCGACGCAACGGGCCCCATATTCGTTCGCAACCCTCTTTAATCCGGCCCGGCGTGGCCGGATGACATGTATAACCGACCGTGTTTGCGGTCGCGGATGAATGACCAGGAGTAGCCATGAGTGCTGACGAGAATCGTAACGAGCAGGTTGAGGAAGAGCTGAAAGCTGCCGAGGCCGAAGCGGCGGAAGACGCTGAAGGTGATTCAGCTGGCGAGCCCTCTGAAACCGAAGCCTTGCAGGCTCAGGTTAAGGAGTATCAGGAGCAGGCGCTGCGGGCCCAGGCTGAAATGCAGAACGTTCGTCGCCGTGCCGAGCTGGATGTGGAGAAAGCCCACAAATTTGCGCTGGAAAAGTTCGTGAAGGAACTGCTCCCGGTTGCAGACAGTCTGGAAAAGGCGGTTGAGAGCACCGAGGGTCAGGAAGCCTCTGGTGAGTTGGTGGCGTCTATCCGCGAAGGCGTGGAAATGACTTTGAACCTGTTCATGAATAGCCTCGGGAAATTCAACGTGGAGCAGGTTAACCCGGTCGGCGAGCCGTTCGACCCGCAACTTCACGAAGCCATGTCCATGGTGCCGGCGCCAGACGCCGAGCCGAACAGCGTCGTTGCGGTTGTGCAAAAGGGGTACACCCTGAACGAGCGCCTGGTTCGGCCCGCGATGGTGGTGGTGGCCAAGGCCGAGGACGCACCAAAAATCGATGAACAGGCTTGAAAAGTGAATTAAGGCGCCAATATAGGCAGTAAACAGGCGGCGCCGGAATGAATTGCCGGGGCTGACAGCCCGAAACAGTTTTGGCTGGCATCGGATTGGCGATGTCGCAATCGGATCGAACAAACGAATTGGAGTGAATCAATGAGCAAGATTATTGGTATCGACCTGGGAACCACGAACTCCTGTGTTGCCATCATGGATGGTGACAAGGTCAAGGTTATCGAGAACGCTGAGGGTGATCGCACCACCCCGTCGATCATCGCGTACACCGAAGACGGTGAGACCCTGGTAGGTCAGTCTGCCAAGCGTCAGGCGGTCACCAACCCGAACAACACCCTGTACGCCATCAAGCGTCTGATCGGTCGTCGTTTTGAAGACGATGTGGTTCAGAAAGATATCAAGATGGTGCCCTACAAGATCACCAAGGCTGACAATGGCGATGCCTGGGTGGAAGTGAAGGGTGAAAAGATGGCGCCCCCGCAGGTGTCTGCGGAAGTCATCAAGAAGATGAA
Source organism: Marinobacter sp. DUT-3 (assembly GCF_050379435.1). Taxonomy (NCBI): domain Bacteria; kingdom Pseudomonadati; phylum Pseudomonadota; class Gammaproteobacteria; order Pseudomonadales; family Marinobacteraceae; genus Marinobacter; species Marinobacter sp. DUT-3. The sequence goes on from NZ_JBNRMG010000010.1 coordinate 163,741, forward strand.
GAAGACCGCCGAGGACTACCTGGGCGAGAAAGTGACCGAAGCGGTTATCACCGTACCGGCCTACTTCAACGACAGCCAGCGTCAGGCCACCAAGGACGCCGGCAAGATCGCCGGTCTGGACGTGAAGCGGATCATCAACGAGCCGACCGCTGCGGCCCTGGCCTATGGCCTGGACAAGAAGAGCGGTGACCGTACCGTGGCTGTGTACGACCTGGGTGGTGGTACCTTCGATATTTCCATCATCGAGATTGCTGACGTGGACGGTGAGCACCAGTTCGAAGTGCTGGCCACCAACGGTGACACCTTCCTGGGTGGTGAAGACTTCGACATGAAGCTGATCGAATACCTTGCCGATCAGTTCAAGAAAGACAGTGGTATCGACCTGCGCGGTGACTCACTGGCCATGCAGCGCCTGAAAGAGGCCGCCGAGAAGGCCAAGATCGAGCTGTCCAGCAGCCAGCAGACCGACGTCAACCTGCCGTACGTAACGGCGGACGCCAGCGGTCCCAAGCACATGAACGTAAAGGTCACCCGTGCCAAGCTGGAATCCCTGGTGGAAGAGCTGGTCGAGCGCAGTCTCGCGCCGTGCCGCACCGCGCTGGACGATTCCGGTGTCAAGGTTGGCGAAATCGACGAGGTGATCCTGGTCGGCGGTCAGACCCGCATGCCGATGGTTCAGGAGAAAGTGAAGAACTTCTTCGGTAAGGAAGCCCGCAAGGACGTTAACCCGGATGAAGCCGTGGCCATGGGTGCTGCCATCCAGGCCGCCGTACTGTCCGGTGATGTAAAAGACGTTCTGTTGCTGGACGTAACTCCGCTGACCCTGGGTATTGAAACCATGGGCGGTGTGGCTACACCGTTGATCGACAAGAACACCACCATCCCGACCAAGAAGTCGCAGACCTTCTCCACCGCGGATGACAACCAGACTGCAGTGACCATCCACGTGGTTCAGGGTGAGCGCAAGCAGGCGCAGCAGAACAAGTCCCTGGGTCGTTTCGACCTGGCCGACATTCCGCCGGCGCCGCGCGGTGTGCCGCAGATCGAAGTAACCTTCGATATCGACGCCAACGGTATCCTGAACGTGTCCGCGAAGGACAAGGCGACTGGTAAAGAGCAGTCCATCGTGATCAAGGCCTCTTCCGGTCTGAACGATGACGAAATCGAGAAGATGGTGCGCGATGCCGAGGCCAACGCCGAGGAAGACCGCAAGTTCGAAGAGCTGGTGCAGGTCCGCAACCAGGGTGACGCGATGGTGCACGCTGTTCGCAAGACCCTGACCGATGCCGGTGACAAGGTCAGCGACAGTGAGAAAGAGTCCATCGAGGCCTCTATCAAGGAGCTGGAAGAAGCACTGGCCGGTTCCGATAAAGAGGACATTGAGGCCAAGACCCAGAAGCTGACGGAAGTGTCTTCCGAGCTGGCTCAGAAAATGTACGCAGATCAGGCTGATCAGGCGCAGCAGGCTGGCGGGGAAGAAGGTGCCCAGGCCCAGTCTTCTGACGACGCAGTCGACGCTGAGTTCGAAGAAGTCAAAGACGACGACAAGCGGTAAATTCTGACGTACATCAGGCAGTTGGAAAACGCGGGGGTTCTCCCGCGTTTTCCGCGTTTTAAAAACAGGGTTTTAAAGCATGGCCAAGCGCGATTATTACGAAATTCTCGGGATCTCCCGGGATGCGGACGAGAAGGAAGTCAAGCGGGCTTACCGCAAGCTCGCAATGAAGTATCACCCCGACCGTAACCCGGACGACACTGACGCCGAGAACAAGTTCAAAGAGGCCAGCGAAGCCTACGAAATACTGGCGGACCAATCCAAACGGGCCGCCTATGACCAGTTCGGTCACGCGGGCGTTGATGGCCAGGCCGGCGGTGGATTCGGAGGCGGCGGCGCCAGCTTCTCCGATATCTTTGGTGACGTATTCGGGGATATCTTCGGTGGCGGAGGCCGTGGCCGCAATACCCGTGGCTCCGACCTTCGTTACACCCTGGAGCTGGATCTGGAAGAAGCGGTCAAAGGCAAGACCGTCCAGATCCGCATCCCGGGCCACAGAGAGTGCGATACCTGCGATGGCAGCGGTGCGGAAAAAGGTTCCCGCCCGGAAGCTTGTGGCACCTGTAACGGTATGGGGCAGGTTCGCATGCAGCAGGGTTTCTTCACGGTGCAGCAGGCGTGTCCCACTTGTCGTGGTTCGGGCCAGGTCATCAAGAACCCCTGTAAGGCCTGTCATGGTCAGGGCAGGGTGCAGGAAGAGAAGACCCTTTCCGTCAAGGTTCCGCCCGGCGTGGATACCGGCGACCGCATTCGCCTCTCTGGCGAAGGTGAAATGGGCATTGATGGTGGTCCCCCGGGCGACCTGTATGTGCAAATTGCCGTTCGCGAGCACTCCATCTTCACCCGTGATGGCCGCAACCTGTATTGCGAAGTGCCCATCAGCATCGTGGATGCTACCCTCGGTGGAGAGCTGGAAGTGCCGACGCTGGATGGCCGCGTGAAGCTCAAGATTCCGCCGGAAACCCAGACCGGAAAACTTTTCCGTCTGCGCAACAAGGGCGTCAGCCCGGTTCGTGGCGGTCCGGCAGGTGATTTGCTCTGCCGCGCGATCGTGGAAACCCCGGTCAACCTGACCAAGCGTCAGCAAGAGCTGCTGGAAGAATTTCAGCAAACTCTGGACGGCACCAACGGCACTCATCATGCTCCGAAGAAAACCTCCTGGTTTGAGGGTGTGAAAAGTTTCTTTGATGAAATGAAATTCTGAGGACAGATGACATGAGGGTAGCAATCATCGGCGCCGCCGGGCGCATGGGCAAGGTTCTGATCGAAGCCGTTGAGGGCACCGAAGGCCTGGAGCTCGGCGCAGCCGTCGTCGAGCCGGGCAGCTCGCTGATCGGTGCGGATGCCGGAGAACTGAGTGGCATTGGCAAAACCGGCGTGACCCTGGCTGGCAGTCTGGCGGACGTGAAGGGCGACTTTGACGTGCTTGTCGACTTCACCTTCCCGGACCTGACCCTGGAAAATGCCGAGTTCTGCAAAGCCAACGGCAAGATGATCGTGATCGGCACCACCGGCATGACGGATGCTGAAAAAGAGCAGCTGGCCGTGGTTGCCGAGTCCACTCCCGTGGTGTTTGCGCCCAACATGAGTGTTGGTGTCAACGTGGCCCTCAACCTGCTGCGCACCGCCGCGGCAGCGCTGGGTGATGACTACGACGTGGAAATCATCGAAGCCCACCACCGCCACAAGAAAGACGCGCCGTCAGGCACGGCGCTGCGTATGGGCGAAGTGGTTGCCGATGCCCTCGGCCGTGACCTGAAGGAGTGCGCGGTGTATGGCCGCGAAGGCTTTACCGGCGAGCGCACCCGCAAGGAAATCGGCTTTGAAACCATCCGCGCCGGCGATGTGGTCGGTGATCATACTGTCTTGTTTGCCACCGAAGGTGAGCGTATCGAGGTAACCCACAAGGCCAGCAGTCGCATGACCTTTGCCAAGGGTGCCATGCGGGCGGCGTTGTGGCTGCAGGGCAAGCCGGCAGGGCTTTATGATATGCAGGATGTTTTGGGGTTGAAGTGAGGATTGGGTTGTCGGATTACGAGGAAGATTTCAGATGGACATAAAGCGCCATATTTTTTACAATAAGGCGGTTTAACTGCACCAAGCGTAGCTTTGAAAATGTCAGGGAACCGAAAACGTTCCCGGGGAAAACAAAAAAGCGGGACGGAGTTGAGACTCCCTCTCGCTTTTTTGCGACCTGAATTTGCGCTTGCGTTCCTGTTCGTGACGAACTTATACGCCACTCGATGAGGATACAAGCCTTGAGCACACCTGCAATCCTTGCACTCGCAGACGGAAGCCTGTTTTACGGCACCGCCATTGGCGCTGAGGGAGAAACCAGCGGCGAAGTGGTGTTCAACACCGCCATGACCGGTTACCAGGAAATCCTGACCGATCCGTCCTACTCCCGCCAGATTGTCACACTGACCTACCCGCACATCGGCAGCACCGGTGTGAACGAAGAAGACGTAGAGTCAGACCGCGTCCAGGCCGCGGGCCTGATCATCCGTGATCTTCCCCTGATCGCGAGCAACTGGCGCAGCACCGGCACCCTCGACGAGTACCTGCGAACAAACAATATCGTGGGCATTGCAGACATCGATACCCGCCGTCTGACCCGGATCCTCCGCGACAAGGGCTCCCAGAACGGCGCGGTAGTGGCCGGTGAGGGTGCGACCGCTGATCGGGCGCTGGAGCTGGCTAACGCCTTCCCGGGCCTGAAAGGCATGGACCTGGCGAAAGAAGTCACCTCCGGCAAAACCTGGACCTGGAGCCAGAGCGAATGGACTCTGGGAGAAGGTTACGGTGAGCGCACTGAATCCCGCTTCAAAGTGGTGGCATGGGACTATGGCGTCAAACTGAACATCCTGCGCATGCTGGCGGCGCGAGGCTGCGACATCACCGTGGTACCGGCGCAGACTCCGGCCTCCGAAGTGTTGGCGATGAATCCGGACGGCATTTTTCTGTCCAACGGCCCCGGTGATCCTGAACCCTGCGACTACGCCATCACCGCGATCCGCGAAGTGCTGGAAACCGAGATTCCGGTCTTCGGTATCTGCCTTGGCCATCAGTTGCTGGCCCTGGCCAGCGGCGCCCGGTCGATCAAGATGGGGCATGGCCACCACGGTGCCAACCACCCGGTCCAGAACCTGAAAGACGGCACGGTGATGATCACCAGCCAGAACCACGGGTTCGCAGTGGATGAGGCCAGCCTGCCGGAGAACCTGGAGGCGACCCATAAATCCCTGTTTGACGATTCCCTGCAGGGCATTCGCCGTACCGACAAGCCGGCCTTCAGCTTCCAGGGCCATCCGGAAGCCAGCCCCGGCCCCCATGACGTGGCGCCGCTGTTTGATGAATTTATCCGGTTGATGGAAGCCCGATAAGCTTCCGGGTTTGTTCCCGGTTAACGCTTCCTGAGTGAAACGGGCGCCGCAAATTGCGATGCAAGAATTTTTAAGTTGCTGACAGGTTTACCAAGAGATGCCAAAACGTACCGACATTAAAAGTATTCTGATCCTGGGCGCCGGCCCCATTGTGATCGGTCAGGCGTGCGAGTTTGACTACTCCGGAGCCCAGGCCTGCAAGGCCCTGCGGGAAGAGGGTTACCGGGTCATCCTGGTTAACTCCAACCCGGCAACGATCATGACCGATCCGGTAATGGCCGATGCCACCTACATCGAGCCGATTACCTGGAAGACCGTCGAAAAGATCATCGAGAAGGAAAAGCCGGATGCTCTTCTGCCCACCATGGGTGGCCAGACCGCGCTGAACTGTGCGCTGGATCTGGAGAAGCACGGCGTGCTGGAAAAGCACGGCGTGGAGATGATCGGCGCCAACGCTGACACCATCGACAAGGCCGAAGACCGCGACCGCTTCGATAAGGCCATGAAGAAGATCGGTCTGGAGTGTCCGCGCGCCACCATCGCCCATTCCATGGCGGAAGCCTGGGAAGTGGCTGATGATATCGGTTTTCCGTGCATTATCCGTCCGTCCTTCACCATGGGTGGCTCCGGCGGCGGCATCGCCTACAACCGCGATGAGTTCGAGGAAATCTGTACCCGTGGTCTGGATCTGTCCCCGACCAACGAGCTGCTGATCGACGAGTCACTGATCGGCTGGAAAGAATACGAGATGGAAGTTGTCCGCGACAAGAACGACAACTGCATCATCGTCTGTGCCATCGAGAACTTCGATGCCATGGGGGTACACACCGGTGACTCCATCACCGTGGCGCCGGCCCAGACCCTGACCGACAAGGAATACCAGATCATGCGGAACGCCTCGCTGGCGGTACTGCGTGAAATCGGTGTGGAAACCGGCGGGTCCAACGTGCAGTTCGGTATCAACCCGGATACCGGCCGCATGGTGGTGATCGAGATGAACCCGCGGGTGTCCCGTTCGTCCGCACTGGCATCGAAAGCCACCGGCTTCCCGATTGCCAAGGTCGCGGCCAAGCTGGCCATTGGTTACACCCTGGACGAGCTGCGCAATGAAATCACCGGTGGCGTCACGCCAGCGTCCTTCGAGCCCAGCATCGACTATGTGGTCACCAAGATTCCGCGGTTCACCTTCGAGAAGTTCCCCCAGGCCGACGCGCGCCTGACCACCCAGATGAAGTCTGTGGGCGAGGTCATGGCGATTGGTCGCACCTTCCAGGAGTCCCTGCAGAAAGCCATGCGTGGCCTGGAGGTAGGCTCTGAAGGTTTTGAGGAGAAGGTGGATTGTGCGACGACCGACGGACAGGAAACCCTGACGCAGGAGCTGAATGTGCCTGGCGCGGAGCGTCTCTGGTACATCGGCGACGCTTTCCGGTGCGGTATGACGGTCGAGGACGTATTCAATAATACCCACGTCGACCCCTGGTATCTGGTACAGATTGAAGACCTGATCCGCGAAGAGCAGGCGCTGAAATCCGCCGGCAAGGCCGATATCGACCGCGATACTCTGTTCCGCCTCAAGCGCAAGGGCTTCTCCGATGCCCGTCTGGCCAAGCTGCTGGGCATTTCCGAGGTCAGCCTGCGCAAGCTGCGCCACGATCTCAATATCCGCCCGGTCTACAAGCGGGTGGATACCTGTGCCGCCGAGTTCGCGTCTGATACCGCCTATATGTACTCCACCTATGAGGAAGAGTGCGAGGCGGACGCCTCCGATCGCGATAAAATCGTGGTCATTGGCGGCGGGCCGAACCGTATTGGTCAGGGTATCGAGTTTGATTACTGTTGTGTTCACGCGGCCCTGGCCATGCGTGAAGATGGCTATGAAACCATCATGATCAACTGTAACCCGGAGACGGTGTCAACGGATTACGACACCTCTGATCGCCTGTATTTCGAACCGATCACCCTGGAAGACGTGCTGGAAATCATCAACGTCGAGAAGCCCAGGGGTGTGATCGTCCAGTACGGCGGGCAGACGCCGCTGAAACTGGCCCGCGGTCTGGAAGCGGCTGGCGTGCCGATCATCGGCACCAGCCCGGATGCCATTGACCGCGCCGAGGACCGTGAGCGTTTCCAACAGATGATTGGTCGCCTTGGGCTGTTGCAGCCCGAGAACGCCACGGTGCGCAGCCACGAGGAAGGTATCCTGGCAGCCCGTGAAATTGGCTATCCGCTGGTGGTGCGTCCGTCCTACGTGCTGGGTGGCCGGGCGATGGAAATCGTCTATGACGAGGACGAGCTGGTGCGCTATATGCGCAGTGCGGTTCTGGTTTCCAATGACAGTCCGGTACTGCTGGATCACTTCCTGAATGCCGCCATTGAGGTGGATATTGATGCCATCTCCGACGGCAAGGAAGTGGTGATTGGCGGTATCATGCAGCACATTGAGCAGGCCGGGGTTCACTCCGGTGATTCCGCTTGTTCGCTGCCGCCGTATACCCTGCCAAAAGACGTGCAGGACGAAATGCGCGAAGCCGTCCGCAAGATGGCAATTGAGCTTGATGTTGTGGGTCTGATGAACGTCCAGCTGGCCTGGCAGGACGGCAAGATCTACGTGATCGAGGTCAACCCGCGGGCGTCCCGCACCGTGCCGTTCGTGTCCAAGGCGATTGGTGTGTCATTGGCGAAAGTGGCCGCACGGGTCATGGCTGGTAAATCCCTGGCGGAACTTGGCTTTACTCAGGAGATTGTGCCGACCTATTACGCCGTGAAGGAATCCGTGTTCCCGTTCAATAAATTCCCGGCGGTGGACCCGATCCTCGGCCCGGAAATGAAATCGACCGGTGAAGTGATGGGTATCGGTGACAGCTTTGACGAAGCGTTCGCCAAGGCTGCGCTGGCGATTGGCGAGCGCCTGCCGGACCAGGGTACTGCCTTCATGTCCGTGCGGGATGTGGACAAGCCCGGAGCTGCCGAGGTTGCACAGGATCTGGTGGATGCCGGCTTCAAGCTCATTGCTACCACTGGTACCGCAAAAGCCCTGAAAGAGGCGGGTATCGAGGTCGAACGGGTGAACAAGGTCCGTGAAGGCCGTCCGCATATTGTGGATGCCATCAAGAACGGCAAGGTTCAACTGATCATTAACACCACCGAAGGGCGCAAGGCCATTTCCGACTCGGCGCAGATTCGCCAGTCCGCCTTGCAGTCCAAGGTAACCTATACAACGACTCTGGCGGGTGGCGAAGCATTCTGTCGGGCCATCAAGTTTGGCCCCGAGCGCACCGTTCGCCGCCTTCAGGATCTACACGCAGGAAAGTAAGATTATGGCTGACAGAGTACCCATGACAAAGGCGGGTGAAACCCGCCTCCGCGAGGAGCTTCAGAAGCTGAAGTCCGAAGATCGCCCGAGGGTGATTGCTGCCATCTCCGATGCCCGTGAGCATGGCGATCTTAAGGAAAACGCGGAATACCACGCTGCCCGGGAGCAGCAGAGCTTTATCGAGGGTCGGATCCAGGAGATTGAGGGCAAGTTGTCCGCGGCCCAGGTAATTGACGTCAACACCATCGAGAATACCGGTAAGGTGATCTTCGGCGTGACGGTGCATTTGCTGAATGTCGACACCGACGAGCAGGTGGTTTACCAGATCTGTGGCGAAGACGAAGCCGATATCAAGGCTGGCAAGATCTCGATCTCCTCACCGATTGCGCGGGCGCTGATTGGTAAGAGCGAGGGTGACGTTGTCGCCATTCGCGTGCCGTCTGGCACTGTGGAGTATGAAATCGAGGACGTAGAGCACATCTGAGGCTCCATCCATGAAAAAAGCCGGCAGCGAGTGTTCGTTGCCGGCTTTTTTGTTGCTTCCGTGTGCTCAGCTTTTGTTGCGAAGCAGGTTGGACAGCTTGGGGTTGGGCTTTTTGGCGCGGCGCAGGATGACCGCGATCTTGCCAATGGTCTGGACCAGTTCGGCTCCGGAGTCCTTGCACAGTTGGGTAATGGCTTCCTGGCGTACTTCCCGGTCGGGGCTGGCAATCTTGACCTTGATCAGCTCGTGGTCGTTCAGGGCTCGCTCAAGCTCTTCCTGGAGCCCCTCGGACAGGCCTTTGTCGCCAACGATGATGACGGGCTTCAGGTTGTGGGCGATGCCCCGGTACTCCCGGCGCTGTTCCGGTGAAAGGCTCATGATGTAATCTCTTAATGGATGCAATTAACAAAACGTCAGCGGCGTAATGGCCGCCAAAATCGTATAATCGGCGGATTGTAACAGATCGGAACGGTGGAGAAATGGCCATTACCACGTACCAGGACGTTCCGTTGCGCATCTGCTGCTGTTTTATTCCGGAGGTTTGTTTTGGCCCGTTCAAAAACCAGTGATCGCTGGCTCAAGGAACATTTCGATGATGTCTGGGTCAAAAAGTCCCAGGAAGATGGCTATCGTTCCCGTGCCAGCTATAAGCTGATTGAGCTGGACGACAAGGACCGGCTGTTCCGACCTGGTCAGGTCGTTGTGGATCTGGGTGCAGCCCCGGGTGGCTGGTCCCAGGTGGCGATGGAGCGTGTCGGGGATAAGGGTATTGTGGTGGCCAGCGATATTTTGCCGATGAATCCGATCGCCGGTGTGGACTTTGTCCAGGGCGATTTCACCGAGGATTCGGTGCTGGAAGAATTGTTGGGAATTCTGGGAGATCGAAAGGCAGACGTTGTAATTTCCGATATGGCGCCCAATATGAGTGGTATGGCTGCCGTTGATATTCCCAGGGCCATGGGGTTGGTTGAGCTGGCATTGGATATGGCTCAACAGGTGCTTCGGCCCGGGGGAGTGTTTGTGGCCAAGGTGTTTCAGGGCGAGGGTTTTGATGCGCTGCTGGCTGATATGCGGAAGAGCTTTAATACGGTTGTAAGTCGCAAGCCCGATTCCTCCAGGGCAAGATCCCGGGAGATCTATCAGGTCTGCAAGGGCTTCAGAGGCTGATTCGTGAAGTCTCGTTGGCCCGGGTGTCCGGTGAGCTCTGTGGCTGATACGGATGGGCTGATTGTGGTGGAGCGGCGTACAATTGGTGTAAGGTGTTCAAAAAGGTTTCCCTGAAGACGGTCAACCTTTCAATTCACAGGTGACGATCCTTGAACGATATGGCAAAAAATCTGGTTCTCTGGCTAATTATAGCCGCCGTACTGCTGATGGTGTTTCAGAACTTTACTCCCACCACCAGCGGACAACAGGTCAATTATTCGCAGTTTGTCGAAATGGTACAGGACGGACAGGTCCGTCAGGTCACCATTGATGGTTTGCAGATTCAGGGTACCCGTGGAGACGGCTCCCAGTTCCAGACTATCCGACCCCAGGTGTCCGACAACAAGTTGATGGATGACCTGCTGGCAAATCAAGTAGAAGTTATCGGCAAGGAGCCGGAGCGCCAGAGCCTCTGGACTCAGCTACTGGTCGCTGCCTTCCCCATTCTGATTATCATCGCGCTGTTCGTGTTCTTCATGCGGCAGATGCAAGGCGGTGGTGGCGGCAAAGGCCCCATGTCGTTCGGCAAGAGCAAGGCTCGGCTGATGAGCGAGGATCAGATCAAGACCACCTTTGGTGATGTGGCCGGTGTTGATGAGGCCAAGGAAGACGTCAAGGAGTTGGTGGACTTCCTGCGGGATCCAAGCAAATTCCAGCGCCTGGGCGGCAGTATTCCCAAGGGTGTGCTGATGGTTGGACAGCCGGGTACCGGTAAGACATTGCTGGCCAAGGCCATCGCCGGTGAAGCCAAGGTGCCGTTCTTCTCCATCTCTGGTTCCGACTTTGTGGAAATGTTCGTGGGTGTGGGTGCGTCCCGTGTCCGTGACATGTTCGAGCAGGCCAAGAAGCAGAGCCCCTGCATTATCTTCATCGACGAGATCGATGCGGTCGGTCGTCACCGTGGCGCTGGTATGGGCGGCGGTCACGACGAGCGCGAGCAGACCCTGAACCAGTTACTGGTGGAAATGGACGGCTTTGAGGGCAATGAAGGCGTTATCGTCATTGCCGCAACCAACCGCCCGGATGTGCTTGATCCCGCGCTGTTGCGTCCGGGCCGATTTGACCGTCAGGTTGTGGTCGGTCTGCCGGATATCATCGGCCGTGAGCAGATCCTCAAGGTGCATATGAAAAAAGTGCCGCTGGCGGACGGTGTGGAACCGATTCTGATTGCCCGTGGTACCCCTGGATTCTCCGGTGCCGATCTGGCCAACCTGGTGAACGAGGCTGCTTTGTTTGCAGCGCGCCGTAACCAGCGCCTGGTGTCCATGGAGGAGTTTGAACTCGCCAAGGACAAAATCATGATGGGCGCCGAGCGTAAGTCCATGGTGATGAGTGAAAAGGAAAAACGGAATACGGCTTACCATGAGTCCGGACATGCGATTGTCGGGCGCCTGATGCCGGAGCACGACCCGGTCTACAAGGTGAGCATTATTCCCCGTGGTCGCGCCCTGGGCGTCACCATGTTCCTGCCGGAAGAGGACAAGTACAGTCACAGCAAGCGTTTTCTGATCAGCTCTATTTGCAGCCTGTTCGGTGGTCGTATTGCCGAAGAGCTGACGCTTGGTTTCGATGGCGTGACCACCGGCGCCTCTAACGACATCGAGCGTGCGACCAGCCTGGCTCGTAACATGGTCACCCGCTGGGGTCTGTCCGAGAAGCTGGGGCCTCTGCAGTATGATACTGACTCCGAAGAGCCGTTCCTTGGTCGTTCTGCGGGCCAGGCTCAGACGGTTTACTCGCCTGAAACGGCGCAACGCATCGATGAGGAAGTTCGCAACATCATTGATGAGTGCTACGAGAAGGCGAAGCAGCTACTGGTTGAAAACCGCGACAAGCTGGACCTGATGGCCGATGCGTTGATGAAGTACGAAACCATTGACCGGTATCAGATTGACGACATCATGGAAGGTCGGGAGCCTCGTCCACCGAAAGGTTGGGGAGACAGCGGTCCGACCGGTGGTGTGTCCTCTGACGAGCCCGAGTCGGCGCCTGCGTCGAAAGGCTCGGATGACGGGAAGCAGCCGGGTGTCGGTCGCCCCGCCGGCGAACACTGACGGCGGCTAACCTGATAACAGTCTGTTTTATCTGACGACGCCGCCCCTTTCGGGCGGCGTTTGTTTTTGTGTGCTGCTTGAATGGATGACCTATGGAAATGAATTTCGCCGGCCGGGTGTTGGATATGTCCCGCTGCCATGTCATGGGTGTTCTTAACGTTACGCCGGATTCCTTTTCCGATGGTGGGCGCTTTAATCGACCGGATGCCGCGCTCGCCCGCGCCCGTCAGATGGTGGCTGATGGCGCGGCTTTTATCGATGTTGGTGGGGAATCGACCCGGCCTGGGGCAACCGAAGTATCGGTGGCTGAAGAGCTGGACCGGGTCTGCCCCGTGGTGGAGGCGATTGCCCGGGAGCTGGATACCGTTATCTCGGTGGATACCTCTGCCCCTGAGGTCATGGCTGAAGCCGCCAAGTTGGGCGCTGGCCTGATCAATGATGTGCGGGCACTGCAGCGCGATGGCGCGCCGGAAGTGGCCGCCGCAGCGGGTATTCCGGTTTGTATCATGCATATCCAGGGTGAGCCTGATTCCATGCAGGACAACCCCGAGTACCGTAATGTGCGCCGGGAGGTCAGTTCGTTCCTGACGGAGCGAATGGGCGTGGCAGAGGCGGCGGGAGTGCGGCCAGACAACATTATTCTTGATCCCGGCTTTGGGTTCGGGAAAACGCTTGAGCACAATCTGCAGTTGCTGAACTCTCTGGAGCAGCTTCATATTCTCGGGCATCCCTTGCTGGTGGGCGTGTCCCGAAAAAGCATGCTGGGCCATATTACTGGTCGCGAAGTGAATGAGCGGTTGCCGGCAAGTCTTGCTGCCGCGACAATATCCGCCATGAAGGGCGCATCCATTATCCGCGCCCACGATGTCTGGGAAACCGCGGACGCCGTCAGGGTAGTGACGGCCATGAAGGAGGCTGGTCGATGACCGACAGAAAATATTTTGGCACGGATGGAATTCGTGGCTGTGTGGGGGATGCCCCGATTACCCCCGAGTTCATGTTGCATCTCGGGTGGGCTGCCGGGCAGGCGTTCAAGCGGGCAGGGCAGCGGAACAGCGTGCTGATAGGCAAGGATACGCGATTGTCCGGGTATATGTTTGAATCCGCGCTGGAGGCGGGTCTGTCCGCCGCCGGTGTTGATGTCAAGTTGCTGGGACCGATGCCAACGCCCGCTATCGCCTACCTGACCCGGACTTTTCGCGCGTCTGCGGGTATCGTTATCAGTGCCTCCCACAACCCCCACCATGACAATGGCATCAAGTTTTTCTCTGCCAACGGCACCAAGCTCGATGACGCACTGGAAGCGGAAATTGAGCGCTGGATGGATGAGCCGATCAGGGTGTGCGATGCCGCAGACCTGGGCAAGGCGTTCCGCGTGGATGATGCACCGGGGCGCTACGTGGAGTTCTGTAAAAGCACGGTGCCCAATGAATTCACCCTTGAGGGACTCAATGTAGTGCTGGATTGCGCCCACGGCGCAACCTACCATGTTGCTCCCAAGGTGTTTCGTGAACTTGGCGCCAGGGTCTCGGTCATTGGTGCTGATCCCGATGGTCTCAATATTAACAAGGACGTCGGATCTACCCATCTGGAAGCTCTGAAGCAAGCGGTTCTGGACAGGAAGGCGGATCTCGGCATTGCCTTCGACGGTGACGGCGACCGGGTGCTGATGGTTGATCGTGACGGTTCCGAGGTCGATGGGGACGAGTTGCTCTATGTTATCGCCTCCCAGCGGCATGCGGCGGGAACCCTCCAGGGTGGCGTGGTTGGTACGTTGATGACCAATCTGGGGGTAGAGCTGGCGTTGAAGGAGCAAGGCATCGCATTTGAGCGGGCCAAGGTCGGGGATCGCTACGTCATGGAGCGCCTCCTCCAAAAGGGCTGGCTGCTTGGCGGCGAGAGTTCAGGGCATATGGTGATAAGAGATTGTACGTCCACCGGTGACGGCATTGTCTCGGCGCTTCAGGTGCTGCTGGCTGTTCGTCGGTCCGGCAAGGCTTTGTCCGAGCTCCGTCAGGGTATGACCAAGCTGCCCCAGAAGATGATCAATGTGCGGGTGGATCAGCGTTTTGATCCCCTGGCGCGGGAAGATGTCGCCGCTGCCGTGCAAAAGGCCGAGGCTGACCTTGGGGCTGCCGGTCGCGTTCTGTTGAGAGCTTCTGGCACCGAGCCGTTGATCCGGGTGATGGCCGAAGGTCAGAATGCCGCAGAAATCACCCGCGTAGCAGAAGAGCTTGCGGTGGTTGTCGAGAATTCCCGCGCCTGAGTTTGTAGGGCGGGAGAGTTGTCTGGTCGGGTGGACTGCTGTATAGTTCGCCCTCCCTTGAATTCGGGGGCTTTTATGCGCCGTAAGATCGTAGCCGGAAACTGGAAGATGAACGGGTCGACAGACCTGGTGGAAAACCTGGTTGGCTATGTCCGGTCAGAGGTGTCATCTCTTGATAATGGTGTGGAGGCTGTTATTATTCCTCCCGCCCTGTATGTCCGGGATGTGAAGTCTCTGGCGGGTGATCGGATTTCGGTTGGTGTGCAGAACGTCGCATGCTGGGAATCCGGGGCTTACACCGGTGAGGTGTCAGCCGTCATGGCGAAAGACTGCGGATGTCACTACGCGCTGGTTGGTCACTCTGAGCGCCGGCAGTTGTTTGCTGAAACCGACGCAACGGTTGCTGACAAGGTAGCCCAGTTGATGTCGCAGGGACTGAACGCCATTGTTTGTGTGGGCGAAACCCTCGCGGAGCGTGAAGCCGGGCAGGCGGAAGAGATTGTATCCGCTCAGGTTCGCAAAGGTCTGGCGGGTGTATCCGGAGACGGTTGGCAGAACATTGTGGTTGCCTACGAGCCGGTTTGGGCTATAGGGACCGGCAAGACTGCCACCTCGGATGATGCCCAGGCGATGCATCGGTCGATCCGCAAGGTTCTGGAAGACATGGGTGCGCCAGCGGAAGAGATATCCCTGCTTTACGGCGGCAGTGTAAAAGCGGATAATGCAGCCGCTCTTTTTGCCGAGCCGGATATAGACGGCGGTCTGATCGGCGGGGCATCGTTGGTAGCAAAAGATTTTGTGAGTATCTGCCAGGCAATGCCGGCAGGTTCTGAAAGTTAAAGGTTCGCGAGAGTCGATATGGATTGGTTGGAAACACTGGTTGTCGTTGTGCACGTGGTTATCGCGGTGGCGCTGGTGGGTCTGGTGCTGATCCAGCAGGGTAAGGGCGCCGATGCCGGCGCAGCCTTCGGCGGCGGAGCTTCACAGACAGTATTTGGCAGTCAGGGTAGCGGTAGCTTTCTGACTCGCATGACCACTTTGCTGGCGGTCGTGTTTTTTGTGACGAGTTTTTCGCTGGCCATTTTCGCCAAGCAGCGCGCAGAAGTTGCTGGAGAAGCCGGGATTCCGGTGGTCCAGGAATCTTCCGAGGCGTCTGATGCTCCGGTGGATATGGAGGAAAGCGAAACCGAGAGCGGGGAGTCTTCAAGTGAAGACGAGCTTCCCGAGCTTGAGTAAGGTTGTTGCCCAGGTGGTGGAACTGGTAGACACGCTATCTTGAGGGGGTAGTGGCGAAAGCCGTGCCGGTTCGAGTCCGGCCCTGGGCACCATATAGAAGAAAAACGGCTTGGATTTTCCAGGCCGTTTTTTTTGGTCAGTCCTTGACCAGTCTGGCCGGCGTCTCTATACTCCGGCGGATATTGGAGCGGGCTCTGTACGGTGTTCAGTCCGCTTCTGACAGGCCAGGTGTCTGTCAGCAGGAAACGGTAGAATGGGTTTGTTTCCTGCGAGTTCTTGCAACAAAAGGCCCCACTCGTTCGGGGCTTTTTGATTAAGGGGCCTGGCGCATCAGGCCCTGGTGCATAAAAAGGGCTGATCAACAGCCCTTTTTTTGTTTCCGGGGTCCGGAAAATCAAGAGATGGAGACGGTAAAACCTTGTCAGCCAAGCTAAAGCAACTGGAAGACATACTGCGGCCGGTCGTTGAAGGCCTGGGATACGAGTTCTGGGGCATTGAATTTCGCTCGCAGGGCCATCACTCCCTGTTGAGAATTTTTATTGACGATGCCGAAAACGGCATCGGCGTAGATGACTGTGAAAAAGTCAGTCGGCAGGCAAGCGGCGTCATGGATGTGGAAGATCCCATCCAGACTGAATATACCCTGGAAGTATCATCTCCGGGGATGGATCGACCGCTGTTTCGTCCTGAGCAGTACGAGGCTTTCGCCGGTCATCGGGTCCAGTTGAAGTTGCGAATGGCTTTTGAAGGGCGTCGCAAGTTTCAGGGCCTGATCAAGGGCGTGGAGGGCGATGACATCGTAATCGTAGTCGACGATCACGAGTACCTGTTGCCGTTCGACAGTATCGAGAAAGCCAACATCGTTCCGGTTTTTGAATAAGTCGGTGGACGCAAAGTTTATTTTTAAGGGCAGGGCAATCCAATGAGTAAAGAGATCTTGCTGGTGGTTGAATCCGTCTCGAACGAAAAAGGTGTCGAGAAGGATGTCATTTTTGAAGCAATTGAGCTGGCGCTCGCCACCGCTGCCAAAAAACGTTACGAAGATGAAGAGGCCGATATCCGGGTCTCCATCGATCGTCGCACCGGCGAATACGACACCTTCCGCCGCTGGCTGGTTGTCGATAACGATGCCGTGCCGGCCCTGGGTACCGAGTTGACCCTGCAGGAAGCGGAAGAGATTGATACTGCGCTGAAACCGGGCGATATCCACGAAGAACAGATCGAATCTGTGGCTTTTGGCCGGATTGGCGCCCAGGCGGCGAAGCAGATCATTTTCCAGAAGGTTCGCGAAGCTGAGCGCACTAAAATTGTTGATAGCTACCGTGATCGTGTTGGCGAGCTGGTATCCGGCACCGTCAAGAAGGTAACCCGGGACAACGTCATCGTCGATCTGGGCGCCAACGCCGAAGCGTTGCTGCCCCGCGAGCATCTGATTCCGCGGGAAACTTTCCGCATGGGGGACCGTGTTCGTTCCCTGCTGCTGGAAATTCGCACCGATCATCGCGGCCCCCAACTGATCCTGAGCCGCACCGATCCGCAGATGCTGATTGAGCTGTTCCGTATCGAGGTTCCGGAGATTGCCGAGGACCTGATCGAGATTCGCGGCGCTGCCCGTGATCCCGGTTCCCGCGCCAAGATCGCAGTGAAAACCAATGATCGCCGTATTGATCCGGTAGGTGCCTGCGTTGGTATGCGGGGCTCCCGCGTACAGGCGGTTTCCAACGAACTGGGCGGTGAGCGTGTGGACATCGTGCTGTGGGACGACAACCCCGCACAATTGGTGATCAATGCCATGGCACCCGCCGAAGTGGCTTCCATCGTGATGGACGAAGATCGTCACACCATGGAAGTGGCAGTAGCGGAAGATAACCTGGCCCAGGCCATAGGCCGTAACGGCCAGAATGTGCGCCTGGCCACCGAGCTGACCGGCTGGACTCTGAACGTGATGACGGAAGAGGAAGCGGGTGAGCGTCAGGAGCAGGAATACAATCGCCTGCTTGAGCATTTTACCAGCAATCTGGATGTGGATGAGGAGTTTGCCGGCGTATTGATCGAGGAAGGGTTTACGTCCATTGAGGAAGTGGCGTACGTCCCCATGGAAGAAATGCTGGCCATTGACGGATTTGATGAAGACACCGTCACTGAGCTGCGCCGTCGTGCCAAGGATGTCCTGTTGAACCAGGCCCTGGCCAGTGAAGAGGCGCTTGAGGGCTCTGAGCCCGCGGAAGATCTTCTCAATATGGACGGTATGGACCGTAGCCTGGCCTTCAAGCTGGCGGGTATGGGAATTCGTACCATGGAAGATCTCGCCGAGCAGTCAGTTGATGACTTGCTCGAAATTGAAGGTATGGATGAAGAGCGTGCAGGACAATTGATTATGACTGCGCGCGCCCCCTGGTTTGAAGACCAGGCCTAATTCGGGAGGAGGACCTGTATGGCTGAAGTAACGGTAAAACAACTGGCCGCAGACGTAGGCGCTCCCGTGGATCGTTTGCTGAAGCAGATCGTGGAGGCGGGCCTGAAAGCCCGCTCCGAGAACGACTCTGTGTCCAGCGATGAGAAGCAGCAGTTGCTGGCTTATCTGAGAAAGAACCATGGTGATGGTGGCACAGAGCCGAACAAGATTACGCTGAAGCGTAAAACCACCACCACTCTCAAAGCTGGCCGCGCCAAGACAGTGAATGTAGAAGTCCGCAAGCGCCGCACGTACATCAAGCGCGCTGAAGTGGCGCCGGAGTCGGAAGCACCCCAGCCGGAAGAGTCGGCAGCAGAAGCGCCTGCACCGCAGGAAGCTGCACAGGAAGCGCCGAAAGTCACGGCGGAGCAGGCAGCCCAGCCGGAAGCCGGCAAGGCGGCGACCGCGGAAACAGCGCAAACCGAAGAATCGGTTCCGGTCGCTGACAAGCCTGCGGCGAAGGCAGAGCCGAAGAAGAAGGAAGAGGAAGAAGTTTCCATTCCCGCACCTGAGGACATGCCGATCCCGCCGCCTGAAGAAGGCGAAGGCAAAGACCGCAAGCCGAAGAAGAAAAAGGAAAAGGTTCGCGAGCGCGGTGATGAGCCGGATGAGGGCAAACCGAAGAAGAAGTCTGCGGGTCACCGCGGACCTCGCAACCGTCCGGTTGAAGAGCCTCTGGTTATCAATGAGGACGAGGAAGACACCACGCTGCGCAAGCCACTGCGAGCGAAAAAGAAACCCAAAGAGAAGCGCCACGGCTTTGAGAGGCCGACCAAACCAATGGTTAGAGAAGTACAGATTCCCGAGACCATTACTGTTGGCGACCTTGCCCAGCGTATGGCGGTCAAGGCGGCAGACGTAATCAAGACACTGATGGGCATGGGTGTGATGACCACCATCAACCAGCCACTGGATCAGGAAACCGCGGTCCTGGTGACTGAAGAGATGGGACACACCCCGAAAACTGTCAGTGAGGATGCGTTTGAAGAAGAGGTTCTCAGTGAATTCTCCTTCGAGGGCAAGGAAAAGGCCAAGCGTGCGCCGGTCGTCAGTGTCATGGGTCACGTTGACCACGGCAAGACGTCGCTGCTGGATCACATCCGCCGTACCAAAGTAGCGTCCGGCGAGTCTGGTGGTATCACCCAGCACATCGGCGCCTACCATGTGCAAACCGATCACGGCATGGTGTCCTTCCTGGATACCCCAGGCCACGCAGCCTTTACGGCTATGCGTGCCCGTGGCGCCCAGTGCACCGATATCGTGGTTCTGGTGGTAGCGGCGGATGATGGCGTCATGCCGCAGACCAAGGAAGCGGTTCAGCATGCCCGTTCTGCTGGCGTACCGATCGTTGTCGCCATCAACAAGATGGACAAGGAAGCCGCCGATCCGGACCGCATCAAGACCGAGCTGGCAGGTATGGACGTGATTCCGGAAGACTGGGGCGGTGACGTCCAGTTTGTTCCGGTTTCCGCCCACACCGGCCTGGGCATCGACGACCTGCTGGAAGCTTTGGTGCTGCAGGCCGAGATCCTGGAACTGGAAGCGTCTCCGGATGCGCCGGCGAAAGGCGTGGTCGTCGAATCCAGCCTCGAGCGTGGACGTGGTTCCGTTGCGACCGTTCTGGTCCAGAACGGCACCCTGCGTCAGGGCGACATGGTTGTAGCCGGTTCTTACTTCGGTAAGGTTCGCGCCATGACTGACGAGGCCGGTAAGCAGGCCAAGGAAGCCGGGCCGTCCATTCCGGTCGAGATTCTCGGCCTGAACGGTACTCCGGATGCCGGTGACGAGTTCTTTGCCGTAGCCGATGAGAAGAAGGCCAAAGAGCTGGCCGAGTTCCGTCAGACCCGCGAGCGTGAGCAGCGTCTGCAGCGCCAGCAGGCAGCCAAGCTCGAGAACCTGTTCGAGAACATGGGCAAGGATGAGGTCAAAACCCTCAACGTGGTCCTCAAGACCGACGTACGTGGTTCCCTGGAAGCGATTTCCAAGGCCCTGCAGGATCTTGGTAACGACGAGGTGCAGGTCAAAATCGTATCGTCCGGTGTCGGTGGTATTGCCGAGACTGACATCAGCCTGGCAATGGCAACCAACGCCGTGATCTTTGGCTTTAATGTTCGTGCGGACACAGCGGCCAAGCGCCTGGTTGAGCAGGAAGGTCTGGACCTGCGCTACTACAGCATCATCTACAACCTGATTGATGATGTGAAAGCGGCCCTGACCGGCATGCTCGCGCCCGAGTTCCGTGAAGACATCATCGGTATTGCGGACGTGCGTGACGTCTTCCGTTCACCGAAGTTTGGCCAGGTGGCGGGCTGTATGGTGACTGAAGGTACCGTACACCGTAACAAGCCGATCCGTGTGCTGCGTGACAACGTGGTGATCTTTGAAGGTGAGCTGGAATCCCTGCGTCGCTTCAAGGATGACGTACCGGAAGTCCGTAACGGCATGGAATGTGGTATCGGTGTTAAGGGCTACGACGTCAAAGTCGGAGACCAGATCGAAGTCTTCGATCGTGTCAGAGTCGAGCGCAAGCTCGAGTCCACGGGGGCCTGATGCCAAGAGAGTTCAGTCGTATTGATCGCATCGGCGATCAGATGCAGCGCGAACTGGCCCAGCTGATCCAGCGGGAGGTCAAAGACCCGCGGATTGGCATGGTCACGGTCAATGCCGTCAAGGTGAGCCGTGACCTGGGTTACGCTGATATCTATGTGTCCCTGCTGTCCACTGAAGAGCTGACGGAGCAGTCTCCGGAGGTCAAGGAATCCCTGGCGGTTCTGAATAAGGCGTCCGGATTCCTGCGCGGCCAGGTGGGCCGAGCCATGAAGTTGCGGGTCATGCCGCAGCTGAGGTTCCACTTCGACACGCTTCAGGGCTACAGCCGCAAAATGGACAACCTGATTCGGCAGGCTGTGGGTGACAAACCTGCGGTCTCCGATAACGATACTTCCTCGGATGATCCGGAGCGAGACGCTTGAGTCGCAGACGCAAAGGCCGTGACGTTAACGGTATCCTGGTGATCGACAAGCCTCTGGATGTGACATCCAATGGCATCCTGCAGCAGGTCAAGCGCCTGTTTGGTGCGGCCAAGGCCGGCCATACCGGCGCGCTGGACCCGTTGGCGACGGGTGTCCTTCCCCTCTGTTTTGGTGAAGCCACCAAGTTCTCCCAGATGATGCTGGACAGCGACAAGTCCTATATCGCCACGGCGAAGCTGGGCGTGCGCACGGAAACCGGTGACAGCGAAGGCGCAGTGGTTGAGGAACAACCCGTGCCCGCTGGCCTGGATTCCGCGACCCTGGAGCCAGTGCTGGAACCGTTTCGTGGTGATATCCAGCAAGTGCCGTCGATGTACTCGGCGCTCAAGCACAAGGGGCGTCCGCTCTATGAATATGCCCGTGAGGGCATTGAAGTGGAGCGCCCTGCGCGTCCGGTCACCATCTACGAGCTGACGCTGCTGGGCGTGCGCGAAGATGAACTGGATATCGCGGTCAGCTGCACCAAGGGTACCTACATCCGCTCACTCGTTGAGGATATCGGAGAGGCGCTTGGTTGCGGTGCCCATGTGACCGCATTGCGCCGTACCATGGCTTCGGGATTTTCCCTGGCGGATGCCAGGCCCGTTGATCTGCTAGAAGCAATGCGTGAACGTGGTGAGAGTCTGGATGGCCTGCTGGTGGCTCCGGATGCGGCCCTGTCGATGTTCCCGGAGCAGGAACTGAGCGGCCAGCCACTGGTATCGATAATTAACGGACAACCAGTTAGAATATCGGGTCAGCCCGTTGATGGGTTCGTTCGCCTGTACGGCAATGAACGATTCATCGGGTTGGCGGAAGCATTCCCGGAAGGGGAGGACACCAAACTGGTGCCTCGCCGACTGGTGAAGAGCAGCTGACGCGGTGATCAATCGCGGACGCTGGCTAGCCGGGCTGTAGAGATGCGTGGTTCGGCCGTATTCATTAGCATCGCAAACCATGAGGTGAGTTATGGCACTTTCTGCCAACGAGAAAGCACAGATCGTTAAGGATTTTCAGCAGGGTGATGGTGATACCGGTTCTCCTGAAGTGCAGGTTGCACTGTTGAGCCACAACATCAACAAACTGCAGGATCACTTCAAGACCAACAAGCAGGATCATCATTCCCGCCGTGGTCTGATCCGGATGGTAAACCAGCGTCGTAAGCTGCTGGACTACCTCAAGCGTAAAAACGCCGACCGTTACCTGGATCTCATCCAGCGCCTTGGTCTGCGTCGCTAATCCGGTCGTCAAACGACCTGACGGCCAGCGGTCCGACGTCGGACCGGACTGGCCATCAACTGGCGGGGTGCCTTGTGCGCTCCGCCAGTTGTGCTTTTCTCAGATCAGCAATGCTGCAGTGGGTTTGTCAGTGATCATCAGGGATTCCCTGTCGTAATGGAAAGCCGAAATTGATAGCAGGTTGTTGAAAAGCCCGGCCTGAGGTTCCCGTAGGGAACGGTTGTCAGTGCACGGGGTTTTACAACAGCCTGTTAGCTTTCAGGCGGGTTACCCTTCGGATCACATACGAGCATCCTGTGGCCATAACGGTCACCCCGCAGGGGCGGGTTGGCTGAGTCAATTTGGACAAGAGAATTTCAGGAGTTACCGTGGATCTGAATCCCGTAAAGAAAAGCTTTGAGCTCGGCGGCAAGACCGTCACTCTGGAAACCGGCCGTATTGCCCGTCAGGCAACCGGTTCCGTCCTCGTCACCATTGACGATATTTCCGTGCTGGGCACGGTTGTTGGCGCCAAGGAAGCGAAGCCGGGTCAGCCGTTTTTCCCGCTGACCGTCAACTACTTCGAAAAGACCTACGCGGTTGGTAAAATTCCGGGTGGTTTCTTCAAGCGTGAAGGCCGTCCTTCCGAGAAAGAGACTCTGACTTCCCGTCTGATCGACCGTCCGATCCGTCCGTTGTTCCCGAACGGCTTCATGAACGAAGTCCAGGTTATCACCACGGTGATGTCTTCCAGCAAGAATCAGGATCCGGATATTGCCGCGATGCTGGCGGCTTCTGCCGCGCTGTCCATTTCCGGCATTCCGTTTGACGGTCCGATCGGCGCCTCCCGCGTGGGTTACACCAACGAGCGTGGCTACTTCCTGAACCCGACCTTCGAAGAGCTGGAAACCTCCCTGCTGGATATGGTTGTTGCCGGTACTGAGGATGCGGTTCTGATGGTGGAATCCGAAGCCAAGGGCCTGACCGAAGACCAGATGCTGGGTGGCGTGCTGTATGGTCACCAGGAAATGCAGACCGCTGTAACCGCGATCAAGGAATTTGCCGCTGAAACCGGCAAGCCGCGTTGGGACTGGCAGCCGGAGCCGGAGAATACCGAGCTGCTGAATGTCGTCAAGTCTGAGGCGTCCGCAGCCATCGAGGAAGCTTACAACATTCGCGACAAGATGGAGCGTTACGCGCGCCTGAGCGAGATCAAGAGCGCGCTGGTTGAGAAGCTGGCGGGCGAAGAAGAAGGCCAGCCAGCCGCGGATGAAGTCAAAAAGTATTTTGGCAAGGTGGAAAAGTCCATCGTCCGTAACCAGGTGATCGATGGCAAGCCACGTATCGATGGCCGTGACAACAAAACCGTACGTCCGATTGAAATCGAAGTGGGTGTTCTGCCCAGCGTTCACGGTTCTGCCCTGTTCACCCGTGGCGAGACCCAGGCCATTGTGACCACTACGCTGGGTACCTCCCGCGATGTGCAGACCATTGATGCCCTGGAAGGTGAGCGTAAGGATCCGTTCCTGTTCCACTACAACTTCCCTCCGTATTCCGTAGGTGAAGCCGGTCGTGTGGGTACTCCGGGCCGTCGCGAGGTTGGTCACGGTCGTTTGGCCAAGCGTGGTGTTCTGGCGGTTATGCCGACCCTGGAGGAATTCCCGTATGCCATCCGTGCGGTTTCCGAGATCACCGAATCCAACGGTTCCAGTTCCATGGCCTCGGTCTGTGGTTCCAGCCTGGCGCTGATGGATGCTGGTGTGCCGATCAAGTCGCCGGTGGCGGGTATCGCCATGGGTCTGGTCAAGGAAGGCGACAAGTTCGCGGTTCTGACTGATATCCTGGGTGATGAGGATCACCTGGGTGACATGGACTTCAAGGTTGCCGGTACCAAAGAGGGCGTGACCGCCCTGCAGATGGATATCAAGATCAACGGCATCACTGACGAGATCATGGAACTGGCCCTGGAGCAGGCCCACGAGGCGCGTCAGCATATCCTGGGTGAGATGAACAAGGTGATCTCCGAGCCGCGTGCCGAGCTGTCTGCCCGCGCTCCGAGCATCACTGCGATCAAGATCAACCCGGACAAGATCCGTGACGTCATCGGTAAGGGTGGTTCTACCATCCGTGCCATCTGTGACGAAACTGGTGCTTCCATTGATCTGGATGACGACGGCAACGTGAAGATCTACGCGGACAACCAGGAAGCGGCCCAGGCGGCGGTTAACCGGGTTAAGGAAATCACTGCGGAGATCGAGGTTGGTGCTATCTACAAGGGTCGCGTTGAGCGCATTGTGGACTTCGGTGCTTTTGTTAACCTCCTGCCTGGCAAGGATGGTCTGGTGCACATTTCCCAGATCTCCGAGCGCCGGATCGAGAACGTGACTGACGAGCTGAGCGAAGGTCAGGAAGTTCTGGTCAAGGTGCTGGATGTGGACAACCGTGGTCGCGTGAAGCTGTCCATGAAGGAAATCAAGGAAGGCGACGAGCCGACCGATTTCTCTGCCTGATAGTTTTCGGGTCTGATAAAAACCCGCCTTTCCTCTGGATTGGCGGGTTTTTTATTGTCTCGGGTTTGGGTGCATGCAGGGGTTGGGCCTCTCTTTTCAAAAGACGCTACGAGCACATCCATGTGCGCTTCTTTCGGGCCGTCCTTGGCCCTCAAGACTTTTGAAAAGAGAGGCCCAAC
>NZ_JBNRMG010000011.1:0-163802 GCF_050379435.1 Marinobacter sp. DUT-3
TAACGCCGCTCAGCACGCGCGGCTTTGTAGTGGAGGCGAAGCCGCAACGAAAAAGGCGTCGCCGTGCCTGGCCTGGTTATGTTTTAAACGTGCCGAGGCGACTCGATAAGACAAACACGGCCAAAATACAACCTACCGATATGAGTGTCAGATTTTCAATGCTGGCAAGCAGGCTTGTCTGTGGTGCATAGTCTGCCATGAGCCACTGGGCGCCCAGAACAATCAAATTACTGCCCAAAAAGACATACCCCGCCCACTTTTTCAAGAACGCTAAAAAAATCGCTGAAATAAAGGCCATGGCTAGCAGGGCTGTGCTTACATTTGCCCATAAAGACTGAAGTTGCGTGCTCGGCTGTGAATACCACCATTGCATATACCACAGAACCTCCTGAGGCAGGTCGCTTTGTGGGCTGAAAACGAGCCAGAAGTAGACCGCTAACGATGCGCAATAAACCATTGATGCAATTCTAAGAATGGCTCGATCCACGACTACTCCTTAAAACATAACGCTAGCGGTAACCGGCACCGGAGCGAAGCGCAGGGAACCATAGCCCGCAAGGGATATGGTGTCCGGTTGACCGCCTGGTTAAGGGCCGTTTACCCGTTGTTTTGTATTGGCACCCAATACCGAATGCCGACTCCCGTTACTTTGTACCAGCTTGACCCATAGCGCCAGGAACCAGAGCACCGAATGAGTGGGTTTTGTCCGACGTAAAACCGGATGGCCCCGCGACATTTGCACTGAATGACCAGCCAACGCCGATGGCAAACCAGGGGATGTGTTTCTGCCGAGGCCAAACACCGAAGCAGGCCCCAAACACCATGCCCAAGAACACGACAGCCAGGCCTTTAACGCGTAACACACCGGCGCCACGCACGTGGCGTCCGAGTGCTGTGAATTGTTATGTGCTATTGGGCGCACAATTCCTTCAAATCTATCGATCCTAAGTCGACCGGCGGCACAGACTTTAATTCTGCACTCGCGGGAATAGTTATCGGTCTATCTTTCCCAGGATCGTTTACTCTCCAACTGCCAAAAACGCCATGATGGACGAAAACTCCGTCTATTGGTGCAACAGATTGGGAGCTATTTATTTCGATCCTGGCCATGTTCTTTTCGACCTCGCCTGACACTGTAGGGCTTGGCTCTGAGCCGAAGCTTGAATCAATTTTCGCGGAGCCTCTAGCAGACCCAAAATGCAAACCGCAAATTTCGTTACCTTGCTGGATCAGGTAGAGCTCAAAGTAATCGTCATGCTGTTCAATCCCATTTTGTGGGTAGACGATACTCCAAGAGCCTGTGAAATCTTCAGCCGCTGCAGAGGTAGCTGAAATTAAGATCAACAACATTAGTATTCTGACGATCATCTCTCCCACATAACGCTTGGCTTTGCGGCGCACCGGAGCGCAGCGTAGGTGCGTCCGACAACAGCTGATTGTTAAGCTTTTCTCGCTCACTTGACCAAACTCATAGTTATCATCCGCAGCCTTTTGTCCACGAATTCATAGTGCACAGTGTGACTATCGGACATTGACTTGATCCAGCGTTGGTAAAGCTCACTGCTTGGATCATCGCTCGGGCTGCTGGTGTACTCCTTCCCTGAAGCTTCAAAACTTTCTTTTGCAGCAACGAAGGAGGGATAAATTGGAACCTCTATCTCAGCTTCGTTAATCGGCGCGAAGCCATGTCGTTCTGCCATGTACAAAAAAATAACGTCTAAAGTCTGCTCTTCATCAAATCTGAACTGAAAACCTTGCTGGTGAGCAGAGGCCCAATAGGCGTCCTCCATACCCTCGTGCAGTCGATCAAAGTCGTACACAACATCAATATCGAAGTGCTCAAGTAATTCGATGACATCATCAGACTTGAGCTTTTTCCCCAACATACTTAAAAACTGCACGTTGTACCCCTTAGAGCTTAACGCCAGCGCTCAACGGCGCCCTTGTAATGGAGGCGCAGCCGCAATGGAAAGGGCGTCCGGCGGCCCTCGGCCGCGTATTGATGCGCCTTGTTATGCCGCCGCTACCGCTCTGCAGGCCTATGAGCCCGATTCTTGAGGGCCCGCGGCTCTATTATTCGGACTTGAGCATTTCTGCCCGATCTCTCTTGTACTCTTCGTATGACTTACTGGAACGTTCGATGCATTCTTCATACTGAGCGGGTGGCACACTGACGCATTCTTGTCGGTTGTTCCGCTGCATATTGTCATACACGGCTTTGCTGCTACACCCAGCCACCAAAATACACAGCATCAGTAAATACAAAATCTTACTCACGACTCATCATCCATGTGGTGCATAACATTTGTATATGAGTCTGAATGATCACTTTTCCACTGACTCATATCTCAATTCAACAGTTTCCCAAAACTAGGCAGAAAATCCCGTCAGGTCAATAAGTTCTGGCTGTTTTCCTGACCGCCGTCCCAAACAAAAATGATCACAAAGACCACTATCCACTTTTTCAACCACCCTTCCATACCACTGATTTAGAAAGGAAACTTACAGGTTTCTACAAACTCACCCAGTTCATGGTCGCAATGATCATTTTTCCAGTTGCCAACGCCGCAAGCCCTACATAAACTGTATGCATATACAGCACCAAAAGGACTTGTATTCATGGATGACATTCCAGTCCCACTGCCAGCTATCCCGACCCGGTTCATGGATCGTTTCCGCGCATTTATTCGCGCCCGGCACCTGGCTTATCGCACCGAGAAAACCTACTGCAACTGGGTACGGGAATTTATCCGGTTCCACGAAAAACGCCATCCGGAATCCATGGGTGCAGAGGAGGTGAATGCGTGGTTAAGTCATCTGGCGAACAATCGCAACGTGGCGGTCAACACGCAGAAAACAGCGTTGAATGCGGTGGTTTTCATGTATCACCAGTTTCTCGGCAGAGAACTGGGCAACCTGCAGTTCACCAACACAAATCGTGGCCGCAAGTTACCAACGGTTTTTAGTCATGATGAAGCGATGTCGGTGTTGTCGAATATGCAGGGCACTAACAGGCTGGTAGCCAGCCTGATGTATGGCTCTGGTTTGCGGGTGATGGAGGCAACGCGCTTGCGGGTGCAGGATGTGGATTTTTCGGAACCGTGTCTGTTTATACGGGAAACCAAGGGTGACAAATGGCGACGCACAATCCTGCCAGCCTCAATTTGTGAGAGCCTGAAGAATCAAGTGGAATTCGCCCTCTCTCTCCATCGGCAGGATCTGGAAGATGGTTTTGGCGAGGTCTACATGCCTGGTGCGCTAGCCAAAAAGTACCCCAAAGCAGCGCGTAGTCCTGGCTGGCAATACGTTTTCCCGGCAATGCGCCTGTCGATTGATCCCCGCTCAGGGGTTCGGCGACGGCATCATGTCGGTGAACAGCATATTCGTCGGTCAGTAAATGACGCGATCAGGGCAACGGGTATACGAAAGAAAGCCAGCTGTCACACTTTCCGCCACAGCTTCGCAACCAATCTGTTAAAGCGAGGCACAGACATTCGCAGCATTCAGGAATTACTGGGCCACAACGACCTCAGCACCACTCAAATATACACTCATGTGGTCGGCACCCATGAGCGCGGCATCAGCAGCCCACTAGATGCCTGACTGCCCTCAATTCCGCTCCTGTTTTTTTAGTGCCACCTTCAGCTCGACGTTTTCCTGCGGCTGCCCCCAGCCGTTGCCATGCACCAGCTCCTCAATCGGCAACCGTGAGCGCCAGCCTTTGGCCTGCAGTTCCGGCTGGTCGAGGAATTCGCTGACGTAGCCCAGGCACAGGTAGGCCAGCGGATAAACCTGTTCCGGCAGGTTAAGCGTGCTAGCGAGCTTCTGCTGATCCAGGATGCTGACCCAGCCCACGCCTATGCCTTCGGCGCGGGCGGCCAGCCACAGGTTCTGTACTGCCAGACAGGTGCTGAACAGGTCGGTTTCCACAATCGAGTTGCGGCCCAGCACGTGGGTGCCGCCGCGGCTGCGATCGCAGGTGATGCAGAGGTTGATGGGGCTTTCAAGGATGCCCTGGAGCTTCAGGCTCTTGTAGCGGGTATTGCGCTCGCCGCTGTAGTTATCGGCGGCCTTGCGGTTCTCTTCCTCGAAGATGTCGAGGACGGACTGGCGCACCTCGGTGCTGTCGATAACGATAAAGTCCCAGGGCTGCATAAAGCCCACCGATGGGGCGTGGTGGGCGGCGCTAAGCAGGCGGGCCAGGACGTCCGCCGGGATCGGGTCGGGCAGAAACTGGGATCGGACATCCCGCCGTTCGTAGATGGCTCGGTAAAGGCCATCGCGTTCATTATCGCTGAAAGGGCGGTTGTGGTCGGTCATCGGTTTTGTGTGTCCTGTTTGCCGAGGCCCAGCAGGTTGCGTAGCCAATCCGTGTCCAGATGGTCTTCCACCAGGTCTGCCAGCCGGTCCAGTTGTTGTTGGCGGTGTTGCTGGTAATTCACCGCCTCGCCCGACAGCTCTGTGTCGGCACCCAGGCCCGCCCAGTGTAGGATCGCGGTGCAGGCTTCGGGTTGATCGAAGATGCCGTGAACGTAGGTACCCGCTACCAGACCATCCACGCTGATGGCGCCGTCCGGTCTGCCATTCAGTTCAGCCATGGGGGATGCCAGAGCAGGCCCGGTGGTGACACCGTTATGCATTTCATAGCCGGTGAAGCTGGCTTTGTCCGGGCCGATGGCGAGTGTGCCGGTTACGTTCTTCAGCTGCTTGCCGTCCACCATGCGTGTGGTCATGTCCAGAAGGCCCAGGCCTTCGGTGTTACCGGCCTCGCCTTCCAGTCCGTCCGGGTCCTGTACCTCGGTACCCAACATCTGAAAACCGCCGCAGATGGCGAAGACTTTGCCACCGTATCGCAGATGCTTGCGGATCGCCGCAGGCCACCCCTGTGCCTTCAGCCACTGCAGGTCGTGGCGGGTGCTCTTGCTACCGGGTAGCAGGATCAGGTCCGCCGGGGGGATGGACTGGTCGGGGCCGATGAACTGGAGGTTAACTCCGGGGTGCAGGCGCAGGGGATCGAAATCGTTATGGTTGCTGATGCGGGGCAATACCGGAACGATCACGTTCAGCGCGCCGGCCTTGCTGGTGCCACTGGTGCCCACGCTGTCTTCGGCGTCGATCACCAGTCCGTGCAGGTAAGGCAGTACGCCGGTTACGGGTTTTCCGGTGCGTTCGGCCAGCCAGTCCAGCCCCGGTTCCAGCAGGGCGATATCGCCCCGGAAACGGTTGATGATAAAGCCTTTGGTGCGTGCCCGTTCGCTGTCGGAAACCAGTTCCAGGGTGCCCACCAGTTGCGCGAACACGCCGCCCTTGTCGATATCGCCGACCAGCAGCACCGGGCAGTCCGCCGCTTCGGCGAAACCCATGTTAGCGATATCATTGGTGCGCAGGTTGATCTCGGCGGGGCTGCCAGCGCCTTCAGCAATGATCACGTCATAACGGGCGCTCAAATCGCGCCATGCGTTCATCACCGAGGTCATCGCCTCCGCCTTGTAGGCGTGGTAATCCAGCGCATCCATATTGCCATGGACCTTGCCCCGCAGGATCACCTGGGCGCCCCGATCACTCTGGGGCTTGAGCAATACCGGGTTCATGTCGCTGTGGGGCTCCAGGCCACAGGCCAGGGCCTGAAGGGCGGTGGAGCGGCCAATCTCGCCACCATCCACGGTAACCGCGCTGTTGAGGGCCATGTTCTGGGGCTTGAACGGCGCCACGGAAATGCCCTGGCGCGCCAGCCACCGGCACAGGGCGGCCACCACCGTGGTTTTGCCGGCGTCGGAGGTGGTGCCCTGTATCATCAGTGTGGTCATGGGTTCCCGCCTGTTACAGCTCTACGCCTTTCTGGGCCTTCACGCCCTGATCCTTGAAGGCATGCTTCACAATGCCCATTTCCGTCACTGTGTCCGCCAGATCCACCAGTTCCTGCGGCGCTGAACGACCGGTGACCACCACATGCTGCATCTCCGGCCGGGCCTGCAGATCATCCAGCACCCGGTCCAGGTCGATGTAGTCGTATTTCAGGGCGATGTTGAGTTCGTCCAGCAGGATCAGGTCGTAGCTGTCGTCCTTCAGCATCGCGGCCGCCACATCCCAGGCGGCATTGGCGGCTTCCACGTCCTGCTCCCGGTTCTTGGTGTCCCAGGTGTAGCCCTGACCCATGACGTGGTAGTCGACATTGGGTAGGTCCCGGAAGAAGGCTTCCTCACCGGTGCTGAAGGCGCCCTTGATGAACTGGATAATGCCCACTTTCATGCCATGGCCGAGTGCCCGGGCCACCATGCCAAAGCCGGAGCTGCTCTTGCCCTTGCCGGGGCCGGTGAGCACCAGCAACACGCCCTGCTCTTTCTGGGCGTTAGCTATACGCTCCTGCATGATTTTCTGTTTGGCTTCCATGCGGCGGGCATGGCGTTCGGGGTTTTTGGCGCGTTCACGCATGATCAGGCTCCTTAACGGTGAGCGGGCGTAGCTATTGCTTCGCCAGTAAATAAATGTCCATTATCCAGCCGAATTCCTGTCTGAGTTCCGCCCTGCGCTGTGTAATCTGAGGGCCAGTCTCGCTTAACCAGCCCGCCATCAAACACTGCTTGTCCATTCCCAGATAGGCTCCCCACCAGATATAAATGTCTTTAGGGGGGACAGAGCTGAAAGCACTGCCGCCATCGAGCATAACCGCGACACTGGGTACGTCCGCCGGCCAACCGCGCTCCCGCAGGCGTCGCCCCGTGGTGATCAACACCGGTTCCGCGAGGGTATTGAGCGGAACACGGTGTTCCGCCGTCAGCACCTGCAGGCTGGTAATGCCCGGTATCACGCGGACCTCAACGGGTTTACCCTGCTCACTCAAACGGTCGGCAATCCGCAGACTGCTGTCATACAACGATGGGTCGCCCCAGATCATCAGCGCAACGCGGCCGCCATCAGGCAGGTGGGTATCGACCATATCTCCCCACACGGCGGCTATGGCGCTATGCCACTCTTCCACCGCCTTCAGGTAGTCAGAACTGTCCTGACGGGTCGGCAGATCAAACTCGACTATCCTGGCTGGGCGGTCTGACTCAAGCAGTCGCTCGCAGAGCAGGCGACGCAGGTCCACCAGGTCTGCTTTAGAGTCTCCTTTGCGCGGCAACAGAATCAGATCAGCATCATTCAAAGCGCGAACCGCAGCCAAGGTGACATGGTCCGGATTTCCGGTACCAATTCCGATCAGGGCCAGCTCAATCATGGCCATCCTCGTCGGCAAATGGCGAGTCTGCCGATTGCGGCCGGAAGCGTCGATCGTAGCCTACAGCGTACAGGCGGCTTTCCTGAAAATCGTTGGTTGCCAGCGCCTTGCCTACCAGTATCAGTGCGGTGCGGGTAAGCGTTGAACCCACCGCCTGCTCCAGCGTAGCCAAAGTGCCCCGGACTATCCGCTCGTCCGGCCAGCTGGCACGCCAGACGATCGCGGCGGGGCAGTCATCACCGTAGAATGGTTTCAACTCTTCCACCACATGGGAAAGGTTATGAATGGAAAGATGGATGGCCAACGTGGCCTGGGTGCGAGCGAAATGTGCCAGCGTTTCATTCTCTGGCATGGCACTGGCCCTCCCCTGGGTGCGGGTCAGCACAACGGACTGGGCGATACCCGGAAGGGTGAGCTCCTTGCCAAGACTGGCTGCGGCCGCGGCAAACGAGGGAACTCCGGGAGTGATCGAATAGGGGATTTGCAATTGTTCAAGGCGCCGGAGTTGCTCGCCCATGGCGGACCAGACCGACAGGTCGCCAGAGTGAAGACGAACAACGTCCAGGCCCTCCGCGTGCGCCCGCTGGATTTCCTCAATAATCTGATCCAAAGCCAGAGGCGCCGTATTAACGACCCGTGCATGGGCTGGACAATGGGCCAGTATTTCCTCCGGCACCAGCGAGCCGGCAAAGAGACAAACCGGCGAGGCCGTGATTAAATCGCGGCCTCTCAGGGTGAGTAAATCCGGGGCGCCGGGGCCGGCGCCAATAAAATGTACCGTCATAAGATTATGTGTTCCGCTATAGCGCCGGTGGCCATTCGATCTGCCGAGATCTGACGGGGCCCAAGCAGGCGTGAATCCTGCCCCGCCCCAAGCAACGCCAGCGCTTCGGCGACGCTGCCGGTATTTTTAGCGTGCTGACTGTGTCGCGAGCGCGTGAGTGTCTCGACTCCCACACAGACATCACCTTCTATAAGGACCACGGGAAGCCCCCGCTCAGCGCCCAGTAGCTGAACCAGCTCGGCCTTGTCGGCCAGCGCCACGAGTCTATCCACCTGGCCATAGTGCTGGATCAGTCGCTCCAGGACTTCGGCCAGAGAGGATAACTGCGCTCCCCGGCGGTGACCAAACCCCGCTACCGTCATGTCGTCACCCGCCACTGAATGATGGGATACTGAGCCTTCCAGCCACGCCGGGGTCCGATTGGCCCGGCCGATGAAAAAGCCAGATGGACCAATTCTCCTCCTCGGGCCTGATGCCATTGCATCAGCAGGCTTTCCGATTCCAGTGTCACCGCATTGGCCACGATTCGAACCCCTTGCGGCAGGCGCTCCCAAAGCGCCTGAAGCAGAGCCTGTGACAAGCCACCGCCGATGAACACGGCATCTGGCAGGGGTTGATTGGCTAACACCTCCGGCGCCTGCCCCTCGACCAGCGCCAGCCAGTCCACGCCCAGCGACCGGGCATTTCGGGCAGCCCGGGCCGCTCGTTCCACCGATGCCTCAAAGCCAATGGCCTGGTTGTCCGGGTGAGCAAGCAGCCATTCGATCGAAACAGCACCAGAACCGGCCCCTATGTCCCACAATCTCTCGCCCGCCTTCGGCGCCAACGCCGACAGGGTCAAGGCACGAACCGATTGCTTGGTAATCTGGCCATCGTGTTCGAAAAAATCGTCGGGTATGCCAGCTGTGCACGGTAAGGGCGGCCCCTCGCCAGCCACCTCAAGCCCCAGGGCAACCGGGTGTTGAACATCGTCCGGCGGACTCTGATCAGCATTGATCCTGCGAAGGCGTTCCCCCGGACCATCCAGTGCCTCAAGAATGTGCATCACGGTGGGCCCGAACCCCCATTGAGTGATTTGACGGCCAAGCTCGGCTACCGCCCCACCGTCGCGTAACAGGACCAGCAGCCGCTGACCTGGCTGAAGAAAGGGGCGAATGCGGGTAAGCGGCGCAGCGTGCAGCCCCAGGCACTGGGTCGACTCCAACCCCCAAGCCAATCGCGACGCAGCCAGGCTAAAGGTGGAGGGTCCTGGGTATATAGCCCATTCCGACGGGTCCAGATGTCGCGCGAGCACGGTCCCGGCCCCAAACCAGAACGGATCGCCCGAGACCAGCATGACCACCCGCCGGCCCCGTTCAGCCAGGAGCATTGGAACACCCTCTGCAAAGGGCACCGGCCACTCACGAACGTCGGCATCAACACCAGACAAAACCTTCAGGTGCCGGTGGGCCCCGAAAATAATCTCCGCCTGTTCCAGGGCATTCAGACTTGCCGGCGTAATGCCCGATGTGCCACGCTCGCCCCACCCTATAATAGTCAGCCAATGGGCGTTCCCAGGATTAACCATGATTAAAGTCCTGATCCTTGGCGGTACGACGGAAGCAGGGGTGTTGGCCAAGGCCCTGGCTGATGCTCGTGTGCCGGCGCTGTATAGCTATGCAGGCCGAGTCAGATCGCCAAAGCCTCAACCGATACCGGTTCGTACCGGCGGATTCGGCGGGCCTGAAGGATTGGCAGAATTTTTGCGCGCCGAGGGCTTCACGCATCTGGTTGACGCCACCCACCCCTTTGCCGAACAGATAAGCCGGAACGCGGTCCTGGCCAGCGCACAGAGCAGTATTCACTTGCTGGCACTCACCCGCCCGCCCTGGCAACCTGTCAAAGGCGACCACTGGCAAGAGGTTGCCAACGTCGAGGCGGCGGTTCAGGCGTTGGCGGGCCCTCGCCAGCGAGTCATGCTGGCCATCGGCCGTCAACACCTTGAGGCGTTCCAGGCACAACCGCAGCATCACTATGTGTTGCGGCTTGTCGACGAGCCCGCGGGTCCCTTGCCGCTTCCTGACTGTACCGTCACTGTTGATCGGGGACCTTTCACGGCGAAAGGCGACCTGGCTCTGCTCAAGCGCCATCGTATCGACCGAATCGTGAGTAAGAACGCCGGCGGCGAGGGCGCGGCGGCCAAGCTGGTGGCGGCTCGCCAGTTGGGGCTGCCGGTGCTGATGATCAATCGTCCTGCTCTCGCCACCCGCCATGAAGTGCACGATGTCGACCAGGCTTTGCACTGGCTCCGTCATGCGGTGGACCTCGGTGTGTAAGCCCAGGCTTGCCCATTTCGGTCAATGACCCGGGTCAGGCTTGATCCGACCATAACCAGGGTCCGCATATCGGCCATTTCCGGCTTGCTATCGGCCAGAGTGGTGATAAGAACCTGCTCCTCAGGCGTCGAGACGGCCCGGGCAAATATCATGACCCGTTCGGGCCCGCAGGCCTCCAGTAACACCTTGAGCGCACGAGCGAAACCCTCTGGACGCGCTTTCGAGCGAGGGTTGTACAGCGCCATGGCAAAATCCGCGTCGGCCGCCAGGCGTAGCCGCTTTTCGATGAGATCCCAGGGCTTGAGATTGTCTGACAGGTTAATGCAACAAAAATCATGCCCCAGCGGAGCGCCAACCCGGGCACTGGCCGCCAGCATGGCGGAGATGCCCGGTAAAACCCGTATATCCAGAGAACGCCAGGCGGGGTCGCCAGATTCCAGCGCCTCATAAAGAGCCGATGCCATGGCAAACACTCCGGCATCACCGGACGATACCACCGCCACCTTGCGGCCCGCTGCCGCCAGTTGCAGCGCATGCCGAGCCCGATCCAGCTCCTCGCGGTTATCCGAAATATGCCGAACCTGATTTGGGTGGGGCGGAACGCGCTCCACATAGGAGCCATAACCCACCACGTCGGTTGCCTCCTGCAGTGCGAGACTCACTTGCGGGGTCACCAGTTCCGCCGCGCCCGGTCCCAATCCGGCGATGACGAGTGAACCGGTCATGGTCGCCTCCCATTGCCATGGATCAGCAAAATCGAAAAGTAAGGCGCAATGTCCCCGGCTTCCCGGAAGGGCAAGACGCGCTCCTCCGTCATGGCGGCGTATTCGACCAGCCAGGCTTGATCAATCCGCCCGGCCAGATCCAGCGCACGCCGGACTTTAGCGAGATTGCGACCAATTTTCATGACCACGAGCGCATCGGTCTCCGCTATCCGCTGGGCCAGGTCGGCTTCGGGTAAAGTCCCCATAGCGACAGTCATCACGTCGTCGCCCCATGTGAATGGCTGCCCTGTCGCCGTCCAGGCAGCGGACATACCGGTAATACCGGGCACCACCGAAACCGGCACTCTGTCTTTGAGACGCGTAAAAAGGTGCATGAAAGAGCCGTAGAAAAACGGGTCCCCTTCACACAGGACAACCACATCTTCCCCGGCCTGGGTCAGCCTGGTCAGATGATCAACACAGGACTGATAGAAGCCAGACAATAACTCGTTGTATCGCGGATCACTAACGGGAATTTCGGTGGTCACCGGGTATTCCATGGGCAGCTCTATGACCGAGTCCGCCAGCATGCCTTCTACGATGCTACGCGCATGGCCCTTGCGCCCTTTTTTACGGAAATAGGCGATATGGCGGACCTGCCGGATCAGCTTGTCTGCGCGCACGCTCATCAAATCCTGAGCCCCCGGGCCCAGGCCCACACCGTAGATTGTACCCTTCTTCATTCTGTTCGATCCGCTATAGCGTTGACGGCGGCCACGGTGACCGCGCTGCCTCCCAGACGGCCCCGCACAATACAGCAAGGCGCGGCGCCGCTGTCCCAGAGTGCCTGCTTCGATTCCGCCGCACCCACAAAGCCAACCGGGCAGCCAATAATTGCCGCCGGTCGCGGACAGCTCGGGTCTTGCAGCATATTGAGCAAATGAAACAAGGCCGTGGGTGCGTTACCAATGGCCACCACGGCACCGTCCAGGAAAGGCCGCCATAACTCCAGCGCCGCCGCCGAACGGGTATTGCCCATCTCCTTCGCCAGCGCCGGAACCCGGTCATCGGTTAAGGTACAGACGATAGCGTTATCCGCCGGTAGTCTTTTCCGGGTGATGCCCTCGGCGACCATGCGGGTGTCACACAGGATTGGCGCTCCCTGCTCCAATGAGGCCCGTGCCCGGGAAACCATTTGATCCCCGAATAATATCGACGGAGCCAGCTCTACCATGCCCAACGCATGAATCATGCGCACTGCCACCGGCTCTTCGTCTTCGGAAAAATGGTCGAGATTCGCCTCGCCCCGGATAATCGCAAAGGACTCCCGGTAAATGGCAGAGCCGTCTGTTTCATAGGTGTGAAGCATTATTCAACTCCAAAATAGTGGCGTACCTGAGATTCCGTCAGGCCAGTGACATGGGGTGTCCCATCAGCACTTCCGCGAAAAATCAGGTCATAACGACCGTGTCGGCCGACAATACAAACGTCCGCAGGCAGACGCCGCGCGCAACCCTTGGGGCAACCGGAGACGTGCAGAGAGCCGTTCGTTGCGCCCGCCAGATGCGTTGCCAGTAGCCGCGTACCAACGGTGGCCTGCTCGCAATAAGGTGCACCGGGGCAGGCATCAATCTTTAGCTCTGGTGCCTGGTTATCGATCAACAGGCCGTCCAGAAAGCGGGCTTTAACGCCGGTGACCAGAAAGCGACGCCAGGGCGTCACTCGAATGTATTCAACGTCGCTGGTCTTCAGTAGTTGACTCAGGGTTTCGGCGTTCACTTGGCCATAACGCAGCCCATAAACCGCCCCCAGCGCATGGTTCCCCAAGGCAAATGGCGGGCGGGACTTTGCCGGCGGCAAAGATTCCGGCGCCCAAGGCGGCAAAAGGCCTTCGTGGCGTCGCATTCGCCCCGACTGGAGCCCTCCGGACTCGGCAAACCAATGGGCCAACCGGATAATGAGCGCCACTGCGGCGGCAGGCGACTCTACCGGCGTGCCCCTCTGACGGCCGTCAAGCCGAACCAGCAGTTGGCCGGTCGCCGCACGCTCAATGCGAAAGTCCGCGGAATGCGCCGCCAGAACAGGGCTTTCACCTGCATCAACGGCAAAACCCACCTTAGCGGGTAAGTCCGGTAACTCGGCGAGCTGGTCCAGCAAGGCGGTGGTCGCCTGGTGTGTGGCATCACCCGGCTGCCAATCCGGTGCCACCAACAGATTCCGACGCGCCTCCAGTGAGGGGTCATCCTCAACCAGACGCGCCTGAACCAATGCCTTCATGAGCGGGTGCCAAGCCTCTTCACGGACGCCACGCAGTTGGAGGTTGGCGCGATTGGTGAGGTCGATCACCCCACTCCCCCAACGCTGGGCCGCCTCACAGAGCGCCAGCATCTGCCGTCGGGTGAGTTCCGCATGCCGGGGGCGCACCCGCACGATTAAACCATCGCCGGAGGCCATCGGTTGCCAGGCACCGGGGCACCAGCCTTTAATCTGGGCCTTATCCCCCATGGGGACCTCTACCGACGGTGGTCCCGGCACGCTCCCGCGTTTCGTCCAGATCGAGTAGCAAGTCCTGTAAAACCTCTGCGTAAGCTCCGGGCTCTTTCCATAAGCCCCGCTGTACGGCCTCCAACAACCGTTCCGCCATATCTTCCAGGGCCGACAGGTTGTAGTCGCGCAAGAATTGCTGGTTGCTCGGGTCGGTCAGCAACGTATTGGTAACCTGTTCGTACTGGTAGTCGGCGATCAGGTCGGTGGTCGCATCGTACCCGACCAGAGAATCGATTGTCGCTGCCATTTCAAAGCCACCCTTGTAGCCGTGTTCACGCATGGCCGTGATCCACTTCGGGTTCAGCACCCGTGACCTGACAACACGGTTAATCTCTTCTTTGAGCGTGCGGATACGCGGCTGAGCGGGGTTGGCGTGGTCGGCATGAAAAGTACTCGGCATGGCGCCACTCAGGCTATGGGTGGCGTTTGCCATGCCGCCCTGAAAGGCAAAATAGGTATTGGAATCCAGAATGTCGTGTTCCCGGTTATCCTGGTTATGCAGGACCGAATCCATACCCGCCAGCCGGTGTTCAAAGTCCGACCGGGCCGATACGCCGTATTCGGAGGACTGACCATAGGCATAGGCTCCGGCCTGAATATAGGCCTCGGCCAGATCATCCCGGGACTGCCAGTTGCGCTTCTCCATCAGACGATTCAGACCGGCGCCGTAGTCTCCTGGTCGGCTGCCGAATATACGGTAGCTCGCCTGGCGTCTGGCTTCGGTAGCGGAAAGCTCCTGTCCCTCAAGTTCCGCCTGCCGCGCAAGCACAGCATCGCGGATGGTGTTCTCGTTGCCGGGCTCTTCATACTCAACGACAGCCTGAACAGCGGCATCGAACAGCCGCATGACATTGGGAAACGCATCGCGAAAGAAGCCGGACACGCGCAGGGTGACGTCCACCCGCGGACGGCCAAGCAGCATGGTGGGAATAACTTCAACATCCACCACCCGCTGCGAACCCAGGGACCACACCGGCTTGACGCCCATCAGCGCCAGCGCCTGGGCAATATCGTCGCCACCGGTACGCATGACCGCCGTACCCCAGATAGACAGGCCCAGGCTTTTGGGGAAGTCACCGTTATCCTGCAGGTAGCGCTCGATGAATGACTGGGCGGACTTTTCCCCCAGGGTCCAGGCAGCAGGCGAAGGAATGGCCCGGTTATCGACCGTGAAAAAGTTTCGCCCGGTGGGCAGGGTATCCAGGCGCCCGCGCGTAGGCGCGCCACTCGGGCCAGGGGGAATAAAATAGCCGCTGAGACCATCCAGCAGTGACTGGATTTCCATATGGACGCCCCGCTTCAGGGCCGCCAGCAAGGTGTCGCGGGCGTAACGGCATTGCTCGGCTGTAGCCGGGTAGGCAGCGGCCAGCGCCTCACTCACATCACCCTGTACGACGTGGTCCAGCACAATCTGGTGTGCCAACGTTTCCAGGCGATCACGGGTATCAGCCCCACTGCGCCAGGGGCTGTCGCTGAGTTTTAGCAATGCCTCGGGGCGGGGTCCCTCCCAGGCACCTGTCCCGGGGACCAGCGGGTCAAAGCTGCTGCCGTCGGGCGGGCTCGCAGGGGCCAGGGCCAGGCCCAGATCCGCCACCAGGTTATGCAGAATACCGCGATAGGCGGGCTCACTCCCGCGCGGCAGCCGCAGCAAAGCCACCAGGGTACCGGCGAGTTTATCGTCTTCGGGAAGCTCCCCCAGCACGTGCAAACCGTGCCTTATCTGGGATTCTTTGATCTCACAGAGGTAGCCATCCAGCTCATTGAGAAGTGCTTCATCGTTGTCCTCGGCGTCGTCCGTAACGCCCTGGCTTAGCTCCTGGTCGATGCCAGCCTGGCGCAGATGGTCGACAATCGACTGACGCAACAGCGCCTCGCGGCGCGGGTCCATCCCCAGCGCCTGATAATACTCATCGGTCAGCGCCTCCAGTTCAGCCATGGCACCATAGAGTTCTGCCCGGGCCATGGGCGGCATCAGGTGATCGACAATAATCGCCTGGGTGCGGCGCTTCGCCTGTGCGCCCTCACCCGGATCGTTGACAATGAACGGATAGAACAGCGGCATAGGGCCCAGCACAATGTCGGGCCAGCACTCGGCGGACAGGGCCGTACTCTTGCCTGGCAACCATTCCAGGTTGCCGTGCTTACCCACGTGGACCACCGCGTCCACGCGGTAGTGCTCACGCAGCCAGAGATAAAAGGCCAGGTAACTGTGGGGTGGCGCCAGTTCGGTATCGTGATAGGTCGCCGTTGGGTTTTCGCCCAGATCTCGTTCAGGCTGAATACCGACAAAGGTTTCGCCCAGGCGAATGCCGGCAATCATCAGCCGACCGGCGCGGCATTTGGGATCCTGGCGGGGGTGCCCCCAGCGCGACCACACCGATTGCTGCAGAGCCAACGGCAGAGTCTGGAACCAGGTCAGATAATCTTCTACCGCAATGCTCTGCCCGCAGGCGCGCTGGTCGATGCTATCCGCGGCGTTGGTCACCACTGACTGCAGGGCCTCAATCAGACCGGCGCCGTCGGCTGGTATGTCGGCCACCGGGTAGCCTGACGCTTTCAGACTCCGCAGAATCCGGACCGTGGAAGCAGGCGTATCCAGGCCAACACCATTGCCAATTCGCCCGTCGCGGTTGGGGTAATTGGCCAGAATAAGCGCTACACGTTTTTTATGGTTGGGGGTGTGGCGAAGCACGCAAAAACGTCGGGCCAGCTCGGCCACAAAGTCCGCCCGCTCCGGATTCAGCTGGTGGCGGATAACC
The DNA here is from genome assembly GCF_050379435.1 of Marinobacter sp. DUT-3. Taxonomy (NCBI): domain Bacteria; kingdom Pseudomonadati; phylum Pseudomonadota; class Gammaproteobacteria; order Pseudomonadales; family Marinobacteraceae; genus Marinobacter; species Marinobacter sp. DUT-3. Next base: position 16,329 of record NZ_JBNRMG010000011.1, read on the forward strand.
GACAACTGGCACAGCTCGCTGTAGTGGGCTTCGGTTTTGAAGCCCACGGCCCGGGTGATCACACGGCCATCCATTTCAGGCAGCACCACCTGCATGGCCACATCCCGACTGCGCAAACCGCCTGACTGGCTCTGCCAATCCTCTTCCGTACTGCTTGAGAGCATTGCTTGCAGCACAACGGGCCTGCCGACAAATGTGCTCTCGCCTTCCGGGCTCGACAGGGCATCCACATCCCCTGGAGACCGGTTGATCGAAAATCCCGTGGTATTGACGATTAAAGTCGCGCCCGTTTGCTCTATCAACTGGTTGATAAAGGTCAGGCAATCATCGTCTTTCAGCGAAGACACGACCACCGGCAACGGGCTGAGCCCCTTGCAGTGCAATGCCTGGATCAGGCCATCGACAACCTCCGTGTTGGCGCCCTGCAAGTGGCTGCGGTAGAAGACCAGAATGCAAACCGGCTGACCGGATTGCCGGGACTCCTGCCACTGCGCCAGCGTGGTCTCATGGGTACCGCCGCCAGAAGCAGGGCGGTAAAGCGCCGCCTTGGCGATGGCTTTGGGCTCGCGCCAGGGGTAATCGAGCTGCAGACATTGATCGGCGATAAACCGCAGCAGTTGCTCTGCACCATCGGCACCGCCTTCACGCAAATAGCGCCAAACAGACCAGGCGGTCTCAAACGACACGGATGAGGCTTTGAGCAACCCCTCGTCCGGGTCTTCACAGCCGGGCACCACAATAAGCTGCCGCCCCGGAGCCGCCTCGGCCCAGGCCAAAAGCCGTTCATAGCCATATTCCCAATAGCCCGTGCCGCCCAGCAACGAGAGAACGACCAGGCGTGCCTGCTCCAGCACCTTAGTTTCATAGAGGTCATAAGCGGCTGGTTTGAGCAGGTTCATCCAATTGGCCAGCCGCACCCGGGGATAGTCTTCGCCCAACCGCTCGGCACCCTGGGCCAATGCCGACAAGCTGCTGTCGGCCGCGGAAAGAACAACAATATCGCCGGGCGTCTGTTGCAGGTCGAGGATGCCCTCGTCGTCCACGAACCCGCCGGGTTTGGCCGCAAAAAGGTGCATAGGCTAGGCCTGGACCCTCTCCGCCCTGGCCAAGGTGGCCTGGATTTGGGCCGGGTCCAGATGTTTACCAATAATCACCAACTGGGTCTGCCGTGTCTCGCCTGGTCGCCAGAGCCGATCAAAGTGGCTATCGAGGCGCTTGCCAACGGCCTGTATCACCTGGCGCATCGGCTTGCCGGGCAGAGCCGCGAAGCCCTTGGCGCGATAGATCGGATTTGTCTGCAGTAATTCCCGAAGCCCTTCTGCCAGACGATCCGCGTCCACCTCTCCGAGCGTCACCACACAAGAATCGAAATGATCGTGAGCATGGTCGTGGTGCGCCCCCTCCATGTGATAGCGGTCGTGATGATTTTCAACCTGATCAATCGTCTGTTCGCTGGCAGCGGCCATGCCCATCAGTGCCTTCAGCTGGGCCGTGTCTTCCGTCAAAGTATTTCTATCGATAAAAAGGGTTTTAACGGCGGCGGGAACCCGCTGCTGGACGATGCGCTCAACATCGTGCTTCTGTTCAGAACTGAGCAAATCGGTCTTGGTGACAATGACCAGATCGGCCGCACCCAATTGATCGTCCAACAGTTCTCTCAAGCTCGCGTCATGGTCCAGATTTTCATCCGCGCGCCGTTGAGCATCGACCTTATCCACATCATCGGCGTAACGGCCCTGCGCCACAGCGGGCCCATCAACAAGCGTGATGATGGCATCCACGGTGCAGTGCTGGCGGACGTCCGGCCAGTTAAAAGCCTGAACCAGGGGTTTCGGCAATGCCAGGCCACTGGTCTCAATGAGGATATGATCGATGTCCTGGCGCCGCTCCACCAGTTTTTTCATGACCGGCAGAAACTCTTCCTCCACCGTGCAACAAATGCAGCCGTTGGCCAACTCATAAATGCCGTCGTCCGAATCGGTTACGCTTTCTTCTTCGCACCCCAGTGAGCAGCTGCGCAGTAGGTCGGAGTCGATATCCTGCTCACCGAACTCATTCACTATCACGGCAATGCGCTTACCAGACGCCTGTTGCAGGATGCTCGCCAGCAGCGTGGTTTTACCGCTACCGAGAAAGCCGGTTACAACGGTGGCCGGAATCTTATTCAACTGCATCGGACAGGCTCCTTGAATCACTTTGGTCGCAGGTTTGAAGCTGTGGCTCCGGGGAGAACAGCCTTGCCACCGCTGTGGGATTATTTGGAAAAAACAGGTGGAGATAGGAGGCGGTAAGGCGACGGGCACGATAGATTGGTTCGCCGGGTGCGGGGTGTCGCTGTCGGCGCCCGTGGGTGATAGGTTCGGGCGTTCCCTGGCTTATCGAACGGTGGTGAGCATGCGCCCGTACCGGCCCTTCCGGCAGGTCGGCGGTTTGCATGCCCTGGCACCCGCGGCGGCCGCGCATGGCGCCCTCCCCCGGTAGCAGGCCCAGCATTTCGTGAGTCTGATCGTTATAGTCCGTCAGGGTCTCCAGGCAATACAGCAAGCCGCCACATTCGGCAAGAATGGGCTTGTCGGCGGCAAAAAAGCCGAGAAGCGCCGCTTTCATACTGCGATTACCGGCAAGCGAGCTGGCATAGAGTTCGGGATAACCACCGGGCAGCCACAGCGCGTCACACTCAGGGAGGCAACTGTCCGCAATAGGCGAGAAGTAACAAAGCTCCGCCCCCATCTGCTGCAGCAGATCCAGATTGGCTTGGTAAACAAAGCTGAAAGCCGGATCCCGAGCTACGCCCACCGTTATACCGGCCATGGAAGGCAGCTCAACGAAGGGGTCCTCAAACGGTGCTTCAAACACTACCGGAGGCAGGCGCATCAAAGCCTCTGCCAGCGCTTCGGAGGCGAGTGCTTTTGCCCCGGCCTCAAACCGGAGCTCCAGATCTTCCTGCACTTCGGAAGCCTGGACCAGACCCAGGTGACGTTCCGGCAGGGCCAGACTCGAATCACGGGGTAACGCCGCCAACAGCGGAACATCTTTGGGCAGCGCCAGTTCGATCAGCTCTCGGTGACGCGCGGAAGCACAAGCATTGGCAAGCAGACCGACCACCGACACATCATCGCGGAAGTTGGCGATGCCGGATACCAAGGCAGCGGCCGTCTGGGCCATGCCCTTAACGTCCATCACGATCAACATGGGCAAACCGAACCTGGCCGCCAGGTCGGCACTTGACGGCTCACCATCGAAAATCCCCATGGCGCCTTCCACCAGAATCACGTCAGCGCTGCGAGCTGCCTCGAAAAGCCGTCGTCGGCAATAGGTCTCACCAGCCATCCAGAGGTCGAGCTGATCTACCGGCTGCCCGGAGGCCTGGGCCAGCACCTGTGGATCAAGATAATCCGGGCCAGTTTTGAACACCCGCACTACTTTGCCCTGGTTACGCAACAGTCGCGCCAGAGCGGCGGTGATGGTGGTTTTACCCTGGCCCGATGCGGGCGCAGCAATAAAAACCGCGGGGCAACTTACCGATTCAGTGATCGCGTTTTTATCGGTGGGGTTCATCCGGCTTCGACTCCCATAACAGACCCGGGCAGATAGACGGCACCGAGTTGTTGCGCAATTCGCTGGGCCCGCCCCCGTTTGACCGGGCCCCGTTCCACATCCACCACCACGCAGTCGCCAAGAGGCGGTAAGCCGACCAGAGACTGGCGAGTTCGGCCATCGGTTATCAGGTAGGTTTTCACCCTGAGCCCAGGCTCCCGTTTGTGCCACTGACGAATCAGTCGGGACGCCTGAGCGAGAGCCTCACGCAAAGGCGTACCTCCGCCCCCGCTTAAGGCATCCAGCCGTGAAAGCATGGCCTTGGGTGCCCGACAGCGTTGAAGCAGCGGCGTGATCCGGTCATTACCAAACCCCAGGACCGCCATTTGATCGCGCTTGCCATAGGCCAGGGTCGCCAACGCCTGGACCAGGCCTTTGGCCTGACCGAACAGGCGCCCACCCAGGGTGGAGCCAGACGTATCCAGTAACACGAAGTGCACCGTCGGCTGCCCTACGCGTTCCTTCTGAAAGCGGATTGAGGTTAACGGCCATCGGCCCCGGCTAGCCACCAGAGTGGCAAACCAATCTGGCTTTTCGGCCCCCTGTAAACGGGAACGTTGCCCGCTCTGGCGGCCTTTGCGTTTGCTGCTGGCCTCTGACACAGGGCTTTGCATGCGATGCGCCAGCGCTGACTGCAATTGCGGCAATCGATTATGAATGCCCTGATCGAGTGGGAGCGTCTTCTCTGCTATTGGTGGCATGGCGCCCCACTGGCCCTGTTCGGACGTACTCTCTGAGGCACTAGAGCCTTGCCCGTTTCGGGCTTCTGACTTCTGACTATCCACCCGGGATGCCCCTGAAGAACCCTTGGATGGAGGCGGCGATGAGGGCGGGGGGAAATCAGGCGGCTCGGCTGCCATCTTGCGACGATGGACGAGCACCCATTCCTCCACGGCGTCCAGATCTTCCCGGGCAATGGTGTCGCTGCCCCGCCAGGCCGCATGAGCCTGCGCCGCCCGGTGCCAGCCCACATCCGCTCGCACTCCTTCAACCTGGGCGGCTTCACAGGCCTCTGCGATGTACTGGTACACCCACGGATCGGTAACAACGCCCGGCAAGAGCGACTGCGCCGTTCGAATGCGTTCCGCCAGCGCTTTCTGCTCCGGCGCAAAATCCGCACAAAAGCCATCCGGGTCGCGTTCAAAGGCCTCGCATTGTTGAACGATGGCCACACGCTGATCCCTGGGCATGGTGTGCGCCAACTCCACACACAGCCCAAACCTGTCCAGCAACTGGGGGCGTAAATCACCTTCATCCGGGTTCATCGTACCGATGAGCATGAACCGGGCACTGTGGCTATGGCTGATACCGTCGCGCTCAACCACATTAATGCCACGCGCGGCTGTGTCCAAAAGCAAATCGACCAGGTTGTCTGGCAATAAGTTGACTTCATCCACATACAGCACTCCGCCGTCTGCGTCGGCAAATAGGCCGGGTCGGAAAGCGGTTTCCTGTTGGGTCAGAACCTGCTGAAGGTCCAAACTGCCCACCAGGCGATCCTCCGTTGTACTCAAAGGAAGGTTCACAAACGGCAAGCTTTTCCGCTCGGTGATCGGCAATACATCTGCCAGCCCCCGTGCGAGCGTCGACTTGGCGCTCCCGCGTGGGCCCGAAATTACGACGCCGCCAATCCGGGGGTTGATTGCATTCAGCACCAACGCGGTTTTCAGCGGCTCCTGCCCAACGATTGCGGTAAACGGAAACTCAGGCTGGCGCTTGCTCATTACCGATCTGACTTGTCTTGTATGAACGTTGCAGTATCAGGGCGCATAACAATCCGACCGATAACCAGAAAAACAGATTAGTAATCGCTGATATCCAGATGAAGTCGCTGTGCAAAGCCATGAGCGATGCGACGACCGTCGCGTCGGGGTTCTCGAATAACGGCCCGGTGTGTACGGGTACAAACCCATAAGGCAGGACCAACAAAGGGAATGCGAGCACTTTTTTCCAGCGTCGTGCCAAAAATAGCACACCCAATCCAATGGCAACCGACAACACGGCGAATACCCACCACAGCTGGCGGGACATCAGTGCGGGACTGGCCGTACCGGGAATTTCCGGGGGCAACCCGATGGCAGGCGCAACGAACACCACAAGATAACTGCACGCCCCGACAAACAAACCGTGGGCCGGCGTTAGTCGTAGGCGACCGCGAACATACAGTTGATTCATAACCACCAGCATGATCGCGGAGAAACCAATCGCCGCCAGCACATTCGACAGCGCCGTATACAGCCACCTCTCAGTACCCTCTTCGGGCGCCCAGACATCAGGATCGTGATGGTGATCTGCACTCTCACCTTCGCCATGAGTGTGATTATGGTGAGTGTGCGCAACCTCTGCTGGCGCCTCACTACTTTCAAACTGCTCTGCAGCCAAAAGCGTCGGTGTCACCCCAACCGACTGAACAGCGGTGAGCAACAGACCGGTAATAACGCCAATCAAACAGGCGCCGAAAATTAGCGAACGGAACATTAGAATTTCCTTCAACTTCTGGTTAACAACGCTGTATTTCACTCGCAGGGACAGATCCCCCTACGACACACTGATGTTCAGTGGCAGGGAAACACAAAACTGTGGCGGGTATCGTGTGCCGCGTTGTGCGCGACATCCAGAGGCACAAACCCAACGGCGAAAAGGATAAGAACGCCGAACAGGACAACCGCCCCTTGTTGCAGAAGAGAAGAAACGTTGATCAGAGAGGCCTTAGGCCTCGCCTTTGCAGATGAGACAATAGCAGACATATAATTCCCCAAGTGCCCGCCGCACCGTTGAAGGATTGATAAAATAACAGGCCGGTCTTCGGGCTCAAAGGGCGACAGCGCAGCAATGGCGCCATCGAGCCCTGCTCCTTCCCAGCCGTAGCCGGTGGTATAGCAGGGTTTAACCTTTATTACCGATGCGGGGGCAGCCGTGGGATTGGCCTGGGGCCTAACCACACTTCCCGATTATCCCCTGACGTTAGGGGCACCTGTCTTCCAATGGAGCATGCTAAACCATCGGTTTGGCTACCGCAATCGCATCCTGTGTTTAGCCTTTCCTGGGCACAAAGAGTGGCGTGCCGTCTACCTCCACCGCCAACAACTCCTGGTCATAAAGTCTTTCGAGTGCAGACGGCACCAACATCCGTTCGGCTGCCCCCCAGCACGCTTCGCCGTTTGGAAAGAGCAATAACAGGTGATCACACCAGCGGGCAGCCAGGTTGAGGTCGTGCAGACACATAAATACCGAGCGCCCACTGCGAGCCTGCTCCGTCAGCAACTGCAATACCGACACCTGATGGTGCAGGTCCAGATGGTTGGTGGGTTCATCCAGCAGCCAGGTATCGGGCGCCTGTGTCAGCACTGTGGCGATGGCCACACGCTGACGCTCGCCACCGGAAAGGGTGTTCACCAGGCGGTCGCTCAAGTGGCCCACATCCAGTTGTTCCAGTGCCTGCCGCGCAAAGCGCTCATCCTCCCCCGATTCCATCTGCCAGGGCGACAGCCAGGGGTGGCGGCCAATCAGCGCGGTTTCCAGTACCGTGGCAGGAAAGCCATCCTGCCGTTCCTGAAACACCAACCCCAGTTGTTGTGAAATCCGCCGGCGCCGGAGCTCGGTCAGTGAGTGCTCACCCAAACGGACTTCCCCATGGCGCGGCGCCCGCAGGCCGGCCAGGGTGTGCAGCAGTGTTGTCTTGCCAGCGCCGTTCGGGCCCAGCACGCCCCACATCTGCCCCGGTTTCACCGTGAAGTCCAGGGGCTGGCCGTCGCCCCGGTCGGGAATATCAATGACCAGTTCTTTTGCCCGTAACGGATTCATCAGCGGCTCCGGTACAACAGGTAAAGGAATGTGGGCACCCCCAGCAGGGCGGTAATCACACCCACCGGTAATTGTTCCGGCGCAATAACCACCCGCGCCAGGGTATCCGCCAGCACCAGCAGGGCACCTCCGCCCAGGGCGCAGGCAGGCAGGATCAGGCGCTGGTCGTTCCCCAGCACCAGTCGCAACATGTGGGGCACCACCAGGCCGACAAAACCGATACTGCCAGCCATGGTGACAGCGGTCGCAGTGAGCAGACTGGCGAGGATATAGATCGTCCACTCCAGCGGTCGCACCGCAACCCCCAAAGCGGCTGCCTGCATAGGTCCGCGCGCCAGTACGTTCAGGCTGCGGCCGAGCGGCACCACCAGCAGGCACACCAGTAACAGGAAGCCCAGAGCCGGCCAGGGCGAACGGGCGTAGGACACATCCCCCATCAGCCAGTACAGCATCCCGGGCAGGCGCTGGGCCGGGCTGATGGCCAGCATAAGGGTAATCACCGCGCCCCAGCCGGCTGCCACCACCACACCGGTCAGCAATAGTCGTGACGGCGTCCAGCTGCCGGTGCCATGGGCCAGACCGAACACCATCAGGGTGGCCAGCAGGGCGCCGGCAAAGGCCGAACCGGAAATGATCAAACCGCCCAGCCCGGCCAGCATGGCCAACAACGCGCCCACGGCAGCGCCGCCGGAAAGGCCGAGTACATAGGGATCTGCCAGCGGGTTGCGAAGGAGGACCTGCATCAATGCTCCGGCCACGGCCAACAGCCCGCCGGTGGCAAACGCGGACAGGGTTCGGGGCAGGCGCAGTTCCAGCACCAGGGTTTGTTGCAGGTTACTGCCCTCACCCAGAAGCACCGCCAGCACCTGCCCCGGTGCCACGCTGACGCTGCCCGTGCCCACGGACAACACCATCGCCGCCAGGCTGGCCAACGCCAGGATCAGCAGCGGCTTAAGCAATGGCCGGCTCACCGGTGCCGTCTCCGATCAGCGTTTGGCACGGGCTTCGTCCAGTTTCTGGCAGAACAGTTGTGAACCCTCCAGCATGCGGGGTGTCGGGCGCTGCACCAGGGACGGTGGGATGAAATAAAGATTGTCCTTGGCCGTAGCATCAATACCAGGGAATGCCTCCCAGCGGGTCAGCCAGTGTCGGTTCTCTTCCCCCATGCCACCGGCGAGAATGGCTTCCGGGTTGGCGCCGATCACCGCCTCGGGGCTGATCCGAGGCACCAGTCGTTCCAGGTCACCAAACACATTGACGCCACCACACAGGGTGATCACCTTGCCGATCAGGTGTTTATCGTTCACCGTCATCAGCGGTTCGTCCCAGACCTGATAGAACACCGGCACTGGCTCCGCATTACGGTATTGGCGTTCCAGTTTGGCGATGCCCTGGCGGAAGCGTTCGGCTTCGGCGAAGCCTTCTTCTTCGGTGCCAGCCAGGGTGGCCAGCCGTTCAATGGTGTGTGACACCGCCTCGAACGTGCGGGGCTCAATGGAAAACACCGGTAACCCCAGGTCTGCCAGCGCTTCAAGCTGCTCCGGCGGATTGCCGGTAACCCAGCCGATCACCAGGTCCGGCTGCAGTTCCATCAGCCGCTCCAGATCCATCCGGGTATGGCTGCCCACGGAAGCAACCTCTTTGGCGGCTTCCGGATAATCACTGAAGGACACCACCGCGACCACTTTTTCTCCGGCACCGGCGGCCCAGACCAGTTCGGTGGCGCCGGGAGACAACGCCGCGATACGGCTGGCCGGCTGCTCAAGGCAAACCTCCTTGCCGGTATCATCAACAGCACACACCTCGGCGGCAAGTACAGGCGCCTGCCACAAGGCAAGCACGGCTGCGCCGAAGAGCGCCAATGGTCTGGAGACATTCAGCATGAGGCTGTCCGGTTAGTCTGATTCTGGCAATCGTCATTGGCAGCGGCCCCTAGGGGGTAAGCCGCCGAGCCACCCTTGCGGGCGGACTCAAAGGCTTCCCGCTGTTGCGGCTCGAGCTGGTCCGCCACCCAGTCCATCAGCGGATGGTCGGGGCGGGTATGGCCGCTGCCGGGCAGGCCATGGTCGATGATATTGCCGGCGAAGTCACGGGCCAGGGCGCGACGGGTGAATACATCCGCCTCCCAGAACCCGCGCTTGGCCGCCAGCAACGCAATGGCCTGCATATGAGTCTTGACGTGGACATTGTGCCCCTCGGCCAGGAACTCATCCAGCCCCAGGTCATGGCGATCCTGGAAGTACACTTCGTTGATCTCGTCCCACATGCTGGAGCGCAGCACCTGGGGGCTGGTGACCTGCCAACCCCAGAGATTGTCGAGGAAATCGCTGCCCATGGTGCGGGCCCCCGCATAACCATGCTCCATTAATGGCGCCAGCCATTGCGGGTTGAGGTTGCGGGCGCGCAGCTCCACCTGCAGTGCGCGCTGGAGCGAGTCCACACGCGGATTCTTCGGGTCGGCGTACTGCAACACGCGATTCTGCGGGGGCTCGCCGCGCAGGTGTTCCACCGCGTTGGACAGACCACCCTGGAAGTCGAAACCGTCGTCGTTATCCAGCAGGCCATAGAGATGACTGGCCCGCCCCAGGTAGGTGTGATTGACGGTGTGCAGCTGGCGATCAAAGGCCTGGTGAGCGGGCTCGCCCTGACTGCCCTTGCCGTAGACGTGGCCCATGCGACGGCGGTAGGCATCGCCCAGTTGTGAGCGGTCCTGCCAGGCGCCAGTGCGGGTGGCCAGCCGGTTCACGCCGGCGCCGTAGGCTCCCGGTGCGGTGCCAAAGACCCGATGGGCGGCCTCGGCACCGGCATCCCGCGCGGAGGCACCCGCGGCCATCAGCACCCGAGCATCCGCGACCCAGCGGGCCGCGACGCCGTTGACTGCCAGGGTTTCATTACCGCGTTCGCGCATGTCCACCGGCAGATCCGACAGGGCCTGATCCAACGCTTCCACCATGTCCGGGTGTTCCGCTTCGATGGTGTTCGCCGCCCCGGCCAGGGCGTAGCGGGAGGCCAGGTCCAGCCATTCCAGCTGGCTCTCATAGAGGTCCCGGAACAAACCGGAGGTGGTAAAGACCACGTTGCGTCGAACCGGCGTGTCGGTCTCCGGTCCGGCGGGCAGACGTTCCAGCCCCTTCACGATCCCCCGGCTGTTCCACACCGGGCGAATACCCAGCAGTTTCATGCCAAAGGCGATCATTACCCCTTCGTCCCGTACAGTGTCGGAAGCCCAGAGCACCAGGGCATCGCTCTCGCCCGGCTGTTTGCTGTTGTCAGCCATGGCTTCTTCCGCCAGCTCGGTCGCCAGTGACCAGGCCACGCGTGTGGGAATCAGGTCATCAGACAGAGCATGGAAGTTGCGGCCCGTGGGCAATACCGCCGGAGTTCGCAATGGGTCATTACCCTGCCCCGGCGCCACAAAGCGGCCGTCCAGCGCAGCGAGGAAGCTTTGCCGTTCCGCAGCCGGGGAAGCCTTCAGGTTCTGTCGCCAATCCGCCTCAGGAGTGCCAGCCTTGCCGGCCATGGAGTCCAGCATGGTGTCCACCATATCCGCACTCCAGTCGCGGCCGAACACGTGCAGCCCCAGAGGCATGAAGTGTTCCTGCATATCAGTGACGTAGTGGCCCGCTTCGTGCACCAACAGGTCGGGTGATAGTTCGTCCACGGACACTTCGTCCTCCGACAGTCCCATCTCGCCAGCGATTTCCCGCTCCAGGTCCTCGCCGATGTCCAGTATCCGGATTTTCTCCCGCAGCATATCCAGCGCCCGCTCCCGGGTTGGGCTGTCGGGCTCGTTGGCGGACTCCCAGGTTTCCACCAGCTGCCGCAATTCCAGCAAGTCATCATAGAGTTCGGTGGCCGCCAGCGGCGGCGTCAGGTGGCTGATCATCACCCCCAGGGCCCGGCGTTTGGCCTGTATGCCTTCGCCCACACCATCAACGATGTAGGGGTAGATCAGTGGCAGGTCGCCACCCAGCAGATCCGGGTAGTCGTCCCCGGTCAGCCCGGCACGGCGACGAGGAAGAAATTCCCGGGTGGAGTGGCGCCCAACGTACACCAGGGCATCCGCCTGATAGTGATCCCGCAGCCAGTGGTAGAAGCCCACGTATTGATGGGTCGGCGGGAAGGTGGTGTTGGCGTGCAGCAGTTCCTCGTCCACTTCCCAGCCCCGGGGCGGTTGCGGGCCGATATAGATGTTGCCAAATCGCAGGCCGGGGAAGATCAGCCGGTCGTCCACCACCATGGACTGCCCCGGCGCCTCGCCCCAGCCTTTGAGGCCGGGTATCCCGGTATTGGCCAGGGCATCACGACGGGCCTTCAGTTCATCCTGGTGGCCACCTTCGTTCAGCCGACGCTGCCAGAGCGTTTCGTATTCATCCAGCCGGGTCAGGGCGTTCTTGCGGTTGGGGTGCTGGACGTGCTCGATCAGATGGCGCAGGTCGCGGATGCCACGGTTCAGCAGCCCGGTCGCCAGATCTTTCTCACCCATGCCATGGGCCTGTTCCAGTCGCTCGTGCAGGTAGCCCAGGGGGCCGTGGACCATTTCCTGCTGGACTACCACCGGCAGGGTCTCCAGGTAGCGCCGGTAGGTGTCGCTGTCCATGGAGGCCACCTGCCCGGCCATCTCCCTCAGCGCCCGGGGATCATCCGGAAGGCTCACGCCGCGCTGCTGGATCAGGTCTGTGAGCGCTTCCGGGCTGTCCGGCAGCGGGCCGGTGTCGTAGCCTTCATCCTCGAGCCAGGTCAGCATTTCGTAGAGGGAGGCGGGCACATCCAGGTTGTCCGCGCCGATGTTCTGGCGCCCCGGCGGGTGGTTGTAGTAGATGATGGCCACGCGCTTGTCAGCGTTGTCTTTGGTCTGCAAAACCTGCCAGCGCTTCAGGCGATCAGCCACGGCTGCCACCCGGTCCGGCACCGGTTGTGTCAGGGTCAGGGCCACGCCGGTGTGTTCGTCAATCACTTCCGGTTCGGCCGTGGCCAGCACCATGGGCTGGCTGACACCCTGAAGTTCCGGCATGGCCAGTTTGTAGTGCACCTTGTCTGCCGGGATGCCATCAACCGACAGTTGCCACTGGTTGGCGGTGCGGGAGGCCAGTCGCAGGCCCTTGATGACCGGCACATCCAGCTGGGTCAGTGCTTCGGTCACCTGGCGCCGGCCCTCACCGCCGCCAATGGTGAAATCCTGCAGGCTGATGATGCCGGACAGAGTAGCCGGCCCAACAGCGTTATCCAGGGTACGTACCGCTTCCAGGCTGGCCCCGCCCCAGCGGGACAATATCGCAAAGCACTGGATATCCCGGGATTCCAGGGCAGCACAGGTGGCATCCAGCAGGGCCCGGTCTCCGGGGCGGTCGCCGCTGTCCAGGTCCAGCAGGGTCACCACAGGACCGGCTTGCAGCTCCAGATCCCCGGCGTCCTCCAAGGCTTCCCCGTTACGGTAGTAGCGAATCAGTGCCCGCGGTGGTAGCTCAGGCACGGCCAGGTCATGGCCAGCCTGCACCAGCAACCAGCGCAACAGGCCATCCAGATGTTGGGGCGTGCGGCCCTGATAAAGGGCTCGTCCGTCCAGCCAGGGGACCTGTTGCGGGAACTGTTGGCGCAAAGCCTTCCGGTGGGCCTTCACATCGGCTCCCGGCTCCGGGGCTTTCATCAGGTCGTTGAGGGAGGAGGCATCCAGCCCGTCCAGCACAGTCCGGCCCTCCAGGCGGGACAAACGGGTCAGAGTACGGTCACCGTTGACGGCCAGAATAGGAAACCGGCGATCATTCGCCTGATCCCGAACCGCCTGCTCAAGCCGGCCCACCTGGTCGCCAAATACCGCAGCCAGCAGCAACGCATCAGCACGGCCGACCAGTTCATCCAGCGCCTGGTTGTCCAGGGCAGCCAGTTGTTCCGGCGTTCGCAGTACCACCCGGTGATCCGGATTGGCGGCCAGGAATCGCTCCGCCCCGGCGGCCATCTCCGCCGCCGAGCGTTCAGAGACCACGCCAACAACCGTGGCACCGGACACCGGAGGCGAGAACAGCATTGCCAGGCCCAGCAGAAAGGCGAATACCGGGCGGTGAATGTTCCGATCTGGCCGTGTGTTGTTCATACCCTTGCCTCTCAGTGGTCGATCAGATGTCGTAGCGTATGGTCAGCATCGCGGTACGGCCCGCAGAAATGTACTTACTTCCACCAAAGCGCTGTGCGGTGGCGTATTCTTTATCCAACACGTTATCCAGCGACACATTGGTGGTCCAATGGCTATCAATCCGCCATTTCGCCCGCAGATCCCAGGTGGCGAAGCCGGCGATACGCTCATCGTTGTCGGCATCGTCGTAGCGATAGCCCTGTCCCTTCACTGTGGTACCCAGGGAAACCTGGCCAAAGGCCCGGTCCACGTCCACCCGGAACTGCTTGGCGCTGCGGCGGCGGATCCGGTTGTCGGTCTCCCTGTCACGGGGGTCAGTGACCGAAACGGCAGCCTGCACAGTCCATTCATCCAGCTCCAGCCCACCACTCAATTCGGCACCCCGGATGCGCGCTTCGTTTACATTGAACGGGGCAGATCGTCCGTCTATTGTGGTGAACACAATCAGGTCATCGGCGTCGGTCTGATAAATGGCAGCATCCCAGAACCAGTTGGCATACTGCCCGCCGATACCCAGTTCCGCACTGCCGGCGGTTTCCGGTTTCAGGTCCGGATTACCAAAACCGGGGAAGTAGAGGTCATTGAAGGTAGGGGCGCGGAAGGACGTGCTGTAGCTCACCCGGACCCGATGGTTCCGGTCCAGGTCAACGCCCATGGCCACGGCCCCGGTTTCCTCGCGACCGAAGGCCTCGTTGTCGTCCGCCCGCAGGCTCAGTTGAAAGTCGGTCGGACCGAAGTTCAGCAGGGCCTGACCAAAAACAGCAGCGTTTGTTCGACTCGATTCGTCGTATTCTCTGGTGCTGTCAATCTCATCCACCAACAGCTCGCCCCCCACGATGTACTCGTGACGACCAATGCTGATCTGGTTTTCCCAGCGGGCGCTGCGGGTCTTGGTATCAAAGGTGCTTTCGCTGCCGGAGTCGCGGTTATCCGATTCGTCGAGGGATTCCGCCAGCAGGATGCGGCTGCGCCAGTAATCGCTGATGGGGGTGTCCAACCGGAAACCGAGGGTCTGGATGGCGAAGTCGGTATCACCGCCCTCGAATTCGGTATTGCCCTGGGCGCGCATAAGGACAATGCCAGCCTCACCGCCGGAGTCAAACTGGTGGGCGACGGATGCGAGGGCAGAGGTGTTACGAAAACCCTTGTCTTCGCCGCCTTCCACGATCGCGGTGCCGTCGGTTTCCAGATGGCTTGCACTCAGGCTGTATTTCATCCGGCCTTCGGTACCGGCGGCTCCGGCAATATACTCCTGCGTGTTGAAATTGCCGCCACCGGCCTGAACCCAACCCTCATGACCGGTCGGCGCACTGTGGGTGAACGCCTGGATAACGCCGCCAACGGCATCGGCACCGTAAAGATTGCTGCGGGAGCCCCGCACAATTTCCACCCTCTCAATCATCTGCGGCGGGAAATACTGCCAGGCGGCACTGCCGCTGGTGGCCGAGCGCAGGCGCACGCCATCCACCATGAACACGGTGGATTCGCTGCCGGTACCCCGGGTGTACACACTGATGTTCTTGCCGAAAGAGCCATTGCTGGTGATGTCCAGGCCCGGCTGACCTACCAGCAGTTCCTCAAACGTCTGGGGCTGCAGGCGTTCGATGGCCTCTTGATCGATCACGGTAACAGAGGAATCGCTTTCGCCCCGGGTTTTCGGGCCCAGAGTCGCGGTGACCACAATCGGGTCCAGCGTGGATTCGGAAGCTTCATCCCCCAGGGCGGGCTGGGCTGTGATCAACAGGGTTGCCGCAGACAGGGTAGCGGTCGATAGTGCGTACTTCATCTCAACGTCCTCATACTCGTGCACGCCCGCACGAATGGATTGGGTAATGACGTCGGGGCAGGCAATCGGGTAACGGGAGAAGAAGCAGGTGGTCGGGGAGCATCCAGGTCGGGTTGGAGTAGCCGGCACCTGCCACACTGTCGCCCACCGCAACATCTGGCAATTCCAGGCCGGTCTCCGGGCTTATGAGCGGTCTGCCTCAGACAGACCCGGGTGATCGCCTTCCCATACCCTCAGGGGGTACAGTGGCGCATTCGATCACCGTTAACTCAATTACCGTTGCGGGGGCAGCGCTGGACTCTCACCGGCTTCCCGTTTCACCCCTGTGTCGCTTTGCACGGGGCACCTGAAAAAGTGCGGGAAGGCTAGCAATCGGTTAACGATTGGTCAATGACATTCGGCAAGCCGCCAAGGCCTGCGACAGTCGTTCCCACTCCGCTTCGGAACCAGGCAGCCCAAACCGCAGAGCCGGCGGGTGATCGAACCGACGCACCAAGATGCCGTGCCTGGCCAGCCCATCCGTCAATTCCGCCGAGCGTGGGTGCTCAACATATCGAAATAAACGCGTACCGCTGGAGCCATGCAGCCCATAAGACGCCAGTAACCGCCCCAGCCGCTGACTGTCTGCCAACAATCGCTCGGCAGTCGAGGCCTGCCAGCGTTCATCCGCCAGGGCCAGCCGCATCACGTAACGGGCGGGACCACTCACCGTCCAGGGACCAATCGTGCTTCGCAGGCGTTCAGCCAGTTCCGGCCCGGTCAGCACCGCGCCAGCCCGCACACCCGCCAGACCAAAGAACTTACCGAGAGAACGCAATACCACCAGGCCTTCCCGTCCGGTCGCAGCCCCCAGGCTCAGCTCCGGACAGCCGTCAACAAACGCCTCATCGACGATCAGCCATCCGCCCCGGCGTTGCAGCCGCTGGTGCCAGCGCAGCAGACGCTCCGGTTCGACGGTCTCTCCGGTGGGATTGTTGGGGTTGATGCACACCAGCACATCCAGATCGTCCAGCCAGGATTCGTCCTCACCGGCCACCTGTGTCCAATCCAGGCTGACCACCTGATGCCCGGCACAGGACCAGCTATGACCGTGCTCCCGGTAGCCGGGGCTAGGAACGCCCACACGGCACGGGGCTCGCAACCGGGGCAACGCCATGATCGCCTCCTGGCTGCCAGCCACCGGTACACAGGCAGCGTCAGCGGGAGCGCCCGCCCACTGCCGCACCAAGGTTTCCAGGCCATCGTCCGGTTCCGGCAACCGCTGCCAGACCTCCGGCGGCAGATCCGGCACCGGCCAGCCATGGGGATTGATACCCGTAGACAGATCAAGCCACTGATCGCGGGGAATGCCCCAGCGTTTTGCCGCTGCATTGAGTCGTCCGCCATGTTCCGGTGGCGTCATGGTCATATCCCTACGCTCCACAGAACGCCTGCCACGGCAAACAATGCAAGCACGCCAAGCCACAGCCAGACACCCAACCACACCAGGCGGAGCGCACCGTCCACTGTGTCCGCGCTGGCCGCCGGTCCCTGTCCCAGCACCGGTCGCTGTTTTACGCCATTCGCATAAGGCGAAGGGCCGCCCAATGACACCGCCAGGGCTCCGGCACCGGCGGCCATCACCGGCCCGGCATTCGGGCTGTCCCACTGAGGGGCCTGGGTCCGCCAGCATCGCCAGGCCAGGCGGGTGTTGCCAAGCAAGGCATAGGTCAGCGCAGTCAGCCGGGCGGGCACCCAGTTCATGACATCATCCAGGCGGGCGGCCACCCGCCCGAAATACAGATAACGTTCATTGCGATAGCCCCACATGGCATCCAGCGTGTTCACCATCCGATGCAGCAATACCCCGGGAATGCCCGCCACCAGAAACCAGAACAAACTGGCAAACACCGCATCCGCCCCGTTTTCCAGCATCGACTCGCTTGCCGCCGCTGCCACGCCCTGTTCATCTAACGCACTCGCGTTACGGCTGACAATCCGGCCAACCTGTTCTCGTGCAAGCTCAAGGTCGCCGCTATGCAACGCATCCGACACCGCCCGACCATGCTCCATCAGCCCTCTGATCGACAGTGCAAGGTACAACACCAAAGTTTGCAGCAGCAGATACACCCATCCATTCAGCGTCCATCGCAATAGCTCGGCCACCATCAGCACTGGCAGCACCAGGATTAATACGCCCAGCAGCCCCCATGATATTGACCGACCTTTATGCATCGGCGACCGGTTCAACCACCGTTCCACCAATCCCACCAGACGTCCGAACCCTACCAGCGGATGCCAACGGCGAGGTTCGCCAAGCCAGCGATCCAGAAGCACAGCAATAAGGCAAACAATCATGGGGAATACCAAGGCGTTCAAATTGGCGGCATCTCTCTTAAATAGACAAACTTGGGAGCAAGGAATTGGTTGGGTAGGGCTCTCCAAAACACGCTGTGAATACATCCCTGTAAGCTCCGCTCCGCCATCCATGGCTCCGCAGGGTTTTGGAGAGCCCTACCCAACCAATTCCCCAGACTATGGGCGTTCTTGATCAGGCAGGAGTTTACCCGAGTCACCGTCGGCCTTGACACCTTTTCGAGTGGGGTAGACCATTCCCTGTTTTCATTGGCTAGGAATCATTCATGCCTTCTCTGCCTCCAAGCTGGACCCAGCAGCCACCGAAACCAGATACGCTCCGGATCCGACAAGCAACGGATCGCCAGCAGGTTCTAACCAAGCCACCGGGTTCTCTGGGGCAACTGGAACAACTGGCGGTACAACTGGCTGGTCTGCAGAGAGCTGAACAACCAACGGTGGATCCCGTACGAATCACCGTATTTGCCGGCGACCATGGCGTGTGCGAGGAAGGCGTGTCTGCGTTCCCGCAGGAAGTGACAGCACAGATGATCGGCAACTTCGCAGGCGGTGGCGCGGCCATCAGCGTGATGGCAAAACAGCTGGATGCGTCGCTGGAGGTAGTTAATCTGGGCACTGTGGGCGAGGTGCCAGTGTTACCCGGTGTCCGGGACGAACAGATCGCCCCGGCGACGGCCAACCTGGCGGTGACCAACGCGATGACCGAGGCCCAGGTGTGTGCCGCGCTGGCCAGTGGCGACGCGGCGGCCGAACGTGCCGCCAACGCCGGATGCCGGCTGTTTATTGGCGGCGACATGGGCATTGGTAATACCACCAGTGCCGCTGCCCTGGCCTGTGCTCTGCTGAACGAAGCTCCAGAACAACTGGTCGGTCCCGGAACAGGTTTGGACACGGCGGGGATTTCCCGCAAAAGTCAGGTGGTGGCCAGGGCACTGAAACGACACGGTGACAGCACCGATCCTTTGACAGTACTGACCTCTCTTGGCGGCTTTGAGATTGCCGCGCTGACCGGCGCGATTCTGGGTTGCGCGGCGCGGGGCATTCCGGTGCTGGTGGATGGTTATATTGTCTCGGTTGCCGCATTGCTGGGAGTGCATCAGCAGCCCGCGCTGCGGGATTGGCTACTGTTCGCCCACCGCTCGGCGGAGCCCGGGCACGCCAGGGTTCTGGAAGCTCTGGATGCGAAGCCCCTGCTGGATCTCGGCATGCGCCTGGGCGAAGGCAGTGGCGCGGCAGTAGCCGTGCCCCTGCTGAGGGCCGCCTGCGCCCTGCACAACCACATGGCGAGTTTTGCCGATGCCGGCGTGACCAATAAGGATGTTGCGTTATGAACACCGGAATCACCACGATCATTGATCTGATCCGCCACGGCGAGCCCGCCGGTGGCCCGATGTTCCGGGGAAGTCAGGACGATCCACTCAGTGAAACGGGTTGGCAACAGATGCGTGGCGCCCTTTCAGAGAACGATACCTGGAGCCGTATCATTACCTCACCGCTGATGCGGTGCCGCGAGTTCGCTGAGCAATTGGCATCTGAACGGGGGATTCCCCTGGAGCAGGACGAACGCCTGCGGGAAATCAGTTTCGGAGCCTGGGAAGGCATGACCGCCGACACCATCCTCGCTGGCGCCCCGGAGGCGCTGGCCCGGTTCTGGCGCGACCCGGTCGCGCATCCGCCCCCCGGCGGCGAACCCATGGCGGAATTTCACGCCAGGGTCCGAGAGGCGTGGCATCACTGGTGTCGTGAAGCTGCAGGACAGCGTGTTCTGGTGATGTGCCATGGTGGCGTGATCCGTATGATACTGGCCGAGGTTATGGGCATCCCCCTGACGCGCTCCTTCTCGGTCCTGGCGGTTCCCTATGCCTGCCGCAGCCGCGTACGCATTGATCATTCCGATCACGGCGTACTCAGCAGCCTGCAGAGCCACGGGGTCTGACGCCCGTTACTCCTCGAGCTCCTTTAACCACAGCGGCAGCCCGGCAACGCTCATCACTACCTGGTCACAGGTGGCCGCAAGCGCCTGGTTCAGCCAGCCCAGCTCATCGCAGAACCGGCGGGTCAGCGGGTCCATACCGATGGTGCCCAGCCCCACTTCGTTGCTGACAATGGCGACACTGCCGGGATAGCTCCGCAACGCCTCCAGAAACGCTTCGCGCTCGCGGTTGAAGGTCTCCTCGCCGGCAAACAGCAGATTGCTGACCCAAAGGCTCATGCAGTCGATCAACAGGAAAGGTGGAGAGATCTCGCCCCTGTGGGTCTCCAGGACACTGGCAAGCCGCAGCGGTGCTTCCGCCAGCCCCCAGTGATCCGGGCGGCTGTCCACATGCCGTTTCACCCGCTGCGCCATTTCCTCATCCCCCACCGTGGCCGTGGCAACGTAGACCACCGCACCGCCGGATTCGGTGGCCAACTGCTCCGCCAGCGCGGTTTTTCCCGAGCGAATGCCTCCCATAACGAGAGTTCTTGATACGCCCATGCATGCTCCTTCGAATCCGTAGATGTGATCAAAAAATGGCCCAATGTGACGCAGTTCACATTTATTCAATATGCTACAAACTATCACGTT
Source organism: Marinobacter sp. DUT-3 (assembly GCF_050379435.1). NCBI lineage: Bacteria > Pseudomonadati > Pseudomonadota > Gammaproteobacteria > Pseudomonadales > Marinobacteraceae > Marinobacter > Marinobacter sp. DUT-3. Next base: position 36,567 of record NZ_JBNRMG010000011.1, read on the forward strand.
ATCCCGGAGAAGGGTCTTTCCGGGCGACCACAACAATAATTGAAATGCCTCAACAATAAAAAACGATTTGCCGGGCAACCGGTAATGACGACGAATGAGAGGTTCACATGAACAATAAGAAACGCCCCATGCGTACAGCATGGGCATTGGCTGGCGCGCTATTGATCACCGGATGTGGCGGCGACTCCGGTGGCAGCGACGATGCCAACCCAGCCCAGGGACCATCGACATCCCCCGAAGATTCAACCGTCGCTTCCGATCAGGATACCTTCCGGGAAGCCCCCACTCTTGACCGCTACAGTTTCGCCAACGGCTGCTACACCCTGGAAGCCGAAGGCAACTACCTGAGCGCCGACCCTCAAACTGGCCACTACTCTGTCACCGCGGACGCCTCTCAGGCTGCCGCGTTCCGGCTGCGCCCGACTCGGCTCGGGGCCTACCTGCTGATGTCCGGATACCAACGAAGCGGCGGTGAAACCGGCCAGTTCGAACTGTTGGGGATCAGCGATCCCGCGGGCGAGTTTCTGGATGACGCCGGTAACTTTATCGGCGAGATCAGTTACCTGGTCGCCGGGTTGGGTGATACCACGAACCTGGTGCTCGACCCGGTTTCTCCGCTGGGTGACGCGCTCCGCGCCATTGGTGAAAGCCTGGAATTCACCGGCGACCAGATTGGGGACACCACCGTGAACCCCGCGCTGGCGATGGTAAACGCCCCCAGCGATCTGGCGGTCTGGCAACTCCAGCGCCAGGGAGAGGAGCAACAATACACCCTGGCGTCCGATGTCACCGGCCTGATGCTGTCCGCCCGGGATGACGGGCTCGCACTGGTCTCCCCCTCGGCCATTGATAAGTCCGGCAGCTTTTCCCTCACGGAAGCCTCCGGCTGCGACACCTACCCGGAAGCGGAACTGAACGCAGAAATTCTCGATTCGCAGGGGCCTGCGACCTATCTCAAAGAGGTGGACCGTTTCCGGAATGTGAAAGGCATCGACAAGGACGATGTCTTCGGTTTTGTCGACACCCATTCCCACATCTCGGCCTATGAATTCATCGGCGGACGGGTCAATTACGGCGCTCCCTTTCACCGCTTCGGGGTGACTCACGCGCTGCACGACTGTGAAGCCGTCCATGGCCCCTGGGGCGCGACCGGCTTTGTGGAGCTGGCTACCAGCGGTATCGGCCTGCACGACACCCAGGGCTGGCCCACGTTCAATGACTGGCCCAGGTACAACTCCCTGCAACATCACCAGAGTTACTACCGCTGGATGGAGCGAGCCCACCTGGCGGGCATGAAAATCCTGGTGAACCACTTGGTGCACAACGAGATTCTCTGTCGCATCAACCCCCAGAAAGAGAACGACTGTGACCCCATGGAATCCATCCTGCTGCAGATCCAGCGCATGTACGAGATGCAGGACTACATCGATGCCCAGCATGGCGGCCCGGGCGCAGGCTGGTTCCAGATCGTCACCAGCCCGGCTCAGGCCCGTGAGGTGATCGATAACGGCAAACTGGCCGTGGTGCTCGGCATTGAGATGTCGAAGGTCTTCAAGTGCGGCGAATTCCTCGGCGTGGCCGAATGCACCCGGGAGGAGATCGTGGAACGGCTGGATCAGTTCTACCAGCTGGGGGTTCGCAACATCTTCCCGGTTCACAAGTTCGACAACGCCTTCGGTGGACACCTGCCGGACCTCTCCACCGGCATTGGTATCGGCCCCATTCTCTATGCCGGGAATATGCTGGAAACCGGTCACCCGGTGGAGTTCGAGCAGTGCCCCGAGAACGTGGAATACACCGGAGGCGAGCCGGACCAGAACGCCGACCTTCAGCCTTTCGGCCTGTTCGATCAGTTGCTGTACCAGATGGACTACCTGGGCGAGCGTTTTCCGGAAACCCCGGAGGAAATGGCGGCACTCGATCCGCGCCGTGGCACCGATCAGCTCTGTAACCGGCGCGGTCTGAGCGATCTTGGCGACTTCCTGATCGAGGAACTGGTGCGCCGCAAGATGATGATCGAAACCGACCACATCAGCCGCAAGGCCGCCGCGCGGATCCTGGAGATTACCCGGTCGCTGGACTACCCGGTGATCAACAGCCACGGCAGCTGGGGCGGCACCGAAGCGCTGCGGGATCGTATCGCGGCCCAGGGCGGCATTACCGCCTCTTTTGGCGGCACCCGTGAAGACTGGGTACGCAAATTGACCCGGGATGGCAATCGTCCGCGCCATGACGATCTCAAGGTCGGCCCGTTCGGTGGCGCCGGCTTTGCTTCGGACGTCAACGGCATAGCACAGCTGGCGGCCAATCCAGGCACCACCGAGGACGAAGCCAGCCTTTACCCGTTTACCTCCATCGACGGGCGAGTCCGCTTCGATGTGCAACGCACCGGGGATCGGGAATTCAGCCTCTACGATGGCCGCGGCGTGGCCCATTACGGCCTGTACCCGGACCAGATCGAAGACATGATCCGCAACAGCGATGCCGATCCCCAGCAGATAGATGACGCCATCAACCAGCTGTTCACCTCCGCCGAAGCCTATCTGCGGATGTGGGAACGGATTGAACGCGCGCCGCTTTAAAAACAACAAAAAGAACAAGGACAGAGCCATGACATCTACAACACCTCAAAACCACAGACGCCCCTGGCGCTCCGCCCTGATTCCCCTGGCGACGGCCACGCTGCTGCTTGCCGGCTGTCTCGGCGGCAGCGGCGGATCATCGGATTCGGCATCAGCCAGCGACGGTTCCGGCAACAACGTGGCCGGGGACCAGGTTGACCGCTTCAGCGATGGTCGCACCTTCCGGGTAGAACCCGGCCCGGATGCCACCCACGACATGGTCAACGCCATGATCCAGCTCCGCCCCGGCGACACCCTGGCGTTCGGCTGTGGCTTTATCGAACTGAACCACGGCCTGCTGATTCAGGCCACCGAAGATGTGCTGATCAAGGGGTGTGGCAAAGACAGCACCGTGCTGTCCTTCCGCGACAGCGATAACGTCACCGGTCTGGAGGCCCTCAACGTGCGCGGTATTACCGTGCAGGATCTGACCATTGCCGACTCACCGGGGGACGCTTTCAAACTCAAGGGCGTGAAATGGGGCACGCTGCTCAACGTGCGCGCCATCTGGTCCGGCGGTGGCGACCCCATCACCGCCAGTAACTACACGGATCGGCTGCACGTGCAGTGCACCAAGCCGCCGCTAAACGAAGGCGACCCGACACCGGATTACATCCCCAGCTCCGCCAGCGGTCGCTACGGCATCTACCCGGTGGAGTCCGAGAACATCCTGGTGGATAACTCCGAATCCGTAGGCGCGTCCGATGCCGGCATCTACGTCGGCCAGACCAACACCGCCATCATCCGCAACAGTCGCGCCGTGTATAACGTCATGGGCTTCGAGATCGAGAACGTCCAGGGTGGTGAGTACGACAACAACCTCGCCGAGTGCAACACCGGCGGCTTCCTGATCTACGACCTGGAGAACATCACCCAGTACGGCGACACCTCGGTGATGCTCAACAACCTGGCCCGCAATAACAACACCTACAACTTTGCCCACAGTGGCCTGGTGTCCGCCGTGCCCCGGGGCACCGGCTTCATCACCCTGGGCTATGACAACATCGAAGTATTCAACAACACCTTCGAGGACCACAGCACCGCAGCGGTGATCTATACCAGCTACGAGCTGATCGACGGCAAGGACAAAACCTCGGACAAGAAACTGGACCCGTACACCGAAGGTCTTCATATCCATAACAACGTGATGCGGAATTCCGGTTACGACCTGCCGCCGCCCAACTTTGAAAAGGTGCTGCTGGAAGGCCAGGTGGAAACGGTGCTGCCCACCCTGATCGGCCTGAAAAACATCACCAACCCCGGCAAGGGCGCCCACATCATCTGGGACGGCCTGCTGGATGATCTGGACGAGGACTGCCCCTACCCGGTGGATGCCAACGGTGATCCCGTCCCGGCGGATGAGAACGGCAAACCGATCCACACCAATGAGCACCCGAACCCGTCGTGCCACTACAACGCCTACAAGTTCAACGCCAACGGCGAGCGCAAGCTGCCTCAGTGGGGCTCGTGCTTCCACGATAACGATTTGGCCGCGGACAGCCAGGCCTACATGAACTTCCACGGCACCCAGGGGCTGGAACTGGTACTGGCGGCGGCTGAACAGGACCCCAGCATTCTCACTCTCGAAGGCCTGCAATCGGTGCTGGAAGGGCTGACAGGCGTCGTTGCCGACACCGACAAGTCGGTTCACGACTGCCAGGCTCGCTTTGGCAAGGTACTGCCGTCGCTGCCCCGGGTGGACATCCCGCCGTTCGAACCCAGCGGCGCCATCGATCCGGCCCCCAGCGAGGAATACGTCAACCGGCTCTGCAGCAAACGCGGCAAGCCGGGCAGCGTCAACCGGGATGCCCTGGAAGTGAACTGCCCGACGCTGGACCAGTACAACCTGTTTGCCGATCCTCACGATCCCCGCAGCACACCCAATGACGGCGGCGTGCCGTTCGTGCTCAACAGCAAGCTGTTCTCCGACTACGCCACCAAATACCGGGTCGCCTTCGTGCCGCCGGGCACCAAAGCGGTCTACGTGGATGGTCAGGGCGGCAGCAACGTCAATGGCAGCATCCACTTCCCCACCGGTACCGTGATTGCCAAGACCTTCGCCTTTACCGATGAGAGCGAGGGCACCGAAGAACTGGTGGAAACCCGCCTGCTGATCAAACGGGTCAGCGAGAGTGGCAAGGCGTTCTGGGATGGCCCTACGTACATCTGGGAGGAAGACAGCGAAGGTAAACCCGTGGCGAAACTCGCCCTGGGCGGCGGTACCCGCGCGGTGAGCTGGCATTACCAGGATCAGATTACCGGCGAGCTGATGGCGGGCAGCACGGAGAACTACGCCATTCCCAACGCCAACCAGTGCATCACCTGCCACAGCAACGATGACGTGGAATCCGGCAGCGCCCCCATTGGCCCGAAACCCCGCAACCTGAACCGGGCTTATGCACCGGAATCTGCCTTCATGGGCAGCAGCGGTCAGGGTGGCTTCCCCCGGGTCAATCAGCTGAAATATTGGCAGGATCAGGGCATTCTCACCAATGTGCCGGACCTGCAGATTGATGGTCGCGGCATTGCCACCAACATCGAACGCCTGCCCCACTGGAACCTGGCCGGGGACAGCGGCGAAACCGCCGGGTCCGACGCCGATGTGGAAGCCCGCCTGCGGGCCTACCTGGAGGTGAACTGCCAGCACTGCCATAACGACCGCGGCGCCGCGTCCAACACCGGGTATTACCTGGACCACTACCGTGACGTCGACGCCGGCTACGGCATCTGCAAGAAGCCCACTGCCACCGGCGGCGGTTCCTGCGGTCGCCAGCATATCGTAGTGCCGGGAGACGCCGACAGTTCCATCGTCTCCTGCCGCGTCACCGACAGCGCCGATCCCCAGCGGCGCATGCCACCCATTGCCCGCAGCGTCACCCACATGGAAGGCGTGGAGCTGATCAATTACTGGATCAACAACGTGGTGGACAGTGACTACGCCAATGGCGATGCCTGCGGTAACGGCAGTATCTTCCAGTCGCTGAACTGAGTGCACCGGGGCGGCCTCGAATGACTGCCCCGGTTCTCATCCGGCTTTCGTGGCCCTCTCCGTTCCTCACTGCTATATTGCTTCCTGAGAACGCCAAACGTGACCGCTGCTCAGGGAGACTTCATGCAGGCAGAGCTTATCGACATCCGCAACCATCTGGCCCAGCATGCGCCCTTTGACGAGATGCCGGAAGAGATGCTTGATAAGGTGGTTTCAAGCATCGAGATTTCCTACTTCCGTGCGGGCACGCCCATCCTGGAAATTGGCCAGCGCAATAGCTGGCTGTTCTACGTGCGCAGCGGCGCCGTGGAGGTCTATCGTCGGTCTGGTGAACTTTACAGCCGGATGGGCGAAGGCGAGTTCTTTGGCCAGTTCGGATTGCTGATGCACAAGACCGTACGTTTCCCCGCCAAAGCGATTGAAGACTGCCTGATCTACCGGATTCCTGACACCGTTTTTCAGTATTTGTGGGATAACGACGAGAACTTCGCCGATTTCGCCGACACCGAGGGCCGAAGCCGACTGCGCTCCGCCCTCTCCCGCCGGGAAAAGTCCAACCAACTGATGACCGCGAAAGTCACCCGCCTGATCGCACGGAAACCGGTGACCGCGCCCTGCACCGTACGTCTTCAGGAAGCCGCACGCATCATGACCGACCAGGGCGTATCGGCACTGCTGCTGATGGACGAGCAGGGTGAAAAACCGAAACTCAAGGGCATCATCACCGACCGGGACCTGCGCACCCGTGCCGTAACCGAAGCGCTACCCTCGGAAACGCCGATCAGCGAAATCATGAGCGACGACCCGATCACCACCCGCGCGCGAAGCTTTATCTTCGAAGCCATGCTCACCATGCTGCACAACAACGTGCACCACCTGCCCGTGATGGAAAACGACGAAGTGCGCGGCGTGATTGCCCTCTCAGACATCGTCAAGTATGAGAGCCAGAGCAGTCTGTTCCTGGTCAGCAACATATACCATCAGCAGGACGTCAAAGGCCTGAAAAAGATCAGCCACGAGGTTCGCGACAGCTTTGTGCGCATGGTGAACGAAGATGCCAACTCCCACATGATCGGCAGCGCCATGGCCGGTATCGGCCGCAGTTTCACTCAGCGCCTGCTGGCGTTAGGCGAAGAGAAGTTGGGCCCGCCACCGGTGCCCTACTGCTTCATGGCCCTGGGTTCCATGGCGAGGGACGAACAGTTGGTGGTAACCGACCAGGACAACGCCATGATCCTGGACGACAGCTTTGTGCCGGAAGAGCACGACAAATATTTCCTGGCGCTGGCGAAGTTCGTCAGCGACGGTCTGGCTGCCTGCGGCTACACCTACTGCACCGGCGACATCATGGCCACCAACGAAAAGTGGCGCCAGCCCCTGAAGGTCTGGAAATCCTACTTCATGGACTGGATTGACAACCCCAAGGCGGAAGCCCTGCTGAACAGCAATATCTTCTTCGATCTGGACGGTATCTACGGGCGAACCGAATATGCCGAGGAGTTGAAAACCCTCGTGGCGGAGAAAGCGAGCCATAGCCAGCGCTTCCTGGCCATGCTCGCTCGCAATGCCCTGAACCGCACACCACCGCTGGGCTTTTTCCGCACATTCGTGATGGAAGAGAACGGCAAACAGAACAAGACTTTCAACCTGAAGCGTCGAGGTACCGCGCCGGTCTCGGACCTGATCCGTGTCCATGCCCTTGCTTGCGGTTCACGGGCCCAGAATTCTTTCAATCGCCTCAAGGCCATCGCCGAAACCAAGCTGATTCCGGAAGACGGTGTGGGTAACCTGCGGGACGCCCTGGAGTTCATTTCCATCGTCCGCATCCGCCACCAGGCTCTGGCCATCGAGGCCGGACGAGAGCCGGACAACAACGTCCGCCCGGAGGACCTTTCTCCCTTCGAGCGCAGTCATCTGAAAGACGCGTTCCAGGTGGTCAGTAACGCCCAGAAATTCCTGAAGTTCCGCTACAACGCACCGGTGGGTCGGCATGGCTGATGATCCGATAACCCCGATCACCGGAACCGACGAGTCATGGCCCGAACTGTTCGGGACACTGGCAAGCGAGTCCAGGGACCCCCGGCTCAAGGCCTACTACGAAACCGGCTGCGTCGCCCCGGATACGCCGTTGTCCGAAGCTCCACTGGTCGCCCTGGATTTTGAAACCACCGGGCTGGACCCTGACGAGCATTCCATTGTCTCCATTGGCCTGGTGCCGTTTTCCCTTGATGGTATCAAGCTCGGCGCAGGCCGCCACTGGGTGGTCCGGCCGCAGCTCCCCCTGCATCAGACCTCAATCACCATTCACGGCATCACCCACACGGATATCGACAAGGCACCGGATTTGAGTGACGTCCTGGATGAGATACTGGCGGCCATGGCGGGAAGGATTGTGGTGGTTCACTATCGCAACATTGAACGACCGTTCTTCGATGTGGCCATGAAGTGGCGACTGAACGAAGGCATCCGTTTTCCGGTCATCGACACCATGGCGATCGAGGCACACCTGTATCCCAACCGCCGGCCAACACGGTGGCAAAAGCTGAAGGGCATGAAACCGGTGTCCATCCGCCTGGCTGACAGCCGGACCCGTTACGGGCTGCCCCACTACCCGCCCCATAACGCGCTGATTGATGCCATTGCCACGGCGGAGTTACTGCAGGCCCAGATTCACTATAATTTCAGTTTGGAGACTGCCGTAAAGGACCTATGGTTGTGACGTCGCCACCGGATTATCGCTGTCTGCTTTCACCTCACTGATATACTGGCCATAGCCCTCTTCTTCCATCTGCTCCAGCGGGATGAACCGGAGGGCGGCCGAATTCATGCAGTAGCGCAAACCCGTGGGCGCCGGGCCATCATTGAACACATGCCCGAGGTGCGAGTCCGCGATGGCACTGCGAATTTCAGTGCGGGTCATGAACAGGGAGCGGTCCTCTTTTTCCACCACCACGTCATCCGCAATCGGACGGGTAAAGCTGGGCCAACCCGTGCCGGACTTGTACTTGTCCCTGGAAGAAAACAGCGGTTCTCCGGACACTACGTCCACATATAAGCCCGGGCGTTTTTCATCCCAGTATTCGTTGGCAAACGCCCTCTCGGTGCCATCTTCCTGGGTCACGTAATACTGCTCTTTGGTCAGCATCCGCTTGAGCTCTTCATCGTCCGGCTTAACAAACGACTGCAGATCCCGCGCATCATTCTTCATGGCGCCCTCTTCCGGCTGATACTGGGAGTAATCAACTTCCTGCTCGTCACCCCAGACCTTCTCGATGAACTGGTAACGGCCGGAGTTGAAGGTGTAGAACTTGTACCGCACCGGGTTCTTCTTGTAGTAGTCCTGATGGTATTCCTCCGCGTCGTAAAAAGACTTGAAGGGCACGATTTCAATGGCTACCGGGTCGTCGTAACGGCCGGATTCTTCCAGTGCCTTCACCGATGCTTCAGCAGCGCGCTTCTGTTCTTCATTGTGATAGAAAATGGCGGGCCGATACTGGCTGCCCCGGTCCACGTACTGGCCGTCCACGTCCGTCGGGTTCGCTGTACGCCACAGGGCCTGAAGCAGGCCTTCGTAGGTGATCACATCCGGGTCATAATAGACTTGGACCGCCTCGGTGTGGCCGGTACTGCCGCCAGAGACCTGTTTATAGGAGGGATCTTTCTCGTCGCCACCGCTGTACCCGGATACCGCTTCGACAACCCCCGGCACATTCTCCTCATACATTTCCTCCACGCACCAGAAACACCCGCCGGCGAAGGTGGCTACCGCCAGATTCGGGTCATCGGGGGCGTATTTTGAGTCCATATCGTTGGAAGCACCCACCTGGAAACCGGTCAGTGCTATGGCCGCCGCCATGGACATCAGTAACAGATACCGTTTCATAACCTTAACCTCTTGCCCTTTGATTACTGTGACCAGTCTGCACGGAATTAATCACACCACTTTCTCCAGTTTATTACGTTTGTATAACGCCGGAGAGATCAATGCAGATGCACACGGTTCAGCTTGAGGGCGTCACCGGTAACCGAATACAAAACGAAGCGCCACCGGACGGCAGGTTGGCAACGTCAATATCACCACCCTGGAGGGTCATGATCCTGCGGGCAATGGCCAGCCCGAGGCCGGCATGGCCGCCAGCCCCAGCGGAAGATTCACCGCGGTAGAATGGATCGAAGATGTGGGGCAGGTCCTGTTCCGGAATGCCGGGGCCACTGTCCCGCACACAGACTTCGGGCAGGCCATCTGCCTGCCCGAAGGCCACCTCTATACGCCCTCCGGAGGGGCTGTAGGCAATGGCGTTACCAATCAGGTTATCCAGCACCCGCTCGGTCATGGCCAGGTCCGCGTAGGCCAGGGGCTGGTCCGGATCACCGTTGACGACCAGTTCCAGCCCCCTGTTGCGGGCTTCCGGCCCGTGTTTCTGGACCACGTCATGCACCAGCTCAGCGAGGGGAAAGAGTTCTGGCACCGGCTGCTTTTCCCGGGCTTCCAGCGCCGCCAGCTCGAACAGCTCATCCACCAGGCGGTTGAGGCGCCGCCCCTCCTTGAGCGCAATGTCGAGAAAACGGTCCTGCTCGTCCGGGCTGAGACGATCCCGCCGCAGTTTCAGGCTTTCAATATAACCCTGCATGGAGGCCAGGGGCGTGCGCAGGTCGTGGGACACCTGGGCCACCAGTTGGCGGCGCTGGGTGTCTTTTTCCGTCAGTTGCTCAATCTGGGACGCAATCCGGCTGGCCATGTCATCAAAGGTGGCCCCCAGGTAGTCGATCTCGTCCCGGACCACGGGCCGCCTGTCACGCCAGGTATTGGCGGGTTGACGGCTCATGTCGGTGTGCTCGAAATCCTCCACCAGCCGGGTCAGCAAGGTCAGCCGGCGGGTCAGCAGCCGGAATATCGCCAGCCCCGCAATCATCACCACCGCCAGGCTGACCAGCAGGGCCCAGGCGCTCAGTTCCAGCAGCTGGCCACCCCGGGCCATGGTTTCCGCGGCGTCGTATTCCTCGCCCCGCAGCACCACGTAGAGATAGCCTTCCGGGTTATCCGCCGATGGCACGGGGGTCACGGAGAATACCTTCTGCCGGTCATGGCTGCGCGGGTCATCGCCCAGCACGGGGTAGCGGCTCATGTCGTCCATAAGCCGGTGGATAGGGTCCAGCGAGACCTGCTTGCGCTTGATTTTGGCCGGGTCTGCGGAATAGGAAAGGATGGTGCCATCCAGGTCCAGCAAATAGATTTCAATACTGGGGTTGATGGTCATATACAGCGCGAAGAGCTCCTCCAGCGCGCTACGGTCAAGCTCCCCCTCATTGACCAGGTTACGATCCGACACCAGGTTCTTCGCCAGGTCCCGGTGCAGCTCCTGATTCACCGAGGCGTTGTACTCCCGCAATGAGTAGAGGCTGATAAAGGTGTACAGCAGGCCGACCGCCAGTAACAGCAGGAACAGGCCCAGAGCCAGCCGGGTGTAGAGTGTCCTCACCATGGCTCAGTCCCGGAAGCGATAGCCCACCCCCCACACGGTTTCAATAAACTCCGGCCGGGCAGGATCCTTCTCGATCTTGCCACGTAGCCTGTTGATATGGGTGTTGACGGTATGCTCGTAGCCCTCATGGTTGTAGCCCCACACCTTGTCCAGAAGCTGGGCACGGCTGAATACACGGCCGGGGTGACTGGCAAAGTGCCATAACAGGTCAAACTCCCGGGCCGTCAGGTCCACCTCCTGATCCCTTACAAACACCCGACGGCGATCGGGGTCAATGCATAAACCATCGGCCCGCAACTCTCCCGCCCTGACATTACCGGTGTTTTCGGCAGGCGCAGCCGCCATGGCATCCACACGCCGGAACAGGGCCTTCACCCGCGCCGACAACTCGGCCACGCTGAAGGGTTTGGTGAGGTAGTCGTCAGCCCCCATTTCCAGGCCCAGTACCCGGTCCAGTTCGGTGCTTTTGGCCGTCAGCATCAGCACGGGCACATAACCCGGGCCGGAGCGGATCTCGCGACAAACAGAGAGGCCGTCCATTCCGGGTAACATCAGGTCGAGAACCACCAGATCAATATCCCCTTCACGAAAACGCTCAAGCCCGGTATCGCCCCGGTCACATAGAATGGGGGTCATGCCAAGATCCGCCACATGCATGCGCACCAGCTCGCCAATGCCAGGATTGTCCTCAACAATCAATACGTTTCGTGTCATAGGTTGTCGGCTCTGGTGTTCCTCGAAAGCGCCCGGTTAATTCATTGAGTCCGACTTGTCCATGCCGTCATCCTTCATATCATCGTGCATAGCCTTGTCGTCCTTCATGCCATCATCCTTCATTCCCATGCCATCTCCTGACATATCGTCGTCCTTCATACCCTGGTCCATGGCGTCCGACATGTCATCTTTCGTCATGTCAGGATGCTCCATTGACTCTTTCATTTCATCGTCCATCATGCCACCTTCGGATGCCATTTCATCAGCCTGGGCAACACTGGCCATCAGACCGAACATGCACATTGCCACAATTGTCATGAACTGATTCATCGTAATCTCTCCCCAAGTGTTTAAACCTGCCGGACTGGCAGGTTCGTTAACCATCCTGGGTGCACGCCATCACGGGATAATCACAGGGTGTTAAACAGTGTATAGCGGAAAGTTCACAAATCTGTCACGCCGGCATCATTCCTCCAGACTACCCAGCAGACGCTGACGGATGATGTTGTCGGCGTCGTCCATGATGCGGCCGATCAGTTCCTCGCAACTGGGAATGTCGTGGATCAGACCCGCCACCATGCCGCAACTCCAGGCGGCTTCATCCATCTTGCCTTCCTGCAGTACCAGCCGGCCCTTCACGCCGGTGACCAGGTGGCGGATATCGTCGATGGTTTCGGCCTCGCCCTTTTCTTTCTCGATGCGAACGATTTCTTCCACAGCGGCGTTGTTCATCACCCGCTCGGTGTTGCGCAGGTTGCGCATAATCAACCGGGTCTGCCGCTCGTCCGCCTCAACGATGGCCTGTTTGACGTTGTTGTGAACGGGGGCATCCGTGGTGGCAATAAAACGGGTGCCCATATTCATGCCCTCGGCCCCCAGAGCCATGGCCGCCACCAGGCTGCGACCATCGGCCATACCGCCAGAGGCGACGAACGGAATAGTGAGTTCCTCCGCCGCTCGGGGCAGCAGGATGAAATTGGGAATGTCGTCCTCTCCGGGGTGACCACCACACTCGAAGCCATCCACGCTGACCGCATCACAGCCGATTTTTTCGGCCTTCAGAGCATGGCGCACGGAGGTGCATTTATGGATAACCTTGATACCGGCGGCCTTGAGCTGTGACATGTATTGCTCGGGACTGCGCCCGGCGGTTTCCACCACCTTCACACCGCCGTCGATGATGGCCTGGATGTACTCGGGATAGGGCGGCGCCTTGAAGGATGGCAGGAACGTCAGGTTGACGCCGAAGGGCTGATCGGTCATCTCAGCACAACGTGCAATTTCCCGGGACAGGTCTTCCGGGGTAGGCTGGGTCAGTCCGGTGATAATACCGAGACCGCCAGCGTTGGAGACGGCAGCTGCCAGCTCCGCATAGCCGACATGGTGCATGCCACCCTGGATAATCGGGTGGCGAATGCCAAACAATTCGGTGATTCTGGTCTTCATAGCGGGTTTCCTGTTTTGTCGTTAGAATGAAATAAAATACCGATTCGAGGTTGCAGTGACAGAAAAAACAACAACAAGGGCAACGCCAGCGGACGCCTTACGACGTGCGCGGAAGATGTGGCTGAAAGGCGAAAGAATTCACCTGGCGTCACTGTCCGAAGAACTGAATATCGGAAGGGCCACCCTGTTTCGCTGGGTCGGCAACAAGGACTTACTAATGGGGGAAGTGCTCTGGTCACTGTACGAACCCCTGAGGCTGGAAGCCCTTAGCATGACGCCAGGCCAGGGCGTGGATTTTGTGGTTGGGGTGTACCGGCACATTAACTCCACTCTGCTGCACTCCGAAGCTTTGCGGCGCTTTATCCGTGAAGATCCGGAGTATGCGCTGAAAATACTGACCTCGTCCCAGTCCACCATTCACAGCCGCACCGTGGACGCCAATACCCGCACGCTTCGGGACCAGATAGCATCCGGTCATATCAACCCGCCCCTGAACGTCAACAGCCTGTCCTACTTCATGGTGCGCCTGGCCGAATCCTGCCTGTACAGCGACATCATCAACGGCAGAGAGCCCCGTGATGAGGAGCTGGAAGACGCCTGTACGGCGGTGCGGATTCTGCTTGGCGGGAAGGCCTAGAAGCTGGGGGCTGGTCCCGGGGCGGGGTACCGGGTGCTTCTGTCGGATTACGGCTATCGCCTAATCCGACCTACGTGATAAAGCCCTCGTACACTTCCCGTAGGTCGGATTAGCGAAGCGTAATCCGACACCCTGCTATCAGCCTTACAACTGCAACGACCGCACCTCAAGAAACTCTTCCAGCCCCCACTTGCCAAACTCCCGGCCAATACCGGAATGGCCAAAGCCACCAAACGGGGCCATGGGATTGAAGGCACCGCCATTCACAAACACCTGGCCGGTGCGCAGTTTGCTGGCCACGCGTTTCGCCTTGTCGGCATCCGCTGACCATACCGCGCCGGACAGTCCGTACTGGGTGCCGTTGGCGATGCGGATGGCTTCCGCTTCATCGTTGTAGGGAATCACGCACAGCACCGGGCCGAAAATTTCTTCCTGAGCCAGGCGGCTGTCCGGTTTTACGTTGCCAAACACGGTAGCCTTGACGAAGTAGCCTTTGTCACAGCCTTCCGGCGCTTCCGGGCCGCCTGCGACCAGGGTATGGCCTTCCTCGATGCCGAGTTTGATGTAGTCGATGACCTTGTCACGCTGTTGCGCCGAGGCCAGCGGGCCCAGGCGGGTGGTTTCTTCCAACGGATTGCCCGGGGTCATTTTGGCGACGGCGGCGGCCGCCAGTTCACAGGCTTCGTCGTGCTGTTCCGCAGGCACCAGCATGCGGGTCAACGCGGTGCAGGTCTGGCCGGAGTTGAGCAGGCAGTTGTTTACTGTGCCTTTCACCGCTGCCGCCAGATCCGCGTCCGGCAGGATCACCGAGGCGGATTTTCCCCCCATTTCCAGGGCAATGCGCTTGAAGTCATCTGCAGCGGCATGGGCAATCAGGTTGCCGGTGCGGGTGGAGCCGGTGAAGGACACCATGTTGACGTCCGGATGTTTGATCAGGGTGTCGCCGACGGTGTGGCCTTCACCACACACCAGGTTGAATACCCCCTTGGGCAGGTCAGACCCGTCCAGGATCTCTGCCAGGATGTAGGCGCTCTGGGGTGCAATTTCCGAGGGCTTCAGCACCACGGTACAGCCGGCGGCAATGGCCGGTACCACTTTCAGGATGACCTGATGCAGCGGGTAGTTCCATGGCGTGATGCAGCCCACCACGCCCACCGGCGCATACTGCACTTCCGAGTTACCGGACTGCTCGCTGAACGGGAAGTCCGGCAGCATGTTCAGGTAGGTCTTGGTAATGGTGGCCGGCAACCCGGCCTGGATACCAGTGGCCAGTTTGATCGGCATACCTACTTCGCGGCACACCGTTTCGGCGATTTCGCCAGCGCGCTCTTTCAGCCCTGCGTGGAGCTGTTCCAGCACCTTGATGCGTTGCTCCAGAGTGCTTTCGGACCAGGTTGCAAACGCGTCATCCGCTGCGGCGATGGCCTGCTCCATCTCTTCGCGGCCGGAAGCTGGAACTTTGGCAATCACCTCACCGGTACCGGCTTCGTGCACGTCGATGGTGTCCCCGGCCCAGTTCACCCATTGGCCATTTATGTAGTTCTTGCTGAGATCTTTCATTCGGTCACTCCTGTGTCTCTTTGGAACGGTCACTCGAAGACGATGACGCCACGGGCGTTCTTGCCTGCCAACATATCATCGAACGCCTGGGGTGCGTCATCAATGTGGTAAGTCTGGGTGACAAGTTCGTCGAGTTTGAGTTTGCCAGCCTTGTACAGCCCCAGGATACGGGGGAAATCGTATTGTGGACGTGCGGATCCCAGCCAACTGCCCTTGAGAGTTTTCTCGTCGGCGGGCAGGGTCAATGTGGTGATCGAGGTTTTGTCCTTCGGATCAGAAACACCCACCACCACGGCGGTACCGCCACGGCCCAGGCACTTGTAGGCCTGCTCCACCACCGGGCCGGCGCCAACGCATTCGAAGGCGTAGTCGACGCCGCCGGTGAGTTTCTTCACGGCCTTGGCGCCGTCCTCCACTTCGCTGATGTTGACGGTGTGGGTAGCGCCGAACTCCCGGGCCATTGCCAGTTTCTTCTCGTTGTTGTCGACCGCGACGATCATTTCCGCGCCGGCGGTGACGCAGCCCTGGATGGCGTTCAGGCCCACGCCGCCGATGCCGAAGACGGCCGTTCGGGAACCGGGCTCGACTTTCGCGGTGTTGAATACGGCACCGACACCGGTCATTACGGCACAGCCCACCAGGGCCGCGTTCTGCATGGGCACGGATTCGTCCACCTTGACGCAGTTGTCCACGTGCATGGTGGCGTATTCCGCCATGACGCCACAGGCGCCGAAGACGTTGAGATCTTCGCCATCCGAGCCTTTGGTGCGAACTGTGCCATCGGGCAGGGTAAACATGGCCTTGCGGGCGTTTTCACAGAGCACCGGGCGGCCACGAACACACTGGCGGCACTTGCCGCACATGGAGATGAAGGAACTGACCACGTGGTCGCCTTCCTTGAAGGCGGTGACGCCCTCGCCCACTTCTATGACGACGCCAGCGGCTTCATGGCCGAGGACCAGGGGCGCAGGGTAAGGAATTTTGCCGGTGGTGGCGGACTGGTCGCTGTGGCAGACGCCGCAAGCACCGATCTTGATAGTAATCTCGTCCCGTTTGGGGCCTTCCACGGTGATGGTCTCTACCTGAACGGGCTGGCCCCATTCGCGGCAGACGACTGCCTTTGCCTTTCTGTCCATTCTGTTTTGCTCCTCAGTTTACGTAGCCCTCCAGCATTGGGGGCTGGTCGCGGGGAGGGGTGTCTTTTCTTATGGGAAAAGAACTCGCTGCGCTCAGACACCTTTGTCCCGTCAGAAAAGACACCCCTCCCCACGACCGTTCTGACAACGTTGGTTTTGTCGGATTACGGCTGCGCCTAATCCGACCTACATGGGGTACCTTGCAAGTAACCGTAGGTCGGATTAGCGAAGCGTAATCCGACAAACTAAACCTCCTCTAGAATTCAGCGTCCTGCATGCCCAGCGCCGTAGTATCCACAGCACTCAGCAACCCGGACAGGCCGAGCACTTTCGGCAACTCATACCGAGCAAAATACTCACAGGCTTTCACCTTACCCTCGTAGAATTCTGCTGTCTGCTCGCCGTTTCCTTCCAATCCGGCAACGGCCTTGATGGCCTGTCGCAGCCAGAGCCAGCCGACGACGGTGTGGCCGAATGCCTCCAGATAAAGCGACGCATTGGCCAGGGCTTTTTCCACATTGCCGTTGGCTTTCTCGGCGTTGATGGCGTCCGTCGCGGTGGCCATGGATTTGACGGCCCGGTCCAGATGGTCAGCACACAGCGCCAGCCGTTCAATATCACGGGCCTCGGTGATGGTGCCTTCTATGCGGTCCATCAGTGCTTCGTAATACCTGCCGCCGGCCATGGAGACTTTGCGACCCAGCAGGTCGATCCCCTGGATACCGTGGGTGCCTTCATGGATGGGATTCAGGCGGTTGTCACGATAGAACTGTTCCACCGGGTATTCCCGGGTATAGCCATAACCACCGTGGACCTGGATCGCCAGGCTGTTGGCTTCCAGACAGAACTGGGACGGCCAGGACTTGATGATCGGCGTCAACAGATCCAGCAGACCGGCGGCAAGTTTGCGCTGGTCTTCGGTTTCAGCGTGCTTTTTCTCGTCCACTAGCATGGCGCCCTGCAGACACAGGGCCAGGCCACCTTCCACGTAGGCTTTCTGGGTCAGCAACATACGGCGGATGTCGGCGTGGCGGATCAGCGGGACTTGCGGGGAGTTGGGGTCTTTCTCCCCCACCGGGCGGCCCTGTTTGCGGTCGCGGGCGTAGTCCAGAGCATGGAGGTAGCCGGTGTAGCCGAGCATGACCGAGCCCAGACCAACGCCGATGCGGGCTTCGTTCATCATGTGGAACATCGCCGCCAGGCCGTTGTTGGGCTCACCCACCAGGTAACCGACGGCGCCGTCTTTCTCACCGAAGTTGAGCATGGTGGAGGTGGTGCCGCGATAGCCCATCTTGTGAATCAGGCCGGCGAGCGCGACATCATTCCGTTCACCGAGGCTGCCGTCCTCATTAACCAGGACCTTGGGCACGATAAACAGGGAGATGCCTTTCACCCCGGGAGGGGCATCCGGCAAACGGGCGAGCACCATGTGGATGATGTTGTCGCTCAGCTCATGGTCGCCGGCGGAAATGAAGATCTTGTTGCCGAACAGGCGATAGCTGCCATCGTCTTGCGGTTCGGCCCGGGTACGCAGATCGCCGAGGGACGAGCCGGAATGGGGCTCGGTCAGACACATGGTGCCGAAGAACCGACCGGCCATCATCGGTTCCGCGTATTTCTTCTGCTGGTATTCGTTGCCCTGGGCCTTGATCAGGTTCGCTGCCGCAATGGTCAGCCCGGCGTAGCCCTGGGTACCCACGTTCGCGCCCTTGAGCAGGCCCACGCACATCTGAGCCACCGCTGCCGGCAGCTGCATGCCGCCACGTTCGTAGTCCTGACCGGCGGCCATCAGGCCGGTATCGCGCAAGACATCCAGGGCTTTTTTGACTTCCGGACGCATCTCCACCCGACCGTTCTCGAATCGTGGTTCTTCTTCGTCGACCAGGCGGGCGTGAGGCGCAAACTCTTCCGCGGCTACTTTCAGCGACAGGTCCAGTGCCGCCTGTAAGGTTTCCCGATTATGCTCGGCATAGCGTTCATAGCCCAGGGTCTGTTCGACTTCGTGGAGTTCGAACAGCTGGAACGCAAGGTCCTGGGTGTTGATGATTTTTTGTTGCATGGCCTCATTACCCTTGGCATGAATTAACACGGTAGCCTGCCAGTCTGGAGTCTGGTCCTGCGGTGGGGATGCCTTTTCTTATGGGAAAAGAACTCGCTTCGCTCAGACACCTTTCTCCCGTCCGAAAAGGCATCCCCACCCCATGACCGGCCTGGCTACACAGTTATACCCACTGACATCCGTCGCTGATCATTTCCATGAGTCGTAGGTCGGGTTACGTGGTCAGACTCACCGCCTTAAACCACCTCGAACAAGCCAGCAGCACCCTGGCCGCCGCCGATGCACATGGTAACCACCACATATTTTGCTCCACGGCGCTTGCCTTCAATCAGAGCGTGCCCAGTCAGACGAGAACCGGTGACACCGTAGGGATGGCCCACAGCGATGGAGCCGCCATTGACGTTCAGTTTCTCCATGGGAATGCCCAGACGATCGCGGCAGTAGACCACCTGCGAAGCAAAGGCTTCGTTCAGCTCCCACAGATCGATGTCATCCATCTTCAGACCGGTACGCTCCAGCAGGCGCGGGATGGCAAATACCGGACCGATACCCATTTCATCTGGCTCGCAGCCAGCGACCGCGAAGCCGCGGAAGATGCCCATCGGCTCGATGTTGTTTTTCTCGGCGTAGGTGGAGTTCATCACCGTGCACACGGACGCACCGTCAGACAGCTGGGATGCGTTACCCGCCGTGACGAACTGATCATCCCCACGCACCGGATTCAGCCCCTGCAGACCTTCCAGTGTCGTGCTGGGGCGGTTGCACTCGTCACGGGTCAGAGTGACGTCTTTATGGCTGACCTCACCGGTTTCCTTGTCTTTCACCATCATGGTGGCATCGAAGGGAACAATTTCGTCGTCGAACTTGCCGGCTTCCTGAGCGGCGGCGGTGCGCTGCTGGGAGATCAGCGCGTATTCGTCCTGGGACTCACGGGTAACGCCATAACGCTGGGCGACGATGTCGGCGGTTTCAATCATCGACAGGTACAGCTCGGGTTTGTTCTTCATCAGCCACTCATTGGTGGCGTGGAAGCTGTTGAGCTTGTCGTTCTGAACCAGGGAAATGGACTCCACACCACCGGCCACCATGGCCGGCACCTTCTCGGAAACCACGCGTTGGGAGGCCATGGCAATGGCCTGCAAACCGGAGCTGCAGAAACGGTTGATGGAGACACCGGCGGTGGTCACCGGCAGACCAGCGCGGATCGCCGCCAGGCGTGCCATGTTCTTGCCCTGGGCACCTTCGTGGAACGTGGCACCGAGGATCACATCTTCCACGATGGCCGGATCAATACCCGCACGCTCAACCGCGTGTTGGATAACGTGGCCAGCCAGGTCCACGCTGTGGGTGTTGTTCAGGGCGCCACGGTAGGATTTACCGAGGCCGGTACGAGCGGTGGAAACAATAACGGCATCAGACATAACAGTGTCCTTCGTAATCGGTGTACACGTAGGTCGGATTAGCGAAGCGTAATCCGACATCAAGTTGAGCTTTCCGCCAGAGTTGTCGGATTACGGCTTCGCCTAATCCGACCTACGGGATCAACCTCAGTTGTAACGTTGGTTCCGGGGTGGGGTGCCTTTTCTGCCGGGAAAAAGATGTCTGAGCGAAGCGAGTTATTTTTCCCAGAAGAAAAGGCACCCCGCCCCGGGACCGGCCCCCACACCAGCAGGCTAGTCTTTAAAGGTCGCCAAACTTCTTGTTTTCGCTGACCAGCTTCTCCAGCAGGGCCGCCGGCTTCCACTGCTCACCACCCAGGGTGTCGTGGAAGTTTTTGACGGTGCTGAGAATGGTGTCCAGACCAACCTGGTCCGCCCAGAACATGGGACCGCCACGGTAAGCCGGGAAGCCGTAGCCGTAGATCCACACCACATCGATATCCAGCGAACGATCGGCGATGCCTTCTTCCAGAATCTTGGCGCCTTCGTTGATCATCACGTACATGCAGCGCTCAAGGATTTCCTGATCGGAAATCTCCCGCGGCGTAATGCCCTGCTCTTTGCGGAATTCAGCAATCAGTTGGTCCACTTCCGGATCCGGAATCGGCTTGCGGCTGCCTTCCTCGTACTTGTAGACACCGGCCTGGGTTTTCTGGCCCAGACGGTTCATCTCCACCAGCTTGTCCATCCAGCTTGGAGCTACATCTTCACCGGCATTACGGCGCTCTTCGCGGATACGGTAGCCCACGTCGATACCCGCCAGATCCGACATGGCGAACTGGCCCATGGGATAACCCAGATCGGTCAGCACCTTGTCCACCTGCTGCGGGCTGGCGCCTTCGTTCACCAGTGCCATAGCTTCCGCACCACGCTTGTGCAGCATACGGTTGCCGACAAACCCGTGGCAGTTACCGACCAGCACACCCACCTTCTTGATCTTCTTGGCAACGGCCATCACCGTGGCCTTCACTTCATCGGAAGTCTTGCTGCCACGTACGTTCTCCAGCAGCTTCATAACGTTTGCCGGGCTGAAGAAGTGCATGCCCACCACGTCTTCCGGACGCTTGGTGGCCGAGGCAATTTCGTCGATATCCAGGGTGGACGTGTTGGACGCCAGAATGGCACCGGGCTTACAGACCTCGTCCAGCTTGCCGAAGATCTCTTTCTTGATGGCCATGTTCTCGAACACCGCTTCGATCACCATGTCCACATCCTTGAAGGAGTCATAGGTCAGGCTGCCGTTGATCAGCGCCATGCGCTCTTCAACCTGCTGCTGGGTGATGCGACCCTTCTTGGCGGAGTTTTCGTAGTTCTTGCGGATGATGCCCAGCCCCTTGTCCAGGGCTTCCTGCTTCACTTCCACGATGGTCACGGGAATGCCAACGTTGGCGAAGTTCATGGCGATACCGCCACCCATGGTGCCAGCGCCAATGATGCCGACGCTGTTAACGTCACGGACCGGCGTGTCCTTGGACAAGCCCTTCACCTTGGACACTTCCCGCTCGGCAAAGAAGGCATGAACCAGGCCGCCACGCTGCGGAGATTCCATACATTCCATAAACAGTTCACGTTCGCGTTTCATGCCTTCAGCGAACGGCAGGTTGAAGGCCGCTTCCACCGCATCCACGCACTTGAACGGAGAGAACAGGCCACGCGCTTTCTTCTGCAGACCGGCGCGGAACTGGTCGAAAACCTCACTGCCCTTGTCGGCCTCTACCTTGTCAGTCACATCCCGCACGCGACGGACCGGCTTGCCTTCATCGGCAATTTTCTGAGCGTATGCCAGACCAACGGCCTTGATATCACTACCGTCTTCAACTGCATCGACAATACCCAGAGCCAGAGCGTCTTTGGCGCTCACAAACTCACCGGAGGTGATCATTTCCAGGGCTTTCTGGGCACCAGTCAGACGCGGCAGGCGTTGGGTACCGCCGGCACCGGGCAACAGGCCCAATTTCACTTCCGGCAGGCCAACTTTGGCACTGCTCAGGGCCACCCGGTAATGGCAGCCAAGGGCGGTCTCCAGACCACCACCGAGGGCGGTGCCGTGGATGGCGGCAATAATCGGTTTGTCGCTGTTTTCGTACTGATCTATAACGGAAGCTAGCCCCGGCTCCTGCATGGGCTTGCCGAATTCGCGGATGTCGGCGCCGGCAATAAAGGTGCGGCCTTCGCAAACCAGCAACAGGGCCTTGGCGTCTGCGTCGTTCTGACCCTGCTCAAGCGCGGCCACCAGGCCGGAACGAACCGCGTGACCCAGCGCGTTCACGGGCGGGTAGTTCACTGTGATGACGCCAATGGCGCCTTCCCGGTTATAAGTTACGACCTCAGACATAATTTCTCCTCGCCTTCTATGGAATGTAGTTTTATCAAGCGAAACATAAGTACGATTTAATACAAGTTTTCGGCAGGTTTCAACCATGAATTAAAATGCGGGCATAAAAAAACCCCAGAACGAATTCTGGGGTTTTTCGATGGAAGCTCAGGGAGACGGTGGGCAGGGCGTTCCGAAACCGTGCGGAGCCATGGGTGGAGCGCAAAGCGCTTCACGGGCAAGCCATGGACGGCTTGCCCAGGACCTTTAGCGCGACGCAGGAGCAATAAGCGCTAAAGGGCGGAGCCGAGCGAGCGTACAGGGACGTATTTACAGCGTGTTTCGGAACGCCCTGCCCGCCGGCTCCTTCACCAGTGCCAAATTAAACGCCAAGCGATTCAATATCGCTGGCCAGCATCGCCAACTGGTGAGCGATGGACTCCCGCAGCTTTTCACCCGAAATCAGATAGGATGGGGCAGCGGCGGCCAGCACCATGATAGTGCCGTCCTGTAGATGGATAGGCACACCTGCCGAGTTGATGTTGCGATCCCATTCGCCCAGGGACAGACAGAAGCCGTACTGCTTGAAATCCTCCATCGCACGATCGAGCCCTTCTTTCTTCTCCGGCCAGACTTCCGGGCCGTACTTCACTTCCATGGCATCATCAATCAGCTTGCGGCCCTTGTCGCTGATGGCACAGTAGTAGGCACGCCCCGCCGAGGTGGTCGCCATCGGCAGCTTCATGCCGATATCCATGCGCAGAAGTGATGCTTCCGGCGGCAGGCGGTTCTCTACATAGATCATATGCAGGCGATCGCGGCAGGTCAGGCCCACGGACATGTTGGTCTGGCGTGCGAACTCATCCATGTAGGGCTTGGCCAACTGGCGCACTTTGAGGTTGGACACGTAGGCATAACCCAGGGCCAGCACGCCGGAGCTGAGCTGGTATTTTTCCAGCTGGGCGTTGTAACTGAGATAGCCCAGTTTGGTCAGGGTGTAGGTCATGCGGGACACGGTCGGCTTGGGCAACCCGGTCAGCCTGGAGATGTCCTGATTGCCCAGGATAACCGACCCCTGACTGAAAGCACGGAGTACGTCCAGCCCACGGGAGAGCGCCTCTACGAACTTGCGGTCTTTTTCCGGCTTCACCGGCTCACCGTCACCGGAGGCGACCATCAACTCCGGTTTGGTGGTTTCTGCTTTTGTCATAAACTGGCGTCCTCCAACAGCTGCGCCTGATCCGGTGTGCCCGGGGATACCCGGATAATAGTCAGAAAGAAGAAAAGTTGCGGTATTTTAATCGCTGCAGATATCAAGTACCACAAACGATTATCAAAAGTCGTGCCAAATATGAAACACTCTTCCTTTATGTTTCACTTTTCTTCCACCAGTGCGATGCACCACCCCGGGTTTACGGATGTATTTCGGTATATTATTCTGCAAAGCGAAATATAGTAAACAAATTTAATTCACCTGACGATCCCTGGAGAGCACATGAAGGTACTATTTGTAGCAGGAGACCCTAAGCCAGAGCGCTGGACAGTGCCCATCCAGGAGCTGCTTCCGGAGGCCGAGGTTCATGTGTGGGAAGCCAACGGCCCCGCCGTTGATGCCGACTACGCCATTGTCTGGCAGCCACCAGCGGAACTGTTTGAACGTGAGAAGACGCTGAAAGCGGTGTTTAATCTGGGTGCCGGCATCGATGGCTTGCTGGCCGTACCCAACCTGCCAGCCCATCTGCCCGTGGTGCGCCTGGAAGACGCCGGCATGTCCGTGCAGATGGCGGAATACGTGCTGCACCAATTACTGGAAGCCAGCCGAGGCATGGAAACCTATCGGGAACAGCAACGTGAAGGTCTCTGGAAAATTCACCGTCCGATCAAGCGCAGTGAATGGCCGGTCGGGGTGATGGGGCTTGGCCATATTGGCAAACGGGTGGCACGCACCCTTGCCGACCTGGATTACCGGGTCAACGGCTGGGCCCGTAGCGAGCACCAGCTGGAAGGGGTCACCACATTTGCCAGCGCCGACAACCTGTCCGATTTCCTGCAATCGACCCGCGTGCTGGTGAACACCCTGCCGCTGACCGACGAGACCCGGGACATCCTCAACTACCAGCATCTCAGCCAGCTCATGCCCGGCGCCGTGGTGATCAACGTTGGCCGGGGAGAACATCTGGTGGAGGACGACCTGCTCCGCGCCATCGACGACGGCCATGTGGCACGGGCATCGCTGGACGTGTTCCGCCAGGAGCCGCTGCCTTCGGACCACCCGTTCTGGCAGCGCCCGGATATCACCATCACGCCACACATTTCCGCGCGCACCCTGCGGGACGCCACGCTGGAGCAGATCACCGGCAAGATCCGCGCGCACCATAACGGCCAGCCAATTACCGGCATCGTGGACACCACCCGGGGTTACTGATAACGCCGGGCAATTGCGCCGGTCACGTTGGTATCACCCCATGGCCGGCGCCACCACGAATACACTCCACAACATTAACAGCAATAACGGAATGGACAGTAAGACGAAGACTCCATTCCAGCCAAACGCCACCACCCAGCGGGACACCTGACCAAACCGTGACAGCAACATCACCGCCGGCCCGAACGGCGACAGCATCATCGCCAGGGAGAACCCGATCACCAGGGCCACCGCAATTGGCAATGGATTTACTCCTTCCGCGATCAGTTGCGGCATCAGGCCTGCCTGAACACTCAATACAGTAATCGGGATGATGCCGATGGCCGAGAGCATCGGCATCATCAACAACCCAGCCATCGCCAACAGCAACACACCCAGTTCACCAGAGGCCATGCCTGCCAGGGCGTCCGCCGGAATCACCGCTACCAGCGCCACGCCCAGTCCGGCGGAACCGGCGAAGATGGACATCTCATTGCTCAAGCCCAGCATGTTGTCAGCCGCCTCCCGCACCACCATGGTCGCTGAGCGGTCGTGCCAGAGCATATAAAGGAGGGTTACCACCGGCACCGTCAGCATGGCCGCCACCGATACTTTCAACTCCGTGAACTGCACCAGCAGGCCCATGGACGTGAAAATGATCAGCACCAGCAACAACAACCGCGCACTTCCGGCCGGCCAGGTTTCCAGTAGCTCACGCTCACTGCTGACCAGGCGAAAGCGCTTGTTCTCCAGCACCCACCCCACCAGGATCAACAGTACTGCGCTGCCAATGCCATAGGGCAGCAGGCCGGACCAGCTCAGGGTGGGCACCTCCCGGGTAATAATGGCCACCGCAACGCTGGTGGGCGCCACCAGTGGCACCAGCGCGAACCCCCGCAATGTACTGATCAGCACGCTGCGCAACCAGCGCAGGCGCGAGGCGCCGGTAATGCCCCGCTGCCGCAGGGTATCCGCCAGGGTGCCACAGAGCAGGTTCATCACCCCGAAGCTCAGCACCGAGGCAATGCCACAGCTCACCACTGCGTATTTCGGGTACAACAACGCCGGACGACCGCCCAGCAAGACATCGTGTATACGCTGCAACACCTCGAGCCGTCGCACCAGACACTGCATCATCCCCAGGCTTCCCAGAAACGCGGCGTAAAAGGCCGCATTGGAGGCGGCCTTCATCAGATCTTTGGTGCCCAGCTGCCCGACGAAGCCCAGATAGCCAATCACCAGCAGTGAAATCAGGAACAGGTAGCGGGAATAAGCCTGCAACCGCCCCAGCACCAGTACGAAATAAAGTACAAACAACACGCCGGCAAACGCACTGAGATGTGGGCTGGAGAGGCAAAGCGCCACAAGTTCCAGAAAAACCGCGACAGGAACCAGAAAACGGCTCATAACAGATTAGCGCCCCTCGATGATGGTATCGGTTGCATTTCACACAGACCCGGATTAGTCTTTAACAACCAATATACAAAACTTAGTTCCGCTATACGAAACTATATCAACATTAATGACAAGGCAAGCCTGGAACCTTTCTTCATTATAGAAGGAGGACCACAATAGGGACTTGTCTGCTGATGAAACGGGAGATGCCATGAGCGCCTTTATCTACGACGGGCTAAGAACCCCCTTCGGTCGACACGCCGGCGCGCTGGCCAAGGTGCGCCCGGATGATTTGCTGGCCAGCGTTATCAAGGCGTTGGTCGAGCGCAACGCATTTGCCGCCGAGGCTTACGAAGACGTCATTGCCGGCTGCACCAACCAGGCCGGCGAAGACGCCCGCAACCTGGCCCGCCATGCCGGACTGATGGCCGGCCTGCCCGTCGAAACCGGCGGCCTGACCGTCAACCGTCTGTGCGGCTCCGGCCTGGCAGCCATCATCGACGCCTCTCGGGCGGTTCGCTGTGACGAGGGTGAGCTGTTTGTAGCCGGTGGCGCGGAAAGCATGAGCCGCGCTCCGTTCGTCATGGCCAAGAGTGAAAGCCCGTTCAGTCGCGACTTCCGCGCCTTTGACAGCACCATTGGTGCACGCTTTCCCAACCCCCGCATTGAAGCGGAGTTCGGCGCGGACACCATGCCCGAAACCGCCGACAACATTGCCCGGGAACTGAACCTGAGCCGGGAGGCAGTGGATCAGTTTGCCGCCCAGAGCCAGGCCCGCTACGACGCCGCCCTGAAAGACGGCTTCTATAATGAAGAGATACTTTCCATTGAGGTGCCCCAGGGCCGGAAAAAACCACCGGTCAGCGTGAGCAGCGATGAACATCCACGCCCCCAATCCACGGTGGAAGCACTTTCAGGTTTGCGCTCACTGTTTGACGGTGGCGTGGTGACTGCAGGCAACGCCTCCGGCATTAACGATGGCGCCGCCGCCCTGATCATTGGCTCCCGCGAGGCCGGCGAAATGGCCGGAATCCGGCCACGGGCCCGCATTGTCTCCGCAGCCATTGCCGGGGTGCCACCGCGGGTTATGGGTTACGGCCCGGTACCGGCCAGCGAGAAAGCCCTCGCCCGCGCGGGTCTGGGCATCAACGATATGGACGTGATCGAGATTAACGAGGCCTTCGCAGCCCAGGTTCTCGGCTGCACCACCAAACTGGGCATTGACCCGACCGATTCCCGGCTAAACCCCAACGGCGGCGCCATTGCTGTTGGCCACCCCCTGGGGGCATCCGGCGCACGGATTGCATTGACTGCCACCCGACAGCTTGAGCGCAGCGGCGGGCGTTACGCTTTGATCAGCATGTGCATTGGCGTCGGCCAGGGCATCGCCGCTGTGATTGAACGGTTTACCGATTGAAAGAGCACCCAATTGAAAGAGCACCCGATTGAACAAGCTACTGACTAATTTTCTGAGGAGAGAAAACCATGGCTTCCGCACCCTGGGATGACCTGCTGCAATTCGACAAGCAACTGGATGAAACCGAACGCCAGGTTCGGGACAGCATCCGCTCCTTCTGTGACCAGCGCCTGATGCCGGGCATTATCGAAGCAAACCGTCACGAGAAATTCGACCGCTCCATCTTCACCGACATGGGCGATCTGGGCATGCTCGGCGCTACCCTGCCGGAAGAATACGGCGGCCCCGGCCTGAACCATGTCTGTTACGGTCTGATTGCCCGTGAAGTGGAGCGTGTGGATTCTGCCTACCGATCCGCCCTGAGTGTGCAGTCCTCTCTGGTTATGTACCCGATTTTCAGCTACGGCCAGGAAGCACTGAAAAAGCGTATCCTGCCAAAACTGGCCTCCGGCGAGTACGTTGGCTGCTTTGGTCTGACCGAGCCCAACCACGGCTCTGATCCGGGTGGCATGGAAACCCGCGCCAAGAAAGTCGACGGTGGCTACCTGCTGAGCGGTTCCAAGATGTGGATCACCAACTCCCCCATTGCCGATGTCTTTGTAGTGTGGGGCAAGCTTGATGGCAAAGTGACCGGATTCGTGATCGAGCGTGAAGGCGCCAAGGGCCTGGAAACACCGAAGATCGAAGGCAAGTTCTCACTGCGCGCCTCCGACACTGGCTCCATCTTTATGGACGAGGTGTTTGTACCGGAAGAGAACAAGCTGGATGTGGAAGGCCTGAAAGGCCCGCTAAGCTGCCTGACCAAGGCCCGTTACGGCATCAGTTGGGGCGCCCTGGGTGCCGCCGAGTTCTGCTGGCACGCGGCCCGCAACTACACCCTGGAGCGTCAGCAGTTCGGCAGGCCCCTGGCCGCCAACCAGCTGATCCAGAAAAAGCTGGTGGACATGCAGACCGAAATCACCATCGGCCTGCAGGCGGTGCTTCAGCTTGGCCGCATGATGGACGACGGTGTTGCTACCCCGGACTCCGTGTCCCTGCTCAAGCGCAATAACTGCGGCAAAGCTCTGGACATCGCCCGGGTTGCCCGTGACATGCACGGCGGCAACGGCATTTCCGACGAATACCACGTGATTCGCCACGTGATGAACCTGGAAGCGGTGAATACCTACGAAGGTACCCACGATGTCCACGCCCTGATCCTGGGCCGTGGCCAGACCGGGATTCAGGCCTTCAGCTAATTCCGCCGCGCTTCCTCCATGAGGTTCGAAAGCAGGGCTCCGGCTCTGCTTTTTTTATGCCTGGGCCGGGGGACCACCCACAAAAAAGCCCCGGAGCGGGGGAACACTCCGGGGCAACGCAACTGGTGCAAAATTACCTGAGAATCATCGCATTATTTCGGCAGCTCGCCGGTCAGAAGCTCAACTTCGCAGAGGCCATGACCTGTTCGTACTGCTGACT
Source organism: Marinobacter sp. DUT-3 (assembly GCF_050379435.1). NCBI lineage: Bacteria > Pseudomonadati > Pseudomonadota > Gammaproteobacteria > Pseudomonadales > Marinobacteraceae > Marinobacter > Marinobacter sp. DUT-3. The sequence continues at coordinate 65,639 of NZ_JBNRMG010000011.1, forward strand.
GCTACTGGTGGCAATCTCTCCGAAATCCCAGTAGGCATATTCCAGCCCCAGCGTCAGGTTCCTGTGGGCAGACCACAACAGGTTAACGTGAACCGACGTCGAGGAATCAAAGTAGCTCAACGTACCTGCCGGAGAAGCCGCCAGATCATCAACAATTTCGGTATGGGAGACAATCAGGCTGCTGCGCCAGGCCGGCGACCAGAAGTGACGGTATGCTGCCGTGGCACCATAGCTTTTTAGCGGCTCCACATCTCCCATGGCCAGCGCAGCCAGGTCCACATCCGGGTAGGTCAATAACCCCATGTAGCGGCCAAGCGCGCCGTAACTGTATTGCAGGCGAAGATCGTCCCGTCCAATGGTGGGGATACGAGCACTCAGAGACACAGCGCCATCGACCTTGGTTTCATCCGCTGCGTTGTCTTCAAAGTTCCGCAACAGACCTGCAATGGAGTAGAACCCGTAATTGCCGCGAATCTGGTAGCGCATGGCCAGATCCGGGTAGGACTGATCATCATAGGAGTTTTCGGGGAAGCCGTCCTCAGGATTCTCAAGAGAAACCATAAGCTTACCGCCAGGCGCAGCCATGTTGTAGCGAATCATCGGCTGGGTTACGTACATAAACGCAGCCTGCTTACCCTGATCGAGAATCTCCGGCATGGCAGCCAGATCGGTGAATGTAGTGTAGGTCTGACCGAAGTCCCAGTTATTCCATGAGCCATAGGCCTGGCGCAAACGCGGGGAATAGCTGTTGGAGACAACTTCATTACCGTCGTTCATCTCCTTGTTAAAATCCATCTCCAAATAGGTGGTCAGCGTATGACCAACGACATCCTCGGTTTTGGTACCGATACTGATGCGCGACTCCCGGGCGGACAAACCGGTTTTCCAGTCATTTTCATCAGATGCCGCCGCGCTGGCAAAGGTTCGCGGCAAGCCAACACTGTAGCCGTTAAGGGTACCGTTGCCGTTGGAACCAAAAATAGCATCGGCCTTGATGAAGCCACCGAATGAGATCGTGGTGTTCCCGATTTTGATCCCGTCACCATCCCTCAGCAGATAGGGGTTGTCATCCTGCAGTTCAGGTGCCGTCGATACGGCGCCTTCCAGTTTGCTTTCCAGCAGTTGCACCCGCTCACGCAGTTCCTCCAGCTCGGAACTCTGTGCAAGGGCAGATCCGGACCCGAGAGCGATCAGCGGGAGGCTGGTCAGGGCGACGGCACGGGCAAGTGGGCGTGCGTGGAAACGCGTTGTTGTTGTCATCTCAAACCTCTTAACGGAGTTGATTGCATGTCTTTGTTATTGAAATTCCGGTGCCGGCACTGGCTCACACCAAATCAATCACGCTGTTTCACTGTGCGGTATTTTGTGATTTTGTAGTTTCGCATAGCAGTACCAGCTTCCGTGTTTCCGAATATAGACGATGCATTTGCTATCAACAAGGGTTTGAAACCAAATTTTGATGAAAGTCGTAATTACTGTGTGTTTTCTTGTTTCATTATCATTGACAGGGAAGCAACCTTTGAATGATCATTGAGTAATTCTGCTATGCGGTATATATTTTCGCTGTAATGCACTGACGAGGTTTATCCGATGAACATGAACTACACGGCCGAGGAACTTGCCTTCCGTGACGAGGTAAGAGCGTTCCTGGATGAGAAACTGCCGGCGGACATCGCCGCCAAAGTAAAAGGGTTCCGCCGCCTGTCCAAAGAGGACCATCAGCGGTGGCAAAAGATCCTCAGTGAGCAGGGCTGGTACGCCACCCACTGGCCGGAAGAGTACGGCGGTGTGAAGTGGTCTCCGGTGCAGAAGCACATCTGGGATGAAGAATCCTGCCGTTACGGTGTACCCCGCTCCATCCCATTCGGGGTGAACATGGTGGCGCCGGTGATCATCAAATTCGGTACCGAAGAACAGAAACAGAAGTACCTGCCACGCATCCTCAGTGGCGAGGACTGGTGGTGCCAGGGTTATTCCGAGCCCGGCGCAGGCTCCGATCTGGCTTCACTGAAGACCCGCGCGGTACGTGACGGCGACCACTACATCGTCAATGGTCAGAAAACCTGGACCACCCTGGGCCAGCACGCCAACATGATTTTCTGCCTGGTGCGCACCAACACCGAGGTCAAGAACCAGGAAGGCATCTCGTTCCTGCTGATCGACATGAACACGCCGGGCATTACCGTGCGCCCCATCATCACTCTGGATGGCGAGCACGAAGTCAACGAAGTGTTCTTCGAGGACGTCAAGGTGCCGGTTGAAAACCTCGTGGGTGAAGAGGACAAGGGCTGGACCTACGCGAAATATCTGCTGACCTATGAACGTACTGGCCTCGCCGGCATTGGTATGTCCAAGGCGGCGCTGTCGCACCTGAAGCAACTGGCTAGCCGTCGTCTGAAAGATGGCAAACCGTTGCTCGAGGACCCGTCCTTCAGCCAGCGTATTGCCAAGGTGGAAATTGACCTGACGGCGGCAGGGATCAGCAACCTGCGGATTATCGCCTCTGTTGAAGGTGGCGGTGTTCCGGGCGCGGAAAGCTCGATGCTGAAGGTGAAAGGCACCGAGATTCGCCAGGCCATCAACGATCTGGCCCGCCGCGCGATCGGCCCCTACGCCCTGCCATTCCTGGAAGAAGAAATGGATATGGACTACGAGGGCGAATTCCTGTCAGACGAAAACGCCGCGCCGCTGTCGGCCCAGTACTTCAACAACCGCAAGCTGTCGATTTTCGGCGGATCCAACGAGATCCAGAAGAACATCGTGTCGAAAATGATTCTCGGGCTTTAAGGAGGCGACCATGGATTTCCGACTCAACGAAGAGCAGCAAATGCTGCAGGACACCGTGGCGCGTCTGGTGCGCGGTGAATACAGTTTTGAAAAACGCCTGGAGTTCAGCGAAACCGAACTGGGCTTCAGTGCCGATTTCTGGAAACAGCTCAGCGAGCTGGGCCTGACAGCCGTACCCTTCTCCGAGGAGTTGGGCGGCTTCGGCGGTGGCGGCGTGGAAGTTCAGTCCGTCATGGCAGAGCTTGGCCGCGGTCTGTGCCTGGAGCCGTATATGCAGTCCGTCATTCTGGGCGGTGGTCTGATCGGGCAGGCCGGCAATGACAACCAGAAAGACACCTGGCTGGCCGGTATTGCCAGTGGCGAACTGAAAGCCGCCGCTGGCCTGCAGGAACCCCAGAGCTTTTACGACCTGAACAACGTCGAAACCCGAGCCGAGAAAAACGGCGAGGGTTATGTCCTGAATGGCCGCAAAGCGGTGGTGATCGGCGGTCACTGCGCCGACCTGATCATCGTGTCTGCCCGTACTTCCGGTGACACCCGCGATGCCAACGGCCTCAGCCTGTTTGCCTTGAGCCCGGAAACCGCCGGTGTTGAACGCCGCACCTACCCCACCATCGACGGGGCCAGGGGTTGCGACATTACCCTGAGCAACGTCCAGGTGGGCGCAGACGCGCTGCTGGGTGAGGAAGGCAACGCCGCCGAAGTGATCGAATATCAGGCTGGCCGCGCGGTCGCCGCCCTGTGCGCCGAAGCCGTGGGTGTGATGGAGATGGCCAATGAGCTGACTCTGGATTACCTCAAGCAGCGCAAGCAGTTTGGCGTACCCATCGGCAAATTCCAGGTACTGCAGCACCGCATGGTGGACATGATGTCGGAACTGGAGCAGGCCCGTTCCATGGCCATTCTGGCCGCCAGCGTCGCCGATGGTGAGCAGAACGATGAGCGTCGTCGTGCCCTGGCCGGAGCCAAGAACGTCATCGGGCGCGCCGGGCAGTTTATTTCCGAAAGCGGTATCCAGATGCATGGCGGCATTGGCATGACCTGGGAATACAACTTTGCCCACTACGCCAAACGGCTGATCACTATCAACCATCAGCTGGGCGACGACGACTTCCACCTGGAACAGTACGCCGCCCTGCTGCAAGCAAGTTAATAGGCTTCGGACTTGTGAGCCTGAGACCTCTCTATCCAGTCAGGGGTCTTTTGCGGGGGTGGCGTCAGCCACCCCCTTTTTTATGCAGTACACTGCGGGAAACGTTCTGTCACAGCCTGAGGACATCACGATGACAACAACAAGCGATCAATCACAGCAACAGGACCTGAGAAAAGCCGAATGGAAGGTACGCACCGAACTGGCCGCCGCCTATCGTCTTGTGGCGCTGTTCGGCTGGGACGATCTGGTGTTCACCCATCTGTCCGCTCGGGTCCCGGGACCGGATCATCACTTTCTGATCAATCCCTATGGGCTGCTGTTCCATGAAATCACCGCGTCGTCGCTGGTGAAGGTGGACCAGGATGGACAGGTAGTGGAGTCCGGTAACGTCAGCCGTGTGAACCCGGCCGGCTTTACCATCCACAGCGCCGTACACATGGGTCGCGAGGACGCCGGCGCGGTGATGCACCTGCACGCGCCAGACGGCGTGGCGGTGTCCGCCCACCGGGATGGCCTGCTGCCCCTGAGCCAGACCGCCATGCTGTGCCTGAATCACCTGAGTTATCACGATTACGAAGGCGTCGCCCTGAATCTCGACGAGCGGGAACGGCTGATCCGGGACCTGGGCGACAAGTCGATGATGCTGTTGCGCAATCACGGTGTGCTCACGGCGGGACAGGATGTGCAGGAGACCTTCACCTATCTGTATTTCCTGATGAAGGCCTGTGAGATCCAGGTCAAGGCCCAGAGCTGTGGACCAACCTATCTGCCCTCGGAGCAGGCCATACAAACCACTGCCGACCAGTCACAGGCGCTCGGCGGTGCAGCTGCTTTGACGTGGCCGGCTCTGGTTCGGCTTTTGGACAGTAAGAATCCCGGGTACGCGGTCTGACCTTGTGCCTTGTGCGCCATGAAAGGAGGGGGCTTCTGTTTCAAACTCTTACAAACCATCAATTAATGGACGCAGATATGCTTTCAGTAGAATTAAACGATCTTGAGAATTTTTGTGGTACTACGATTGGCCACAGTCCCTGGAAAACCATCAGCCAGGAGATGATTCAGGCGTTTGCCGACGCCACCGGCGATCATCAGTGGATTCACGTGGACGTGGAGAGGGCAAAGCGGGAAGCGCCCTGGAAGAGCCCTGTCGCGCACGGTTTTCTGACTGTGTCGCTGATTCCGCTGCTGAATCAGGACGTGATCAATGTGCAAGGCGCCAGCGCCAGCATTAATTACGGTATGAACAAGCTGCGGTTCCCCGCCGCCGTGAAGTCCGGGTCGGCGATTCGCAGCAAGATGGAATTATTGGACGTATCCAGGGTGGATGATCGGCGCACACTGGCTACTTATAAGACGACCGTGGAAATCCAGGGCGAGGACAAGCCCGCCTGTGTGGCGGAGAATCTGGTGATGTATGTCGCCTAGAGGGTCGATGCCAAGACGATAAAAAGGGGCCATAAGGCCCCTTTTTAGTTCAGGTGGAAGAGGCAGATCTGATCAATCAATCTCTACCTGAAGAATCTTGCCATCCTTCACCACCGCTAAGGTAGGGTCAGTAATGAACCCACCGTTTTCGGTCACACCGACGACTTCGTACGGATTCTTGCTGGCATCCATGTTTTTCAGGGCATCGTCAACCGCTGCACGCAGGGTTTTCGGATCGGTGGAATCCGTTGCATCCATGGCTTCCACCAGGGCGTGCAGCGCCAGGTAGTTGAAAGCCGCTTCGGAGCCGGGCACCTTGTCGTACTCGGCCTGGTAGCGTTTGATGAAGTCCTGGGCCGCCGAGGTCTCATACACGCTCAGCGGGACCACGCCAATGGCGCCCTCCATCATCTCCAGACCACCAGCGACCTGGGCCACTTCGTCGATCTTCGCCTGGTCCATCACGATGAAACCACCCTGGAAACCCATCTGACGCGCCTGCTGGACCACCAGACCCGTCGGTTCGGAGGCGCCGCCCACAAACATCAGGTCCGGAGATTCAGAGATAATGCGGCTGACACCGGTGAAGAAATCCGCCGATTTATTGTAGTCCATGGGGTTATCCGAAACGACTTCGCCCCCCTTGGATTCCCACTCTTTCTTGACCATGGAGCTCCAGATCTTGGCGTATTCGTGGGTAGCGCCACCCATCCCCAGTTTCTTGCCTTGATGCTCCAGCGCATAGTCAGTAAAGGCTTCTACGTAGCCATCAAAAGTAGGCGGAATACGCAGGGTAAGGCTGTTTCCCTTCTCGGTGATGCTGGGCACGCTGGAATAGGCCATCACCAGAAAGTTGTCTTTTTCGTTGAAGTCCTGCAGAGCAAAAATGCCGCCGGAATGAGGCACGAATACCGCCGCAACGTTGGACTCCTGCTTCAGTCGCTTGGCGTTGGTGGCAGCTTGCGCCGGAGAATAACGATCATCCAGGGAAACCAGGTTGACCGTGGTCTTTTCGCCGTTCAGATCAAAACCGCCGGCTTCGTTGATCTCCTCCACGGCCATCCGCAGTCCGGACAGGGTGTTTTCGCCGTATAGCGCGGCGCCGCCGCTCAGCGGACCGGTGAAACCAATATTGATTTCGCCCGCCATTACACCGGCGGACAGGCTCATACCAAGGGTCGCCGCCGCGACAGCCTGACCCAGTTTTTTGGCTATTTTCATTGTTGTCTCCTGGTTTTGTGTTGTGCGTGTCTCTCTAATTTTTGTTTGAGGCCGGTCAGGCCCCGATATACGCTTTGCGGACTTCTTCATTGCCCAACATGGTCTCCCGGTCCCCTTCCATCACCAGACGACCGTTCTCCATAACATAGGCACGGTGGGCAATCTTCAGGGCCGCAAAGGCATTCTGTTCAGCCAGCAGCACCGTTGTGCCCAGGCTGTTGATCTGCTTGATGGTTTCGAACATCTGCTTGACCACCAACGGGGCCAGGCCCAGGGATGGCTCATCCAGCATCAGCAAGCGGGGACGACTCATCATGGCGCGACCGATGGCCACCATCTGTTGCTGGCCGCCGGACAGCGATCCGGCCGGTTCATCCGCCTTGTCTGAAAGGATCGGGAACAGCTCCAGCACCTCGTTCAGGCGCTTCTTGTTGCCCTGCCGGTCACGGCGGTGTACATAGGCCCCCATCATCAGGTTCTGCATCACGCTCATCTGAGGAAAGAGCTTGCGACCTTCGGCACACTGCACCACACCACTGGAGACAATGGCGCTGGCTTTAATCCCGTTGAGCCGCTTGTCTTCAAACTGGATGTCACCGGCGCTCGGCTTCACCAGACCGCTGATGGCATTGAACAGGCTGGTTTTACCCGCACCGTTGGCTCCGAGCAGTACCACCAGTTCCCCGGTGTCCACGGACATCGAAATATCCGTCAGGGCCTTGAAGCTGCCGTAGCAGACATCTACATGATTAAGCTGCAGCATCTTCATCACCTCCCAGATAGGCTTCGATCACCGCCGGATTGTTGCGCACTTCTTCCGGCGTGCCCTCGGCAATTTTCTCGCCGTGGTCCAGCACCATGATCTTGTCCGCCAGGCTCATGATCATGTCCATCTTGTGCTCGATCAGGCATACGGTCAGGCCTTTCTCATCCACCATCTTGCGCATCAGCGCGGCAAAACCGGCGGTCTCTTCCGGATTGACCCCGGCCGCAGGCTCGTCCAGCAACACAATCTTTGGATCGGTCGCCAACGCCAGGGCAAAGGCCACCCGCTTGCGTTCTTCCTGGGTGATATCGGCGATGAACTGCCCGGCCACGTGGCTAAGGCCGACAAACTCAAGAGCTTCCATCGCCTTGTCCCGCGCGGATTTTTCTTCCCGTTGCAGGCGTTTGCTGTTGATCAGCACGTCCCAAAGGCCGGACTTGGTGCGCAGGCGATGGCCCACGATCAGGTTATCCAGCACCGTGGCCTGTTCGAACAGGTTGGTGGTCTGGAAAGTCCGGCCCACGCCCAGGCGTGCCACCTTGTCACTGGGCAGGTTGGTGACATCCATACCGTCCAGCAGGATGCGACCGGACGTCAGCTCGTGCATACCGGAAATCAGATTGAAGAAGGTACTCTTTCCGGCGCCGTTCGGGCCGATGATGGCGTTGATTTTGCCCGGCTCGAACTCCACGGAGACATCATTCACCGCTGCCAGGCCACCAAACATTTTGGTCAGATGTTCTACCTTAAGCATTGCTTTCTGCCTCCCGGTTCTGTGTGGTGTTTACCCTGCGCTCCTGGCGTTTCTTCGAGGGCGCCAGCGCCTGGGATTTGCGATGCATCCAGGTCAGGAAGGAACCGGTAATTCCGCGGGGGAAGAAGATCACCAGCAGCACCAGCATCGGCCCGAAAATGATCATCCGGTACTCTTCCAGGAACTGCAGTGACTGGGTGATCCACACAATGCCCACGGTACCCAGCAGCGGCCCCATGATGGTGCCGATACCGCCCACCAGCAGATAGGTGATCATGTCGAACGTGTGTTGGATATTGGCCTCGTCCGGACCGATGAAGCGCACCATCCCGGCGTACAGGGCACCCGCCAGGCCGGCGTAGGTAGTGGACAGAACAAACGCCAGGACCTTGTTGCGCATCAGGTTAATACCCAGGGACTGCGCCAGCTCGTCACCGTTGCGGATGGCGAGGAACGTACGCCCCAGCAGTGACTTCGACAACCGCCCCATAAACCAGATCGCAAACACCAGGAAGGCCAGCACCAGATAGTAGAACGGAGTGGTGTCGGTGAAGTCCACCAGGCCAAAGCCGTAGGGCTCGGCGATGTCACGGACGCCGATAGCGCCATGGGTCAGCTCTTCCCACTTGTCGATCAACAGGTAAATGATGAAGCCCACGCACAGGGTAAAGATGGCGAAGTAATGCTCTTTCAGGCGCAAGGAGACAATACCCACCAGAAAACCAAGCACGGCGGTCATCACCAGTGCGCCCACGAAAGCCGGCCAGAAGCTCCAGCCATAGTCGGCGGTCAGCAGACCCAGCGTGTAGGCGCCGATGGCAAAGAAACCACCGTGGGCCAGGTTCAACTGGCCGCAGAAGCCGGTGATAATGTTCAGGCCGTAGACCGCTATCGCCCAGACGAAGGCGGTAGCCATCACGTACACCTGGTATTCGTTCGCCGCGAAAAACGGAAACAGCACAGCAAAGAGCAGCATCAGGTACTTGGCAGCTGGCGTCATCAGCAAGGATGCGAATTTAAACATGATCAGTGCGCCCCCTTCGCGAACAGGCCCTGTGGACGAACGGACAGGATCAGCACCAGCAGGCCGAAGGCGATGATGTCCTTGTAGGAAGTGGAGATATAGAACCCGCCGAGCGCCTCGGCAAAGCCGATAATCATGCCGCCGACGATGGCGCCTGGAATACTGCCCATGCCACCCAGGATGATGATTACGAAGGCTTTCATGATGACCAGATGGCCCATGGCAGGGTATACCAGGTTAATCGGCGCGTAGAGGGTGGCGGCAAATGCGGCCAGCACGCCGGAGATGGCGAAGGTCATCATCGCCACCCGGTTGGCATCGATCCCCACAAGGAAGGCGCCGTCACGGCTCTGGGCCATCGCAATGATGGTCGCGCCTGTCATGGTCTTGCGCAGGAACAGTTGCAGCGCTACCACCAGCACGAAGGCACCGGCAATAATCAGCAGCCGCTGTTCGGGAATGATCAGTCCGTCAAAATTCAGGATGCCGGTAAACGGCGAGGACATGCGGCGGAAATCCGAGCCCCAGAACATCTGCACCACCGCTTCCAGAAACAGCAGGATACCGATGGCGGCAATCTTGTCATGAATCGGCGGCGAGTGTCTCAGGGGATGGAACACCAGGCGCTCACACAGCACGGCCAGGATAGCGACCACAACGGCCGAACCGGCCATGGCGATCCAGTAATGCGCTCCCAGGTCCACCATGAAGAAATAGGACATGAAGGCGCCGACCATATACAGCGCACCGTGTGCGAAGTTCGGGATATGAAGTATCCCGTAGACCAGGGTCAGGCCCAGGGCTACGAGACCGTAGATGCTCCCCAGGGTTAACCCGTTGATGATTTGTTGGAAGAAAAGGTTCAAGTGTGCTCCTCCGCTGTTTTGTTGTTGTAGCGAGTTATGCGGTTTTGAGCAGAGCCTTGCGGCCCTGCATCGGCATGGTGAAACAATTGCACCGATCGTCTCGCATGTCAATATTTAGAATTGCATTTCGCCATGCGAAACTTGGAGGCAACAAAAAGACGTCACGCCTTGCTCTTCCACTCTTCTTCCTGTAGCGCGCGCCACATCAGCTTGCCCGTGGGAGATTTTGGCAGCTCATCCACAAAATCAATGATTTCAGGTACTTTGTAAGCCGCCATTTGCTCCTTGCACCAACTGACGATGTCCGCTTCGGTGGTCCTTCCATCCGCTTCCGGCGTCAGCACAATGCAGGCCTTCACGGTTTCTCCGCGCTTGGGATGCGGCGACGAAATGATGCACACCTCGTGGATTGCCGGGTGGCGGTACATAAGCCCTTCCACCTCGGAGGGCCAGACCTTGAAACCGGAGGCGTTAATCATCCGCTTGACCCGGTCCACCATGAAGAAGTACCCCTCCTCGTCGTAATAGGCGAGGTCGCCGGTACGGAAGAAACGCTTACCGTCGATTTCCACAAACGCGGCCTCGGTTTCAGCGGGGCGATTCCAGTATCCCTGGGTCACCTGGGGGCCGTAGGAGACAATTTCCCCGACCTCACCCGGGCCTTTCTCTTCCAGGGTTTCTACGTCAATAATGCGGCTGTCGACATCGAATACCGGGATGCCCAGGCATTGGGGCTTGGGATGATTCGGCGGATTGATGTGGGTGGCGGCCATGGTTTCCGACAACCCATAGCCTTCGATGTAATCCAGTCCGGTCATGGTCTTGAGCTTGGCGGCCACCGCTTCCGGCATCGCCGCGCCACCGCCGCCGATGGTGTTCAGGCTGCTCAGGTCGTAGCTGGCAATGTCCGGATTCGACAGGAAATCCACGGCCATGGTGACGATGTTGGTCCAGCCGCTGACCTGATAGCGCTCAATCAGCCGGGCTGCAGTGGTGCGGTCCCAACGCGTCATAATGACAGTAGTCGAGCCACTGAAGATGGAGCTGTTCATCGAACTGGTCATGCCGGTCACGTGGAAGAACGGCAGCGTTGCCAGTTGAACGGTGTTGGCCGTACTCAGATTCCAGAACGCACGATGCACAGCCGTGGCCATGACACTGCGATGGGTATGCACGCAACCTTTGGGCGCGCCCGTGGTGCCGGAGCTGTAGGGAATCACCGCCAGGTCGTCCGGGCCGGCGGTATGCGCTGTCGGCTTATGGTCCGCAGCCAGCGCCTGCTCCCAGGTCACGATACCCGGCATCTCTTTTGACCAGACCGGAGCGGCCACCTCCGCGGGCAGATCCAGATCGGTGTCCTTGTTGATATAGGTGCTGTAAGACGCCACCACGATCTGGTCGAGATCCGTGTTTTCCAGCAACGGCGCGATAAACCCCGCCAGTTCCTGCCCGGCCAGACACACGCTCGCACCGGTATCGGCAATGTAATGTTCAAGCTCGGCGGCACGGTTCATCGGGTTCACCGGAATCACCACCGCGTCGGCGCGCAGGATGGCGTAGTAGGCAATCACATACTGGGGAGCGTTCTGCATGTACAGCAGAACACGATCGCCCTTTTTGACACCCTGGGCCTGAAGATAGCCGGCCATCGTTTCCACCTCAGCCAACAATTGGCTGTAGCTCAAAGGCGCGTCGTAAAAGATGATCGCCGTGTGGTCCGGATACCGCAGGGCGGAAATTTCCAGGTTGGTGAAAACGCTGGTGTCTGGCAGCGTCATGGTTTTCGGCAGTTCTTTGGGCCAGACGTTGTGATGGCGTGTAAATGTCATTGTTGTAATCCCCTCGTACAAGTCAGTGGGCCGCAGTCGCGACCAGCTCAAATACTTCTACACCCCCAGGCAAGGCTTCCTGGTGACGCAATGGTGTTATCGCAATGGCTTTTTCCCGTAGCACAGTGACATCCTCATCCGGAGTCTGGATGTGCCGGGAGTTGCGATCGAACCCCAGCCACCAGTAAGGCAGGCTGCGGGCATCCTGCCCCGCCAGCAGGCGGGGACGCTGAATCGAACCGGTGGACTGACGGCACCATTGAGCCTGCCGGATCACACCGGCATCGCAAGCCGGAAAGTTCACATTCCAGGCGCGGCTCTCGCCAGGTTGCCAGAGCTTGCGGACGACCTGCTCGCCGAACGCCGACACTGGTGACCAGTCCACGCCTTCACGACTGAGAAAGGCCTGACTCAGGGCAATGGCGGGTATACCCATGTGTTCCGCGCTAAGCACCGCACCCACCGTTCCGGAGTACTGCACCGAGTCACTGATATTGGCGCCACAGTTCACCCCGGACAGCACCAGGTCCGGCGGGGTTTCGCCAAACCACTGAGCCAGCGAATACAGCACACAATCTGCAGGCGTGCCGGACACGGCGTAGCGATTCTCACCTTTTTCGTACACCCGCAGCGGGTCATGGATGGAAATGCTCTGGCCCGCACCGCTGCGATCATGCTCCGGCGCCACCACCCAGACCTCCTCGGCCAGGTTGCGGGCAATGCGTTCAAGAATCGCCAGACCCGGTGCGTTAATGCCGTCGTCGTTGGTGATCAGAATGCGACGGACGATCGGCTCTCCCATAGCTATGGAATCACTCATGAACGATCTCCCTCACGGGCTATTTTCCAGCCCACATCCGCCAGCTGACTCGCACGCTTGCCCACTTGCAGGGCATCGGCATTCGCGGCATTGCCCTGCAGCGCGCGGGCATAGACACCCTGAAGAATGGCCGCCAGGCGGAACAGGGAAAACGCCAGGAATACATGCCAGTCGGCGATACCATCCCGGCCGGTCTGCTTGCAGTAACGGGCAATGGTTTCCTGCTCATCGGGAATGCCCAATGCCTCCAGGTCCTCACCCAGCAAACCGCGGGAACCTTCCATGTCCGATGGCAAGTGGTAGGGCAGACAGTAATAGGCCAGATCAGCCAGCGGGTGGCCGACCGTGGACAGTTCCCAATCGAGGATAGCGACAACCTCGGGTTTGTCGGGGGCCAGCATCAGATTACCGAAGCGATAATCGCCATGGGCGATGGCACACTCATCGGTGGAGGGCAGATTCTTCGGCAGCCACTCCATGAGTTTGTCCATGGCGGGCATCTCGTCGGTTTTGGACGCCAGGTACTGTTTCGTCCACCGTGCTACCTGCCGGGCGACATAGCCTTCGGGTCGACCATAATCACCCAGGCCCACCGCATTTACGTCTACCGAATGCAGTGCCGCCAGGGTATCAATGGCCGAGAGGTGCGCCGGCATCCGCTCTTGACGGTCCAGCGCCCGCAGCGCCGGATGACTGACAATCCGGCCTTCGAGGAAGTCCATGACGTAGAACGGTGTGCCGATGATGCTACTGTCTTCACACAGGGCCCGGGTGGTAGGCACCGGCACGTCGGTGTGTTCGGACAGGGCCCGCATGACTTTGTATTCCCGCTCCACCATGTGAGCCGAGGGCAGCGTTTTTCCGGGCGGCTTTTTACGCAAAACGTATTGGCCGCTGTCGGTGTCCAGCAGAAAAGTAGGGTTGGACTGCCCGCCTTGAAATTGTTTCACGTCCAACCTGGCACCAAAACCATCAATGGCTTTCTGAAGCCAGGCGAGGAGTTGCGCTTCATCGAATTGGTGGGCTGGCAGCACGTCTACCAACTCTGGAGTCATACTCATTGTTCGTTCATGCCTTCTTTATTGAGTCACGGCCCGCAAAAAAGTTTGATGGCCGGCGGGTGGGGGTGCCTTTGTGCAGGGAACAAAGGTGTCTGAGCGAAGCGAGTTCTTTTTCCCGGAACAAAGGCACCCCCACCCGTCGGCCTCCCCACACTTGATGGCAATCCTCAGCAAATAGTTTCGCCGCCGTCGGCGACGATAACCTGTCCCGTGATATACGCACTTGCCTTTGTTGACAGAAAAACGGCCAGGCCGGCGATGTCTACCGGGTCACCGATTCTGCGCAGCGGGGTTTTGTCTTCCGCACGCTTCACGCGCACAGGGTCTTCCCAAAGGGCCTTGGCAAAATCGGTCTTGATCAGGCCGGGGGCAATGCTGTTCACGCGGATGCCTTTCGGCCCCCATTCCACGGCGAGGTTACGAGCCAGGGCCGCTTCGGCGGCCTTGGAGACACCGTAGGTACCGATGGTGGTATTGCCACGGATGCCCGCGATACTGGATAGAAGAACAACCGCACCTTCACCTTTTTCCGCCATCTGCGGAAGCACCATGTTGGTGAGCCAGAAGGTGCCTTTGACATTGGTGTCCATGATCTTGTCCCAGGCGTCGTCAGTCATTTCGGCGGTGGTGCCGTAGACCGGATTGGTGGCGGCGTTGCACACCAGGACGTCGATGGAACCCCAGGCTTCGTTGGTCTTGTCCACCAGGTTCTGCAGGTCTTCTTTCTTGCCCACGTGACAGGGAATGGCGATGGCCTCGTAGCCCTGCTCTTTCAGCTCGCCGGCTACCTGCTCACAGGCGTCGGCCTTGCGGCTGGAGATCACGACTTTGGCGCCCAGGCGGGCCATTTCCTCGGCAATGGAGCGGCCGATGCCTTTAGTTGAACCGGTGATCAGGGCGACTTTTCCGGTCATATCAAAAAGCGGGTTGTTCATACTGGCACCTCATTCTCGAAAATCTTTCTCGGAGCTATGGGAACGAACGGGGAGGAGCCTGCCGGGACCGTCAAAAACATGGATGTTTTTGTCGAGCGTACATGGACGTATTCACAGCGTGTCCCGGCAGGCTCCTCCCCGTTCGTTCAGACACCCGACAACGCGGGCCTAAAATATTTACCGATATTGCTTAAGTTCGATCTTGGCCACGGAATCCAGGTGCACCTCATCAGGACCGTCCGCCAGCCGCAGGGTCCGGACGTGGGCCCAGGCCTTCGCCAGGAAAGTGTCCTGGGACACACCGGCACCACCGTGAACCTGAATCGCGCGATCAATGATCTTCAGCGCCATACTCGGAGCAATCACCTTGATCATCGCGATTTCCTGACGGGCCACCTTGTTGCCGACGGTATCCATCATGTGCGCCGCCTTCAGGGTCATCAGCCGCGCCTGCTCAATCTCGATGCGGCTGCGGGCGATGTCCTTGCGGATGGAATCGAAGCTGGACAACGGTTTGCCAAACGCCTCGCGGGCATTGGCACGCTGACACATCAGCTCCAGGGCACGCTCGGCGACACCGATGGTGCGCATGCAATGGTGGATACGGCCCGGCCCAAGGCGGCCCTGGGCAATTTCAAAACCACGGCCCTCCCCCAGCAGGATGTTGTCCACCGGCACCCGCACATTGTCATAGTGAATCTCGGCGTGGCCGTGCGGCGCGTGGTCATAACCAAACACCGTCAGCGGGCGGATCATCTTCACCCCCGGCGTGTCCAGAGGCACCAGAATCATCGACTGCTGCTTATGCTTCTCGGCATCCGGATCGGTCTTGCCCATGACGATGGCAATCTTGGCCGTGGTGGTCATGGCACCGGAAGACCACCACTTGCGACCGTTGATCACATATTCGTCGCCTTCGCGGCGGATTTCACAGGCGATATTGGTAGCATCGGAAGAGGCCACGTCCGGCTCGGTCATGGAGAAACAGGAGCGGATCTCGCCGTTGAGCAGTGGCTTCAGCCACTTATCCTGCTGTTCTTTATTGCCGTAGCGGGCAATGGTTTCCATGTTGCCGGTGTCTGGCGCGGAACAGTTAAACACTTCCGAAGCCATGGACGAACGCCCCATGACTTCGCACAGGTGCGCGTACTCGTAGTTGGTCAGGCCGGCGCCGAATTCGCTTTCCGGCAGGAACAGGTTCCACAGGCCTGCGGCCTTGGCCTTGACCTTCAGTTCCTCAATGATCGGTACCGGCGCCCAACGGTTCTCCGCCTG
Source organism: Marinobacter sp. DUT-3 (assembly GCF_050379435.1). Taxonomy (NCBI): domain Bacteria; kingdom Pseudomonadati; phylum Pseudomonadota; class Gammaproteobacteria; order Pseudomonadales; family Marinobacteraceae; genus Marinobacter; species Marinobacter sp. DUT-3. The sequence goes on from NZ_JBNRMG010000011.1 coordinate 81,555, forward strand.
CTCGACCTGCTCATGGTACTTGTGCTCATTCGGGTAAATATGGGCATCCATGAATTCGTGAAGCTGCGCCTGCAGCTTTTTGGCTTTATCAGACAGTTCAAACATGTCCAGTACCTCGTTGGTTGATAGTCGTTCGCCGGCAGTGACAACACCGGTGCGTCTTTTGTTGTTTCAATGATCAGATTGGTACGCCTTCCGGCTTTTCACTGCCGGAACGGATACGGAAAGTGCCTTCCGCGATGGCCAGGAGATTGCCCTTGTCATCGTGGACTTCTCCGGTGCTGTTAAAAATCCGAGTGCCACCTGCCCGTTTGCGGCCCGTCACACGGATAGTTCCACCGGAACACTGGCCGGTGAATGTGGTGGTCAGCGACAGGGTGATGGCCTTGCGCATCCGGCCCGGATACGGGCAATAGGTACCGGCTTCGGCCAGGACAATATCCAGCAGGGAAGTCAGCACACCGCCATGGATCACGCCCCCCAGGTTCAGATGACGGGGTTGCAGCCCCAGCTCAATCACCGCCTCGTTCTCTTCCCAGGACACCTGGCGATACCCCAACAGATTGTGAAACCCGGGCAGATCCTGGCCGCCACGGATATGCAAACTCTCATCATTCATTACACTTTCATCCCCGGCAGGTTAAGAGAAGCGGTGTTGCCTCCATCCACGGGCAGGGACTGGCCGGTGATGTAGCTGGCGTCATCGCTGGCCAGGAACAGGATGGCAGCGGCAACTTCTTCCGGCGCACCGTAGCGGCGCAGTTCACAGCGAGCCCCCAGCTTGTGGGCTTTCTCGTTGGCGCGGGCATAGTCGAAAATGGCCTGGGTCATCCCGGTTTCCACCAGTCCCGGACACACGGCATTCACTCGGACATTGTCCGTTCCCAGGTCACAGGCGGCGGTCATGGTGAGGTTGATCACACCGGCTTTGGACGCACTGTAGGCATTACCACCGGCACCGGAGCGAATACCCGCCACAGAGGCGGTATTGACGATCGATCCCAGTTTCCGAGCCTGCATGTATGGCGCCACATGCTTAATGAACAGCATGGTGCCGATCAGGTTTACCGACAGGACTTTTTCCCATTCTTCCCGATCATTTCCAGTGACGTCGGGGTGGCCATCGCCGGTACTGGCAATACCGGCGATATTGCACAACACGTCAATCCGGCCAAAGGTGGACATCGTTTCTTCAACCAGCGATCTGACCTGGTCTTCGTCCGCCACATCGCCAATACGGCGCAGGGTTTCGGCACCTTCAGGAATGAGGCTTTCGGTATCCAGCAGACCCGCTTCAGAGCGATCCACCATCATCACCTGTGCGCCCTCGCGGGCCAGCCGTACTGCGGTGGCCCTGCCGATGCCGCTACCTGCCCCGGTAACGATGGCTACCCGATTATCGAAACGCGCCATGCCGATGCTCCTTTTTGTGTTTTGTTGCGCCGTCATAAAATTCAACTTGACTGTAATTTGTCACGCCACCGGGTTTTGAGTCAATATATTCGGAAGTTAATTTCACTAGATAAAACACAACTACACCGAGAGGCGAAAAAATGAAAAACACCCAGCAAATGCCTGTGCATGCTCCCATTGAGCCGGAAGAGACCATGGAAGCCCTCGGTCAACGTATCCAGCAACTGGCGATCGAACGCCCTGACCATGTCGCACTCATTGATGGCGAGATTCAGGTCAGCTGGCGGGAACTGGTCTGGCGCGCCAATCGCATTGCCAATCGGCTTCGGTCCGCCGGACTGGAACAGGGCGATGCCGTGGCGGGGCTAGCGGAAAACAGCATCAACTACGTCGCACTGTACCTCGGTACATTGGTGGCCGGTGGCTGCATGGTGCCGCTCTCAGGCATGGCCAGCGATGACAGCCTGGTGCTGATGCTGAAAGATTGCGGCGCCCGTTTCCTGTTTGTGTCCCGAAAGAATTTTGATCTGTTTGAAGGCATGGCCGGCAAGCTCGACACACTCGGGCCTGATCAGCGTATAGGGCTGGATGGTCAAGGCCCGGGGATAAGCCAGGATCTTGAGTCCTGGCTGGGAGACATCGACGCCGGAGCCAACCCAGCGCCGGTTACCCTGGATGATCCGTTCAATATCATTTACAGCTCCGGCACCACCGGCACACCCAAGGGCATTCTCCACGACTATCGTTTCCGCCAGCGCCAGATGGTCCGGATGAGCCGCTTCGGGCTGGACGGCGACGCCATAAACCTGGTCTCCACGCCGATGTATTCCAACACCACCCTGGTGTCCGTACTGCCCACCCTTTTCCACGGTGGCACTCTGGTACTCATGGCAAAATTCGATGCCCGGCGCTTTCTCGAACTGGCCGAACGCTACCGCGTGACCCACGCCATGCTGGTTCCGGTTCAGTATCAGCGCATCCTGTCCGATCCGGAATTCGATCGCTTCGACCTGTCCGCCTTCCAGCTCAAACTCTGCACCAGCGCGCCTCTGGGAGCCAAGGTCATCAAGGAAGCCATGGAGCGCTGGCCCGGCAACATCCGCGAGGTGTATGGACTGACGGAAGGCGGTATTTCCACCAGCCTGGACTGCGCTGCACATCCGGATAAGTGGGACTCGGTAGGGACACCGACCGAAGGGGCGGAAGTCCGGGTGATTGACGAGGAAGGCAACGAGTTGCCTCGGGGCGAAACCGGGGAGATCGTGGGCCGCGCCATCTCAATGATGCGGGGTTACATCAACCGCGAGGAACAAACTCGTGAGATGCTCTGGACCAGTCCCGAAGGTCTGACGTTCTATCGCAGCGGAGATATGGGGCGAATCGACGAAGAGGGCTTTGTCTATATCCTGGACCGGCGCAAGGACATGATCATCTCCGGCGGTTTCAACATCTATGCCGTGGATCTTGAAAAGGTACTGCAGGCCCACCCCGCTGTCGCCGATGTCGCAGTGATTGGCGTTCCCAGCGAGCAATGGGGAGAAACACCCCTGGGTCTGGTGGTGCGCAAACCCGGCTGCACGGAGGAGGAAGCGGACATCCTGGACTGGGCCAATGGACAACTGGGCAAGACCCAGCGCCTGGCGGCGATTGAGTTCCGCCCGGAACTGCCCCGCTCCACCATTGGCAAGGTGCTGAAACGGGAGCTGCGGGCGCCTTACTGGGCCTGATCTAGCGCTTCTCCATCCGTGTCAGAGCGGCCCGGCAATCCTCCGACCGGAGCCGCTCGGCAAACACCGTGCGCTCCCGCTCCAAGGCCTCACGCACCGCTTCCCGCCACGGGGCCTTGATCAGCCGCTTGCTGGCTCGCAGGGCTTCCCGGGGTTTGGCCGCGAGCCTTCTGGCCTGTGCCAGCGCCTCGTCCACCGCCTGACCGTCGTCGACCGCGCGGCTGACCAGCCCACATTCCCGGGCTTCCTCGCCGTCCAGGGTTTCCCCCATCAGCAACAAATCCGCGGCACGCCGGGCTCCCAGGTGCAGGGGCATAGTCACGGTAGACGCGGCTTCCGGCACCAGCCCCAGATCCACAAACGCGGTCTTGAAGCGCGCGGACCGGCCGGAGATGACGGAATCACAATGCAACAGCAGGGTAGTGCCAATCCCAATCGCCAGCCCCTCAACTGCAGCGATGACCGGTGTATCACAAGCCATCAGGACTTCGATGAAGTCCAGGGCGGCGGAGGGTTTCGGGTTGGCATCCGTGGCGCGGGCGCGGAAATCATCAAGATCGTTGCCGGCGGTAAACACACCGCCCTCGCCACTGATCACGATGGCATGCACACTGGTGTCTGCCGCCGCTGCACTCACGCCTTCGGCCAGTGCCTGGTACATATCGCGGGTCAGGGCATTTTTCTTGTTCGCGCGACTGATGATCAGGTGAGTGACACCTGGCCAATTTTGCGTGTTAATCACTGAAAACCTCCCCATGGACTAAACTTTGGTAACGGAATATCGACGACCATCCTATTGCAAAAAGCAAGGCATGTGTTAGATTCAGACACATGAATTCATTCTGCAGTCGTTAGTTTTGCAGAGCGAAATCAACAAAAGGACGTCCAACACAATAATGATTGAGGTCCAGCAATGAAAATGCTAACCACCGCCAGAAAAACCCTGACTGTTTACGGCTCCGCCCTGACCCTGGGTCTGGCCGCTGCCCTGACAAGCGCCCCGGTCGCCGCCGAGGAAACCTATACCTGGAAGGTTCAGTCCCACTGGCCGGGCTCCAGCAGTTCCTATGAAGACAGCCTGGTTCGCCTCAAAAAGATTCTTGAAGAACGCACCGACGGACGCCTGGAGCTGGAGCTGTACGAAGCCGGCTCACTGTTCAAGGCCAAGGAAATCTTCAACGCTGTCAGCCGGGGCATCCTGGAAATGGGCACCATTTCTCCGTCCTATGCCCAGGACAAGATCACCCTTGCCGGCATTGCTTCCGGCCTGCCATTTGCCTTCCGCAATGTCTGGGAAGCCGCCTATTTCCATCAGGGCCTGGGCTTTGAACAAATGCTTCGTGATGAAGCCGCCGAACATAACGTTTACTGGGCAACCGACAAGGTCTATCCCACCGAGATGGTAGTCAAGCAGCCGATCAACAGCTGGGGCGACTTCACCAAGCTGAAAATCCGCTCCTCGGGGGCATTGCAGACATTCCTGACCGAAGCCGGTGCCGCCGCGTCCTACATTCCGGGCAGTGAACTCTACACCGCCCTGGACTCCGGCATTGTCGACGGCGCCCATTGGGGCGCTTCCCAGGGCGCCTTCAGCATGGGTCTGTATGAGGTGGCCAAGTACCACGTGCAGCCGGCACTGAACATTGCCGGCACCGACGTCATCATTGTCAGCCAGAAGGCCCTGGACAAGCTGCCGGAAGACATGCAGAAAACCGTCAAGCAGGCGCTGGATGAGCAGTTCTGGTTCCGTACCAACGAGTACCTGTACAAGGAACGCATCACTCTGGCCAAGGCCATCAGCGAACACGATGTTCAGGTCAACACCCTGCCCGATGAGGTGCAGGATCGCCTGACCCAGACCGCCCAGAAACTGTGGGATGAGGAAGGCAAGCGCAGTGACAATGCCAAGAAAGCGCTGGACATGCTGAAAGGCTACCTGTCAGAACTGGGCTACCTGTAAACGCCTGACAGCTGAACCCGGCCGGGCCAGTTTTCTGGCCCGGCTTTGCTTGTGAACCCACCGTTTCCCGGAGAATACCAATGGGTGTGCTGACTGCATTCATGAGAGGCGTTACCCGCCTCAATGATGTTATCGGGCGCGGGATAGCGCTAATCGTTTTTGCCATGTTCGTGTTCCTGATCATGGAAGTGGCCTTCCGCTACCTGTTCAACTCACCCACTGTGTGGACCAACGAACTGACCCAGATGCTGTTTGGCATCTACGCCGTCATGTCCGGTGGTTACATCATGGCGCACCGTGGCCACGTGAATGTCGATCTGCTGCATTCACACCTGTCCCCTCGCGGCCGGGCCATCCTCGACATTCTTACTTCGGTGGTCTTTTTCATCTTCACACTGGCACTGCTGTATTTCGGCTACGACATGGCCAGCGAGTCCATCGCCAGCTGGGAAACCTCCTATTCCGCCTGGAACCCGCCGATCTGGCCAGTTAAGGCCGCCATTCCACTGGGCACCGGTTTGCTGGTTCTGCAAGGCATCGTCAAGTTACTGGAAGACATCGCAGTGGCCTTCAACTTCAGTTACTACACCCCCGAAACCCAGGAAGACGAGAAAGGAGAGGCACTGTGAGTATTGAAGTCCTGACCCTGCTTTTCTTCGGCTCGCTGCTGTTCTTCCTGCTGCTCGGCCTGCCACTGGCCTTTGTGCTGGGCGGCGTGTCCGTTGTCTTCCTGTATTTCACCTGGGGATTCGATTCCTTCTACATGGTGTCCTCGCAGATCTGGGGCACCATGGAAAGCTTTACCCTGGTGGCGATCCCCCTGTTCGTGTTCATGGCGATGATCCTGGAGCGAACCGGGGTGGCCAAGGATCTGTACCGCATGATGCACCTCTGGTGCGGTGGCCTGCGGGGTGGCCTGGCCATCGGCACCCTCGTTATCTGTGCCGTGTTCGCGGCCATGGTCGGTATCAGCGGCGCGGCGGTTGTCGCCATGGGCACCATCGCCCTGCCGTCCATGCTCGAACGGGGTTATGACAAGAAGATGGCCCTGGGGGTGATCAACACCGGCGGTGGCTGGGGCATTCTTATTCCCCCCAGCATCCTGATGATTCTCTATGCCCTCATCACCGGCGTGTCCGTGGGCAAGATGTTTGCCGCCGGCATCATGCCGGGCATTCTGCTGATGGTGCTGACCGCCATCTACATCCTGGTGCGCAGCCACCTGCAGCCCGAACTGGCTCCTGCTCTGCCGAAGGAAGAGCGCGGCACCTGGCCGGAGAAGCTTCGTGCCCTGCGGGCGGTGCTGTTGCCCATCGGCGTAGTGTTCATGGTGCTGGGTTCGATCATTGGCGGCATCACCACGCCAACCGAAGCCGCCGCCATGGGTGTCCTCGGCGCACTGATCTCCGCTGCTGTCTACAAGCAGTTCAAGTGGAGCATCCTGCAGGAAGCGGCGATCCGGACCTTCAAGCTCACCGGTATGATCATGTGGATCCTGTTCGCGGCCCACGCCTTCAGTGCCGCCTATCAGAGCATGGGCGCCCAGGACCTGATCGAGAGCCTGATGAACATGATTCCCGGCGGGCCCTGGGGCATCATCATTGCCATGATGGTGATTGTGTTCCTGCTGGCCATGGTACTGGACCCGGTCGGCATCATGCTGATCACCCTGCCGGTGTTCATGCCGATTGTGGAATCTCTGGGGTTCGATCCGATCTGGTTCGGCATCCTGTTCGTGATCAACATGGAAATCGGCTACATGACGCCGCCATTCGGCTTCAACCTGTTCTACCTGAAGGGCGTGGTGCCACCGAGCATCACCATGAAAGACATCTATTCCTCGATCATTCCCTTCGTTATTGTCGAGATTGTCGGTCTTGCACTGATCATGATTTTCCCGGAAATCGCCACCTACCTGCCGGATCTGTTCTTCTGAGCCGATCCGGCTCCTGGCAGGCCTGAGCAGGTTGCGCGCTTCATGCAGTAGCGTCTATTTTGTAGACAAGTCCCCGGCACAAGGATTCGGGGACACCCTGCTCACGGAGGAAACTCATGAAACGCGCATTTTCGCTTTGCCTTGCCCTGGCTTTCACCCTGTTTTTTACGGCCAGTCCGGTGGCTGCCGACAGTCTCACTGACGGGAAAGTCCGGGCCTTCATCAACACCCTGCAAGAAGCTGAAACCCTGGAAGGCGACTTTGACCAGCTGAACGAGGAACTGTCGGACTCCGGAAATCCGTCGGAAATGCCCGATTTCTCATCCATCTTTTCCGACTCGGTCAACAAAATGCGGGGGCACGAAGCCTACGACCGCATGGAAGATATCGTTGAAGACAACGGGTTTGACTCCATGGAAGACTGGGGCGCCACGGGGGATCGGGTGTTCCAGGCCTGGATGGCCATTGAAATGGAAAATCAACATCCTGAAATGGTGCGGGAGATGGCCGGCGCAATGGATGAGATCAACAACAACCCTAATCTGACCGAGGCTCAGAAGGAACAGATGCGGGCCATGATGGGGAATGCGACGTCCGCCCTGGAGAATGCGAGCAAGGCCCCGGAGGCAGACAAACAGGCAGTCAGGCCACACATGGAGGCGCTACGATCGGCGACTGGCTCGGGTGAGGACGACTGACGAACTCCGCAAGACAGAGCTCGATGAACGGCAGGATAAAAAAGGGCAGAACCAACGCGGTTCTGCCCTTTTCAGTGTCACGCCATCAGGTTGTATATAAACACGATGGCCACCGCGACCGGTGTCACGAAACGAATCAGGTTATACCAAAGGGTGAAGCTGCCACTCTCCAGCGCCAGATCCGCCTTCAGGGACTCTTTCGCCACAAACCAGCCGACAAATACTGCGGTCAGCAGTCCTGACAATGGCAGCATGACGTTAGCCGTGAAGAAGTCCAGCAAGTCGAAGATGGTTTTGCCTTCAAAGCGCTCGAACATACCCAGCGGCGCAAAACCGGCCCACTCGTTCAGGGACAGGATAGACGCAACACCCAGCAACCAACAGGCAGCGCCCACCAGGATTGCGCTACCAACACGCCCCATGGAGAACTTCTCTTCAACCCACTCAACCACCGGTTCCAGCAGCGAAATACCGGAGGTCCAGGCGGCAAACAGCAGTAGCACGAAGAACAGCGTGCCGAACAGGCTGCCCATAGGCATCTGGCCAAAGGCCAGCGGCAGCGTCTGGAAGATCAGGCCGGGACCGGCACCGGCTTCCAGTCCATTGGCAAACACCACCGGGAAAATCGCCAGCCCCGCCAGCAACGCCACCACGGTGTCCATAACCGAAACCGTGACCGCTGTGCGGCCAATGGAAACATCAGGGCTGAGATAGGAACCGTAAGCCATCATGATCGCCATACCCAGGCTCAGGGTGAAGAAGGCATGGCCCAGCGCGATCAACACGCCGTTAACGGTCAGAGCGCTGAAATTCGGGGTGAACAGGAAACTCACCGCCCGGCCAAAGCCATCGGTTGTCGCGGCATAGCCAACGACAAGCAGCAACAGCACAAACAGGGCCGGCATCAGGATAGTGACCGCCCGCTCAAGGCCGGATTTGAGGCCACGGGCTACCACAAAAATGATCAACCCCATAAACAGGGTATGCCACGCCAGCAACACACCGGGGCTGGCGAGCAGATCACCGAAGATGGCGCCGATGGCGTCCGCACTCTGGCCGGTAAAGTCACCGCTGGCTGCGTGGCCAATATAGGATGCTGCCCAGCCGCCGATCACGGAATAGAAGGACAGGATGATGAAAGCTGCCAGCACGCCGATAATCGCAGAAATACGCCAGGCCGGTGAGCTCAGATTTCGCTCCGCAACCAGTCGCATGCTGGTCACCGGGTTATGACGGCCATTACGGCCAAGAAACACTTCCGCCATCATGATGGGAATACCGATAATGGCGATACACAGCAGGTAAACCAGGACAAAGGCACCGCCACCATTCTCACCGGTTACATAAGGAAACTTCCAGATATTGCCAAGGCCAACGGCGGAACCTGTCGCCGCCAGAATAAAGGCCAGCCGTGAAGACCACATGCCGCGTGGAGCTGTGGCCGTATTGTTGTCAGTCATGTTTTCATCCTGTGCTTTTGGCTGATGAATCGCTTTATATTGGATTTGCCGGAGATGGCCTCCGGCAATTGGAGCGGGATTTTGCCAGTAGTCGCACGTCGATGCCAGTTAACCCGGGCGCAACACATGACTGCCTGCTGCGCCCGGTTTGTTAACTAGCCGTTTCTACTGACAAAGCGTGTGACCAGATCTTTCAATCCGTGTGACATGTCACTCAAACTGGTACTGCTGTCCTGCGCGGAGTTGGCCTGCTCGGTACTGTTATCCGCCAATTCGGCAATGCTCACGATCTGCCGGTTAATCTCATCCGATACGTGGCTTTGCTCCTCAAAGGCCGCGGACATGCTGATAAAGCTGTCGGAAATACTCTGGATAGCCGACACAATGTCCCGCAATGAGGTTTCTGCCTCGCGGACTTTCGCCAGACCCTGGCCAGCCACTTCCTCACCGTCACGGGTCGCCGATACCGCCTGCTCAACCTGTTGGCGGAAGTCGTCAATGACTTCCTGGATTTTCACGGTTGACTCACGGGTTCGACTCGCGAGGGTCCGGACTTCATCCGCCACCACCGCAAAGCCCCGTCCCTGCTCTCCGGCACGGGCCGCTTCAATCGCCGCATTGAGAGCCAGAAGATTGGTCTGGTCAGCAATGTCAGAGATCAATTTGGCAGCCTCACCGATGCTGTTGGTGGATTCGCCCAAACGACCGATCACTTCACCAATGCCGTTGACGCGCGTCACCAACTGCTCGATGGCGTCCAGCGCCTCCGCACTGCGCTTGCTACCCGTGGCTGCGAAGCTGTTGGCTTCTTCAGCGTCGCGGGCGTTGGCGTTTACGGTTTCCGCCACTTCCTGAATGGACGCTGTCATCTCATTGATTGCAGATGCCGTCTGATCGGTTTCCGCGCGTTGGCGCGCTATGGCCTTGGCACCCTCGCTGATGTAACCGTGGGACGCTTGTGCCTGTTCGAACAACAGCTCCGCCTGATCCTCTATCCTGGCCAGTGCCGTACGGATTCGGGCGTCTTCGCTGACCAGTACCATTGAAAGCTGCGAGAACAGACCGCTCTCGTCACTGTATGTTCGGGCCACAACGGGGTCACGGAACGCGTCCGGACGAAACGACAGGATCCGGTTCAAACGGCCTGCTACGGATTTCAGGGTAAAAATCGCTCCCAAAACATGACCAGCCACAATCATCGCAATAGCCAGTGTCTGCTCGCCCATACCGAGCGCCCCGAGACTCAAAACCAGAGACAACAAGAATGGCCATCCGGACTTTAGCACGGAGGTCACACGGCTCTGGAGACCGACAATGGAACGCCCCGCGTTGATCCGCTTATACAGGTTCTCGGCACGACCAACCTGTTCCCGTGTCGGGGGTACGCGAACCGATTCATAGCCAACAACCTGGCCATTCTCCCGAATCGGTGTGACATAGGCACTGACCCAGTAATGATCACCGGACTCGGCGCGGTTTTTCACCACCCCCATCCAGGCCTTACCGGCTTTCAGGTAGTCCCACATACCCTTGAACACGGCCTGGGGCATATCCGGGTGACGGATAATATTGTGCGCCTGGCCAACCAGTTGATCGCGGGTGAAACCACTGATCTCGGCAAACTCTTCGTTGCAGTAGGTGATTACCCCTTTCAGGTCGGTGGTGGTGATCAGACGACCACCCTCACGCATTTTTACTTCCCTCTGGGTAACCGGCAGATTCTTTCTCATAACGGCATCCGTCTATGTGGGCGCTTTGGCAGCATTTTTTTGTCAGATAGTTGCAAGGTAGACTAATATCACGCTTCTACCAAAGGCGACTATCTTTATGTGGTTACCAAAGTTATCGGCCCGTAACGGGATTTCATTAGTTCGAAAGTTCAAGTAATAGCGAGGCGAGCCCGGGGGTGGAAACGAGCGTTCAGCCACAGGGATGACGCAATCACCACGCCCCCGATAGCCAGCCGGAACAGGTCCGCATCCCGGTTCCAGATCAGCAGGTTAACCAGCAGCCCCGCCGGCACCAGTGCGTTGTTCATGATGGCCAGCGTTCCCGCATCCACCTGACAGCCGCCACGGTTCCACAGGAACAACCCGACCCCGGAGGCTGCCAGCCCCAGCCACGCCAGGACGCCCCACTGCAGTCCGGTTTCCGGCAGCCGGCTGCTGTCACCGAAAATCAGGAATGAAGGCAGCGCGATGATCAGCGCGCCAAAGAAGAAATACCCAAACGTACGAAAGGCAGGCACATCGGACGGGTAGTGACGCATCACGTGCTTGTAGCCTACCTGCCCGGCGGCAAAGGTAAAGTTGGCCACCTGCAACAGCAGGAAGCCGGTAATGAAATCCTGGCTCAACCCATCATAGCGGATGATACCGGCGCCCAGTGTGGCAACGGCGGCTGCCAGCAAAGCTACTGGCGAAAACCGACGATACATCGCATCGTCGATCAGGGTGACATACAGCGGCGTGAAGATGGTGAACAGCAGCACCTCCGGTACGGTGAGGTAGCTGAAGGACCGGTACAGACACAGGTAGGTGATACCAAACTGGAGCATGCCGGCGACCAGGATCCCCAGCTTCTGTCCTGAGTCGACCCCGCGCCAGCGGGTAAACGGCAGAAACACCAGCGCCGCCAGCAAGACCCGTGTCAGCACCGCAAAATCACTGTCCACTTGACCGGCAAGAAATTCACCGATCAGACTGAAGGAGAATGCCCACAAAACCGTTACAAAGACCAGAAGTCCCATATTACCGACGCCAGTTGTTCAGAAAAACGGCACTTTACCGCTTCGTTCACAAGTCTGTACAGCCACGCAGGACCATTTGCCTATACCGGAAAAGCGGTATGCCGATCGCAACGCTGTTCGGTTACCATGCCCGTTGGCACAACACCCGTTCACCTCCCAAACCGCCAAGGTAGCATCATACTCCATGGACGAGACCCATCAGCCCCTGCCCGCCAGCCGACAATCGCTGATCCGGCGGACGCTCACCGAATGGCGCACCCTGGCGATACTGGGCGGGCCAATCCTGATTGCCCAGCTGGCGCAGATGTCCAATGGTGTGATCGATACCGTTATGGCGGGCCACGCCAGTGCAGAAGACCTGGCGGCGGTGGGTATCGGCAGCAGCCTGTGGATGCCGCTTTTCCTGTTTTTCATGGGGTTGCTGGGCGCACTACAGCCCATCATTTCCGGCTACAACGGCGCCCGCACCACCGACAAGATCATGCCTGCCACCTGGCAGGGGCTCTACATCGCCGCCGCCGGGTCGCTGGTGATGATCCTGCTTCTGACCCATGTGCATCCGGTTCTGGATCAGCTCAACCTCGATCCCCATACCGCCGGCATCACCCAGGGTTACCTCGACGCCTTTGCCTGGGGAATACCGGCCCTGTTACTGATGACCGCGTTACGGGGGCTGACCGATGGCCTGGGCCACACCCGTGTGATTATGGCCTTTGCCGTATTAAGCACCCTGCTCAACCTGCCGCTGAATTACATATTCATCTACGGCAAACTGGGACTGCCCGCCATGGGTGGCGTGGGATGTGGCTGGGCCACGTCGCTGTCCAACGGTGTCGCCGCGATTGCCCTTCTGGCATACCTGAATCGCAGCGAAGTTTACCGTCGGTTTCACCTGCTGGCCGATTGGGCAAAACCGGACCCTGACGGCATTCGCTACATCCTGAAAATCGGGGTGCCCATCGGGTTCACGATTTTCGTGGAAGCCAGCCTGTTCTCTGTCATCGCCCTGTTCCTGGCACCGCTGGGACCAGTGGTCGTGGCCGGCCACCAGATCGCGCTTAATGTAGTCTCCCTGGTGTTCATGCTGCCGCTGAGTATCGGTATGGCCCTGACTCTCAGGGTCAGTTTCCTTGTGGGTGCGCAGGCGCCGGACACCGCACGGCTGATTTCCCGCAGTTCACTGATCCTTGCAGCAACCGTAGCGTTGGTGTTCGCCACCCTGTTGTTCACCTTCGCGGAGCAGATTGCCGCGCTGTACACCAGCGATGCTGCGGTCAGGGAGGTGACGGTCAGCCTGTTGGTGTTCGCGGCACTGTTCCAGATTGCCGATGTCATTCAGGTCACTTGCATCAGCGCCCTGCGGGGCTACAAGGACACCGCCATCCCCATGTTTATCATGCTGTTTTCGTTCTGGTTGGTGGGACTGCCGCTGGGTTACGTGCTGACCTTTACCGACTGGCTGGTGCCGGCCATGGGCGCGGCTGGTTTTTGGGTGGGGTTAACAGGCGGGCTGGCATCCGCCAGCATCCTGCTGGGATTACGATTGTTTCTCTATGCGCCAAGAGCCTGAATGTCCGAAAACACGACCTTGTCGCGCCAGACACGAGTCAAACAATGCAAAATCCCCATGAATAGCGCCGTTGACCCTCTCTGCATCTGGCAGTGATCCCGGTTTCAGGGGTAGAGTTAAGCCAAATGCAGAAAAAACAAAACTCAGGAAATCAATCCGTGTCGAATCTTGTCCGTATCGCACCCGGCGCGTTGGTGGTAGGTAAACCCCTGCCATGGACGGTCTACGACGTTGAGGGTAACGTCCTGTTGCGCCAGGGCTATGTGATCCAGAACGACATGCAGCTGGAACAGCTGTTCGACCGGGGCCTGTTTCATCCACGCAAGATTGAACGCGGGCAGGAGGAGATCCTTGAGGACAACCGCCAGCGGAATCCATTCGCGGATTATCCGGTGCTGTTGCAAACCCTGGAAACAACTCTGAACGCGATCACCTCTGGCGAAGAAAGCGCCCTGAAACGACTGATGGGCCTCACCCGCCTGATTGAACGTATCTGTGACGAAGCGCCGGATGCCAGCCTGGCCCTGGTGCATCTGTATTCCATTGAGCCCACCATTCACGAACAAATCCTGTTCTATGGCATCCTCAGCCACTTCACCGCGCAATCGTTCGGACTGGACCGCAATCGAACCAGCCTGCTCACCAGTGCGGCCCTGGTGGCCAACCTGGCGCTGGTCCCGGTGGCAGATCAGTTGAATGCTTCCCGCAAGATCCTTTCCGATGACCAGCGGGCGGTGATCCGCAAACATCCGCAGCGGAGCATCAGCGCTCTGCGCGCGGCCGGTATCGATAACCAGGCTCTGTTTGACGTGATCGCGCAACACCATGAACAAGCGGATGGCTCAGGATACCCGAAAGGGCTCAGCGGCACCGAAATACGGCCCGAGGCTGAAATTCTGGCGCTGGTAGAACGTTATGTGGCGATGATCACCAAACGGGCCTACCGGGAGCGGATGAACATCACTGACGCACGCAAACTGGTGGCCAGCCTCACCGATGGCCAGCTCCGACCGGCCATTCCCAGGGCGCTGCTGGCGGTTCTGACGGAACATCCCCCCGGCACTCTGGTGCGGCTGGCCAATAATGAAGTCGGGGTGGTCACCCAGCGCCCGGATCGTCACCTTGGCCCCTTTGTGAACGCCATCCTCGGTCCCCGTGGCAACCGTTACAGCGGCACGTTTGAGCGTGATTGCAGCTTGCTGGAGTTCAATATCCGCGCGGTCGAGCAGCCTGAAGTCATGCCTTCGATGGATTTCAGCCTGCTCTGGGGTTTCCACTAGGGCCGGCAGCCACTACTTCAGTCCCAGTGCCCCGGCATGATGATTGAGGTGATCGTCAATAAACGAGGCGATAAAGAAGTAACTGTGGTCGTAGCCCCGATGCATCCGCAAGTCGATGTGGTGATGCACTTTCTCGCAGGCATCGACCAGTACCTCCGGATTCAGCTGGCTTTCCAGAAACTCATCGGCCGTACCCTGATCCACCAGCAGAGGCAGTCGCTCCCTGGCAGCAGGAATCAGCAGGGTGGCATCCCACTCCTCCCAGCGGCTTTGGTCATTGCCCAGATAACCGGTAAACGCCTTTTGTCCCCAGGGACACTCCGTGGGGTTGGCTATCGGTGCAAACGCTGAGACCGACGCATAACGCCCAGGATTTTTCAGGGCGCAGATCAGAGCGCCGTGGCCACCCATGGAATGGCCGCTGATGGCTCGCTGTTCGGTCACCGGCAACTCGCTTTCCACCAGCTGCGGCAACTCCTTCACCACGTAATCGTACATGCGGTAGTGAGGCGCCCACGGCTGTTCGGTTGCGTTGATGTAGAAGCCGGCACCGGTGCCAAAATCGTAGCTGTCATCTTCTCCCGGCAGCCCCAGACCCCGTGGACTGGTATCCGGGCACACAATGGCCATTCCCAGCCGCGCGGCCTGCTTCTGGGCCCCGGCCTTCTGCATGAAGTTCTGATCGGTGCAGGTCAGTCCGGACAGCCAGTAGAGCACCGGAGCCGGGCGCGGGTTATGGCCAACAGCCGAGGGCGGCAGATAAACCGCAAACTCCATGTCACAGCCCAGGGCTGCCGAGGTGTGGCGGTAACGACGGTGCTCTCCATCGAAACAGACGTTGGCGGATAACAGTTCCATGGTGCCCTCGGTTCAGAGAATGAATGCTGTGCTCAGTCTTCCGCTCCAGCGTACTTTGGCAATTCGATGCCACAGCCGGACCTGGCCAGTTCGGCCAGTATCGCGGTGCGGGTCACTATACCAACCAGACGACCATGATCCACCACCGGGTACACCTTGGGCTTGCCGGCCCCCAGGTTCTGGGCCAGATCCACCACCGCCATTTCCGGGGATATCGTCACCGGGTCGCGGAACATCACATCATCAACAATGGGATCACCCTCGCAGTGGTAACTGCTGACAAGCAACGCGTGGATACAGTCCTGCTCCGAGATGAATCCGATCACCTTCCGGTGCGCATCCACCACCGGCAGACCGGTGACATGATTCCGCAGGAGCGTTTTCACTACCCGGGTTAATGGCGCCCCACACCGAATGGGTTCGATGTGGTTCCACATTACATCAGAAGCTTTCAATGAGCGCATGGATCATCCCTCACCAGTTATCGTTCTGCAGTAACGTCGCAGAACCGATACGTTCTCCTATAACCATAGGCAATGGAGACACAAATGAAAACACAAAGCAGCGGATATTGAGCGAGTTCCACCTCTTTCCGCCGCAACGTCAGAACGGCGCCCGCATCACCGACAGGCTTGTCTCCACAAAGCGCTCCAGCAGAGGCTCCGGAAGATCATGACCCATGCCATCAATGAGCTCCAGACGGGCATGGGGAATCAGGTATTTCAGCTGTTCCGCCGCCACCGGTCGTACCAGCGGATCCGCCTTGCCATGAATGATGGCGGTTGGCACCCTTATCCGGCGGCTCAGGGAAGACAGGCTGCCGGTGGCCAGGATGGCCCGGGTCTGTCGCAGGATACCGGCAGGATGATAACTGCGCCGGTATTCCCGGGTCAGTCGCTCACGCACCTCGTCCTCCGCCGGAGGAAACGCCGGGCTCTGGATCAGCTTCCAGAACGCCAGCGAACGCGCCACCACCGAGGCCTCGTCATGCCCCCTGGCGCCAACGCCGGCCAGCCGCCAGATCAGTTTCGCTTTTGGCATCGGCAGTCGCGGACTGTTGGTGGACGTCATGATCAGGGTGGCGCTGCGCACCCGCTCCGGCCACAGGGACGAAACCAGCTGGCTGATCATGCCGCCCATGGATACCCCAACCAGGTGAGCACTTTGCAGCCCCAGGGCGTCCAGCACTCCGATCGCGTCTGCCGCCATATCCTGCAGGGTGTACGGTGCCGGAATTGGCAGCCCTACCCGGGAGCGGGCCATCATCGCCACCGGATGCCCCTCCAGCCGATCCTTCAGGCGCGAAGACAGGCCGATGTCACGGTTATCAAAGCGGATTACGTAGTACCCCTCGTCAGCATACTGATCCAGCAGGGCCTCGGGCCACAGCGTCATCTGGGCGCCCAGGCCCATGATAAACAACACCGGCTCACCCTCCGGGTTGCCCCGGGTCTCGACGCAG
The DNA here is from genome assembly GCF_050379435.1 of Marinobacter sp. DUT-3. Lineage (NCBI taxonomy): Bacteria > Pseudomonadati > Pseudomonadota > Gammaproteobacteria > Pseudomonadales > Marinobacteraceae > Marinobacter > Marinobacter sp. DUT-3. The sequence continues at coordinate 98,668 of NZ_JBNRMG010000011.1, forward strand.
AGAGACAGCCCGCTGGCCTCGACAAAACGATGATCGATCGTCCGGGCGGTGTTCGCGGTTTGCTGTTTCGCCTGCGCAACTGCGGTCTGGGACATCGGTTTTCCTCATGAACAAACTGGGGTTACCCGATCAACACTACCGCAAATCCTGTCAAATCCAATCACTTTGTTGACAGGTTCACACGATGAACCGGCAAATTCCCCGGACAACCGGTTTACAGATAGAAATATCCAACTAAACTCAATCAGTTAACCCTCACAAGGGTAAAACCATAACGACAGTCTTTGGCAATAACTCAGGGAGATCCCCATGGAAGCCATTGAAAACTTTGTAGGTGCAGTAAACGGACTGGTCTGGGGTCCGCCCATGCTGGTGATGATCCTCGGTGTGGGGCTTTTCCTCAGCCTCGGCCTGAAACTGATGCCGGTGCTCAAGCTCGGCGCGGGTTTCAGGCTGATGTGGAAAGGCCGTTCCGGCGAGGAAAGCGACGGTGAGATCCCACCGTTTCAGGCTTTGATGACAGCACTGTCCGCGACTGTGGGCACCGGTAACATCGCCGGCGTCGCCACCGCGGTCTTCCTCGGTGGGCCGGGCGCGCTGTTCTGGATGTGGCTGACCGCCCTGGTGGGCATGGCCACCAAGTATTCCGAGGCGGTTCTCGCCGTACGCTTCCGGGAAGTGGACGAGCGCGGTGCCCACGTTGGTGGCCCGATGTACTACATCCGCAATGGCCTGGGCAGCAAATGGGCCTGGCTGGGTGTGCTGTTCGCCATCTTTGCTGCCATTGCCGGGTTTGGTATCGGCAATACGGTACAGGCCAACTCAGTCGCGGACGTACTGAACGCCAACTTTGGCCTGCCTCACTGGATGACCGGGGTGATCCTCATGGTTCTGGTGGGCCTGGTATTGATCGGCGGCATCAAACGTATCGGCCAGGTCGCCAGTTCCCTGGTTCCGCTGATGGCCATTTCCTATGTATTAGTCGGCCTGATTGCCCTGGCAGTCAATGCGGATCAGATTCCGGCTGCTTTTGCCCTGGTCTTCAAACATGCCTTTAGCCCGGTTGCCGCGGAGGGCGGCTTCGCCGGCGCCGCCGTGTGGGCAGCAATCCGCTTTGGTGTGGCCCGCGGCATCTTCTCCAACGAAGCCGGCCTGGGCTCCGCTCCGATTGCCCACGCCGCAGCGCAAACCAAAAACCCGGTTACCCAGGGCATGGTGGCCATGCTGGGCACCTTCATTGATACCATCATCGTCTGCAGCATTACCGGTCTGGTGATCATCACCTCCGGTGCCTGGACGTCCGGCGAAACCGGCGCGGCGCTGACATCACTGGCATTCGAGGGTGGTCTGCCCGGGTTTGGTAACTACGTGGTGGCGATTTCCCTGGCCATCTTTGCGTTTACCACCATTCTTGGCTGGTCGTTCTATGGGGAGCGGTGTGTTGAATTCCTGTTTGGCGTGAAAGCCATTGTGCCCTACCGGGTGCTGTGGATTCTCGCCATTCCGGTCGGCGCAACCATCAACCTGGGGTTCATCTGGCTGCTAGCGGACACTCTCAACGCCATGATGGCACTGCCGAACCTGATCGCATTGCTGTTCCTCAGCCCGGTGGTGTTCAAGCTGACCCGCGAACACTTCGAGAAGGAGAAGGCTCTCGGAGTCAACAATTGATCCAGTGCTTCAGCGGTTATAAATAACCGCTAGATTGTTCTGGTCAACGATGGATGAGGCAAATCAAGGCCCCTTGTATTCACCTCATCCATCACCACTGATTATCGTATAGACTCAATATAAACACTCCGGCGATTGATCATGCCGGTGACACACCGAATGTTGTCACAAGCTTCACCGAAGGAGGTTACGCCATGAGTTTACGTCTGGGAGATACCGCACCGGATTTCGAACAGGACTCCAGCGAAGGCAAGATCCGTTTTTACGACTGGCTTGGAGACAGCTGGGGGGTTCTGTTTTCACATCCCGCGGACTTCACGCCGGTTTGCACCACCGAACTGGGACTGACCGCCAAGCTTAAGGACGAGTTCGCCAAGCGCAACGTCAAGGCCATTGCCCTGAGTGTGGATCCGGTCGATTCACACCATGAGTGGATCAAGGACATCAACGAAACCCAGGGCTGCGCCGTGAACTTCCCGATCATCGCAGACCATGACCGGAAGGTGTCCGGCTTGTATGACATGATCCACCCCAATGCCAATGAGACCCTGACCGTGCGTTCGCTGTTCGTCATCGACCCCGCCAAGAAGGTCAGGCTGGTGATCACTTACCCGGCGAGCACCGGTCGTAACTTCAACGAGGTGTTGCGGGTCATTGACTCGCTGCAGCTAACCGACAACCACAAGGTGGCGACCCCGGGCAACTGGGAAAGCGGGGGCGATGTTGTCATCGTGCCATCATTGCAGGACGAAGACGAAATCAAGGAACGCTTCCCGCAGGGTTACAAGGCGGTGAAGTCCTACCTGCGGATGACGCCGGACCCCACGTCCAATTGGAGCGGTGAATAACCCCCAGGCTACTCTGCAATGCCAGGGCCGGGCACACGCCCGGCCTTTTTTTGTTACCAGTCCCTCGGCACCCCGCCTTCGCGGATACGCTGAGGGTGATCGCCAACGTCCACCCGGACAATTTCACTGGCGGTTTCAATATCAATGACCGACATCTGGTCCGTACCGCTCCAGGATATGTAGCACCGGTCTCCGGTTTCGTTGGTGGTTACCCAGTAGGGCTTCTCCCCCAGCCCGGTGAGGATTTCATGGCTGAAGGTCTCGCGATCCACGATGGCGATGTAATCACTCATGGTTCCGGCCACGCACAGGGTGTCACCGTCCCCATTCATGGCGATGCCATGGTGGGCGGAATCGTTGATATAGAACTCCCTGGGTGTATCAGGAATCAGGTTCGGCAGTTCCGCCAGGCGGGTAATACGATCCTCCTCCATGTCGTACTCGATAAAGCCATGCAGGAATGACAACTGGAAATAGAAGAAACGCTCGTCCGGGGTATGGGCCATGGGCCGGATCGCCGGGCTCAGGTCACTGTAGCCGGCCGCTTCCAGCTTGTCTTTCAGGTCAAACCGCTTGATGATCTCCAGGCTTTCCGCATCCACGACCTGAAACAATCGCTCACCCTTGGTAAATTCCATCAGGTCCTGGTCCAGAGGCGTGAACACATAGCCGATACTGGCGTGGTAGATGCGCTTGCCGTCCTCGGAATAGACATTCTCATGGGGTGAATTACCGGTCGGAAAACGGCCCACTTCCTCGCCGGTCTCCACATCCAGCACATGCACCACATTGCCGGTGGACGCGGACACCGCGACCTGGGTCCCGTCCGGCGACAGCGCCATATGATCAGAGCGGTAACCGTCCACCTCGAAACGCCAGGCGATCTCGCCACTGACAATATCAATGCCTACCACATCGGCAAAGCTGGGGCGGGATACCACCAGAAGGCGACCATCGGGGGTGCTGTACATATCATCCACGTACTGGTCGTTGCCTTCACCGATAAACAGCCGAACCGCCTGGAAAAACACCAGACGCACCGGATTGAGGACGATTTCCGTCATTCGTTGGCGCTTGTCAGGAATGCCGTTGATGCGACCGACCTTGTTGTAGCTCTGTGCATCAATAACGTCGATGGTGCCTTCCCAATTATTACCCACGAAGATCACCGGGCGGGTTTTACCGGGGTTGGTGTCCCTGGCGTCCTGGCCAATCCCGAACCAGCCGGCCTGGGCGGGCAACGCCATGGCAATAAGAGAAATGAACAAAAGAGGTACAAGTCGCCGGGACCATCCCCGGCCGGGTGTTGTCAGTGTCATCGTCATATTCCTTGCGATTGTTGTTATTACGTCCGCGAACACTTGTACACCGAATAAACAACACGGCTCTATGACATGGTTGACACCGACAGCGTCATTTCGGCCAACCCGAAAACAAAAAAGGCCGGATTCCAACGGAACCCGGCCTTTTCAGAAACCCGAGGAAAAATCAGAAGGCGGGAACGACCGCACCTTCATACTTCTCCATGATGAAATCCTTCACCGCGTCAGACTTCAGGGCATTCGCCAGTTTCTGCATGGCGTCGCTGTCCTTGTTGTCCGGACGGGCAACCAGAATGTTGACGTAGGGCGATTCGGAGCCTTCAATCACCAGTGCATCTTCGGACGGGTTCAGACCGGCTTCCAGCGCATAGTTGGTGTTGATCAGTGCTACGTCCACCTGCCCCAGAATGCGCGGCAGTGTGGCAGCTTCCAGTTCCTTGAAGTCCAGATCTTTCGGGTTCTCGGCAATGTCGCGCGGCGTTGCGGTGATCTTGCTCTTATCTTCCAGCTTGATCAGCCCGGCTTTCTGCAGCAACAGCAGAGCGCGGCCACCGTTGGTGGGATCGTTCGGGATGGCCACCACGGCACCTTCCTGCAGGTCTTCCAGTGAGTCGATCTTGCTGGAATAGGCGCCGAACGGCTCCACGTGTACACCGGTCACGGTGACCAGGTCGGTACCACGGCCATCGTTGAATTCGTCCAGATACGGCTGGTGCTGGAAGAAGTTGGCGTCCATCCGCTTTTGATCCACCTGAATGTTCGGCTGGATGTAATCGGTGAACACTTTTACGTCCAGCTCGACACCCTGCTCAGCCAGCTGCGGCTTCACAAATTCCAGAATTTCCGCGTGAGGCACCGGGGTAGCCGCCACAGAGAGCTTTTCTGCGGAGACAGCAGAAGAGAAGGTTGCAACGGCGGCCAGGGCCACCAGGGCTTTCTTGAAGTTCATAAACACGTTCTCCCGTTTGATGTTATTTACGGCTGAAATACAGAACCAGGCGATCCCCGGCCATCTGCAGCAGTTGCACAAAAATGACCAACAGTGCGACGGTAATCACCATCACATCGGTCTGGAATCGTTGATACCCGAAGCGGATCGCCAGGTCACCCAGACCGCCGCCGCCAATGACACCGGACATGGCCGCATAGGAGACCAGTGTAATCGCCGTGACCGTAATGCCAGCGATGATGCCCGGAAGCGCTTCCGGCAGCAAGGCGCCGAGAATAATCTGCCTCACGTTGGCGCCCATCGCCTGGGTTGCTTCAATGATGCCTCGGTCTACTTCCCGCAAAGACGTCTCCACCAACCGGGCGAAGAAGGGCGCACCGCCGGCCACCAGGGGTGGGATCGCACCTGCGACACCAAGGGACGTTCCGATCAGCATTACCGTAAACGGAATCATCACAATCAGCAGGATGATGAAGGGCACCGAGCGCAGCACGTTCACCACGAACGACAACACCGCGTAAGCCACCGGCTGCTCCAACAACTGACGCTTGCCAAACAGGAACAACAGCACGCCAATCGGCAGGCCGATCAACACACTGAACAGCAGGGACATACCCACCATCACCAGGGTGTCCCAACTGGCGATGCCGATTTCCGCCCAATCCACGTTACTCAGTAAAGCTTCCATCAGCGTACCACCTCCACGTGAACTTCTGCCGCTTCCAGCGCTTGCATCGCCACGTCCAGGTCACCGCCGACCAGGGACAGGGTCAACTGGCCGTAGGGCGTGTCCTTGATGTGATCAATACGACCGGACAGGATGCTGAAATCCACACCGGATTCCCGCGCTACGCTGCCCAGCAACGGCTTGTAGGTGGATTCGCCGCGGAACGTCAGGCGCAGGATGCGGCCATTGGCTTTTTGCAGATCTTCCTGCATTTCGTCGTGATCAATATTTTCACTCTCGAACACGAAGTCCCGGGTGGTGGGATGTTGCGGATGGAGAAACACATCGCTGACCGCACCCATTTCGACCACTTCACCGGCGTCCATGACCGCCACCCGATCGCAGACACGGCGTACCACATCCATTTCGTGGGTGATCAGTACAATAGTGAGGCCCAGCTCGCGGTTAATATCCGCCAGCAGACGCAGCACCGATTGCGTGGTCTGGGGATCCAGAGCGCTGGTGGCTTCATCACACAGCAGAATGGTGGGGCGACAGGCCAGGGCGCGGGCAATACCGACCCGCTGTTTCTGTCCACCGGACAGCTGCGAGGGGTACTTGTTGGCGTGATCCGCCAGGCTGACCCGGGCCAGCAATTCCTCCACCCGCTCGCGAATCTCGGTGCGGGAGTATATGCCCGCCAGCTTCATCGGGAACGCAATGTTGTCCGCCACTGTTTTAGACGACAGCAGGTTGAAATGCTGGAAGATCATGCCGACCTTGCGACGGAAAGCCCGCAGCTCGGCGGCGTCGTAGTCGGTGATGTTTTCATCATCAACAAGAATGCGACCGCCGGTGGGCGGCTCCAGCAGGTTAATCAGGCGAACCAGGGTGGATTTCCCCGCGCCGGAGTGACCGACGATGCCAAACACCTCGCCGGTTTCAATGGTCATACTGGTGGGATGCAACGCAGGGATCGCCCGCCCGCCTACCTGGTATGACTTCTGGACCTGGTCAAATACAATCACGGATCAGCCTTGTCAGCGCCTTGTGGGTGCAATGTTAAAACCGGCCATTATAGCCTAATCCCCGGCCAAACCCGAATTCACGACGCTTGGTACATCCCCGTACACGTTCTGTTACCGACACTCTCCATCGCCCTGCGCTAAACTCAGGTATTAAAAGAACCTTTCAATCCCGAGGCGCGCACCAGAGTGAATAAATAACGTGACAACAAAAACCGTTAATCCGCCCTCAAGGATGAACTCCACCCAGGCATGGGTGACCTATCTCAGCAAGGTTGAACTGCCGGTACTGGCCAATACCCTGAAACGCATCAACGAGCTGACCGACAGCACAAACAGTACGGTCAATGAGCTGGCCAACGTGATACTCAACGACGCCCAGCTCACCTCCCAGGTATTGCGGTTGTCCAACACCGTGTTCTACAACCAGACCCGGACCCAGGTCAGTACGGTCAGCCGTGCGATTACCCTGATTGGCTTCGATTCCGTGAAATCCATGGCCATATCTTCCTTGATTGTGGATGCGCTACTGCAACGCAATGACCGGCCACACTTGCTTCGATGTCTTGCCAGGGCTATCCATTCCGCCGTTCAGGCCCGCTGCCTGATGCCCAAACGCAATGAAAACGCCCTGGAGGAAGTCTTCATCGGGGCCTTGCTGATGAACATTGGCGAACTGGCGTTCTGGTCCTGCGAGACCGAACAGGCCACCGAACTGGAGCAGCGGCTGCGCCTGGACGAGCCACCGGTAGAGGCGCAGAAATCGGTACTGCACAGCACTTTCACGGAAATCACCCGGGGCCTGGTGGACGCCTGGGCACTGGGGCCGTTCATCAAGGATGTGGTCTCTCCCGGCCAGGCCAACTCCAAGGCCGCCAGCCTGGTGCGCAACTCGGTGGAAATGGCCCGGCTGTCGGAAAACGGCTGGCGCGGCGCCGAGATGGACAAGGTGCTGGAGCGATTGGGTAAAGATACCGGCGAGACACCGGCCGCGATCCGCGATCAGCTCAAGGTCAACGCCCAGGAAGCCGCCAGGGTGGCCGTTTCCCTCGGTATTCCCCAGGTCACCGCCCTGATGCCGGGCAACGAGGACAGCGCCGACCGCCAGTCCGCCCGGGCGCCGGATATGGATCCGGCGCTGCAATTGCAGATCCTTCGGGATCTGACCCTGAGCCTGACCGAGAAACCGGATATCAACGAGGTGTGCCAGCTGGTGATCGAGGGCATCCACCGGGCGATTGGCATGCAACGGGTGGCCCTGCTGATGACCGACAAAACCGGCCACCAGTTAATCCCCCGTAAAGTAGGCGGACGAGGCTCGGAAAACTGGCGCGAAGACTTTGTCATTGCCAAGGATGGCACTGGCCCCCTTGGCAACCTGCTTCCCCACGCCGCCTGTGAAGTATTCAGCCCCGGCCCAGCGGACGAAGGCGTACCCTATGATCGCTGGCTGGGTAAAGTGCCGGCGTTGATCGGCCCGCTGACCGCCAAGGGGCGGCTGGTCGGTCTGTTCTATGCCGACAACGCCGCCGGTGATTACGTGCCCTCAGATGAACAATTGACCGCCTTCGGCCACTTTGTCCAGAACGCCCAATTGTGCATCACGCTGCTCGCGTCCAACTGAGAGGCCCGGTTACAGCTCGTAAAGCTTGGTGACGTGCAGGATCGGGCCGGTGGGCGCGCCGGTGGGCGAGCCACCCCGCGGCTCCAGACTGATGGCCAGAGTACGGCTCTGGCTCAGGGTTTCACGGGCTTCGTCCGTGAGTTCCACCTGATACATATCACCGACCGGTATCACGCCCAGGGACAGCGGGTTGCCGTTATCCGGCACGATCCATAATTCATAGTCTTTCCCGGCCTCGGCCGAGGTAGCCGCCACAGACCTCAATCGCAGACGACTGTCACGACTGGATTCACTGACCAGCCACAGCGGATCACTGACGTCTGCCTGAACAATGGCGCCAGAAAGCCGGGAATCCGGCTCGAGCGTTGGCTGCTGAACCAGCGTGACCGCCAGCACCAGTGCCGCCGCCGTCGCGAACAGACTCCAGACTGGCCAAATCCGGTTTGCAGCCTGTTTGGGCGAAGTCGAGTGCCTTTCTTCCTGCGGCCACAGCCGCTTCTGTATTGCCAGCCATACAGATTTCGGGGGCTCCCGATCCGGCACCTGGTCACCCAGTTGGCCAAGTTTCTCCTCCCAGTACCAGACTTCCTGCCTGACCCGGCCCGACTCCATCATCCAGCGCTCAAAGCGGCTTCTTGCTTTGCCCTTCAGCGAGCCCAGAACATACTCTGCCGCGAGACTCTCAATTCTTTCCGGTGTCTTTCTCATCGTTCCAGGCACCTCTTTAACGCCATCAGTCCACGACGAATCCAGCTTTTGACGGTGCCAATGGGCGAACTCAGCGCCTGGGCAAGCTCGTCATGGGTGAATCCCCGGTAGTAAGACAAAAGGATACTGTCTCGCTGAACATCACTGAGTTCATCAAGACAGCCAGTCAACTGCTCAGCTCCGGCACGTCGCAATGAATGGTCCAGGGGGCCGCTGCGGGGATCCTCCACATGCTGAAGGTGTTCATCTCCGGCGGTTCTGCGCACAGCCCTGGCCCTCATCAGATCCAGCGTTCGATAACGGGCAATGGTCAACATCCAGCTCAATGGCGTCCCCCGATCACTGTGATATTCCCCGGCGTGATGCCAGATCTGCACAAACGCATCCTGCAAGGCTTCTTCGGCCAGCTCCTGCTGACCCGCCAGTTTGAAGCACAGACCGAACATCCGTGCCGCGATCTTCTGATACAGCTTCTGAAACGCCTGCCGATCGCTACGGGCTACAGCCACAAGCAGCGTCATCAGCTCTTCTTGTTCTACCTCTGGATTTGTCATTGTGTTCTCCGCACCTTGTCCTTCCACTGACCTATTGCCTACTACGTTCTTCGGCCCGCTCAGGATGCACCGTCGCCCAATTACACCCACTGATTTTACACCCAGTCATTTTTTTGCTTGCGACCTGCATCTTTTTTCAAAGCCATGCCGTTTCTCCCCATGCAACACCAACAATAGATGAGGAAAACGGAATGAACACAGTAATTAAACGCTCCGGCCTCGCCCTCGCGATTGCCGGGATCTGTCTGACTGCAGGTACAGCCTCTGCCTCCAGCCACCGCGAGGCGCCGTTCATCACCGAAGTTCCCAAGGTGGATGGCACCGACTTCTACATGTTCCGAAGCTACGAAAGCGGTCGGGAAAGCTTCGTCACCCTGATTGCCAACTATCTCCCGCTTCAGGACGCGTACGGCGGCCCGAACTACTTCGACCTGGACGAGGACGCCATCTACGAGATTCATATCGATAACTCTGGCAACGCCCAGGAAGACATTACCTTCCGCTTCCAGATGCAGGACGTCCTCAACGACATCCAGCTGGACGTCGGTGGCGAAATGGTCTCAGTACCGCTGAAAAACATTGGTGATGCCACCAATAATGACAATGTCCAGTTCCGACAGGAGTACACCGTCACCGTCATCCGCGGGGACCGTCGCTCTGGCACACGTCAGGCGGCCACCAACGCGACCACCGGTACCGAAACTTTCGCCAAACCACTGGACAACATAGGCGGAAAATCCTTCGGTGACTACGAAGCCTATGCCAACCAGCATATCTTTGATATCGCCATTCCAGGATGCGGTACCGAGGGCCGGGTATTCGTGGGTCAGCGCAAGGAAGCCTTTGCAGTGAACCTGGGTGAGATTTTCGACCTGGTGAACACTGACCCGCTCGGCCCACGTGATGGCGAAGGTGCCGGGGATCTGGCGGACAAGAACACCACGTCCTTCGCTCTGGAAGTACCCACCGCCTGCCTGACCGGCACTGCCCAGACAGCCTCGGGCGACCCTGTCATTGGCGGCTGGACCACCGCCAGCGTGCGTCAGGCTCGCGTGCTGAACCCGGCGCCGGCTGCCAACGGCAAGGGCGCAACCGTGGAAGGCGGCGCCTACACCCAGGTTTCACGACTGGGCATGCCGCTGGTCAACGAAGTCGTTATCGGCCTGAAAGACAAGGATGCCTTTAACGCCAGCGAGCCCAAGGACGATGGCCAGTTCCTGACTTATGTGACCAATCCTACGCTGCCCGAATTACTGGAAATTCTGTTCGCAGCCGAAGGAGCTGAAGCGCCCAACAACTTCCCAAGAAACGACCTTGTCACCGCCTTCCTGACCGGTGTGCCTGACCTGAACGGCCCGGATGGCGTCACCGCTTCGGAAATGTTGCGGCTTAACCCGAACATCGCCACCACGGCGGCAGGGGCACAGAACGATCTGGGTGTACTTGGGGCTGACAACGCAGGCTTCCCCAATGGACGCCGTCCTGTGGATGACACTGTCGACATTGCGCTCAGGGTTGTTATGGGGGCACTGACCGAAGACGCTCCCAACAAGGATGCGCCGTTCACCGACGGTGTACAGCTGGACCCAGCGGAGTTGAAAACCTCCTTCCCATACCTCGCGACACCGATCGCCGGTTCACCTAACGGTCTGTAAGGGAGGAAAGCCATGACACTCCGAATAGGCATTACCCTGGTTGCCGCACTGGTGCTGGCGGGCTGTTCTGACGGCTCCAGCAATCGCGGCGCGGGCCTGTCGGTTGATTTCACCACCTTTGTGAAGAATGAAATCAAGCGCACGGACGACGAACGCAATGCGGTTAACATCAACAAACTGGAGTTCAGCTTCAATGACAAGGACAACGAACAGGCCTATGACGACCTGTTTTGAATCCTGCGGGCTCCGCCGTCAGTCTGACTCCGATCCTGGGTTGACGGCCCTCCACCCTGCGCTGCGGCGCAGGGCTTTTTCCATCGTCGCGCTGGTTACAGCACTGGCCATGGAAACAGCACTGGCTGCCCCCGCAGCGATTGAGACAGAGTTTGACGATCAGGAAATACTGATCACACTGCCCTCTGAGGCCCTGACACCCGATACTCCACCAGATTCTGCCCCGGCACTTGCCGACCAGGTTCAGGCCTTTCTGCTGCAGGCACGCTCCCAGGGCGACCCACGTTACCTGGGCTATGCCCAGGCACTATTTGAGCGCTGGCCCGAAAGCCGGATGACTGACCGGCTGAAGATTCTCCGTGCCACGCTCAACCAGAGCCTTCACCGTTTCGAGTCCGCCCGCGAGGAACTGACCGACATTCTCAACGAGTCGAACAGTAACCGCCAGCAGGTCACCCAGGCCCGGCTGACCCTCGCCAACCTGGAACTGGTGCAGGGCCACTATGAATCGGCACATTCCCACTGCCAACAACTGGCAAACGATTTCCCCGGCCTGATTGCTGCGAGCTGCCTGGCTCAGGTAGAGGCACGAACCGGGCATGCGGAAACGGCTTACCAATCCCTGCATGCGCAGACCCGCCAATCGCCCGCCAGTGACGCCACTAGCCAGATCTGGGCCCTGGGCACCCTGGCCGACATTGCCGCGCAACTGGGCAGGCCGGAGGCAGAACAACACTGGCGGCAGGTACTCGCGCTGGCCCCGGACGATCTTTACACACGGACACAGCTGGCTGACTGGCTGCTGGAACGGGGCGAAAACAAAGCTGTGATAAAACTGACCGATGCGTATGAACAGGTCGACTCCCTCGCCGTCATCCGCGCCATCGCCATGAAGCGCCACAAACATACAGACGCCGGCCGACTCTCCGCCATGCTGGAGGAGCGCTTTACCGAGGCTCGCTGGCGCGGCACTCTGCTGCACCAACGGGATCTCGCACGTTACGCCCTGGAGATTGAAGGCGATGCCGAAACGGCCCTGACCCACGCTCTGGCCAACTGGCAGGACCAGCGTGAGCCCCTGGACACCCGCCTGCTGCTCCGCGCAGCGGAATCCGCCGGTAACGACCCGGTTGCGGCGGACGTCCGGGCCTGGCTGGACAAACATGACCAGCGCGATGCCCGCTATCCGGAGGTGCGCTCATGATCCCTGCAGTTCTTCGATTCATTTCCGTTTTTTCCGCGCTACTGATCCTCGCGCTGCCGGCATCGGCCCACAAGGCCAGTGACAGCTTCATCTATGTGGACCAGACCCAGTCGCAGGTTCGCATCGACCTGGCCCTGAGGGATCTCGCACTGATCCTGCCCCTCGACAACAATGGTGATGGCAAACTCAGCGGCGCCGAAGTCCGTTCAGGGAGGGACGCCATCACCCGCCTGGTCGATCAGGGCCTGACGCTCAGCAACACCAGCGGTACCTGCCAGTTGAGCGGCAGGCAATGGGGGCTGTCACGCCACAGCGACGGCCCATACGCTGCCGGGCGTTACCAGATTGCGTGTCCGGATAACCAGGCACCGGAGTTCCTCAAATACGCTCTGCTGTTTGAACAGGACCCGTTGCATCGCGCACTGGTCAGCGTGACTGACCGCCAGGGCGAACACTTGGGCGTGTTGGCGCCCGATGACCAGACAATGTCTCTGGGCACCGGCGCCAGTGCGCTCGGAAACAGCCTGAAACTGTTTGGCACCTTCCTATACGAGGGCATCATCCACTTGCTGATTGGTCTCGACCATATCCTGTTTCTGCTGGTGCTGATGCTACCGGCCACCCTGCCGCTGAAAACCCGCCGGTCTCGCGGGCACTCTGGCCAGGGCCACGATCTGAAACCCCGCCTGCTTGAGCTGGTAGGCATTGTCACCGCCTTTACCGTGGCCCACTCGATTACCCTGGCGTTGGCGGCTCTGGAGATCGTGACACTGCCCATTGCCTGGGTGGAAACGGTAATTGCCTTGTCCATTGCCGTTGCTGCGCTGAACGTATTCTGGCCGATCCTCGGCCGCAAGACCTGGAAACTGGCGTTCGGATTCGGGCTGATTCACGGTTTCGGTTTCGCCAGTGTGCTGGGGGATCTGACGTCCGGAGTGTCGCAGACCGTTGTCGCTCTGGCTGGCTTCAACCTGGGTGTGGAACTGGGTCAGCTGGGATTGCTGGTGATTCTGTTTCCGGCGCTTTACCTGTGTGGCCGGTTCCGGGTCTACGAGCGCGCCGCCGTACCCGCCATGCTGCTGACAGTCGGCGCCGTGAGCCTGTACTGGGTGGCTGAACGGGCAGTGGCAATCTGAATTATTGTCCCACTGGCATCTTGCCAATTTTCGACCATACTTTCCCGATCGGACAAGGCATTTGATCGATCATGCATGGAGCGCAGACCAGTGGGGAGCGAGCACGATAGTATTCAACAACCACCCCCCGACGGAGTGGTACTGCTGTCCCCTGAGGGGATGGTATGTGACTGGAACCCGGCAGCTGAGAAGCTTCTGGGGTATTCGCGGGCAGATGCCATGGGACAGTCTCTCTGTGACCTGATCCAGCTGACGGACCAGAATGCCACTCCTGTCATACTTGGTCGCTTGCACGAAAACACCAGTGTAACCAACGATGGCTTCTGCCGGCACAGGAACGGCTATTCCTTTCCCGTTGAGGTGATTCGCAGCCCGATTGAAATACAGGGTGACCAGCTGGTGGTTACCATCGTCCGCGATATCTCCGAACGAAGGAGAGCGGAACAGAAATTCCGGGGTCTCCTGGAATCCGCTCCGGATGCGATTGTTATCGTCAAACAGGATGGTCACATTGTGCTGGTGAATTCCCAGGCCGAATCCCTGTTTGGCTACCACAGGGAGGAGATGGTTGGGGAAAACGTCGAAATTCTCATGCCCCAGCGCTATCGCTCCCAGCACATAGGACACCGGGACGGTTTCTTTGCAGATCCCCGGGTAAGACCCATGGGGGTCGGACTGGAGTTGTTCGGGCTGCGCAAAGGGGGCATAGAGTTTCCCATCGAAATCAGCCTGAGCCCGCTGGAAACCGAGGAAGGCATCCTGGTATCCAGTGCAATCAGGGACATCACCGAACGCAAACACTTCGAGCGGGCCCTGCAGGAAAAGAACGAGGAACTCGCCATGGCAAACCAGGCCAAGGACCAGTTCCTGGCCAGCATGAGCCACGAATTGCGCACACCATTGAATGCCATTATCGGTTTTACCGGCACCCTGCTGATGGGGTTGCCGGGCCCTCTCAATCAGGATCAGAAAAAGCAGCTGGAAACAGTCCAGTCCAGCGCGGGACACCTGCTGTCCCTGATCAATGACCTTCTGGATGTTGCGAAAATTGATGCCGGTAAACTGGAACTCAACCCGGAACAGATCAACCTCAATCAGTTGCTAGAGGAAATTCACGGCACCTTCTGCCTTCAGGCCAAAGAACAGGCGCTCCAACTGACCCTTGAGCTTCCCGGTCAGCCTATCAATATAGAAACCGACAGGCGGGCTCTGAGCCAGATTCTCATGAATCTGACCAGCAACGCTCTGAAGTTCACTCCAAATGGCGAGGTCTGCCTCACTCTGGCTCCGTCTGCTGACAAGTCTGTGTGTGTGTCAGTCCGGGATACCGGGCCAGGCATTGAGCCGTCGGTGCAGCACAACCTGTTCCAGCCGTTTTCCCGGGGAGGGCTCTCCGCCCGCCGTACAGAAGGTACCGGCCTGGGTTTGTATCTCAGCCAGAAACTGGCGGGACAACTGGGTGGATCCATACACCTGGCCAGCACACCCGGCCAGGGCTCCGAATTCACTTTGCAACTTCCGGGTGGCTAACATGAGCGCGGTGATTCTGGTTGTTGAAGACGACCTTGCCAGCCTTGAGCTTGCCACTTACCTGCTAAAACACGCCGGTCATGAAGTCCACCGGGCGGAGGACGGTAAGCAGGGACTTCAGGTAGCCCGCAACCTTCAACCAAGCGCTGACCTGATACTGAGCGATATCCAGATGCCGATAATGGACGGCTACCAGCTATTGGCAGAGTTGCGCAAAGATGCCTCCTATTCAGACATACCGATTGTCGCTATCACTGCATTTTCCATGCGAGGTGACGAGCAGAAAATCCTTGCATCCGGATTCAATGGTTACATATCCAAACCCATAGATCCTGAACAGTTTGTCAGTCACGTTGAACATTGGTTGCCTGCGAATTTGCAGTCGTAATCAACGGAAACAGGGAGACCAGGCACAGTGGCAAGGATACTCATCGTTGATGATCATCAACCAAACCGTGAGCTGGTGGCTTCACTGGCGGGCTACCTGGGGCATGACGTGCTCGAAGCGGAAGACGGCGCGGAAGCGCTATCGCTCGTCCGCAAAGAACATCCGGAGCTGGTGATCTGCGACCTGCTGATGCCGGTTATGGACGGATACGAATTTGTGCGGCATGTGCGCAACGACCCGGAAATCGCGCACACGGAAATCATGTTTTACACAGCCAACTACCGGGAGGATGAAGCCCGCAACCTGGCCCGGCAACTGGGTATCCGGCGCATTCTATACAAACCCTGCATACCGGAAGACATACTGGAAACCATCGAGGAATCACTGCAAGAAGGCACCAAAAAATCCAATACCTGCATTCCGGTCGATGATCAGGGCTTTGACACCGAGCATACCCGGGTTCTGACAGACGTGCTTTCCCGCAAAAGTGACGAATTGGAAAAAGCCAACCGCCGGCTTTCCGCTCTGACAGAAATCAATCTGCAGCTTTCTGGTATGCAGGATGCCGGGCGCATGCTGGAAACCATCTGTCGTGATGCCCGCGTCCTGCTCGGCGCCAGTTATGGCATCCTCTGCCTTAATGAGAGCCACATCGGTGAACAACAGATCCGCCTGTTTCTCAGCGGATTCAACCAGGGCAGCGAGCAGGCACTGCCTTGCCCGGACCTTTTCCAGGGCGTTCCCGGCGAAGTTTTCCGACAGAAAATGCCACGCAGGCTGAATGCGGAAAATCATTCAGAGCTGAACATTGGCTTACCTCAGGGTTACCCGCTCGTTCGCTCCTGCGTTATTTCGCCAATCATGTCTGCAAGCCGAGTGTACGGTTGGGTGTGTCTGATTAACAAACTGGACGGTATGAACTTCAGCGAAGAAGACGAATGGCTCTGCAGCACACACGCCGCTATGGCGGGGCGGGTCTATGAAAACCGGAGCCTTTATCTGCAACTGGAGAGCCGGGCACGGCAACTGCAACTTTACGACCGGGCGATTGAGGAAAGCAGCAATGGCATCGTGATCTGCAAAGCCGACAAGGAGCAGGACAACCCGGTGATCTATGCCAACCGGGCTTTCACCGATATGACAGGATACTCCCATAATGAGGTGATGGGGCTGAGCCCGCGTTTCCTGCTGGCAGCCGACCGGAATCAACCGGAGCTGGACCGGCTGCGGCACTGTATGCGCTCCGGCGGATCGGGCAGAGTTATCCTGAGAAACTATCGCAAGGATGGCAGCATGTTCTGGAACGAGGTGGCGGTGGCGGCAGTTCATGATGAACAAGGAAAAATTGCTCACTTCATAAGCGTATTCAACGATGTAACCGACAGAAAGCGGTATGAAGCGGCGCTCGAGCATCAGGCAAACCACGATTCGCTGACAGGGCTGCCCAACCGGAATCTTTTACAGGACCGGTTAAGCCACGCCATTCACCAGGCCCACCGGGAGGGGGATAAACTTGCCGTGCTAATGCTGGACCTGGACCAGTTCAAGCGCGTGAACGATGGCCTAGGTCATAACGTCGGGGATATTCTGATTCAGAAAGTCGCCGCCCGCATGAGGGACTGTGTCCGGGAGAGCGACACTGTTGCCAGGCTGGGTGGAGATGAATTCATGATCCTCACCGCCGGAGTGAAGGACGAACGGTCCGTAGCCAGTCTGGCGCAAAAAATACTGAAACAGTTCGAGCGAAAAATTGACATAAACGGCCATGAGATCATTGCTTCCGCCAGTGTCGGCATAGCAATTTATCCCAGGGACGGCGAGAACGGCGATGAACTGTTCCGTAACGCCGATACCGCCATGTACCGTGCCAAGGAACTCGGTCGCAACGGTTTCCAGTTCTACTCATCGGAGATGAACAACCGTGTGCGGGAACGGCTCAATATCGAGCAATCACTCCGTGAGGCCCTCCCCCGCGGCGAACTGAGCTTATGGTACCAACCCAAGCTGGACCTCGCCTCCGGGCAGGTCCGGAGTGCCGAGGCGCTGATCCGCTGGCAGCACCCCCACAACGGGATGATCTCCCCAGGGGACTTCATCCCAGTCGCGGAAGAAACGGGCCTGATACTGCCGATCGGGGCCTGGGTCATCGAGGAAGCCACGCGGCAGATAGGCCAGTGGCGAGGTCAGGAACAACGGGAGGTGCGTATTGCCATCAATATTTCTGCCCACCAGTTCAGTCACGGCAAGCTTGCCGAACAGATAACCCAGACCCTCGACAGCCTTTCTCTGAGACCTGAATTGCTAACCATTGAAGTCACGGAAACCGCCATTATGACCCAAATGGAGGTCACAGTACGTCAGTTACAGGCACTCCGGGACAAGGGCGTTCTCGTGGCTCTGGATGACTTTGGTACCGGCTACTCAAGCCTGACCTACCTGAAGCACTTTCCGATCGACATACTGAAGATCGACCGCAGCTTTGTCGTGGACATCACCAAGGATGCCCAAAGCGGTGCCATTGTGGAAACAATCATCAATCTCGCCCACAACCTCAACATGCGGGTCGTTGCGGAGGGCGTGGAAACTCAGGAGCAACTGGCGTTCCTGCAGGCCCATGGATGCGATGATATACAGGGTTACCTGTTCAGCAGGCCCCTGCCAGCGAAGGAATTCTTAACATTCCTCCGCCAGCATTGAACTCGGGCCGGAAGCCCCTCAGGGCCCCGGCATTGTCTCAGTGCAGGGCGCGCATCTGCCTCGGGTAGAGGGCCGCGCTCACTTCCGGCTCTTCCAGCAGGTCGGCCAGCTCGCGGTCCACCTCAGTCTCTTCACCCTCATCCGGCAACGGTTCGAACAGAGTGCTCAACCAGGCTGTCACGGACGGCGCTTCATCCCGCTTGTAGTCCGTAGACAGGGCCTTGATACGGCGAAACCCGATGATGCGCTGATGTTTGGGATCACGGATTTGCTCAAACCCCCGCCAGTAGACGTGGTCCCGGGTGTGTAGCTGCACGAACAGCGTATCGATGGGGTCTGACGGCTCGGCCTCCTCACCGTTATCTTCCGTCATTGCCTCGGCCGCGTCCGCAGTCTCGTTCTCAGGCTTTTTGTGGCGAATGGTGGTCCAGGCGGGATAGAGCACCGCCACGGCATCCGCTTCCACATGCTCGCGGGCAGCGCGGAGGATTAACCCCCAGCGGGCCTTGTCGGCATCGGTTTCAAGGGAATTGATGGGCAAGTCGTAGCTTTGTTCGCTGGACAGAACGATGGCCATCATCGGGGCGTCTAACTCCCCCATGGCCTCGGCCTGTGCTACAGATACCAGTTCGTCGATTGCCATCGGTTGGTTCATAATACGCTCGCCTCCTCGATGCCATCAGGGTCTGTCAGGAAGACTGAGGCCTTCCTGACATACAGCATAGCCTGTTCCGGCTATAAAGATAAACGTGGAGTTGGCTATGTCGGATCACAAAGCGGAATTTCAACCCTGCCCGGCAACGCCGGGGTTCAGTTGACCCCTTCTTCCAGGCGCTCGTATTGGGAGAACCAGGGATTGGCTTCCTCCAGCTGCGCAGCCAGTTGCAGCAGCAAACCTTCACTGCCATGGGCTCCTCCGAACTGCACGCCGACCGGCAGGCCCGCCGACGTCCAGTGCAGGGGCACGGACATTGCCGGGGTTCCTGTCAGATTAGCCAGTTGGGTGAACGGCGTGCGTGCGAGGCTTTCCAGGGCCATCTGATCAACCTGGCCACTCTTGTGCACCAGTTTGCCAGCCTTCAACGCCAGCATCAGTTTCGCCGCCAGTTGCAGATGAGACGGTGTATCCAGTTCTCCGATTTTTGCCGGTAGCTGGCCGGTGGTCGGGCACAGGTACAGATCAAACCGGCCAAAATACGCTCCCAGCGCGCGGGAAAAATCGTTCCATTGCTGGCGGCGGCTGACGTATTCCGGCAACGGCAACGTACGCCCCAGCATGCCGATCAAACGAGTATCCAGCTCAAAATCATCATCGCTGGCACCGAATTCAGTTTTAGCCTTGTTCATCAGCACCGACACTTCGCCGAAATAAAGACCCAGGTAACAACGCGCCAGCGCCATGCCATCGAACTCGGGACGAGCATACTCCACCTGGTGGCCGAGGTTTTCCAGCAAACGCGCGGTTTCCTCAACCGCGGCCACACATTCAGGCGCCACCTCGGTCTGGTAGGGTGACGACGTGAACACCCCAATGCGGAGTTTTTCCGGCGTCCGGTGCATCAGATCCGCATAGGGTTCGGGAGGCGGTGGAATCACGAACGGATCACCAGCCGCCGGTCCAGCCAGGACATCCAGCATCGCCGCACTGTCCCGGACCGTACGGGTGACCACGTGGTCTGTGGACGCGCCGGTCCAGGCTTCTCCCACGAAAGGCCCCGAAGAAATACGACCACGGGAAGGTTTGAGCCCGAACAACCCGTTGTAGGCCGCCGGGATGCGAATGGAACCGCCGCCGTCATTAGCGCCGGCCATGGGCACAATGCCGGCCGCAGCCGCCGCTCCGGAACCGCCACTGGAGCCACCTGGCGTCAGCCGGGTATCCCAGGGATTACGGGAAGGCCCCCAGAGCCTGGATTCGGTCACCCCTTTCAGGCCAAACTCCGGGGTGGCGGTACGTCCCAGGAACACCAGCCCCCCTTCCCGGGCGCGGCGAACGAACTCCGAATCCCTGGGAGCAATGTTATTCTTCAACCCGCGGCTGCCATAGGTACACGGCTGACCCTCCTGTTCCTGAGCCAGATCCTTCAGCAACAGGGGAACGCCCGCGAAAGTGCCTGTCCCGTCATGGGACTGATCCAGGGCGTCGGAAAACTGGGGATGGCAGATGGCATTCAGACTGCCATTGACCTGTGTCGCACGCTCTATTGCGGCCTCGCAGACTTCCCGGGGAGACACTTCCCCGTGCCGGATCAGGTCGGCAAGGGCAACGGCATCGTATCGGAGGTATTCGGATTGCTTCATTGTCACGTCCATTTGTTATTCTGATAGCTTGGGAATCACGGGTATAACGTTTATGAAGACAAGACTCAATAGTCTGTATCGGGTTGTCCCGGTTATCCCGCTGCTGTTTCTGGCGATCATGGCCAAAGGCGCAGAACCGGTTGACGACTGGACGGACGTTGTTCGCAGCTCGCCCTACTGGGTCAGTCAGGGAGTCTACGAAAACATCATCACCATCCGGCGCTGGGTATTGAAGGAGTCCGGCTACTGCTCCGAGAGCGAACGTCATATCCTTTACGATATGCGTGGCCAGTTCCTTGGCTACATCAACGACGGTGACAGCCGTAAGGAGACCCAGAAGCAACTCAACGCTACCCGTGCACGGCTGGCTTCCAGTGGTCGCGCCGATGCCTGGGCTAAAGGCAGCAAAGGCACTACGGGCTATCCTTTTGCACTGGCCTGCGACCAGCCGCACGTTGACCTGGATGAAGCCAGGGCCCGTTATCTCGGCACCATACCCGCCAATCTGGTCTGGGGCGCTTGGGATGACCTGAGCTTTGCCTCGGCCGAATCCCCTCAGTCCCTCCACAACGCGCTGCTGTACGTGTACAACGAGCGTCTGCAACAGCAGCGACTTAATCTGCCACCGGAGCTGATTCGCTACCTTGGGGGCCAGGTGCTCATCGAAAGTGGCGGCCGGCAACGGGCCCACTCCACCGCCAACGCCCGGGGCATCCTGCAGCTGTCGCCGGCAGCCCTTGAGGATTGCCGAATCAAACCAACCCACTACTGGCACCGACTGGCCCAGATTGATTGCGCCCTGCGTCTGATGGACCAGAACGCCAAGAACCTGAAGCCCGCCTTTGACGAACGTTTTGGCCACCTGCCCCCGGCCAAGCAGAACCGGCTCTTCACGCTGCTGCTGGTGCAGGCCTACCATGGTGGCGCCGCGCGGGTGAAGACTTTGCTCGAGGACGAGGACCTGTCGAAACCTGCCGCCTACTTTGCCAGTCACCATGAGACCTACACGGCGGGAGACATCGCCTTTGGCATGATTTTCCACAATCTGGGAAGAGATCGGTTTGGTCTGGCCTCGCTTTACTATGTCGCTGATGTGCAACTGGCCACCGAGGCTCTGTGCAACAGCCCGAAACTCAAGGACACCGACTTTTGCGACTGACTGCCAGGCACAACACGTGGAACTGACCCTGATTCCGGAGACCCTGCCACCTTACATCGCGGTGTTTCTGTTATTGGCCTCAGCCATCACATCCATGATCACTGCCAGTCTGGGGGCCGGCGGAGGCGTGTTGTTACTGGTACTGATGGCCATGTGGGTGCCTCCGGCGGCGATCATCCCGGTCCATGGCATGATCCAGCTCGGCTCCAACGGCGGGCGGGCGGTTCTCGCCCGTCGCCACACCGACTGGAAAACCATCGCCGCGTTCGCACCCGGCGTATTTGTCGGGGCGGGTCTCGGCGCCTGGCTTCTGGTGGACCTGCCCGCCCACCTCTGGCAACTGACCATCGCACTGTTCGTGCTGTATCTGTGCTGGGGCCCGGATCTACCCAAGGGCGCCTTTGGGCCTTTCGGTGTGTTCCTGGCCTCCGCGGTGACCAGCTTTGTCAGCCTGTTCGTGGGGGCCACCGGGCCTCTGGTCGCGGCATTCATCAAGCAAATGCATACCGACCGGTTCACCACCGTTGCCACCTTTGCCACGGCGATGTGTCTACAACATGCCCCCAAGGCCCTGGTGTTTGGCATCGCCGGTTTCATTTTCAGGGAATGGCTGATGTTTATTCTGGGCATGATCGCTTTCGGCTTCGCCGGCACCTGGATAGGTCTGCACATGCTCAGAACCATGAGCAACCGGCTGTTCAGCCTGGCTTTCAATATTCTACTGACGGTACTGGCCCTCAGGCTGCTGTGGCAGGCTGCCAGTGCCATGATGGTTTAGATCCGCGGAAGTTCAGGATTCAGGAACCGGCACCACCACAACCTTGTTCCGCCCCTGGGCCTTGGCGATGTAACACCCCTCATCGGCACGGGCCACCACTTCTCGGGGCCCGGCGTCCCTGGGTGACAGTCCGGTCAGGCCGATACAGGTGGTGACTCCGAATGAGCGTCCATCCTGCTCGATACGCATGGCCTCGACTCCAGCCCGGATTTTCTCTGCCAACACCTCGGCACGCTCCAATCCGCAGGCCGGCAGGATAATGCCGAACTCATCGCCGCCCAGGCGCGCGACTGTGTCGGACTGGCGCACGGAATCCTTGAGCAGGTCGGCCAGGCGTTTCAGCAGGTCATCCCCAAGCAGGTGCCCGCCTTCGTCATTGACCGGCTTGAAGTGATCCAGATCAATCAGCATCAACACACTGGCGGAGGCCTGCTCATCAACCTGACTCAGGCATTTCACCAGTGAGGCGTTGAACGCCCGCCGATTCAGCAACTGGGTCAGGCTATCGTGGGTGGCTTCCCAGGACAGCCGCTCTTCCTGGCGCCGGCGTTCGCTGTCATCCCGCAGAACAAACACCAGCCGTTCATTCTCGTGCCCCTTGCGCAGGTGCAACATCGTGAGATCGATATCAAAGAGCTGCCCCCTGGCATTACGGAGGGTGACGTACAGACTCTCAAAGGCTTCGCCCGTGAGAAAGTCCGAGGCTTGCCACTGACGCGTCTCATCCTCGATCACCACGCGCTCGAAGAAGTTATGGCTCTCGCAGTTTTCCCCGTTTCCCATAAAGCCACAGGCGGCCCTGTTGGCGTAGCGGATAAGACCACCGGTATCAACCATCAGAACCCCTTCCTGCAGCACGGCAAGAATACTGTCGGCCCGCTGCTGCTCTTCACGCAGCGCGTCTTCCACTTCCAGTTCCCGGGTGATATCCCTCACCACTGTAATGGTACCCAGGGACTTCTCGGGCGTGTCTATCGAGGCGGTCATCACATCCGCCCACACCGACTCTCCGGAGGAAGTATGTTTCAGGCGGAAGCGGCCACGAAACACTTCGTGGTTAAGCAAAGCCGAATACCATTCGCGCAGCGCCTCTTCCCGGTCGTCCTCATGGACAGCCGCGATCAGGTATTTGTGGAGCAGGCCGTTGTCCACACTCCCGGTGATCTTTTCAAACGTCGGGTTCACAAACTCAATTCGCCCAAGAACATCGGTCTGGACGATGCCGATCGGGGCGCTCTGGGTCAGCGAACGGAAAAACGCTTCCCGCTCGGCCAGTGATGACAGCACCTCGTCCCGCTCTTCCATTACCGTATTGAACGTTTCCGCCACCTGCCGGATTTCCCGCACCCCGGACACATCCACCGGCGTAGTGCGAACCCCCAGGTGTCTCTCGGTAATCTGGTACCCCAGCACTTTCATCGGTGCCATCAACCGGCGGAACACCACAAAGGCAAACGGCGCAAGGATCACGATCACCGTTATCAGCACCCACAGCAGGTTATCCACCAGGCGCCCGGCAGCGGCGTAGGCTTCCTTGGCCGGCCAGACCGCCGCCACAAACCACGGCACTTCGGTCATCTGGCGCACTGCCATAATAGTCTGGTCACCCGCGCCATTGTTCGACTCCAGCACGCCTTCCACGCCAGACATTGCCTGCTGGACAGCCTGGTTATCGGCCGGTACCGGCTCCATCACCGCCCCGGTCCGACCGTGGGCAAGGGTAATGCCTCCTCGTGTGGCGACAGCAATATAACCGGACTTGCCAATACGCACCTGGCTGACATCCCCCATGAAGTTGTCCGCTTCCAGCAGAATGGCACCACCGATCATGCCGATAAACCGGCCGTTGTGATCAAAGATCGGAGCGGTAATCATCACCGCCGGGGCATTCTGATAAAAGGAGCGGTAGGGATGACTGATCACCGGCGTCAGCTGTTCGAATGTTCTTCTGAAATACTCCCGGCCACTGACATCCAGGCCCTTCTGGGCATAAGACTCCGGATATTCCGCGAGAACCTTCCCACCAGCATCAATGAGGTAGAACGCATCGAACAGGTGACGTAAGGCGATTTCCCTGCGAATCAGGATGCTCGCCCGAACTTCAAGGACATCCCCGCTCATGGTCATATCCCCCGCGATTTCCGCCAGGATTTCGCGGCGGTTGGACAGCTTGTCATCCAGATCCTGTGCCACCAGGTCGGCAAATGTGACTACCTCGGCCTTGGCCTGTGCTTCCAGCTCGTCACGGCTCATCAGGGTGCCGGCAATGGTGACCACGATCGCCGATAACAGGATCACCAGAATTACGAAGGCAACGGCACGATTTACCAGACTGCCAAACCAACGTTTGATCAACACAGCAGCGTGACTCCGGACATACAGAAACAAGACAGCCTGATCTGAAATAGGCAGTTAGGCACAGGTTAGTACAAGAATGTTTAGGTCAACGATATAACCACCGAATTTTAGCAGACCCCACGCCGCATCTCAGGTTACGGAACTTGAAATTTTAGTGATAATCGTTATTATTTAGATCTAATTTTTAGTACTGAGGCAAAACCATGTCTGAACTTCCACTCGCCAACGCCCCCGATACCCTGGCAACGCCGCTCAGTCAGCTGATCGACATGGGTGGGCCGGTGATGATGGTTTTGCTTGCGCTGGCCGTTGCCGGGGTCGTCACTTTCGTCTATCTGATGCTATTCGGTACTTTTTATACCCCCCGGCTGACCGGGAAACTTAAAAATGCGATTACCATTTGGCAACAAAATCCGTCTGATCGGGCCCCGGCACGGCTTCGTGAACAGTCTACCCTGTGGTCACGACTGAACCCCCTGCACCACCTGCTGGCCAATACCATGGAAAGTCAGCTGGCCGGCGCCAATCCCCAGCAGATCCGGGAAACCACGGCCAGGGACGCCCAACAGGCTCTGGAACCTTTTGAAGCCCCGCTGAAAGTCATTGAAGTCATTGCGGCACTCGCACCGTTGCTGGGCCTTCTGGGTACAGTCCTTGGCATGATGGAGGCCTTCAGCGCCATGGCCGCCACCGAAGGCCGCGCCAACGCCAGTCAACTCAGCGGCGGCATCTACGAAGCGCTGACCACCACCGCTGCCGGCCTGGTAGTCGCCATCCCCTTCGCCGCCCTGGCAGCCTGGATCGAGTTCCGCCTGCGTCGGATCCACAAAACGGTCAACGGCGCCCTGGTCAGCGTGCTGGCTGTCGATCTGGAAAGCCAGCAGGACGCCATGCTTTCTCCCGTGAAGCCGGCGCCGGAATCCGCGGCTCACAAACCTGCACAATCCGCCCGCGAAGTCACCACCGAGTCCCAGAGCCATCTTGCCCATGCAACTGGTTGATCCGAGGCCAAGCCGCCCCCTCCCGATCCGGATTACCCCGCTGATCGATGTGGTGTTCATCCTGCTGGTGTTTTTCATGCTCACCAGCAGGCTGTTGCCTGTGGACTACCTGGAGTTGTCCAACCAGACCGGCAATACCAGCCCGACCACCGGCGATCCGATCCCGGAAGTACACGTGCTGGCCGATGGGCGTCTGGAGTGGAAAGAACAAACCCTGCCGCTATCAGAGCTGTTACCCGAACTGACATCCGGGGGTATCGGAGAGGTGAATGTCAGTACTGCGCCTGACACCGGACTGAGGCACTTCACCCAGACCCTGAGCAGCCTTGAGAATCAGGGCATTACTGCGCACTGGAAACGGACCCCGGCGTCCGGGAGTCGTCCGTGACCCACCTGGTTCCACCGCCGTCAACTTCCGGCAAATCCCTTATGGAGCGCGTGGAAGACGCCCTGCTGCCGCTGATCAACCTGGTGTTCCTGCTGCTGATGTTCTTTATCGTCGCCGGGCAACTGGCGGACACCCCCTTGCCAGACTTGCCAGCAACAGCTCAGGCGCAAGGTCAACAGCCACCTCACGCAGATCTTATGGTCTCGACAGACAAAGGCTGGCACATCGATGGCGAGCCCCTCTCCAGGGAAACTTTGCCCGGCAGACTGCCCGCACCGGACGAGTCCAACCCGCTGAAAATTGCGGCCGGTGAAAATGTTTCCATGTCGGATCTCGAAGAACTGTTCCAGTTGCTGGAAGACAACGGCTATACCGACGTTATCCTGCTGACGGAGCCCGCATCGTAATGATCGCAAGCAGCAAGATAAGGGCGCTGTTTCTGGTCATGGCGGTCCTGATCACGGTCATCGCGGTGGTTATTGCCGCGCCCCGGAACGTGCCCACCCTGAAGCCTCTCGGGGAATCCGCCGTCAATACGGCTCCGGCCATGAAAATCAGCCTCGCCGGTGCACCCCGCAACGAAGCCCCCGAGGTAGAGCCGGTGGAACAGCCAGCCGAACCTGAACCTGAACCAGCACCAGAGCCAGAGCCAGAGCCAGAGCCAGAGCCAGAGCCAGAGCCAGAGCCAGAAATCGTGC
Organism: Marinobacter sp. DUT-3; assembly: GCF_050379435.1. NCBI lineage: Bacteria > Pseudomonadati > Pseudomonadota > Gammaproteobacteria > Pseudomonadales > Marinobacteraceae > Marinobacter > Marinobacter sp. DUT-3. The sequence continues at coordinate 125,563 of NZ_JBNRMG010000011.1, forward strand.
CGGAACCTGAACCGGAGCCGCAACCCGAACCGGAGCCCGAGCCCGCGAAAAAGCCGGTCACAGAGAAAGTGGAAGAGGTTGACCTCCCCGAAGCGGAAGAACGCTCCGAAGAGACCACAGAAGAAACCGCCAGTGACACCAGCGATGCCCAGCAGGTTGAACTCAGCGCCGGTGATTCCTCCGACGTGGACGACTACCTGACAAAGCTGAGCCGGCACCTGAGCCGATACTATGACTATCCGCGCAGAGCCCGCCGCCTGGGGCAGGAAGGCGTACCGGTGATTATTTTTGAGTTCGACCGCGACGGCACCCTGCTGGACCATTCCCTGAAGGACTCCTCCGGCCACAACCTGCTGGACGATGCAGCCATGGATATGCTGGCGCAGGCGGCACCACTGCCCGAGGTGCCCGACGCCATGACCGGCGACCGCTTTACCTACGCCCTTCCGGTTCGATTCCGTTTACGCTGAACCAGCCGCCATTTTCCAGGCATCGCCACCCCGAACGGGCAACTTATTGCCCGGCCAGCAATCGCTCGCCTGATCGGAAGCAAGCTTTTGCCCCGCCAACGGATGCGCAATCGCTCAACATAGCCTTACATACTGTTTTTTAAGGATTTATTGATTCTGGCACGGCACTTGTACTGGTATGGACCGTCCAGGGAAGACCCCGGGGACATTTATTCATTCACACGTCATGGAGCAGACTATGCCAACTCCTTGTTATATCAGCATCGAAGGCCAGACTCAGGGCAACATCACCGCCGGCGCATTCACTTCCGACTCCGTAGGCAACATCTACGTTGAAGGTCACGAAGACGAAGTGCTGGTTCAGGAATTCAGCCACGTTGTAACCGTTCCGACTGATCCCCAGTCCGGTCAGCCTTCCGGTCAGCGCGTTCACAAGCCGTTCAAGTTCACCTCCGCTCTGAACAAGGCCACCCCGCTGATGTACAACGCCCTGGCTTCCGGCGAAATGCTGCCAAAGGTAGAGCTGAAGTGGTACCGCACCTCCGTTGAGGGCAAACAGGAGCACTTCTTCTCCACCATCCTGGAAGATGCCACCATCATCGACATCGATTGCAACATGCCTCACTGCCAGGATGCCGACAACGCTGACTTCACCCAGCTTGTTCAGGTATCCCTGTCCTACCGCAAGGTAACCTGGGAGCACGCCGTTGCAGGCACTTCCGGTGCGGACGACTGGCGTTCGCCGATCGAAGGCTGATCGGGTACCCGACTCCGCCACAACAACGGCCAGCTCATGCTGGCCGTTGTTGTTTTTACCACCGCTTGAATTGCAGGTATGATCGGATCTGAACCACCAGCCCCTTCGAATCCCATGGCCAAACCAGATTCATGATGCCCGAACGCCACACCGCACGAGCCATTGGCCAGTTGATGTGCCACACCACCCGGGAAATCCTCTGGGCTCCGGCAAAGCAGTGGGTAAGCCAGCAAACCACAAATGACGCCCTGCAGTGTCGGGTCGGCTCCGGCCAGGCCACCTACCACCGGTACGATTCCCGCACCCGGCAACATCAGATTACCTATGGTGTTCGGATGATCATGGCCAAGCAGCAGGCCGAGACCGCCATGGGGTGGCTCTCAACCCGGGAAATCCAGCGGCGGGGGTACTTTGGTGGCGAGCTGACCACTCTCAACCTGCTGGCCCACACCTGTTGCCATGAGTTTGCCCACCTGCTGCAACACAGCGCTGGCAAGCGTTTTCACGGCTCGGTACACAACCATCACTTCTATGACATTCTCGACCAGCTTCATGCCAGTGGTGGCGCCGGGGCCGCGCGGAGTTACCTGGCGGATCAGGCCCGGAGGCAGGGGCTTGAATTGCCTCACGATCCATTCGACATCCTCCCGCCGCAACAACTGGCGGCCAGTTGGCAGGTAGGCGATGCGGTCCACTTCGGCAGCGGCCGCCATCAGCACCAGGGCGAAATCATCCGGGTCAACCGGAAGACCTGTACCGTGGCAGGGACGGGCCCCTCACGCGGGCTTCGTTACCGGGTGCCAGTATCGTTACTGAGTAGACCGGGCCGTTAACCGGCGTGCTCCCCGACCCGGGTTCTGGGCGAGCCGGCACTGTGCTTGTCGACCAGTCCCCTTAACTCCGGCAGGCAAGAGCCACAACCGGTACCGCACTGCAGCTCTTCGCCCAACCGCGCAACACTGGTGGCTCCAGCCTCAATGGCCCGGCAGATCTGCTTCTCTCCGACCTGATAACAACTGCAAACCAGCGCACCAATATCCTCGGTGTCGACGGCTCGGGCCGCAAGCAGGCAGCGACGAGTTGCTTCGTCCAGTTCCGGCCTGGTAAAACAGTCGGCAAGCCAGTCCACCGGGGGCAGAAGCGTTGGGTCCCGCTCCACCATCAGCACCGCCTCCAGCTTACCCTGCGACAGTCGGGCGGCCCTGAACCGGCCCTGGCGCTCGTCCTGCATCACCAATTGTGGTGCCCCCCCAAGCCATTCCTGCACCATGGCGGGCCAGTCCACGTTCGTGCGCCCGGCAAGCCACCAACTCGAGCAGGCCTCCAGCGGCTGCATGGCCCAATAATCGGCCTGCCAGCGCCGGGGCCGGTTCTTGCGCACCAATAACCGGCCGTGCCACCGTGCCGGCCAGCGCGTCAGCCTGGCACGACCATGCTTGGCTTCCGGTTGACCGGAAACCGGGTCAACAATGCTGCTAGTCAGGGCGGTGGCCAGCCCATCCCCGGTGAACTGCCGGTTCCAGTGAATCGGCAGGAAAACCTCACCCTGCCGTTGCCCGGGATTGATATGAACCCGGCCGACAAAACGTCCATGGTCACCCTCCAGGGTGGCCAATCCATTCTCTTCAACACCCAGCGCCCTGGCATCCTTCGGGTGAACATCCATGAAGGGCTCGGAGCGATGGGCAAGCAGCCGGGAGGCCAACGCGGTCCGGGTCATGGTGTGCCACTGGTCACGAATCCGCCCGGTATTGATGATCATCGGGAACTCGGCGTCAGGCGACTGCTCCGGCAATCGCGTTTCCACCGGCACCAGCCTGGCGCGGCCGTCGGCAGTTGCGAACTGACCGTCGGTGAACAGCCTGCTGGTGCCGGCGTCGGCGTGGCTGGTCACCGGCCACTGGGTCGGCACCAGGGCGTCATAGGCTTCATCATTCAGGTCCGCCAGCCCGGAAATATCAAAGGCCCGTTCTCCCCGGTTCTCAAATCCGGAGAGCGCTGCATGTTCGCGGAAGATATCCGCCGGGCCGTCGTAATCGAAGAATTCCCGATAACCCAGGCGGCCCGCCACCGCAGAAAGAATCCACCAGTCAGGCTTTGCCTCTCCCGCTGGCGGCAGGAATCGGCGCTGGCGGGAAATGCGCCGTTCCGAGTTGGTCACCGTACCGTCTTTTTCACCCCAGCCCACGGCGGGCAGCAGAATATTGGCGTATTCCGTGGTGTCGGTGTGTTGCGTGCAGTCAGACACGATCACCGTGGGGCATTGGGCCAGCGCACGGCGAATCCGCCCGGATTCCGGAAGACTCACTGCCGGGTTGGTGGCCAGCACCCATAAGACTTTGATGTCTCCCCGCTCCACCGCATCAAACAGGTCAACGGCCTTGAGACCCGGCCCATCAGCAACGGAATCACAGCGCCAGAAGCGGGCCACACGGTCCTTTGCGCCCGGGGTGTCATAATCCATGTGGGCGGCGAGGGTGTTCGCCAGACCACCCACTTCCCGACCGCCCATGGCGTTGGGCTGACCGGTCAGGGAGAAGGGGCAGGCCCCGGGTTTGCCAATGCGGCCGGTCGCCAGGTGGCAGTTGATGATGGCGTTGCACTTGTCGGTACCGGCAACGGACTGATTGATCCCCTGGGAGAATGCCGTCACCGTCCGCTGCTCTTCGGAAAACCAGCGATAGAAGGTCTCCACATCCTCCTGGGGCAGGTCACAGGCCTCGGCCACCGCCGCCGGTGTGGGTGCGGCCGCCCGGGCGGCGGCCAGCGTCTGTTGGAATCCGTGGCAATGATCGGCAACAAAGGCCCCATCAATCGCCCCGGCTGCCGCCAGCCATACCAGCAGCCCGTTGAACAGGATGGTGTCGGTTCCGGGTTTCAGGGCCAGGTGAAGGTCCGCCAGCTCACTGGTGGCGGTCTGCCGGGGATCGATCACCACCACCTTCCGGCCCGCCCGGGCGGAGGCTTTCATGCGCTGGTACAGCACCGGATGTGCCCAGGCCGCGTTACTGCCGGCAAGGACCAGCAGATTCGCCAGTTCAATATCCTCGTAACAGCCGGGCACCAGATCGCCACCAAAGGCCCGTTTGTGGGCCGCCACCGCCGATGACATGCAAAGCCGGGAGTTGGTGTCCACGTTCGGGGTACCGATAAACCCTTTGGCCAGTTTGTTGGCCACGTAATAGTCCTCGGTCAGCAGCTGGCCAGAGAGGTAGAAGGCAACCGAGGCAGGGCCGTGTGTCTCTACGGACGTCCTGATCGCGTCAGCCACCGTATCAATCGCCTCCGGCCAGGCCACGGTGGCGCCATCCACTTTGGGCGCCAGCAGGCGGCCGTCGTCGCCCAGGGTTTCTCCCAGGCTGGCACCCTTGACGCACAGGCGCCCGACATTCGCCGGGTGACTGTCATCGCCGGTGATTTCCGGCTCTCCGGCACCCGAAGCCACTACACCGCAACCCACCCCGCAATAAGGGCAGGTCGTTTTTGTTCCGTTTTCGTGATCACTCAGAGGCACCAACATGTCTGCTCCACCGGAGAAAGCGCAACAAAAAAGCCCGGCAGGGTTCCGGCCGTGATGGTCTCGAAATCCTGGCGGGCTTCATTGCCTGGGTCTGTTCAAATCTTTCAGTCTGGAAAGAACCTTTGACAAACCTGTAGCAAATCGGGGGCCAGCCTCGCAAAGTGCCTGATAACCAACGAATCGGGAGATGGAGTTGCGGCCCACGGCCACGGAGCCGGCCACATTCTGGTGCACAATGGGCGTTCTATGCACAGGCGCGAGGCAATATCCGCGCATCTCGGGACGGTGACAGATGCCCCTGCTGCCGCCTAACTGACTGTTTTTCCCATCACTGGCCATCCATGGCAGATAAATTGCTCCACTCTGGTCACAAACGTCCGGAAGCGGACCCCAGACCTGCGCAATACCGCGGTATCCCTGTTATTCCGCGCAACGAACATTGAGGAAACGTCATGCAGTCATCAGAGTCTTTGCGAATTCTACTGATCGACAATAATCCGGAGCGGGCCAGCAAGGTGTGTGCGGCCCTGACTCACAGCGGCCACGAAGTGATCCGACAGCGTCCCGACGCCACCGGGCTGACAGCCGCCGTCGCCCGTGACCAGCCGGACATGGTCATCATAGACATGGATTCACCGGATCGGGACACCCTGGAGAACATGAGCACGCTGAACGATCACGCGCCCCGCCCCATCGTCTTTTCCGCGGACGAACCCGGAGACCGCGCCACCATTCAGGCCGCAGTCCGCGCTGGCGTCAGCGCCTACGTGGTGGACGGCATCAAGCCCCAGAGCGTGCGCTCGATCATAGATTCCGCCATCGCCCAGTTCGAATCCTTTCAGGCACTGCGGACGGAGCTGGCGGAAACCCGCGGGGCACTGGAGGACAGAAAATTCATTGAGAAGGCCAAGGGCCTGATCATGAAACACGAAAACTGCGATGAAGACACCGCGTTCCAGATGCTACGTTCAGCAGCCATGGACCACAGCGAACGACTGCCGGACATGGCCCGGCGAATCATCACCCTGCTGGAACGGCAAACGACCAGGCCCGCGGTCAGGCAGGCGTCCTGACCCAACACGGGGGAGTTGATCCCATGGCCATGCCCACGCCCATCCGCGGTCGTACGGTTTTTCACCTCAGGCTCGGATTTGTTCCGCTGCTCGATAGCGCGCCCCTGATCATGGCCCAGGAAATGGGCCTGTTCGAGGCCGAGGGCCTGAGGGTCGAACTCATTCGTGAGAGTTCCTGGGCCTCGCTCCGGGACAAGGTCAGTTTTGGCCTTCTGGAAGGCGGGCATATGCTCGCCCCCATGCCCCTGAGCATGTCCCTGGCCACCGACCGCCCCAGGGTACCGGTGACAACCAGTATGGTGCTGAGCCGCAACGGCAACGGCATAACCCTGGGCAACGATCTGTTTGAGAACATTGCCCTGTCCGGCGTTGATCTCGGGCAGCCTATCGAAACCGCCCGTGCATTAACGCAGCTGGCGAGAAAACGCCAGAAGCCCATCCGGCTGGCCTCGGTTGCCCCGTGGTCGAGCCATGACCTGCAACTCCGTGACTGGCTCGATTCCGCCGGCGCCGTCAACGGCGAGGATTTCCATATTATCCCGGTGTCACCGGTCCAGATGATGGACGCCCTGCAGAGCGGCGCCATTGAAGGCTGCTGTGTCGGTGAACCCTGGAACAGCGTGCTTGAGAGCCGGGAACTGGGTCGCATTCTGCACTCCGGGCACCAGATCTGGCAGAACGCTCCCGAGAAGGTCATGGGACTCCGGGCCGACTGGGCCGAACAGCACCAGGAAATGCACCGCCACCTGATACGGGCGCTCCTGGCTTCCTGTCGCTGGCTGGACAGCCCGAACAATCACGCCATGCTGGCACGGATCCTCGCCCGCCCGGAGTACCTCGGTGAGTATTTCGATCGCAACATTGGCGAACAGTTTCCCGTGCACGCGGAAGGTGACAACAGCCCGTTTCACCCCCAACTGCACCAGCATTTTTTCCGCAACTCGGCAAACTTCCCCTGGCTTTCCCAGGCCCACTGGCTGGCCACACGCCTGATCGCCCATCAACAACAGCTGTCACGGATCGACACGGCCTCGATACAGCGCATCTTCCGCCCCGATGTGTTCCGCGACGCTGCAGGATCCCTGGGTATTGATACCCCGGTAATCGACAGTAAAACCGAGGGCAGGCATCCGAGGCCGTTCACCATGAACGGTCAGTTCGGTCCAGTGGATGTCTCCAGCGATTCCCTGCTTGGAGAACAGATTCACGACTGGCAGTCCGCTCCGACCGTGCCCGCAAACGAAGCCTGACGCACCAAAACCGCTCCCATCAACCGCTCCAGCCGCTCTCGCCAACCTAAAGAAACGAACAAAAATCCTTTAAATTCAATTCAATAAAAACCTGGCACACCCCCTGCAAACACATCTACAGATAACATTTTCCGATAACCAACCAGGTTTCCCGGGCATCGACGCCTGTTTCCCATCAGTGGGGAGCGGGCGTTTTTTGTTTGGGGAAAGGAAACTACGGGAGAGCGCTATGAAGCTGAAGACACTGGCATTCACAATTCTGATAATGGGCGGGACCGGCACGGTTCAGGCCGACATCGGACCGGCGGAGAAGCCGGATCTGAAACTGGGCTTTATCAAGCTCACCGACATGGCGCCGCTGGCCGTCGCCTGGGAACAGGGCTTCTTTATGGACGAAGGCCTGTTTGTGGAACTCGAAGCCCAGGCCAACTGGAAAGTCCTGCTCGACGGCGTCGTCACCGGTTCACTGGACGGCGCCCATATGCTGGCCGGCCAGCCACTGGGAGCCACCATCGGCTACGGCACCCAGGCCGACATCATCACCGCCTTCAGCATGGACCTGAACGGCAACGGCATAACCGTCTCCAACGATGTCTGGGAACAGATGCGCCCGCATATCGGCAATAACGACGACGGTCAGCCCGCGCATCCGATCAGTGCATCCGCCCTCAAACCGGTCATTGAGCAGTACCGCAACGAAGGCGAGCGCTTTCGTATGGGCATGGTGTTTCCGGTGTCCACCCACAACTATGAACTGCGTTACTGGCTGGCCGCCGGTGGCCTGAACCCCGGCTACTACGCGCCCCAGCGTGGTGATACCAGCGGCACACTGGAAGCAGACGTTCACCTGTCAGTGACGCCGCCACCGCAGATGCCCGCCACCATGGAAGCCGGCACCATCCAGGGCTACTGCGTCGGCGAACCCTGGAATCAGCAAGCGGTGTTCAAGGGTATCGGCGTGCCGGTGATTACCGATTACGAGATCTGGCCCAACAACCCGGAAAAAGTGTTCGGGGTAACCGAAACCTGGGCCGAACAATACCCCAACACCCACCTGCGCCTGCTGCGTGCGTTGATTCGCGCCGCCCACTGGTTGGATGACAATGACAACGCCAACCGGGAACAGGCGGTGAAGATTCTCGCCCGTTCAAATTACGTCGGCGCCGATGAGGAAGTCATCGCCAACTCCATGACCGGCACCTTCGAGTACGAGAAAGGCGACGTGCGTGAGGTGCCTGACTTCAACGTGTTCTTCCGTCACTACGCCACTTACCCATACCCCTCAGATGCCATCTGGTACCTGAGCCAGATGCGTCGCTGGGGACAGATTCCGGAACCCAAGTCCGACGACTGGTACATGGAAACCGCTGCCAGGGTGTACCGCGCGGACATCTATAAGGAAGCCGCCCGCTCACTGATCGAGGATGGCACCCTCAGCGCCGAAGACTTCCCGGACCTGGACGCCGAAAACTTTGCCCGCCCCTACCAGGGTGAGCTGATTGACGGCGTCGCCTTCACCCCGCGGGAGCCGAACGCCTACATCGACAGTTTCGACATCGGCCTGAAAGGGTCGCAAACCCCTTAACCACGTGACTGTCAGGAGAGATCCCATGACCACACTCAGCCAGACCGATCAGACACCGGAGACCCCTCGCTGGCTCCGGGCGCTGACCGACACACTGTCCCCACGCCATCTGGCCGAAGCCGGTCGCCAGTTGCTGCTTCCGGTTCTCGGCATCCTGCTGTTCCTGGGCTTCTGGCACCTCGCCGCGCCTCAGGTGCAGACCTCCCTGGGAGCCTTTCCGGGCCCTGCGGCGGTATTGGAGCAGTCCGGCCAGTTGTGGCAGGAACACAGCAACCAGCGGGAACGCGCAGCACAGTTCGTAACCATGCAGGAGCAGCGCAACGAACGCATTCTGGCCGAAAATCCGGAGGCAGAGGTCAGGATTCGCTCCTATCCCGGCGCTCCCACGTTCTTTGACCAGATCGCCACCAGTCTCGGCACCGTGCTTGCCGGCTTCCTGTTGGCAACTTTGATCGCCGTGCCCATGGGCATTGTGATCGGGCTTAATCGTCACTTTTCGGCGGCGATGAACCCATTGATCCAGATCTTCAAACCGGTGTCCCCGCTGGCCTGGCTGCCTCTGGTGACCATGGTGGTTTCAGCCACTTATGTCAGTGACGATCCGATGTTCGAGAAATCGTTTCTGACGTCGATGATCACCGTGACTCTGTGCAGCCTGTGGCCGACCCTGATCAACACCAGTGTCGGCGTGGCAGCGGTCAATCCCGACCTGCTGAATGTATCGAAGGTCCTGAGGCTGTCGTTCTGGACCCATGTCCGCAAGGTGGTGCTGCCGTCTTCGGTACCGATGATCTTCACCGGCCTGCGGGTTTCCCTGGGCATTGCCTGGATGGTGCTGATCGCCGCCGAGATGCTGGCCCAGAGCCCGGGGCTGGGGAAGTTTGTCTGGGATGAGTTCCAGAATGGCAGCAGTCAGTCGTTGAGCCGGATCATGGTGGCGGTGCTCGCCATCGGCTTCATCGGATTCCTGCTGGATCGGATCATGTTACTTATTCAAAAAAAGGTTGCCTGGAATGAATAACAAACCACATCTTGAATTAACCAATGTTCAAATGGCCTTCGATACACCCACGGGTCCGTTTGTCGCCCTGGAAAACGTGGACCTGAAAATCCGTAAAGGGGAGTTCGTCTCGCTGATCGGTCACTCCGGCTGCGGCAAATCCACGGTGTTGAATATCGTCGCCGGACTGCTGCAGGCCACCCGCGGCGGTTGTGTGCTGGACGGGCACGAGGTGGATACGCCGGGGCCGGAACGGGCGGTGGTGTTCCAGAATCATTCGCTGATGCCGTGGCTGACGGTGTATGAAAACGTCGAGCTGGCGGTTCAGCAGGTGTTCCGCAAGACCATGAGCAAGGCCGAGCGACGTGACTGGATTCTGCACAATCTGAACCTGGTGAACATGGGGCACGCCCTCGACAAACGCCCCGGCGAGATTTCCGGGGGCATGGCCCAGCGGGTGGGGATTGCCCGGGCGCTGGCGATGAAACCCAGCGTGTTGCTGATGGATGAACCCTTCGGGGCACTGGATGCGCTGACCCGGGCACACCTGCAGGACTCGCTGATGGAGATCCAGCAGGACCTGAACAGCACCGTGATCATGATCACCCACGATGTGGATGAGGCGGTGTTGCTGTCCGACCGCATCGTGATGATGACCAACGGCCCCGCCGCCACGGTGGGGGAAGAGCTTCACATTGAGCTGCCACGGCCACGCAACCGGGTCGCCCTGGCGGACCATCCGGAGTATGTGCATTACCGGCAGGCGGTGTTGTCGTTCCTGTATGAGAAGCAGAGCTTTCCGGGCAAAGTGAACGCTCCACGGGACGAATCCGACGCCGAATCAAACGCAGATGAACAGGAGCAGCGATCGGGCACCTTCACGGTGCACACCGCCCCGTCCGAGCGCACACCAGAAGTGCAGCCTGCGGAAGAAAACGCCTAAGCCATTGTTTACATTGACTTCATAAAACTGGCACGGAGTTAGCAGTGGATAGAGGGTAGAACAGGGAAGAACGTCCCGGCCATGGATTGGCCGGACCATCAGATCATTGTTGTTGGCATTGGCGCCGGACCATCCAGTCCCTTCGGGGAGGAGATGCTCCGGCTTTTTTTGTTGGGCTGAAAATCGATTGAAAAAGGGATGGCAGACATGACTACCGGGGCAGGGCAAACCCTCGTTATCTGCGGCCATGGCATGGTGGCACAACGACTGCTGGAAAAACTGGTTGCGCAACCGCACCAGCCATTCAGCCGGATTGTTGTGTTCAATGGCGAAGCAAGCCCGGCCTATAACCGCATCCAGCTGTCGGCGCTGCTGGCCGGGGATGCCAGCGAGGACAGCCTGAAGCTGCAGCAGCCCGACTGGTATCAGCGGCACCACATCGAGGTGCATCAGGGGGATCCCGTCACCGCCATCAACCGCGAGGCAAAAACGGTCACCACTACCAGCGGTATGGTGCAGGAATACTCCCGCCTGGTGATTGCCACCGGCTCTCGGTCAGCCAGTCTCGGCATTGCCGGCGAAGAGATGGCCGGCGTGGTCGGATTCCGCGACCTGCGGGACACCCGTAAGCTGATCGAGATCAGCCAGCGCCACCGGCGGGCTGTGGTCATCGGCGGTGGTTTCCTGGGCCTGGAGGCCGCCGAAGGTCTGCGCAGCCGGGGTATGTCCGTCACCGTGCTGCATCGCAGCAGCCACCTGCTCAACCGCCAGTTGGACCCGACCGGAGGTGCCCTGCTGGAAGATGCCCTGACAGAGCGGGGCCTCGCTATCCGCACCCATACTTCCCCGGTTGCCCTGTTGGGCAGAGACACCATCCGTGCGGTTCAGCTGGACGATGAAACCCTGATCAGCACCGACCTGGTGGTCATCGCCGCCGGCATTTCACCCAACGCCCAACTGGCCCGGAATGCTGGTCTGGACTGTGATCGCGCCATCCAGGTTGATACCCGGCTGCGCACCAGCGATCCGAATATCTATGCCGTTGGCGAGTGCTGCCAGATCAGCGATCAGACCTTTGGACTGGTGGAGCCCGGTTACCAGCAGGCTGAAGTGCTTGCCCAGGTGCTCTGCGATGCCAACAGCGATGCCGCTTTTGAACCGTCGGTCATTCCCACGCGACTGAAGATCAGCGGCATTCCGATTTTTTCCTGTGGCCAGACACAGCCGGACGGCGATACCGAGTCGGTGGTCTGGCAAGACTATGAAACCAATCGCTATTGCCGCCTGCTGATCCGCAACCAGCGCCTGACCGGCGCGGTCCTGTTCGGTGAAACCACGGACGGCCCCTGGTACAGCGAACGCATTCAACAGGCCGATGACATCAGCCCTGTCCGGGCCCACCTGGCCTTTGGCAAACATTACTGCGACGCCGCCTGATGCCGTCAGTGAAAGAGAGAGGAAATACCATGAGCAAACAAACCCTGATCGTGATCGGTAACGGCATGGTGGGTCACCATTTTCTTGAGCAGTTGACCGGTTCGGCTGCCGCTGACCGCTTCGATATCAAGGTGTTCGGCGAAGAAAAACTGCTGGCCTACGACCGCGTCCACCTGTCCGAGTATTTTGGCGGCTCTACCCATGCCGACCTGGCCATGGGCACCGCCGACTGGTATGCAGAGAACAACATCGACCTGCATCTGGACGAACAGGTCACCGCCATTGACCGGGACCAGAAGACCGTGACCACCCCCGAGGGTACCTACGGTTATGACGAACTGGTGCTGGCCACCGGTTCCTACCCGTTCGTGCCACCGATCAAGGGCAACGAGCACCCCCATTGTCTGGTGTACCGCACCCTGGAGGACCTCGACAGCATCCGCGCCAGCGCCAAGGGCGTCAAAACCGGTGTTGTGGTCGGCGGCGGCCTGCTGGGCCTGGAAGCAGCCAATGCCCTCAAGAGCCTGGGGCTGGATGCCCACGTGGTGGAGTTTGCCCCGCGCCTGATGCCGGTGCAGCTCGACACCGACGGTGGTGCCCTGCTCAGGCACAAGATTGAGGAACTGGGCGTTCAGGTCCACACCGAAAAGGCCACCACCGAGATTGTCGAAGGTGAGGACTGCCGCCTGCGGATGAACTTCAGCGACGACAGCCATCTGGAAACCGACCTGATCGTGTTCTCCGCCGGTATCCGCCCCCAGGACGCCCTGGCCCGGTCCAGCGGACTGGACATTGGCGAGCGAGGCGGCATCGTCATCAACGATCAGTGCACCACCTCCGACCCGCACATTCACGCCATTGGCGAATGCGCCCTGTGGGGCGGCAAAATCTTCGGTCTGGTCGCTCCCGGCTACACCATGGCCCGCACTCTGGCCTCCGCACTCAACGGTGACAGTGAGGCCGCCTTTACCGGTGCCGACATGAGCACCAAGCTCAAACTGCTGGGCGTGGATGTGGGCTCCATTGGCGATGCCCACGCACAGACCCCGGGTGCCCGCAATATCCGTTTCAACGACGAGCAGGCCGGACACTACCGCCGCATGGTGGTCAGCGAGGACGGTAAGACCCTGCTCGGTGCCATTCTGGTGGGTGATAACGGTCCCTATGACACTCTGCTGCAGTATGCCCTCAACGGCATCACCCTGCCGGACAACCCGGAAACCCTGATTCTTCCGGAAAGCGAGGGCGGTGCCCCAGCCCTGGGCCCCGATGCCCTGCCGGAAACTGCCTCCATATGTTCCTGCCACAACGTCACCAAAGGCGATATCTGCGGCGCGATTGATGCCGGTTGCAGCGACCTGGGTAGCGTAAAAAGCGAAACCAAGGCCAGTACCGGCTGCGGCGGCTGTGCGGCACTGCTGAAGAACGTTGTGGACAACGAACTGGAAAAGCGCGGCGTGGAAGTGAGCAAAGACATCTGTGAACACTTCCCATACAGCCGCCAGGAGCTGTTCCATCTGGTGAAGGTCAACGGTGTGCGTACCTTCCAGACGCTGATCCGGGAACACGGCAAGGGCCATGGCTGCGACATCTGTAAGCCGGCCGTCGCCTCGATCCTCGCGACCTGCTGGAATGAGCACATCCTGGCCACCGACCACGTGCCGCTGCAGGACACCAACGACACCTTCATGGCCAACATGCAGAAGAACGGCACCTATTCCATTGTGCCCCGTGTACCTGGCGGTGAAATCACTCCGGACAAGCTGATCGTGCTGGGTGAGGTGGCCAAGGAGTACAACCTTTACACCAAGATCACCGGTGGCCAGCGGGTCGACCTGTTTGGCGCCACCCTGAGCGAGCTGCCAGAGATCTGGGAAAAGCTCATCGCCGCCGGCTTTGAAACCGGTCACGCCTACGGCAAGTCCCTGCGTACGGTGAAATCCTGCGTCGGTAGTACCTGGTGTCGCTATGGCGTACAGGACAGTGTGGGCATGGCGATCTTCCTGGAGGAGCGCTACAAAGGTCTGCGTTCGCCACACAAGATCAAGATGGCGGTGTCCGGCTGTACCCGTGAGTGTGCCGAAGCCCAGAGCAAGGATATCGGGGTGATCGCCACCGAGAATGGCTGGAACCTGTATGTCTGCGGTAACGGCGGCATGCGCCCGCGCCACGCCGACCTGTTTGCCACTGACCTTTCCGACGAGGAGCTGGTCCGCACCATTGACCGGGTGCTGATGTTCTATGTGCGCACGGCCGATCGCCTGCAGCGCACCAGTGTGTGGATGGAGAACCTGGAAGGTGGTCTGGACTACCTGAAAGAGGTAGTGCTGGAAGACAGTCTGGGTCTTGGCAAGGAACTGGAAGAGCACATGGAAAGCATTGTTGGAACCTACCAGTGCGAATGGAAAACGGCGGTGGAAGATCCGGAGAAGCGCAAGCGCTTCCGCGAGTTCGTCAATGCGCCGGAGAAGAAGGATCCGGTGCAGCAGTGGACTACTGAGCGGGATCAGCGGCGGCCTGTTCTTGAGACTGAGGTTGCTTCGTAGCCTGCTGGCTTGGGGGTGGAGCGAGGGGTATGGGGGTATTTTTCTTCTGGAAAAAGAACTCGCTTCGCTCAGACACCTTTTTCCTGACAGAAAAACACCCCCATACCCGTCACTCACGTGACCATACAGAGATATCAAAAGATTGCTTTGGAGACTGTTATGAAAGCTCGTACTAGCTGGGATGTGGTTTGTAAGGTTGAAGATCTGGTGCCGGAATCCGGAGTTGCGGTCTGGACCGAAGATGGGCCGGTGGCGGTGTTCTACCTGCCGCATCGTCTGCCGGCTTTGTTTGCTGTCAGTCACACCGATCCGTTCAGTGGCTCGAACGTGCTGGCCCGGGGCATCACCGGTGACATCAAGGGTGAACCGGTGGTGGCTTCCCCACTGTACAAACAACACTTCAGCCTGATCACCGGTCAGTGCCTGGAGGATGAAAGCGTGAGTATCAAAACCTACCCGGTATTGCTGGATGGAGATCAGATCAGGCTGGAAGTACCGGTGAGTCAATCGGAAACCGTCGCAGCCTGATCGCAACGTCGGCGGGAGCTGGTTGCCATTTTTCCCGGCAGGGGGTTACCAGTGGTCAATTCCCTGCCATCACGGCTAAGGTAAGATCACGGAAAATCCAACAACAAGGATGGCCCCGTGAAGCCACTCAGCCCTACAGATCAGATGTTTCTCTGGCTGGAAAAGCGCCAGCAGCCCATGCATGTCGGGGGGCTCCAGCTGTTTTCCTTTCCGGAGGATGCGCCGGATGACTACGTGGCACGGCTTGCGGACCAGCTCCGTGACCACTCCACGGTGACATCGCCGTTTGACCGTCGTCTGGACAGCCGGTTCGCGCAACCGGTGTGGGTGAAGGATGAACACCTGGACCTGGAACATCACTTCCGCTTTGAGGCACTACCGACACCGGGCCGTGTTCGGGAGTTGCTGTCGTTTGTTTCGGCGGAGCATTCTCACCTGATGGATCGCGAGCGGCCACTGTGGGAATTTCACCTGATTGAGGGCCTGAGGGATCGCCAGTTTGCGGTGTACACCAAGATTCACCACTCCCTGGTGGATGGCGTTTCCGCCATGCGCATGGCCCAACGCATGTTGTCCTCTGATCCCGAACAGCGTGATATGCCCCCGATCTGGGCATTGCCCCCGAGGACCCGGCGTTCAGCGGAAGAGGGAGGGATGTCCTTGTGGCGAAGCATCGGACAATTGATCGGGGAATCCGGCAAACAGCTGGGCACGGTGCCCACGGTGGCCCGGGAACTACTGAAAACGGTCAACCAGGCCCGCAAGGATCCGGCGTACGATTCCGTCTTTCACGCCCCCCGCAGCATTCTCAACCGGAAGATCACCGGCTCCCGCCGCTTTGCGGCCCAGTCCTACTGCCTGAAACGTATTCGCGCGGTAGGTCAGGCCTACGGGGTGACGGTGAACGATGTGGTCATGGCCATGTGCGCCAGTGCCCTGCGGACCTACCTGATGAACCAGGATGCCCTGCCGGAGCAACCGCTGATCGCCATGGTGCCCGTATCCCTGCGCCGTGATGACAGTGACGAAGGCAACCAGGTCGGTATCATCCTCGCTTCTCTGGGCACGCATCTCAGCGACCCTGCCAACCGGCTGATGCACATCCATCAGGATGTCAAACTGGCCAAGGATCGCTACTCGACCATGTCCTCCGAGGAGATCCTGAACTACACCGCACTGTCGCTCGCGCCGGCGGCGTTCAATCTGCTCACGGGTATGGCCCCGAAATGGCAGACCTTCAATGTGGTGATTTCCAACGTGCCGGGGCCTTCCGAAGACTGCTACTGGAACGGCGCCCGAATGGAAGGCATGTACCCGGTCTCCATCGCCATGGACAGACTGGCCCTGAACATGACCCTGACCAGCTACCGCGACCAGATCGAATTCGGCCTCATCGGCTGCCGCCGCACACTGCCGAGCCTGCAGCGGATGCTGGATTATCTGGAAGAGGGGTTAAGGGAACTGGAAGTCGCTGCGGGGAACTAACTTTAGGTGGCTGAGACCTTCTGCTGCCTTCTTCCAAAACACGCCTACAAGCACATCCCTGTGGGCTCGGATCGGGCCATCCCTGGCCCTCTACGGTTTTGGAAGAAGGCAGCAGAAGGTCTCGTCATACTTCGGAGTATCTCTCTGTGAGAGATCAGTCGAATTTAACTTCGCGGTTCCGCTCGGAAATCTGGTCGTTAAGCGTCCAGAAATCGTAGAGCACGCCGATCAGGAACAGCCCGCCCGTCAGCAGATACAGGATCGCTGTAATCCACTTGCCCATATACATCCGGTGCAGGCCGAACACGCCGGTAAAGGTCAGCAGCAGCCAGCCAATGTTGTAGCTGACCTCGCCGTCCCGGAATTTCAGATCCGCCTCGCGGTCCATGGCCGGAATCAGGAACAGGTCGATGATCCAGCCGATAAACAGCAAGCCCAGGGTGAAGAACCAGATGGTGCCGGTTATCGGTTTGCCGTAATAGAAACGATGGGATCCGAGAAATCCGAAGATCCAGAGGAGGTAACCGAATAGTTTACTGTGGGTGTCTTTTTCGAGTGACATGGTGTTTCCTGGATTAGCGGGTGGCTGGGGTTGTCGGGTTACGCTTCGCTAACCCGACCTACGGAGGCTACTCCTGATTTCCGCGAGGGTATGGGGTGGTATCTTTTTTCAATGGAACAAAGGTGTCTGAGCGTAGCGAGTTCTTTTTCCATTGAAAAAAGATACCACCCCATGCCCATCCCCCAGTTCAGGGCCCCAGCTCAGGCGCCGGATCAGGCCCATCTTCGCGGAATTCGCTGGCCGACTTCCCGGTCCATTTGCGGAAGGCCCGGCTGAAATTGGACAGATCGGCATAACCCAGCTCGTAGGCAATCTCACTCACCGACTGATTGGTATACCGCAGCAACTGAATCGCCCGGTCCTTCAGCACCGACTCCAGAATCTCGCGATAGGTCGTGTCCTTCTCCGCCAGGCGGCGCTTGAGCGTCCGCGACGACACACAAAAACGCTCCGACATAGCCTCCAGGGAAGGCAGCGGGCCAGGCGTCATCCGCAGCATATTGCGAATCGCCAGGGTGATATCGCCCTGATCCTTCAACGCCTTCTGCAACTCGAACTCACACTGCTCGCGGGCCATGCGGGACGCATCTGCATCCGCCAACCGCATGCGCACATTCAGCAGATCCTTCGGAAACACCAGCATTTCCTCGGGCTTGCCGTACTCGAAGCGCACCGGCAGCTGATTCGCAAAGCGGGGGTAATAATCCGGCTCGGGTTTGCTCATATGCACAGTGACCCCCGGCAATTTGCCGTCGGTCAGTGCAAACCCGCGCTTTTCGGCATCTTCGCGGTCCAGCAACTGCTCCGTCAGCAATATCAGGGTGGCGCTCACGGTTTCTGCCAGGAACGGGTACAGGCCCGGTGCATCAAACTCGGTGCGCAGCTGGACCAGCACGTTATCACCAGCCTCGGACTGACTCATGCTCAGAAACGGCGCGCGAAGCTGCAGGTAGCGGCGTACCGAATCCAGAGCATCGGCAAACGTCGGGCTGGTCAGCGCAGCAAAACCCAGGGTGCCATGGATGGTCAACCGCAGTTCCCGCGCCAACAGGAAGCTCAAGCCATCCTTGCCCGCGAGGTCCAACGCACGCTGGGTCATCATAATGGCGTCGGTCACGAACACCCGGCTGTCATTCGCTTTCAGGTCTTCCGCTGAAAAACTCAGGCCCTCGTACAACGACCGGTCATTGTAGCCAAGCTGCCGCACGGTTTCGGCCATGACTCGCATATACACGCCAGGCACCAGGAAAAACCCCAGCATTTGCCGTTCTTTGTCCGGGCTGGTGTTCGCCATAGGTTGTCCTTATGGGTGTTTGGGAAAGTTATCCTGATGCTAACAGAAGCCAGCGACGGCAGCACTGGGGCTGGAAGCACCTGTGATACTGTCATCATAGTCAATTTAAACCACCGCCACTGTCCCAACCTGAACGGTGGCCGTCCCTTTCACGCATTCAAAGATATCGTTGACTCGCCCACACTGCAGCCATGACATCAGCCAAAGCGTTCAGTCGCAGAGGAGTATGAACATGCTGAGAACAAAAACCGCAGAGTCCAGGGCGCCGGCTTCCAACACGCCGGATAACGTTTCCATCAAACCCCAGCGTATGGGTTTTGAGTTCGGCGAACAGGTGCCCCGTTACTGGCTGGATAACAGCTACATCCTGAGTCACACCATGAACGCTCTGTCAGTGCTGTTCCCCCAGGGTGAGCAGTTCTTTGTGGATTCCGTGCGCTATTACCGGGACCAGATCGAAGACCCCAAGCTCAAGGCGGAAATGCGCGGCTTCATCGGTCAGGAAGCGATGCACTCCCTGGAACACGACGCCATGAACCAGCACGTGCGGGATCGCGGCATGCCAGTGGAAGAGTTGGAAAAGCACCTGGAAGTGGTTCTCGGCATTGCCAAGAAGCTGCCCAAGCGGCACCAGCTGGCCATCACCTGCGGCCTTGAGCACCTCACTGCCATGATGGCCGACATGTTGCTGGAGCGCAGTGACGTGCGTGAAGATATGCACGAAAGCATGCGCCCACTGTGGATGTGGCACGCCATTGAAGAAACCGAGCACAAGGCCGTAACCTACGATGTGTTCCAGGAAGTCGGCGGCACCTATGCGGAACGCGCATTTTACCTGACCTTCAGTACAGCCATGCTGGGCGTGATGGCAAGCTACTTCACCACCCGGATGATGCTGAACGATCCCAAGCACTTTTCACTGAAGGACAGCGCCAAGGGGCTGTGGCGTATGTGGGGCAAGAACGGCACCTTCTCCAGCCTGATCCCGACGTGGCTGGAATACTTCAAGCCGGGCTTCCACCCCTGGGACCACGATAACAGCGAACTGATCGCCAGCTTCAAGGAGCAGATCAGCGCGCACATCGCGCCCCAGTATCAGAACGGGAACCGCCGTACCCTTCAGTGATCACTGCAGTCAGTAATCACCGCAGTCGGTCATGCGGCTTCAGGGTCGGGTTATGCCAGCGCGTAACCCGACCGAATAACTTCCCCTCTTTGCCACAACCGCCATTCACCAGGCTGGTAAATGTCCCATTGCTCATCCGTCGTCAGCGGTTCGGTCACGATGACGCTGACGATATCATCAGGCGTGGTTTCAGATTCAAAATCTACCGTGACATCGGCATCCTTCAATCGCGCCGGACCAAACGGCGCACGGCGGGTAATGCTGGCCATTTTGGTCGTGCAATAGGTAAACAGCCAGTCGCCATTGCTCAACAACAGGTTGAATACGCCCTCACTGGCATAGTTCCGGGATAACGTCACAAGATGATTCAGCACCTCATCAACCGGGGTCTCACGGTCACAGTGCTTGCGGAGATCGTTGAGGATATCGCAGAACATGGCCTCGCTGTCTGTTGTGCCCACCGGCTCGTAGAACCCCTTGGGGGCATGGAACGAGGATAGCTGACCGTTATGGGCAAACACCCAGTAGCGTCCCCACAACTCCCGGATAAATGGATGGGTATTGGCAAGGCAGATCTCACCAACGTTGGCCTGGCGGATGTGGCAGATTGCCACCTCGCTTTTTATGGGATGTGTCTGGACCACTTCAGCGATGCGGGAACTGGCGCTGGCCCCGGATTCATGAAAGGCCCTTACGCCCTTGCCCTCATAGAACGCCACGCCCCAGCCATCCTTGTGGGGACCGGTCTCACCGCCCCGACGGGTCAGGCCGGTAAAGCTGAAACACAGGTCCGTCGGGGTATTGGCGCTCATAGCCAGTAATTCACACACTGCTTTACCCCTCAGCCAGCCAGTATTTCACCTCTCGGTGTTGTCGGTTCCGCGCGCGCCACACGATTGCGGCCCGCGCGCTTACCACTGTACAGGCAACGGTCCGCCACACGAAACAGGGTCTCCGCCTGACGGCCGTGATCGGGCCACTGGGCAAGACCGAAGGAAGCCGTCACACGGACCGGGACGTCACCATAGACCAGTTCACTATCGGCGATACGTTGGCGGAGCTCATCCATCAACTCAAACGCATCCGCTGGCTTTACGTCCCGCAGGATCAGGCCAAACTCCTCGCCGCCCAGTCGTCCGACCGAATCGGTGCCCCGCAAGCGCTCCCTCAGACACGAGCCGATATGCCGCAACACATAGTCCCCGGCATCATGCCCCATGCTGTCATTCACCACCTTGAAGTGGTCGATATCCATGATAACCAGGGCAAACCCGGTACCGCTACGCTCGCACTCGGCGATGGTGCGGTTCAGCTTATGCTGAAAACTGTTGCGATTTGCCAGCCCGGTCAGGGCATCCGTCTGGGCCATGGTGACCAGCCGCTGTTCGGCCTCTTCCCTGCGAACTTCGTACATATGCACAAAGGTAAGCATCAACGCGCCGCATAGGACCATATTGAGCAGGTCAATCATCACATGGGCACTGCCAATATCGCCCAAGTGTATGAAATACACGACGCAACCTACAATCATGAAGGGAACACTCAGAATCAGACCTTCACACTTTCCAAGCAGCAGGTAAGCCAGCACTGGCATCATCAGCACCCAGACAAACGCCGACACCGACGCTTCCGGAAGCACCATGATCGCCAGGAAGAAGGAAAACAGGGTCACCAGATACCCATAAATCCATTGCTGCAGGTGGGGTGACGTACGAAGGCGGGCCATGCCAAAAAACAGCAGGGCACTGGCGGCCAGCTCGATGGTTGCGACCCACCAGAATCCGTTCAGTAACTGCAGGCAGGCAAAAATGACCAGTGACGAACCAGTCACCAGAAACAACAGCCGCATTAACGAACGGCGATGATTGTCGCGAAGACCCGAGCGGCTAAGTTCCAGCGTAGCCCCCAGATCGGAGTGATGAGGCGTATTCATGCTGACTCTTTCCCTAGATGAACAGCAAGTATAGAAGTAATATCCTGTATGTAAAATGTACAGCAGATTGCGGTCCAGTCGCAACCTGCTACAGGTTACATTATACCTCAGACATACAGGTTTTTGCGGGAAAATCTTGCTACCAGCGGCTGGTAGGCAGACCCCAGCAGGCGGTTGATGGCATCAATGCCCCAGGCATCCGGCCCCACCAGAATCCGGGATTCATTCTTCAGGATACCCTTCACAATAATTTCGGCTGCCTTGTCCGGAGTGGTCATCGCCAGCTTGTCAAAGCCCTTGCGCTGGGCATCGGCATTTTCCGATTTGCCCATACGGGCAGCGTTGGCAATATTGGTGCGAATGCCACCGGGGTGTACACAGCTGACAGCCACCGGCTGATTTTCCAGCTGCATTTCCTGACGCAGGGCTTCAGTGAAGCCACGTACGGCAAACTTGGCGGCGTTGTAGGCGCTTTGCTTGGGCACACCAATCAGGCCGAACACGCTGGACACGTTGACCACATGGCCGTCACCGGACGCAATCAGATGAGGCAGGAACGCACGGGTACCGTGGGCGACACCCCAGAAATCGATATCCATCACCCATTTGAAATCATCATCGGTCATTTCACGGACGGTGGCGGACAGGGCAACACCGGCGTTGTTAATCACCAGGTTGACCTGGCCAAAATCCTTGGCGACTTCCTCGGCATGAGCATAAATGGCATCACGGCTGGACACATCCAGCTTGTAGGTTTTCACGTCCGCGCCATCCAGTTCCTTCACGGTTTCCGCCAGACCGGTTTCATTAACATCTGACAGTGCCAGGCGGCAGCCACGGGCAGCCAGTGACTTGGCGAGAGAACGACCAATGCCGGAACCCGCACCGGTAACAACCGCAACTTTGTTCTTCAGATCTTTCATGGCCGGGGCCTCTTCTTTGTTTTAAAGTAATTACTCTAACAGGTGTCCGGTTCCTGACCATGGCATTAGAGGTCGCCGGTTCCGGGCACTCAGGCCAACCCTGAGAGCCATGCTACAATCCGGCGCAACGTTGCAAACCAACCACTGACGGATATTACCTGTATGGAATGGAGTCTCACACATGTCTGGCTGATCCTGGCGCTGGTCCTGAGCCTGGCGGAACTTGCCTCCGGCGTTCTTGTGCTTCTGGCGCTGGGGGCCGCAGCGGCATTGACGGCAGTGCTGGCGTTTCTGGGTGCATCCTTTGAATGGCAATTGGTCGGTATGGGGGTGTTTTCAGGCATTCTCGTCCCTGTTGCCATTCTCTGGATTCGCCCCCGGTTTTCACCCAAAGGCGTTGCCTATGGCACCACCGGCACAGGCGTTGAACATGGTCGTCGCTATCATTGTGAGCGACGGGATTTCGACGGTGCCATCGGCATCAAGGTCAACGGCGATTTCTACCGGATCCGTACCAGCGACACCGGGTTAGCGGCATTGCCGGAAGGCACGGAAGTCATTTTTGAACGATTCGACGGCACCACCGCCGTTGTCCATAGCGTCAATCACACGGAGTAACAAGTATGGAAGCATTTATGTCACCCGGGCTGATCATCAGTCTGGTTCTGGTTGTTATCGGCATCGCGATCATCGCCAAGGGCCTGGTGATCGTACGCCAGTCCGAGGTCATGGTTATTGAGCGTCTGGGCTCCTTCAACCGGGTACTGGAAAGCGGCGTCAACATCATCATCCCGTTTATCGAACGTCCCCGACCGATCACCATGATTCGTTACGTACGCATGGGCGATGACTACCACCCGGTCACCACGGATGAGACTCGCATCGATCGCCGTGAAACCGTGATGGACTTCCCCGGCCAGCCCGTGGTCACCACCGATAACGTGACGGTCAAGATCAATGGTGCGCTGTACTACCAGATCATTGATCCCCGCCGTGCGGTGTATGAAGTGGCGAACATGAGTCAGGCCGTGGAAGTACTGGCGAAAACCACCCTGCGCTCGGTTGTCGGCAAAATGGAACTGGACAAACTGTTCGAGTCCCGTGGCGAGGTCAACAGCGCCATCCAGTCGGAAATGGAGGAGGCAGCGTCCAAGTGGGGGGTCAAACTGACGCGGGTAGAAGTTCAGGACATCAGCATGCCCGAAGAAGTGGAAGAAGCCATGCGCCTGCAGATGGCGGCAGAACGTAAGCGCCGCGCCACCGTGACCGAAGCGGAAGGTGAGAAGTCAGCAGCCATTGCCATGGCCCAGGGTCAGCGCGAGTCCGCCATTCTCAACGCCCAGGGCGACAAGGAATCCGCCATTCTGCGGGCCCAGGGCGAGCAGGAATCCATTCGCCTGGTATTGAGCGCCATGGGCGAATCGGAAGAGAACAAACAGACCGTTATCGGCTACCTTCTGGGGCAGAGCTACATCAAGGTGCTGCCGAACATGGCCAAGGAAGGCGAGCGGGTGTTCGTACCGTATGAATCGTCCGCCCTGCTGGGCTCCATGGGCATGTTCCGCGATCTGGCGGGCAGCCCGGAAGACCTGGTGCGCCAGTCGGTCCAGCGCGATGGCCTGCGCGGCGGCATGGTTGCCTCCTCCGGCGCGGCTTCCTGAACGGGCGCTACCCCAGCAGGTTATCCAGGGGTTGCTGGTAACCGGGGGCAAACACCTCCATAAAGTAGGCAACCTCGGGTAACCCATCCTGTTCCAGCCGTCGTGCGATCTGCTCGGCGGCTGGTTCAAACTCCTTGTTACCGGTGCGAATCTCCGCCTGACACTTCAGCCAGGCCGACAGCCGGTCCGCGGCCTTGATCAACTCCTGCTCCTCTGACGACCACTGGGACTCCCTCAGATAGGGCGCGAAGTCCTCCCTCAGATCCTCCGGCAACAATGCCAGCAGTTCCGCCTCTGCCTTGTGTTCGATGTCTCCGAACGCTTCCCGCATGACTCGCGAGTGATACTTGACCGGTGTCGGCATATCGCCGGTAATGACCTCGGTCGCATCGTGATAGAGCGCCGCCGCTGCAATCCGGTCGGCGTTCACCGAACCGCCATAATACCGGTTGCGGATCAGCGCGAGGGCGTGGGCAAGGCTCGCCACTTCCCAGGAATGGGTGGCTACGTTTTCCTCAATGGCATTACGCATCAGCCCCCAGCGCTTTATCCAGCGCAGGCGGGAGACGTAGGCAAAAAAATGGCTCAGGGGGCGGCTCACAATAACTGCTTCCTTTTGTTCATGTGTCTATACTTGACCCTTTATGACCAGACTACCGTAACGGTAGCCTGGGGACGCTCATACCTATACTCCGGGATCGAGATTGTGTCATCAGCCCAACTATTCAAAAACACAGTTCTAGTGACGACTCTTTTCGCCGTCGGGCTGACTCTCTCCACAGTCAGGGCCGAGACAGAGATCCGGGTGGGTGTGTATAACTTCCCCCCCATTGCGAGTATCAACGAGGACAATCAGGTCGCGGGCTTGCTCGCCGGGACCCTGGAACGTGTCGCAGATGCCCATCAGGATATCCGGTTCAAGATCATTCACACTTCGCCCCAGCGGCGCCACCTGGATTTTGAAGCTGGTCTGTACGATGTCATTTTCTTCGAGAGTCCGAACTGGGGCTGGGAGGGTCACGATTTCAACGCCACGATCCCCATCCTGACCGATGAAGATATCTACCTGGCCTTAAAGAAGCCCGGCCGTGACCTGAGTTTCTTTGATGACGTAAGCAAACGGCGGATCGTCGCCATTTCCGGCTACCACTACGGTTTCGCCGATCTGGAAACCGACAATTCGGAACTGGAGAAGCGATTCAGTATCGAGTTTTCCGACAGCCACCAGCGCAACATCAATCTGATCAAGGCAGACAGGCCTTCGGTTGCGGAAGTCGCAATTGTCAGCCGCGCCTACCTTCAGAACCATCTGAAGCGCCACCCGGAAGACTGGAATACCTTTCTGGTATCCGAGGTTACTGACCAGTCCTACCGCCTGTCGATCATTACCCACCCCGACGCACCCGTGGATGCCGAAAGCATGATTCGGCTGTTTGAACCACTGATGGAAAGCGGACAGTACCGACTTCTCGTTGAGCAGTGGGGATTACAGTTACCGCCGGGTTTCCTGACCGGGTTTCCCTACCGGAAGCCCTGAAGCCGACTAACGCGCATCCAGTGCAAACTCGACAGCAACCTGCCCCTGATCATCAGCTATGGCATCCCGTACCGGGTCCAGTAAAAACAGCTGTTCGGGCGCAACGTCATACTCTTCCAGCATTTGCCGCCGCAGCCAGACGCCTCGGGCGGATGCCAGGTTACCCAAGGCCTCCGGGGGTAACGATCGATTTCCGGCCTGGTATTCCTGGCGCGCCTGCTCCCAGGCCTCATCACTCAGGCTGCCACCGTTCTGCTCCTCCAGTCGCTGTTTCATCAGTGCCAGTCCATCAGCGTCCGGTGCGACCACACCCCGGATATTGAGCAACAATGCAGGTCGTTCCGACAGCGCATCGGCGAGGGCATCCAGTTTCGCCTGCTCACCCTCGGCCAGTGCAACCTCACCCGCGAGGAAGTTAACCTGACTCAGTTCCTCTCCCGACAAACCCGCCAATTCGGCAACCGAACCCAGAACGCTGAAAGGTGACGCCGCAGCCTTGGCCAGGATATTCACAAAGGCCCGCATCACCACCTTTCCAACGCTGAAATCGGGATCATCCAGGTTGCCACTGATCGGCAAGTCAATTTCGATCACACCCTGGCGATCCCGCAACAGCGCAAGCCCCAGCTTGACCGGGGCACCCACCGCCTCATCGCTTGCCACCGGCTGCCCCAGCTCCAGTCGGTCCATCACGATCATGTTGGTGGCGTCGATGCGGCTCCCGGCGATTTCATAATCCATTTCAACTTTCAGTTTGCCACTGTCCACGCCGTAACCAAGGTAGCGCCCGAAATAGGGCGAAAGGTTGGGCAGGGAACCGTTTTTCATTGCCAGGCTCAACCGGCTGACATCATCGGTACCCAATGTACCCAGGGTACCCTCGAAGTTCAGCTCGGAAACCTTATCCACCCGGCCACGCACCGACACCTTGCCCTGCTGGGGCGCAACGTTGCTGATGCCGGCGACCGTCCCGTTCAGTTCGTCGAACGTCGTGGTGAATGACGGCTCCAGGGTTCGATCGGTGTAGGAGACCGCACCGTCTTCCAGCAGCAGCTGTTCGATACGAAAAATAAAGTCGGGCTCTCCGCCATTACCCTCCGAGGGCTCGTCAGCATCATCAGACGCGGCCCCGGAGTCACGTATAATCCGTTCAAGATTGTGGAGCCCATCGCCACCACGTACGACGTTAGCGGCTGGCTCGCTCAGGGTAATAGTGCCGATTTCCAGACGAGCCGGATAAACGTTGTACTCCAGTGGTGCCAGACGGAGGGTTTGCCAGGCCAGCAGAGGCTCGTCCGAATCCGGCAACGTCAGGTTCAGACCGGCAACCTCGGCCGTGCCACTGAAGGTACCGGTCAGCGGCTCCTGCTGACCGTCCAGATCCAGGTTGCCATCCACCGTCAGTTGACCGCTGCGAACGTCTAGGTTCGCCATTTCACGGATATAGGGTTCAAAACCCGCCAGTTGCACGCCGGAGCCTGTCACGCCGGCCTCCAGGGTGAAAGGCTGTAGGGTCGCCTGTCCATCCAGCCCAAGCGATCCGCCCTCTGCAAGGGTGCCCTGCAGTTGATAGCGAACGGGCTCCCCCAGTTCATGGGAAATACGCCCCAGAGTCAGCGCCAGCTGCTCTACCGCTATCTCTGCGGATGTCTCCGGCTGGCGATCGCGCCATTGTACGCGGCTGTCAGCCAGCTCCAGCCCGGCCATGGACCACTGGAAACCGGGCCCGGATGAATCCCCGGCATCTTCATCGCTCTCACTGCCGGGCTCCTGCTGGAGAGGGGCGAGCAGATCGATCGCACCATCAGGGCCACGTTCCATTGCCAGATCCAGGGCATCCACCGTGATCATGCCAATCTCGGCGGTCCGCCCGGTCAGGCCAAAACGAACCTTCTCAACAGCCAGCCGCCCGGTTTTCAGGGCAACATCCTCCCGATTCTGGTCCAGCGCGACTGCCAGCTCTTCCAGTTCCAGTTCACCTTCCGATGTTGTCAGGTACAGCTGGTCCATCAGTTGCAATTCATAGTTGGTGCTGACAGAGACGTTCCCACCCCGGAGATCATAGGGCAGATAGGGCTTCAGGAAATGTTTCAGGGTCTCATGATCAATATTCGCTACCCGGATAAAGCCCTTTGAATACAACGGATTGATACTAAGATCACCTTCCCACTCGATGGTCTGGTTTCCCAGTGCGGCCAACAGGTAATAGTTACTCTGGGTGTCGTCCCGCTGCCAGGTGGCCAGGTCGTTCAGGGTCAGGTCCAGGGGTGAAATCCGGAAGTTGGCGGATTCCGCCTTGCTGAAATCCCGGAACAACAACTCACCGCCATTGATAGTGATTTGCTGGAAGTACAGCTTTGGTGGCGTGGACGTGTCTTCCTCCGACGACTCCGGCTCAGTCGCGGCCGGGTTGGCCTCGTTCCAGTCCCTCGCGAAGTTCACGCTGTAATCGTCCAGCAGATCGAGCCGGATAAAGGGCTCCTCAATCGCAATGGCCTGCAGCCCCACAACACCGGTGAACAGCTTCCAGAACCCCAGATCGACAAACAACCGGTCGAACCCGATGACTTGCTCGCCGTCCGCGTCATCCGCCGTCAGGGTGCGGATATCCAAGCTCATGCTGAACGGATTGGTTTTGATCTCCTCGACCTGTGCTTGCCAGCCCATGCGCTGTTCCAGCTGTTCAGGGACAAACCGCTGCAGCCACCAGGGCAGCAGAAAAAAGCCGGCCAACGTATACGCCACCAGCAGCAACACCAACCAGAAC
Organism: Marinobacter sp. DUT-3; assembly: GCF_050379435.1. Taxonomy (NCBI): domain Bacteria; kingdom Pseudomonadati; phylum Pseudomonadota; class Gammaproteobacteria; order Pseudomonadales; family Marinobacteraceae; genus Marinobacter; species Marinobacter sp. DUT-3. The sequence continues at coordinate 153,960 of NZ_JBNRMG010000011.1, forward strand.
CATACTTTCCTGTACACAGGCTTTTGCGTTTGCGCCTTGGCCACACCAGAACTCCCCGATTGTTGCCCGTCAGTTTCCATCACTCGCCAATCCTGAAAGAATAGACCACCGTATCTGTATAGTACTGAAGACTCACTATTTACGACAGGATCCATCCGATGGATATCAGTGACATGCGACGTGAATTCGAGAGCGAGGGCCTGCACCGGAGCACGCTGGATGAGAACCCGATAGGACAGTTCCATACCTGGTTTGATGACGCACGAGCCGCGGGCATTCTGGAGCCCAACGCCATGTCCCTGGCCACCGCTGGCAGCGATTCAATGCCGGACCTGCGAACTGTGCTGCTGAAGTATTATGATGACCGTGGCTTTGTATTCTATACCAACTACGGCAGCCGCAAGGCCCAGGAGTTGGAACAAAACCCGAAAGCGGCCCTTTTGTTTCCGTGGATTGGGCTGAACCGCCAGGTGAAAATCCAGGGCGCCGTGGAAAAGGTGAGCAAGGCGGAATCCCTGCGTTATTTTTCCTCCCGCCCAAGGGGCAGCCAGATTGGCGCCTGGGTATCGGAGCAAAGTAAGGCCATTACGTCCCGCGGCCTGCTTGAGCAGAAAGTGGCTGAAATCAAACGTAAGTTCAGTGAAGGGGAAATCCCCCTGCCCAGTTTCTGGGGAGGATACCGGGTGATCCCGGAGCGCATTGAATTCTGGCAGGGCCGGCCCAGCCGCCTGCACGATCGCTTTGAATACGTGAGGCAAGGTGATGGCTGGCACATCCAGCGACTGCAACCCTGAGACGGCACCCACAGTCTGGCTGTGCCGGGAGCCCGAAGCCGATGTGCTGTCGTGTCCGGGCTGGCTGACCGACTACGAGCGGGCCACGGTGGCCAAATTTTCCGGGCCCAGGCAGCGCGAGTACCTGAGCAGCCGCTGGCTGATTCGACAGGCCATCGGGCACGGCTCCCAGTGTCCGGCCGGACATTGTGAACCGGTCAGCGGCCGCCCCGTAGCCTCGGCTCGCCCCGAGGGCTGGCACCTGTCGTTGAGCCACAGCGGCGGTCTGTCAGGATGTGCGGTCAGCGGGCAGCCGGGTATCGGTCTGGATCTGGAGCCACTCGACCGGCATCCCCACTGGCAAAAAGTAGTGCGCCGCTGGTTTACTCCGGATGAGCAGGCATGGTTACTGGCCAACAACAGCCACGAAGATTTCCTGCGGGTGTGGACGCTCAAAGAGGCCTGGCTGAAAGCCACAGGGCGGGGCATAGCCGGCAACCTGCAAACACTGGAAGTACGGTCGGACTTCAGCCTGTACTGTGACCGCCACGACGCCGGATGGCAGGCCGCCAGCGGCGAGCTGGCAGGCTTCCTGGTGACTCTGGTTTACCGGCATGATCATCTATTGCTGCCTTCAGGAGGCCTGTTAGCCGGGCCAACAGCCGACCTGGACCTCGACAGACCGGTCCCACCGGACAGCCCCTTGACCTTCAGCCGGCATCGGCCCATCACACCAGCAGCTGAACTGAAGAGGAACCCTTATGGATGAGAACAACCGTTGCCCCTGGTGTGGAACCGACCCACTCTATACCGACTACCATGACACCGTGTGGGGCCGCCCCGAATTCGATGAGCTCGCGCTGTTTGAAAAGCTTTGTCTGGACGGCCAGCAGGCCGGCCTGAGCTGGATTACCATCCTGCGCAAACAGGACAGCTACCGGGCGGCATACGACCAGTTCAACCCGGAACGGATTGCCCGCTACAACGACGACAAAGTGGAGGAGTTACTCGGCAACCCAGGCATTATCCGCAACCGACTGAAAGTAAAGTCGATTATCCAGAACGCCCGCAGCTTCCTGGAGCTGAAAGAGCAGGGCATCGATTTCAGCGAATTTCTGTGGTCCTTCGTGGATGGCAGGCCGATTCAGAATCACTGGCAAACCCTGTCTGAAGTTCCGGTGACCACTGGCGAGGCCGAAGCCATGTCCCGCGCACTCAAAAAAGCCGGCTTCAACTTCGTCGGACCGACCATTGTGTACGCCTTCATGCAGGCCACAGGTATGGTCAATGATCATCTGGTGAGCTGCCCGCAACATAGGGAGTGCCAGGCACTGGGCAATTGATCTTATTGCCACCGGGATTCGTAAGTACTGGCGTAACACGTCATCCCGGAGCACCACGGTGAAAATAGCATTCAACCAACGCGGTAACAGCCGCGACAACACCCTCGGGAATCGACTCTCTGGTCGTTACTGGCTGAGGCAAGCATCGTGATTGCCGTAGCCCGCCTTGCGATTCTCGTTGGCCTTCTCGGCCTATTGCCCTTCGTTGCAGCCATTCTTTCGCTGTTTCTCATACCGGCACACAGCGTGGCTATCATCGGCTGGTTTTATCTGTACAGCGCGGGAGTTCTGGCCTTCATGGGCGGCGTTTACTGGCCCATTGCCATGCAGTTGGAAAACCGGTGCTACCCGCTTTCCCCCCTGGTGACCATGCTACTCAGCCAGGTGTTCTTTCTTTCCGCCGGTCTCGGTCTGTTACTCACGACAACCTGGCAGGTTGCGCTGTATACCACCGCGTATCTGGCTCTCTACTTCGTCGATGCCCGGTGGATGAAAGCCTTTTGGCCGGCTTGGTACCTGAGACTGCGACTGGTGCTTACGGCCGTTGTCGTCCTCTGTCAGGTAACTGTCGGCGCATGGCTCTTCACGACCCACTGAAGGCCTCTACCCCGAGTTGTGACTGCAACTTCCGGATGGCTCCCTTCTCAATCTGCCGCACTCGCTCGCGACTGATACCCAAATCATCTGAAATTACCTGGAGGGTGTCCGGTTCTGGCATCCCCAGTCCGAACCGACGGGACAACACCGCCCGCTCCCGCTCCGTCAACTGGCCCAGGATCTCGGCCAGAGTCTTCTTCCGGTCCCGCTGCGCCATGGAGTGCTCCGGCGCCAACTGGTCATTGGCACTCAAACTGTCACCCAGAGTGATGCCGTCAGAACCAGAGACCGGTGCATCGACGGACAGCTCCCGGCTCGCCAATGCGCGGAGTTCACCAATGCGAGAAGGTGAAGCCTCCATTTCCCGCGCCAGTTCACTCTGAAGCGGCGCCCGCCCCAGGACCTGGTGCAATCGCATGGACACCTTGCGCAGCTGCCGAATCTCATCGACCACATTTTCCGGCGTATGCACCAGTCGGGTGCCACGCTGGAGACAACGCTTCACCTCTTCGCTGATCCACCAGTAGGCGTACGTAGAAAAACGAAAGCCCCTGGTCGGGTCAAAACGTTCCACCGCCTTGATCAGACCAATGTTCGCATCCTGGATCAGGTCAGCCATCGGAATACCGTATTGACCGTATCGGCGGGCAATGTGAACCGCCAGGCGCAGGTTGCTCTCAACCAGCCTGCTGCGGCATGCGCGGGCAAGATGATAGGCGCGGCGACTTCGGGTTGAAAAAGCACAGGCATCGCCGAGACTGCCCACTATATCGCGGTAGGTCTGTGGGGTTTCCTCAGGCAAAGCCAACTCCCGGCCAATCACCTGATAACAGTGCGTGAGTCGACGAACCAGACGTTGTTCGCCCTTGTCTCCCAGAAGTTCATACCGGGACGCATCCCTGAAGTACAGCCCCACCAGAGAGTCCGTTTCACTATTTGGGGTTATGGTCGGGGACGGTCCCAGCCATACAGACCTGGTCATGGCTTTGGTACCGTTCGAAAAATGTACTCAAAGATACGATGGGGAGCAGGGCGTGGATTTCCCCGGAGAGGTGGGACAAACAACGCAGCCCCCGGCGGAATATTCGCTTCCACCCGGGGGGCTGATTCAGGCCAGGTCTCAGGCCGCGACGATGGCGTACTCGTGGTTGTGCGGTTCGATAAGAACACCGTGAAGGGCCACGATGGCCTTCTCGTAGTTGTCCTCGTCCACCACAAACTGGATGTCCACCTGACGCATGCACTGGTGCAGGGCAAGGACACTGATGTCCTCGTCCGCCAGCGCCTTCACTGAACGGGCCAGAATGCCAGGCACTTTCATGTCACTGCCGATGGCGGAAACCACAGCTACCTTGCGGGTATTGATCTCCGCATTCGGGAACTCTTCCTTCAGCGCCTTGACCACCCGCTTGACGTGCTTGAGCGTGCTGCCGACATAGTGGGTGATGGTGTTGGCGTTGGTGTCCTTGGACATGAAACGCACCTTGAAGCGGCTCAGCACATCGAGGATGCGACGATCGGAGCCCGGCTCACCCTGCATGTCCTGGTCGAACACCTCAATGGCAAACACGCCCTTGGCGCCGGCGACGATTTCCACCTGGGGCTTCTCACTGACGTAATCGCCGGTGATCAGGGTACCGGTGTGCTCCGGCTCAAAGGTGTTCATCACCCGCAGCGGGATTTCATTCTGCCGCATGCCCTTGCCGGCACGGGGGTGGATGGCTTCCATACCCAGGTTGGCCAGCTGGTCGGCGACGTCGTAGTTGGTCCGGCCCAGGGGGACCACCTTGTCGGCACCAACGATATTGGGGTCGGCGGAGCTGAGGTGGTATTCCTTGTGGATAATCGCTTCACGGGCCTCGGTGATCACCGCCACCCGGCTGAAGGTCATCTCGCTGTAGCCGCGATCAAAGGTCCGCATCAGACCTTCCTTGCACTGGGCATACCCGGTCACGATGGGCAGTTCACGGGTCAGGTCGACCGCGTCGAACGCCTGCTTCAGCTTCTCGTCCAGGGGCAGCAACTCATTGTCGCGCCAGCCGGTGAGATCCACAAAGCGGGCGTTGATGCCTTCCTGCTGGAGCTTCAGTGCGGTGTTGAAAGCACTGTGCGCTTCGCCGATACCGGCCAGCATTTCACGCACAGTCAGCAGATGCTCTTCCAGCTGGAACTGGCCATAAGAACACAGACGCTGCAGGTCGATCAGACAACCGCGAACACCCTCAATACGGTCGGTGATGAACTGGTCTGCCTGCTGTTTGAGCATGGGATCCTCAAACAGTTCACCGTTGATATCGGTCAGGAACTTCACCAGTTTGGTGAGGTCGTCACCCCAGGCCCAGTCGGATTCAGCGTCGGCAAACAGGGCATACACGCCCGGCTCACCGGTTTTCTTGTGCTCCAGCAGTTCGTTGGTGACGCCACCGTAGGCGGAAACCACAAAAATGCGCTGGTACAGATCTTCTTTGCTGCGATCACCGATGATGATGTTGTCACGGACGGCCTCGTAGTTGGTCATCGAGGTGCCGCCGATCTTTTCTACGGTATGTAGTTGGGTAGTCATAGTGTCGTCTTCGCTATCCTGCAGAATGAATGTTCGGATGAGAAAGGCGCCTTACGACGCCTCGCTGATCCCTTCCTGCATGATTTCGTCCACACTTTTCGCCAGCAGCTCGGCACCTTTCTTCAGGTCTTCCTCGCTGGTGGTCAACGGCATCAGGCACTTGATGACTTCGTCGTTGGGACCACTGGTTTCGATAATCAGGCCATGCTCGAAGGCACGCTTGGTGATCGGCCCCGTCACATCGGCATGTGTGGCTTCAATACCACGCATCAAACCGCGCCCCTTCATTTTGAACTCACCCGGGTACTTGTCGCAAATCGCCTGCAGGGCGTCGCCCAGCACCTTGGTCTTGGCCTTCACTTCGTTGGCGAAAGCGTCGTCTTTCCAGTAGGTCTCTACCGCCGCACGGGCAGTTACAAAGGCCATGTTGTTGCCGCGGAAGGTACCGTTGTGCTCGCCGGACGTCCAGATATCCAGCTCCGGCTTGAACAGCACCAGGGCCATCGGCAGGCCGTAGCCACTGAGAGACTTCGACACAGTCACAATGTCCGGCTTGATGCCGGCGAATTCAAAGCTGAAGAACTCACCGGTACGACCGTTACCTGCCTGGATATCGTCCAGAATCAGCAGGATATCGTGCTTCTTGCACAGCTCGGACAGGCCTTTCAGCCATTCGGCACGGGCCACGTTCAGGCCGCCTTCGCCCTGTACCGCCTCAACGATTACGGCTGCCGGCAGCTCAACACCGGAGGAGCTGTCAGACAGTACCTTGTCCATGATCTCCAGGGTGTCCACGTCATCACCCAGGTAACCGTCGTAGAACATGAAATCGACGTTGCCCAGCGGCGTACCGACACCGCCCCGGTGGTGCTTGTTACCGGTCGCAGCAACGGCACCCATGGTCACACCGTGGAAACCGTTGGTGAACGAGATAATACCGTTACGGCCTTTGACCTTGCGCGCCAGCTTCATGGCCGCTTCCACACAGTTGGTACCGGTGGGGCCGGTAAACTGCATTTTGTAATCCAGGCCACGGGGATCAAGGATGTGCTTCTTATAGGACTCGATGAAGTCGTGCTTGGCGGTGGTGAACAGGTCCAGGCCCTGGCTCACACCGTCGGCTTCAACGTATTCCAGCAGCGCTTTCTTGAGGATATCGTTGTTATGCCCGTAGTTCAGGGAACCGGCACCGGCGAGAAAATCCAGGTACTCTTTGCCATCTTCGGTGTACAGGTGCGCGTTCTTGGCGCGGTTAAAAATCACCGGAAAGGCGCGGGAATAAACGCGTACTTCAGATTCGGTCGACTTGAAAAGTTCCATTGTCTTGCCTCTTAGCATGTCAGGTTCGAGGTAGATGTGGGGCAGCCCGTCGGGTTACGTCGCGATCAGCCAGCCACACATTGGTTAAAGCCTTCTGGCAGACCTACCTCAGTAGTCTGCCGGCCACTCCAAATAGCGGTTATTAACGCCTGCGTCAGTAACAGACTCTCAGACTGGCTTTGTGAAAGGCCCGATGCGCAGCAGGAATTCAGAATCATGCTTGCCGCCAAAGTGAGTCTCTTTCTCAAAGTGCTCGTGGTAGGTGAGCTCGGCTCCCAGATCACGGGCAAATGAGCGGAACAACGCCCAGGATGCTTCGTTGTCCTCGGTGATGGTGGTTTCCAGGTGCGTCACGTTCTTGCACGCGTCCCGGGCCACAATCTCTTTCAGCATCCGCTTGGCCAGACCCTGTCCACGACCTTTCTCGTGAACGGCCACTTGCCAGACAAACACGGTTTCGGGCTGTTGGGGAGGGATGTATCCGGAGATAAAGCCGACCAGATCGCCGTCCTTCTCCGCGGCCACGCCGGTCTCGGCAAAGTGGCTGCACTGCAACAGGTTGCAGTAAATCGAGTTGGGGTCCAGCGGAGGGCATTCTGCCACCAGCTGGTGGAGCCTGTAGCCATCATCCTTAACGGGTGTGCGAAGGGTGATGGCGGTGGTATTCGAGCCTTCTGATGTCATAGCGTGATCAATTCGTGTCAAAAAATTAGGGTTAAATTATATAGACCACAAAATATATTTCAAGTTGGGCCTGAGCGGCCCACGCCGAACAGGCTACGCTTGCCCTATTAGAATAGACCGGATTGAAGCAACCGCCAGTGACAAATTGATTACGAATTGGAAGGGAAAATAATGTGTTCCGGGCTCAGGGACGTGCCTGAGATCATTCGGTAACGGTAGGAAACCGCCGCCGGTGAATCAGCGGGCCAGAGCCGGTCAAACTGTAACAACCAGGCACCGAGATCGTAGGCGACCGGCATAAGGGATACATTCAGGCCACGATGTTCAATGCCCGCCACTGGCTCAGCGAGGGGGCTTGTAAAACCAATACGAGTGATCAGTCCACGGGTATCCGAACGCAGGTTACCCATGCCCGCAGAGCCGTTATTCGCCACCACACGGAGCCGGTCATTGACCACGCCTGACCAGAGTGCGGGAAGGCAGGTATGAGTGGAGGCAATCACGTCCGCGCCCGACACCCTGAACCATTCCGCCAATACCGAATCGTTGCCGGCGACAAAAGATTCATGGGCCAGCCCCCAGCCTGCCAGTGACTCAGGGTCCCCGTGCAGCACCAGAATCTTTAGGCCTCCAAATATCAAGCAGCGAAACCTGGGCAATCCGGACAGCCGTTTTTGTATATCCGGATGTTCATCGGCCAACGCTTGAAGCCGTTCCATCATTCGATTGGAACGATCAACCACGCCCTGATCCACAAAATCGGGATAAGCGCAGCCGCAACCTGCTCCGACGCTGGGTGCAGCCAGCTCGAAGTCTACATTGCCAAGGGTAACCGTATGATCCAGCACTCGGTTATTGATCTGCCGGAACAGCGCGTCACTGGCATTGAACCAGTTGAAGTCGCCATTGAAGACCAGTTTTACCCGATGCCCCTGCCGCTCCTCCGCCAGCGCCATCTGCTCAATTTCATCCAGAGCGAATGGATTGCCGTAAAGCCCGCCAATGACATACAGCACATCCTCGGACACCTGACTGGCTTCCTGGCAAAGTGAAGCCGGATGGTAGCGGTAGGCCAACGGACAACTGCGACCCTCGGAGCTGGCCATGCCTATACCCCACTGGTGGCCAGAGACTTGCCTGCGAGTCGCCTTAACACCAGCGGCAGAAAGAACCCGGCGGTACAGATCAGAAAGCCGTAGGCGTTGACCCCAAGCAGCATGGCGTACTTGCCGTCGCCAATGGCCCAACTTGACGGGATCAGCCCGGTGGCCAGCAGCACGCCCAGCCCCAGCCCGGTCCAGAAACTCAGGTGAAAGCTCCAGGGTGACCAGCGGGTGAAGCCGTAGAACAGGAACACCGGTGCCAGGCCCATCACCATGGTGCCAGAGATGGTGGTCGCCTTGAGGATGTCGGTGCCGGCGAACATCGGCAGGTTGCCCAGAAACGCAAACACGACCATCACCACCGCACCGACCCGCATGCTCGGCAGCCTGTCCGATGCGCGCTGCGCCAACCGTGGCAGATCCACCGCCAGGGATTTCGCCAACGAGGTAAAGGTGGAATCCAGTGTCGAACCTGCCGAAGTCATCATCACCACGCTCATAAAGAACAACGCCGCCAGCCCCAATGACTGTCCCACAGCCGCAGGCGCATTGCCCATGGCGTCAATGCCGTTCAGGCGAGCGTGAACGCCCACCAGACTGAAGATAAACACCGCCACAAAGCCCAGAAGCCCGGCCACCACAAAGCTCTTAAGCATGGTCTTTTCCTTGTTCACAAAGCCCCGGTCGGTCAGCACCGGATCGTGGAACGGATAGCTGAACAGCTGCAACAAGGCCACCAGAAGCAGATCAAAGCCGGCGTTAAGCTTGAACTCACCATTACTCAGCAGGGCACTGGTATCGTTGGCCGGAATGATCAGGAACAACACCGCGCCAACGAAGAAGACGAACACAAACGCCTGAATCACATCGGTAAAAATCGACGACCGCAGCCCGCCTTTGAGGCTGTAGGCCAGCGTAAATACAGTGAACAACATCGCTGCCGCATAGTATTCCCACTCACCCGGCAACCCGAAGTAACCGCCCACCACAGCAGTGTTACTCCAGACTTCGTTATACAACCGAATCAGAATCGCCGCCGCAAACGCCAGACTGGCCAGCCGCCCAAAGCGGGAGGTCAGAAAGTCCTGCAGGCTACGGGCGCCGGTCTGAGTACGAATCAGATAAATCACATACCCTGCCACCGGAATCGATAGCCAGTAACTGGCATACGCCAAACCACCGACCACACCATAGGCCGCACCCAGGTTGGCAGCGTTGGTCACCGACTTGGCAAAAATCCAGCTGATAAAAATACTGGCCGTCAGTGACCACTGACCCACCGGGTTACCGTGATCATCAGCACCTTTATAGAACGAATTCGCGTTCTTGCTCTTCGGCGACAGCACATACATGACCACGCCGTAAACCAACAGGAATCCCCAGAACAGGGAGGCTTCAGTAACGTTCATTGTTCATTTCCGGTTCTTTGTCTTTGGGAGTAGGCCGGTCAGGGGTGGGTT
>NZ_JBNRMG010000012.1:0-144050 GCF_050379435.1 Marinobacter sp. DUT-3
AATTTGAAACTCGTTTTCTTCAATACTTTCAAACAGTTGCCTTCCGAATCCGGAGCCGCCTAAGTGGCTTACCCCTCGAAAGAGATGCGCATTCTACAGAGCTCAGGCGAGGTGTCAACGAGCTTTTTGATATTTTCTCAAAAACCCCGGATTCCGTTCAATCCTTAACCAAAACGCGGGCAATCTTCTTCTTGCCTGCCTGGACAACGCAGTCATCACCGGCTGCAAACATCCGCTCATCGGTTACCTGCTCACCATTGATGTATACCGCCCCACGACCAAACACATCTTTTGCGGCCTTACCATTGCTCGCCAGGTTCGCCTCTTTCAGCAACGACACGATGTGCAACTCCCCGCGCCCCGCCAGGGACACTTCCACCGTTGGCACATTTTCGGGAATCTCACCAAGACCAACCCGGTTGCCCGCCGACTTATGAGCGGTCGCCGCCGCCTCGGCATCATGAAAACGGGTAATAATCTCTTCCGCCAGCAGCTTCTTGTACTCCTGGGGATTAGCGCCACCGTCTACGGCAGCATGGAACTCTTCCACTTCCGCCAGCGGCCGGAAGCTCAGCAGCTCGAAGTAACGCCACAGTAAATCATCTGGCATTGAAAGCAGCTTGGTGTACATCTCACCAGGAGAGTCATTAACACCGATATAGTTCCCCAGGGACTTGGACATCTTCTGAACACCATCCAGCCCTTCAAGTATCGGCATGGTCAGAATAGCCTGGGCCGGTTGCCCATAGTGCTTCTGCAGAATGCGCCCCATGAGAAGATTAAACTTCTGGTCGGTCCCGCCCAGTTCCACGTCAGCTTCCAGCGCCACAGAATCGTAGCCCTGAACCAGCGGATACAGGAACTCGTGAATAGCGATGGATTGCTCGGCGCGGTAACGCTTGGTGAAGTCATCACGCTCCAGCATCCGGGCCACCGTATATTGGCCCGCCAGCCGGATCATATCCGCCGCGGTCATCTTCCCCATCCATTCGGAGTTGAAAACTACGCGGGTTTTGGCCGGATCCAGGATCTTGAACACCTGCTCTTTATAGGTAATGGCGTTTTCCGCCACCTGCTGGTCTGTTAATGGAGGACGGGTAGCGCTCTTGCCACTCGGATCACCGATCTTACCCGTGAAGTCCCCGATCAGGAAAATAACCTCGTGGCCGAGATCCTGAAACTGCCGGAGCTTATTAATAAGGACAGTATGCCCAAGGTGAAGATCGGGCGCCGTGGGATCAAACCCCGCCTTGATGCGCAGAGGGCGGCCTTCTTTCAGCTTCGCCACCAGATCGTCTTCCGGAATCAGCTCGTCAACGCCACGCTTGATTATGGCTAACGCCTCATCGATAGATGCCATGAACTACACGTCCCCAGTTTTATCTAGAAAGATTCTGTCAGTTACAGACCTCTACAAAAGAAATCTGTGAGTTACCCGATCCCCTGATACATTAGAGTCGTTCAGTTTTTGAACAGACCCGAACATTCAGGGCGGCGTATTATAGCAATGACGCCACCAGAAATCTGGAGAATGGACCAGTAACTGTAATGTTCCGAGCTGTCCCACACGCATTTTATGCGGTAATCTGTTGGACTATACTTTATCAACAGCTTTAATTAGGTAGTTCAACCTACCGGAATACCGATTAAAACGGGTGCCACACGTGCTGAAAACGCTTCCCAAAACACACATTACCATTGCCGCCGCGGCCACCGTGGTAGTAACGGCCGCCATTCTAATGAGCCCCAGCTCTGATGTTGAGGCCAAGAGGATGTCCTATTCCCTGGACCTGAATGGCAACCCTGTCACCAATTCTGCGCCCAAAGAAGGCACGCCGACCTCAAGTAACAGTACTCCAGATTCGGACGATAGCGCAGTTCCAGCGAAAGCGGAGCTGGCAATCAACAGTCCAGCAGAAGACCAGGCGCCCAAGCTGAACTGGCAGGAACACAAGATCAAGTCCGGGGACACGTTGTCTTCCCTGTTTCGTGATGCCGGATTCAACGACGGCATTATGTTGAAGGTCATCCATGGCGAAGGCGAAGCAGACAAGCTGCAACGCCTTTATGCAGGCGAAACCATTGCCTTCGCAACCGATGCCAATGGTGACCTGGCCGCTATCGACCTGAAACGCAGCTTACTGGAAACGCTTCACATCTCCAGAGTTGAAGATGGCTTCAAGGGTGAAACCATTGTCCGCGAACCCGAGGCCCGCCCCGCCTTCGCTTCCGGTGTAATCGACGGCTCCCTTTATGTTGCAGCCCGGGAGGCCGGAATGAGCGACCGGCTAGCCATGGAGATGGCCGGCATCTTCGGATGGGACATCGACTTTGTATACGATGTTCGCAAAGGCGACCGGTTCGAGGTGGTCTATGAAGAACTTTACCTCGACGGCGAAAAGTTCGACACCGGCCGCATTCTTTCTGCCCGCTTTATTAACAGGGGCGAAGACAACGTAGCGCTTCTGTACACCGACAGCAATGGTGACAGCGACTACTATGCTCCCGATGGCTCCAGCATGCGCAAGGCATTCCTGAGGACGCCGATCAATGCACGGGTATCCTCCCCCTTTAACATGCAACGTCGCCACCCTGTTCTTGACGTCGTTCGACCTCACGAGGGCACTGACTATGCCGCCCCTCCCGGAACCCCCATCAAAGCCGCCGGCAATGGCCGCGTACATTTCGCTGGCTGGAAGGGCGGCTATGGCCGCACCGTGATTCTCTCTCACGGCGATAACATAACCACACTGTATGCTCACATGAGCCGCCTGGGCAAAGGCATCAGGAACGGCTCCCGAGTGAAACAGGGAGAGACCATCGGCTACGTTGGCTCCTCCGGTATGGTCACCGGGCCACACCTGCACTATGAATTCCGCAAGAACGGTGCACCACGAAACTCCCGCACGGTGGATCTGCCGGATGCCAAACCGGTACCCAAATCCGAGATGGCCCGTTTCAGCCAGTTTGCGAAGCAGCGGGTCGCCCAGTTCGAAGTGTACCGCGATGGCCACCAGCAACTCGCACTGGCCCAAGATCAGGACGAGTAACCCGTGAGCACGTGGCTGGGACTGATGTCCGGCACCAGCATGGACGGTATTGATGCCGTGCTGGTGTCGTTTCCGGGTGACCGGATCTTCATACATGCCACCCACAGCATTCCGTACCCCGACGACATTCGCCACCGCCTGGCTCAGCTCAGTCAGAATCAGGGAACGCCCGACGAATTGGGCGAGCTGGACCATATTGTTGGCAGCCTGTTTGCCAAAGCGGCTATCCAGACTCTCGACAAGGCCGGCATGCCCCCGGGCGACATCGCTGCTATCGGCAGCCATGGTCAGACCGTTCGCCACCAGCCGGGGGGCAATGCGCCCTTTTCCCTGCAAATTGGCGACCCCAACCTGATAGCCGAACGCACCGGCATCACTACCGTGGCCGACTTCCGCCGACGTGACATGTCGGCAGGCGGCCAGGGCGCACCACTGGTTCCCGCTTTCCACAAAATGTTTTTCGGTTCGGAGACCGAGGACCGCTGCATTCTCAATCTGGGCGGAATCGCCAACATCAGTTGGCTGCCAGCAGGCGAACATCAAAAGGTCAGCGGTTTCGATACCGGCCCCGCCAACGCGCTGCTGGACGCATGGTGCCACTACCAAACCGGACGCCCCTATGACGAAGCCGGACGCTGGGCCGAGGAAGGCATTGTTCACCATGAATTACTCGGAGACATGCTCTCGGATGGCTATTTTTCCCGACCGGCCCCCAAAAGCACCGGCAAAGAAAAGTTCAATCTTGAGTGGGTAAAGACGCTGGCCCACAGACACAGCGATGCTTCAGCCGTCGACGTCCAGCGCACCTTGCTGGAGCTGACAGTGGTTTCCATTGCACGCCAACTGCCGCAATCGCCGGGGATGACAGTATTTACCTGTGGCGGCGGAACCCGGAACGTGTTTTTGATGCGGGAACTGAAACGAACCTGCAGTCCGCTGACGATCGCATCGACCGCAGATTTAGGGCTGGATCCACAGTGGGTGGAACCTGTCGCCTTTGCCTGGCTGGCAAAGCAAACACTGGAGAAACGCCCCGGCAACTTGCCTGAAGTAACCGGAGCGTCAAGGGAGAGAATTCTCGGGGCGGTCTATTTCGCCTGATCAGATAGAGAAAGAGCTGCCACAGCCACAGGTGGAGCTCGCATTCGGGTTGCTCACCACAAACTGGGAGCCCTGCAGACCTTCGGTATATTCCACCGTTGCCCCTACCAGATACTGATAGCTCATCGGATCCACCAGTAGCGTCACTCCATCCTTCTCGATGGTGGTGTCCTCCTCGTCCTGACTTTCATCGAACGAGAAACCGTACTGGAACCCGGAACAACCGCCGCCAGTCACAAAAACCCGCAACTTGAGTTGGGAATTACCCTCTTCCTCAACCAGCTCGCGCACTTTTGCCACGGCGCTATCACTGAGAAACAGCGGTGTGGCCATTTGTTGCTGAACTACACTCAAGTCCGCCTCCGGATTACTGTACGTGTGATGCACACGATTATCATATTCCTGACCAAATCAGTCAACTATTCCGTTTCCACCCGGTTTTCCACGTCATCCGGGCGTTCCGCAGCCTCTCTGGCGCCATGCTGATGGGCGTCACTGTTCAGCAACCCCACCGGCTCACGCTGGTGTACCAGGTTACCATTCACCGAGGCGCCCATCGCCATCTCGATCAGGTTGTAATAGACATTACCATTGATAGAGGCTTTTTCGGCCAGTTCAAGATGGGCTGAAGCATAGACATCGCCATTGACGTTACCATTGATAATCACATGGGGTGCGACAATATCGCCGGTAATTTCGCCCACTTCAGACACCCTGAGCACTGCGTCGCTACCCTCCTCCGCGACCACCTTGCCACGAACGCGGCCATCAACGTGCAATCCGCCGGAGAAATGTACATCCCCCTCCACCGTCGTGCGCGATGAAACCAACGTGTCAAAATGCCCAGTTGGACGACGGGGTGCCTGTTTTTTCTTGCCGAGCATGTCAGTTCTCCGTTAAATCAACCCAATTAAATGTACGTTCCGCCTGTGCGGCCTTGCTGCCTTCGGACCGGGCAACTACCTGCACCTCCATTGGCTGGAAATCCGACGGCAGCTCAAGCTGGCCTTCGATATCCTGGAAGTAGCGGAAGCGGAATTTTACGCCCAGATCGTCGATATCACCGGAAAGGTCACGAAGCGCGATGACTTCTTTCTCATCACTACGCATGCCAATCACATTAACGGCGACAACGCCTGAAATATAACTCTTGTTGTTTCCCACCTGGGTAAGGACAAGTTTGAAGCCGTAATCATTCTCGTCGCGCCCTGATTGCAGTGACAACCGGTCCACCTGTAACCCCTTACTGGTCTCCGAAGGCGCCATGATATTCTGATAGAAAGTCAGGTCAGCCTTCAGTGAAGCAATCTGCGTTTCCAGACCAACGATGGTCTTGCGAGTCTGATTCAGTGCTTGCTGGTCAATCGCGCGCCCCCGCTCCAGATTCGTTAACTGCTGGGACGCATCACGATAATTTGCCCGAAGATCCTCCACTTCCTGCTCAAGCTGGTCACGGCTATCCTCAACGGAGGAGAAGCGGAAGCCGCCCTGGGCGAGCCCCGCAGCATATCCGCCAACTGCGGCAACCACTGAAAACACCAGCAGTATCAGGGTGCGCCTTAGCCTGTACCCCGGTCGGTGGCGGATAACAACATATTCTTCCGCCGGCTTTCTTGGTTCACTCACCGGCGATTCCTATGGCAGCAACGCGGGCGTTTCCAGCCCGAGAGTTTCTTTCAGGCCAAACATGATATTCATGTTCTGCACCGCCTGCCCTGCCGCACCCTTCACCAGGTTATCGATGACAGAGGAAACAATCACAATATTGCTGTTTTCCTGACGATGCAGGGCCATCCGGCAATGGTTTGCTCCCCGTACGCTGCGGGTTTCGGGATGACTGCCAAATGGCATCACATCCACAAAAGGCTCATCCTGGAAACGATGCTCGTAAAGCGCTTGCAACTGATCAAAGTCCTGCGGATTCTTCAGCTCGGCGTACAGGGTTGCCTCTATACCACGCACCATGGGAACCAGGTGAGGCACAAATGTGATACCCACGTCTTTTCCGGCGGCATGACTAAGGCCCTGACGAATCTCCGGCAGGTGCCGGTGTCCTGAAGCCCCATAGGCCTTGAAGCTTTCACCGACTTCGCCATGGAGCATGCCGATCTTACCCTGACGGCCGGCGCCACTGGCACCGGATTTGGCATCGGCAATCAGCCGTGATGGATCCACCAGATTGTTCTCCAACAGCGGCAGGAAGCCCAACTGGACGGCCGTCGGGTAACAGCCAGGATTCGCCACCAGTTGCGCATCCCGTACTTCGTCCCGCACCACCTCGGGAAGGCCATAAACGGCTTTTGCGGCCCATTCCGGGCTTTCGTGGGGCATGCCATACCAGTTGGCCCACACGTCCAGATCCCTCAGGCGAAAATCGGCGGACAGATCAACAACCCGGGTGCCCGCCGCCATCAACTCGGGCATCATGCGCATGGCCACGCCATGGGGGGTCGCGAAAAACACCAGGTCACAGGCAGAGAGAGTGTCTACATCCGGCTCAGAGAACGCCAGATCATAATAGCCGCGAAGATTCGGATACATCTCCGCAACCGGGAGGCCCGCTTCCGAACGGGAAGTGATACAGCTCACCGTTGCTTCAGGATGGACCGCAAGAATTCTTAGAAGCTCCACACCGGTGTAGCCGGTTCCGCCTACAATGCCTACTTTTATCACCTGTTACTCCAGCCTCATTCGGTTCTGCAAAATACGAGTCATGTTTTGACTACTAGTCTAACATGATAAACCAACGACTTATTGCAGCCCGACAGGCGACCGTTACAATAACCCTACGATCCACCCTCAACCGGAACTCCGGCGTTCATGCGAAAGATCTGGCACCAGATTACCGAGCACCTGATTCCCGTATTCCGCCGCAGGCTCTCCGGCGTTGACGCCTTGCCACAACTGGCCGTACTGGGTCTGCTCTCGGGGCTGATCACCGGGGGCGTCATCCTGGTGTTCCGCCTGGCCATTGAATGGCCGTTAGAGTATTTCCTCCCGGGCGAAGGGTCAGAATCCTTCGAGGAACTCGACCTTCTGACCCGTGGATTGCTCCCGCTGGCAGGCGCCCTGGCACTTGGCCTGTTTCTCCATCGCCTGGCTACTCACGACCGCAAAGTGGGCATCGTACACGTCATGGAGCGCCTGAATTATCATCAGGGTTATATTCCGGTTCGTAGCGCCATCGTTCAGTTCATCACCGGCGTGAGCACCGTTGTCACCGGACAATCCGCCGGTCGTGAAGGCCCGGCTGTACACCTTGGGGCCGCCTTTTCCAGCCTGATGGGGCAGTGGATGAGGTTGCCGAATAACAGCATCAGAACCCTCGTGGCCTGCGGTTGTGCAGCAGCGATATCCGCCTCTTTCAACACGCCGATTTCTGGCGTGATCTTCGCCATGGAAGTGGTCATGATGGAGTACACCATCGCCGGATTTACACCGATCATTCTCGCCGCAGTCAGTGCAGCGATTGTCTCGCAGGCGATCTACGGATCGGAGCCTGCATTCAGCGTGCCCGCCCTGACCATGAATTCCCTGATGGAAATCCCCTGGATTCTTGTCATTGCCATCATTATTGGCGTAGCCGCCGCCATATTTATTCATCTAGTAGACACGATGGGCCGTTACCACCATCGTCCGGTACTGCTGCGTCTCGCAGTATGTGGTCTGATGATGGTGCCCTTCGCTTTGCTGATTCCGGAAGTGATGGGCATCGGCTACGATACCGTCGACCTCGCCATCCACGGTCACCTGGCGTTCTGGCTGCTCCTGGGGGCAGGCATCGCCAAACTGATTATCACCTCATTGACCATTGGGCTCGGAATGCCCAGCGGCGTCATCGGCCCCACCATTTTCATGGGCGCTACCCTGGGTGGCGCAATGGGACTTGTCGGCGCCCAGATTGCCCCAGAGACAGCATCTTCCGTTGGCTTCTACGCCATGCTGGGCATGGGAGCCATGATGGGTGCGGTACTGCAGGCGCCACTGGCGGCGTTGATGGCATTGATGGAGCTGACCCGAAACCCGCACATCATGTTACCTGGCATGCTGATTATCACCACCGCGAGCCTGGTAACCAGCGAGGTGTTCGGCAAGAAATCCCTGTTCCTGACAATATTGAAGAGCCAGGGCCTCAGCTATCAGAACTCCCCCGTCATCCAGGCTCTGCGACGGGTGTCCGTCGGCGCCATCATGGACCGCAGCATTTTACGTACTGAAAGACACCTGTCGATGGACGAAGCTCGCAAGATACTGAAATCAGAACCCAAATGGCTGGTCGTGGAAGGCAGCAGCGGCCCCACTGCACTGCTTCCCGCCGTGGACCTTGCCCGCTATATCGAAGATGCTGGAAAACTGGCTGAAGAAAAGGAGGCAAAACTTCCGGAAACCATCGACCTGATGGAAATTCCCGCCAACCGCCGGGATGTTGCCCCAGTACAATACCAGGCCACCCTGGAAGAGGCGCTGGATGTATTCGACAGCACCAACGCGGAAGCACTGTACGTACAGCGCCACGTTGCCCCGATGATTCAGCGCGTATACGGCATCGTGCTGAAATCCGACATTGAAAGTTATTACCAATACCGACGGAGTTAAGCGATGCTCTGGGTGAAGGCCCTCCATATTATTTCCCTGGTCTGCTGGTTCGCCGGCATTTTCTATCTGCCGCGCCTGTTCGTGTACCACGCTGCCTGCGAGGATCAGCCCGGACGTGAACGCTTTAAAATCATGGAACGCAAGCTGTACCGGGGCATCACGACCCCATCGATGATAGCCACCCTCATTTTTGGCATCTGGCTGATCAGTTACAATGTGTCCGGTTATTTCAGTCAGGGCTGGATGCATGCCAAACTGGCACTGGTCGCGCTGCTGATTGCCTACCACTTTTACTGCGGCCACCTGGTCAAGGTTTTCCGGGATGACCGGAACACCCGGGGCCATGTATTTTATCGCTGGTTTAACGAACTGCCGGTACTGGTACTGGTAGCCGTGGTCATCCTGGTCGTTGTCAAACCATTCTGAGGAGCTGAGCCATAAAACGCTATACTCGCCCCCAAGTACTGATCCTGTCTGGCCTTGACCCGTCGGGAGGGGCCGGCATCCAGGCCGACATTCAGGCCATCACCGCACTGGGCTGCCATCCGTTGCCGATCCTGACCTGCCTGACCGTTCAGGATACCTGCAACGTATACGACGCCAGCGCTGTTGATGCAGACCTTATCCGCAGGCAACTGGACCGTGTGGCGGCAGACGCCCCCATTCACGCCATTAAAACCGGCGCCCTGGGCAATGCCGAAGTCGTTGATGTTCTGGTGGAGTTTCTGCACCGGAACGCCGACATCCCCGTGATTACCGATCCGGTTATCAAAGCCGCGGGAGGCGGCGATCTGGCAGACGCCGCATTGATCCAGGCAATGAAGGAGAACCTGTTCAGCTGTGCGGAGATGATTACCCCCAACGGGATTGAGCTGGCCATGCTTGGCGACAGCGATGACCCGGCCGAAGCCGCGCAGAGGCTGATGGCAGCAGGCTGCCAATCGGTTCTGGCCACCGGCGGTCACGGCGAGGGCCCGCAAATCACCAACACCCTCTTCACTCACCATGCCGATCCCCTGCAATGGCAGATTGAGCGGGTAGGCGGGGAATATCACGGCACCGGGTGTACGCTGGCGGCTGCCATTGCCGCTGGTCGCGCTGCGGGACTGTCGCAGCGGGCTGCGATATCCCAGGCACAGAATTTCGTTAACCACGCCATACTCCACGCCCTGGAGGTTGGCCGCGGCCAGCCAGTACCGGATCGCGGCATTCCCTGGGAGCGCTGAGCTCATGACAGCCACTCCCTTTCCGAAGCGCCTCACACCAGGCCTTTACGCCATTACCGACAGCGATCTGCTGCCGGAGGACAAACTGCTCCCGGCGGTGGAGGCTGCACTGAGGGGCGGCGCGGTACTGGTCCAGTACCGTGACAAACACAGCTCAGCGGTGACGCGCCTGAACCAGGCCCGAAACCTCGTCGCTGCCTGCTGCAACGCGGGCGTGCCCCTGCTCATCAATGACGATCCCGACCTGGCGCAGCGTGTCGGCGCAGACGGCGTTCACCTGGGTCAGACCGATGGCTCGCTTCTGGACGCCAGAAAAAAACTCGGCGACGGCGCAATCATTGGCGCTACCTGCCACGGTGATTTGGCGCTGGCCGCGAAAGCAGCCGGGGAAGGAGCAGACTACCTTGCGTTCGGGCGCTTTTTCGGATCAACCACCAAGCCCGATGCCCCGCCTGCGGAGCTGTCGATACTGGCGGAAGCCCGCCAGTATCATCGGCCGCTGACCGCCATTGGCGGCATTACTACCCGGAACGGGGGAGTTCTTATCAAGGCCGGGGCGGATATGCTGGCTGTCGTCGGCGGGTTGTTCGGAGGCGGCCCAGAACACACGGAACAACAGGCGAAAGCATTCGCGCGACTGTTTGCCGCCCACCATCCGCTGTTCCAGTCCCGGACAACAACTCACGACACATTTTCAAATATTCAGGAGCCCTGAAACCATGACTCACTCCGAAACCCTCTTTGCCGAGGCCCAGAAATACATCCCCGGCGGCGTTAATTCTCCGGTGCGGGCATTCCGCGGCGTGGGTGGCACGCCCATTTTCTTCAAGCATGCCGAGGGCGCCTACCTCTACGACGAGGATGATAAGCGCTATATCGATTACATCGGTTCCTGGGGGCCCATGATCCTCGGCCACTCCAACCAGTTGATCAAGGACGCGCTCCACACCCAGATTGATCTCGGTGTCGGCTACGGCGCACCCACCGCCATTGAAACTGAAATGGCCAAGAAGGTGTGCGAACTGGTCCCCTCTATTGATCTTGTCCGCATGGTGAACTCCGGTACCGAGGCAACCATGAGCGCCATCCGTCTGGCCCGGGGCTACACCGGCCGGGACAAGATCGTCAAATTCGAAGGCTGCTACCACGGCCACGTGGATTCCCTGCTGGTCAAGGCCGGTTCAGGCGCGCTGACCCTTGGCGTACCCAATTCCCCCGGCATTCCCGCCAGCCTTGCCGAGCACACCCTGACGCTGACCTACAACGATATCGACAACGTGCGGGAAACCTTTGCCAGGATGGGTGATGAAGTCGCCGCCATTATCGTGGAACCGGTTGCCGGCAACATGAACTGCATTCCGCCGGCTCCGGGTTTCCTGGAAGCACTGCGCGAGGTTTGTGATGAACACGGCACGGTGCTGATTTTCGATGAAGTGATGACCGGCTTCCGCGTATCACTGGGCGGAGCACAGGGATACTACGGCATCACCCCGGACCTGACGGCCCTGGGCAAAGTCATCGGTGGCGGTTTGCCGGTGGGCGCCTTTGGCGGCAAGCGGGAGATCATGGAGCATATTTCTCCTCTCGGCCCGGTGTACCAGGCCGGAACCCTGAGCGGTAACCCGCTGGCCATGTGTGCGGGGCTGACCACGCTGAACGCGATTTCCGAACCAGGCTTCTATGACCAGCTGACCGAGAAAACCAATGCCGTGCGCGACGGGCTCAAGGAAGCCGCGGATGAAGCCGGCATTCCTCTGGCGGTGCAGAGCGCGGGCGCCATGTTTGGCTTCTTCTTCACCGACGCACCGGCCATCACCCGTTTCGACGAAGTCATGGCGTGTGACGTGGAACGCTTCAAGGCCTTTTTCCAGGGCATGCTGAAGGAAGGCGTCTATCTGGCTCCCTCCGCATTTGAAGCCGGGTTTACTAACGCTGCCTTGTCACAGGATGACATTGATCACACCATCGCCGCGGCAAAACGGGTCATGAAGACACTGTAAACCCGCACCCGAATGACAAGCGCCTTTCGCTTGTCATTCGGGGCCACGCCCGTGACCCCCCTCACAAATTCAGTCCTTTCTAGCCACAACACCTGCCCCGGACATTGACTTGATACCTACTTGATCAAAGTATGTGCAAATCTCATACGAGATGATCAATTAAACAACAACAATGTAGGTCTAACAATGAAACAATGGCTTAAAGCAGCAGCTATGCTGTGTGTTCTCGCATGGTCCGCACCCACCCTCGCATGGTGGGACTCTACTCCATCCGACTACACCGATACCCAATACCCCGTTGTGCTGGTACACGGAATGTTTGGCTTTGATTCCATTGCCGGTGTTGATTACTGGTACGGTGTTGCTGAAGATTTGCGCAAATACGGCGCTGACGTCTACACCACCCAGGTACCGGCCCTGGACAGCACGATTGCCCGCGGCGAAGCGCTCCTGCCTCAGGTTGAGGCCATCGCGGCAGTTCATGGCAAGGTTAACCTGGTCGGTCACAGCCACGGCGGCCCCACCGCCCGATACGTCGCCCATGTACGACCGGATCTGGTCGCTTCCGTTACTTCCGTGGGCTCACCCCATAAAGGGTCTCCGGTTGCCGACCTGATTGTCGGCTCTCCGGCCGAAGGCCTGGGCGCCACATTGGGCAATGCGCTGGGCGGTCTCATTGATTTGTTGTCAGGCGGCGGCTACGACCAGGATATGAGCGCCAGCCTGTATTCACTGACTACCCAGGGAAGCGCTGAATTCAACAACTTTGCACCAGACGGCGTTCCGTCCACTGCCTGCGGTGAGGGCGCGTATTCCGCCAATGGGGTGCGTTTCTACTCCTGGGGGGGCACCGGCGTTCTGACCAACGCCCTGGACCTGTCCGATGCCCTGCTCGGCACCACCAGCCTGGCCTTCGCATTCAGTGACAACGACGGCCTGGTGGGGCGCTGCAGCAACCACTTCGGCAAGGTCATCCGGGACAATTACTTCATGAACCATCTGGATGAGGTCAATCAGACCCTGGGCCTGCACAGCCTGTTCGAAACTGATCCGAAGGCCGTGTTCCAGCAACACGCCAACCGGTTGAAAAACGCCGGGTTATAACAAAACAGCAGTACTGTCCCGGTGGCTGACTCAGCCACCGGGCATCAGAACACGCCTTCAATCCCCACCAAAGCCGTCTGCCGACGGTAGTCATAGCGAGTGAGACTGCTCTGGTTATCCCTGAACATCCATTCGCCCCTTACGAACCAGTGGTTACTCAAGGCGTATTCCGTCAACAGGGTGCCCTGCGTGCGCTTGTCGACCCGGCGCTCGGTTTCCAGAACGCCCTGTGAACTGAACAGACGGTGGGGATCCGCATAGCGGCTGTGACGGTAACTGCCTTCAACTCCGACGCTCCAACGTTGCGACACCTTATAGCGGAGTGTTAACTCTGCCATATGCCGCTGTGGAGACACGCTTACGAACTGCTCACCCGCTTCCAGGTCCTCTCGGGCATTCAGGTCCCAGCGATACTGAGCATCAATGCGCCAGTGGGTGTAATCCTTACGCCCCTTCAGGCGGGCCTGGTACCACTGACCGTCATAGGCCTCAAACCCGTCACCGCCTTCAACATACCCGGATGACACCGATGCCTGACACCGCGAGCCGGAACCTGCATAGGGACACTGGTCAAGCCGATAGGAGAGATCGAGCCGATAGGTACGCTCAAGTGCATCAGAATCAAACCAGGACTGGCTGATACCAGCGGTGACGCCGGCTCTGCCCGGCCCAAGGCCTGTCAGCCAGCCAGCTCCGAACTGAAGAAGGTCGGTATCAAATTCGGACTCCGAAGGATATTGGCGAGAGTATGCCGCGCCTTCCAGCCGAAAAACCGAGTCGCCGGACTGGTAGACATCTGCCGACCCTGCCGCCAGCAACTCACCAAAGCCGCCTTCGCGGCCGGAGCTCCCGGACTCCGGGACACTGGCAATGTTGTTATCGTAGCCCCCCGCCAGGGACACATAGCCCATCCAGGGCATCGGGGGGTGGGCGGCCGATTCGGTTTCTCCTGCCTCCTCAAGCTGGATAGCGGCCAGCGCCCGAATTTTCTCGGGAGAAGACTCTGCAGAGGCGCGGACGAACCACCTGTTGGCAGCCTCCAAATCACCCGCGGCCTTGGCTACCAGCCCCAGGTTATATTCCGCCAGTGCTTTGTTGGCGGTTTCAAGCAGCGCAGAGAATGCGTCTTCGGCCAGATCGTATTCACCCAACCGGTAATACACAACACCGAGGTTGTACAGCAGGGAATGACTCTCAAGCCCTGCCGCCCGCGCGTCTTCAAACGCATGTCTGGCCGACTCAAGATCCCCGCTCTGGAAGTGTTCAATACCGGCAGCCATCCGTTCTCTGGGAACGTCGGAGGCAGCTGCCGGAGCAGAAATGGTCGCTATCAGCAACAAGCAAGATAGAGTGGAAAGCCGAACTGCAGCCTGCAAACAGATCTCTCCGGAGCCTGAGGAAAACGTTCACCGGCGTGCTGGCTTCAAGGCCAGTATCGCCGACGTTAGTTCAGGAGAGTATAACAAGGAGAGGCAGGAAAAAAGTGCGCTGCCGTAAGTACGCACCGCTTCGTACCAGCAAAGGGAAACTTCTGTTCTGTTGTCGAACGGTTACAGCTCGAGGTTATCCTTATCAAGCTTATCGCTGGCGCCGTCCAATAGTTCACCAACACCATCGGTCACATCACCCGTCCCCGGCAAGTCGCTGATATCGTCCTTGCCGGGTAACGTGTCCAGCAGTCCATCATTGCCGGGACGATCAGAGTCAATGATCTCGCGCGCTTCGCTCGCCCTTTCGGAAGCCGACTCGCCAATCTCCTGCCCACGCTCCATGGCGTCCAGAGCAGTGTCAATATCCGGCCGTTCCGGACGGGCAGGAACGTCAGGCGCGCCCCGGCGATCAGCTTTCCCCGACACCATGGGCTCGGGCAATTCGATCTCCCGAACCACTGAACTGGTCAAATCTTCGTCATCCACAACCATTCGCATGGTCACATCCAGGTCATCCCTGGCCTGAGCCATTGCTGGTAATGCAAATAGCGCCACCAGGCACATCAGTGCCGGCTTTAACCACTGCCTGTCGTGCGTTGTCATGATGCTGGCTCCGTGTTATCTGCCCTGGTCTGACCGGGGATCGCTGCCCTGAAGGTTTTCTGGCGCTGGCCATCGTCAATGTGCGCCACCAGGTCCCCGGTTCCGGGGAACAGCACCCGGAGCGGCAATGCCAGAACATTCTCGCCCTGCTCCAGATCGACTTTCCAGCTTAACTGTTGCCTGCCGGGGAACGTTGCCAATTCGACATTGGCAGGCAATTCCAGCGTCAGTGTCACGTTCTCAAGCGGCTGACCTGAACTGAAGGCCAGGCGCACCGTCTGGATCACCGGCTCGCTGGCCACCGGAGAGGCGTTGACCGACGGCTCAGAAGTCTCCGACTGACTGGTCGCAACCGCAGGCTGAGACGTATCCACGCCAGGTTTCAAACCCACCCCCAAGGCTATACCCAGTGCCAACGCGGCAGCGATAGCGCCACCAACCACTGGGGTGCTCCAGCCACGGTGAGCGGATCCTCCGTTGGCACGGGCGCTGGCAGCAGCCAATACCCGGGTCTCAAAATCCGGTGATGGATCCGGAATGGCATAACGATCAGCAAAGGTCGACTGCAGCACTTTCTCATTGGCCAGCCCTGTCGCACAATGAGCACAGTCCGCCACATGCCGCTCCATCCGGGCAGCCTGATCCGCAGACAACTCATTTAACAGGTAGGGAACCAACAGTTCCCGGTATTCACGACAAGACATATCCATCACCTCATTCTTTCACACGTCCGATGTCTGAAAAAGGTTCCAGTTCCCTTTGCAGTTTTTCCCGCAATGCCGCCCGGCACCGGTGCAACCGCGATTTAACCGTACCCAGCGGGATATCAAGAACCTCTGCAATGTCCTCCTGCCGCCAGCCATCGACATCGTGGAGCATGATCAGGGCACGCTGGTCCGGGGCCAGGGTCGCCATGACCTGATCCAGGACAGGCCCAAGACGACTGATATCCAGCTGCACATCCGGCCCCGCGTCATCCGACGCAAAACTCTCCAGATAGGCCGACTGGCTTTCCGCATCCACAACTTCACTAAGGGGGCGATCTGACTGCCGCCCCTTGCGGCGCACCTGGTCGATAAAGTGTCGGTACAGAACACGGTTCAGCCAGGGCCTCAACTGATCTACCGTTTCCAGTTCATCCAGACGGGGATAGAGCTTGACGACGACGTCCTGAACCAGATCCTCCGCATCCTGCTGTTGCCCCGCCAGACGAAAGGCAAAGCGGTACATGGCCTGCAAATGCGGCTGAACCAGCTTTTCAAATCGTTTGGACTGTGAAGGTCGGAAAGGAAGTAATGCCAAAACAGGTACTCGCCCTTGCTTTAAAAGCGTTGTCTGACTGGAGTCGGTCGACAAGTCTATACCAGTTAGCGGATACGTCATACGCAGACTTTATCCGACCGATTGAGTTTTATGTCCAGAAAATGAGAAAACGTTCACAATAATGCAGGAACCCGGTAACCACTCCTATCGTTTAATAAGTGACATGTAGCGCGTTTCCAGCGTTCTGCACTTTCAAAATAATAGACCACGGAGGTTTATATGAACCGCTCTCTGAAACTCTTTACGGTTGCTGCCCTGGCTGCAGGGGTTGCTGCCTGTGGTGGTGGCAGTTCGGATTCCGACGCAACCGGCACCGTTTCCTTTGGCCTTACGGATGCGCCGGCAACTGAATTCAGTAACGTCACCGTTGCGTTTACAGAGATCCAGCTGAAGCCTGCCGATGGTGACTGGATTTCATTCCCGCTGGACGGGTTTGAAACCGTTAACTTGCTGGACTTGCAGGGTGGCGTCACCGAACCACTCATTACCGATGAAGAAGTCGTGGCGGGCAACTACACGCAACTGCGCCTGATTGTTGATACCGAAAATTCGTTCGTGACCCTTGTCGACAATCCTGACGCTCCGCTTACGCTGGCCGTACCCTCTGGCGAACAGAGCGGCCTCAAGCTGCAGGGCGAGTTTGTTGTGGCGGCCGATACCAGCACCGACTTCACCATCGACTTCGACGTCCAGAAAGCCGTCGTCAATCCTGCTGGGCAGGCGCTGGCCGATTATATGCTGAGACCTGCCCTGCGCTTGGTGAACAACCTGGAGGTTGGCTCCATTGCAGGCACTGTGGACGCATCTACGGTTATCGCGACCGAATGTGAGAATGCAACAAACTACTCTGGCATGGTTTACGTGTATGAAGGATCAGATGCCACTCTGGATGACCTGGGAAGTGAAAACGAACCTCTCGTGGCAGTCCCGGTATCTGACGAGGACAACGATGGCACCTATACCTACAAGGCGGCATTCCTTACCGAAGGCAATTACACCGTCAGTTATTCCTGCTCAGCCGACGACAACGAAATTGATCAAGATCTGACGTTCGTTGGCAAACAGGATGTAACGGTCGAAGCGGAAACAGAAACACCCGCCGACTTCGAATAACCTGACACAAAAAACCCCGCCAAGGCGGGGTTTTTTAATGCCAGTATTTTTAGAGAGCCCCAGCCCTCTGCTCAGCCTGATCCGCACCCGCCACATTTCCCCGGGCCCTGCGAATATCCGCCAGCAACAACCATCCGGCCCGCTGCAGCCGGGCATCACTCCCCGCCAGAGACAGACCCTTAAGCGTAAACTGCTCGGCTGAACCAAGCTGCTCCATGGCGACATAAGCTTCGGACAGCTTGAAGTACACTTCCGCTGATCGTGGCGCAATCCGCTGCGCCCGTTCGAGCTGCGCCACCGCCGCCGCGGCATCCCCTTGCGCCAGGTAGCCATCGGCCTTCCTGATCAGGCTTTGTGCCGCCGGAGACAATTGATCACCGGAGTCCTGATAGCTCGGTGAACTTGTGCGCCGGTCCGGCGCCGGCTCTGGTGGCTGCTCACTCTTGCGTTCGGTGCGGGTCTCCTCTTCCCTCGGAGACGTGCGGGGCGGCTCGGGGGCTTCCTCCACATCGCGGGAGGCGCCACCCGCCGGAACGTATATGGAACCGCCGGGCGAGGCACAGCCGGCGACCGTCAGCGTCAACGCCAGCAAACCGGCATTTCTCAGGGTTGTCGTGTTCATTGGAAAAGTCCTTCAAACCAGCCTCGGATCCGCCGCTCCAGATTGCCTGAGCAGGATACCTGCTGGTCAGGCTCGCTACCGGCCATAAACGGAACCAGGCGTGCATTGTCGCAGTGCTCATCACTCAGAGCCTGCCGTTGTGTGTTGACCCAGTGGTAATCCACGCCATCCGGTACCACCGGGGAAAACCCATGCTGGGGCACCTGTGACATGAACCTTGCCCACACCGGCAAGGCACCGGTCGCCCCTGTCAGGGATGTCGGGCCATTGTCGTCGCGCCCCACCCAGGTAACCGCCATCAAATCGCCGCTGAAACCGGCAAACCAGGAATCCCGGCCATCATCCGTGGTACCGGTTTTTCCTGCCAGGCTCAGTTGTTGTGGCACGAACCGGTACACCGAACGCCCAGTTCCCTCCTGCATGGTTTCCTGCATTGCGTACTGTACAAGGTGAACGGCAGCAGGGTCCGCCACCTGATCCACCTCCAGGCTGTAGCGGGACAAAGCCTCGCCACCGGCATCCGTTACCTGGCGGATCGTCCGCAGTGGCGTATTGAAGCCGGACGTCGCCAGCCCCTGGTAGATCTGCGCCACGGTCACCGGCGTCATGGACACAGACCCCAGCAGCATGGAGGGATACTGGGATATCGGACTGGTCACGCCGAAATCCTGAAGCGTATCCCGGACCGAATCCACCCCTACGTCAAGGCCAACCCTGACCGCCGGCAGATTATAGGAATGGGACAGAGCCTCGTGCAGCGGAACCTCGCCACGCTCCTTGTGATCGTAATTATCAGGCTCCCAGCGGCGATCATCGTCGAAGACCAGGGAAAACTTCTTGTCTTCCACTGGCGAGATCAGCGTGTAGCGTTCCGGATTCTTCAGGGCCGTCAGATAGATGAACGGCTTGATCAGTGAGCCGATCGGGCGCCTTGCATCCAGAGCCCGGTTGAAACCGGCAAACTGGGGATCGCGACCACCCACCATCGCCAGCACCTCCCCGCTGTCACGGGAGGTAACAACCATGGCGGACTCCAGGGTGGTGTCGTTCGACCCCGAATCCATTCGGGACAGCATGTCTTCCACGGCGAACTCGGCGGCATTCTGTATCCCGGGGTTCAGGGTGGTAAAGATGCGCAGCCCCTCGCTTTGCAGGTCCTCTTCCTTGTAATCCCGCGCCAGGTGACGACGGACCAGATCGATGTACGCCGGATAACGGTTTTCCGAATACGATGGCTTCTCACTGACCCCCAGTGGCCGGGCTTTCGCCTGATTCGCTTCGGACTCGCTGACAATGCCTTCCTCTGCCATCACATCGATAACCAGGTTCCGGCGCTCCATGGCCCGTTCCGGGTGACGGCGCGGGTTGTAGTAGCTCGGCCCTTTGACCATGGCCACCAGCAGCGCAGCCTGATGCAATCCCAGATCCCGGATCGACTCCCCGAAATAGAACTGGCTGGCCAGTCCAAAACCGTGGATGCTGCGGGTCCCCGCCTGCCCCAGATACACCTCGTTCAGGTAGGTTTCAAGAATGTCGTCTTTTTCGTAGTGCAGCTCAAGGAGCACAGACATCAACGCTTCGTTACCCTTGCGGATCAGGGTTTGCTCCCGGGTCAGGAAGAAATTCTTGACCAGTTGCTGGGTCAGCGTACTTCCGCCCTGAACAATCTGACCGGCCTGGAGGTTGACCATCATGGCCCGGGCAATGGACAACGGTGCGACACCGTAATGATCATAAAACCCGCGATCCTCAATCGTCAGCAGCGCTTCCTTGACCAGCCCGGGCACCTCATCGAGCTGCACCAGCACCCGGTCTTCCTTATGAGCGGGATAGATACCGCCGATCTGGGCAGGCTCGAGACGGACGATGGGGGAGTTCTCGCCGGACACCACCCGGAAATCCTGAACCTGATCCCCGTAGATCGTTAACGCAAGCCGGCGCCGGGGCGCCAGGCCATCGGCAAACAGGAAGCCACGGGAGCTGATCACGAAACGGCCGCCATTACGGCTGTAGGTTCCGGGCCTGATGCCGTCGCCCTTGCGGAACCCCGACAATTCCAGCTCGCGCTGGAGGTCGCCGGAACTGATGCTGGCGCCGTCATAAAGCTCCAGGGGGCGGGCATAGACCCGGGAGGGTACCTCAAACCGCCGTCCCTCGAAGCGGGAAGTGACCACCGCATCCAGATACACCATCCAGCCGGCAAGCAATACCAGCCCGGTCAGTGAAACGCGCCAGAACAGGCGCCAGAACCAGGGCCGCTTTGCAGAACTGCCCTTACCGGATTTTTTCTTCGCAGACTTTTTCGGGGGTGATGTTTTTTTCATGGCGCGATTATAACGAAAGCATCGGCCCGGAAGGCAGGTTATCCATGTGTTATTTCTGTAATCTGCCCGTTATGATAGGTCCAAGAAAAATCAACAAGTTCAGGGAATGCGAGGAGAGAGCTTTGAGCGACACCAACACCCACGACCTGATTCTGGCGCTACAGAATGAGGCGCTGTATGACCATCCGGTCACGGAATTCCAGGTTTTCGAGACTCACATCTCCCAGGTCATCCTGACTGGCGATTATGCTTACAAGATCAAGAAGCCCATGGATTTCGGCTTTCTCGATTTCTCCACGCTGGACCGCCGCAAGCACTTTTGCGAAGAAGAGCTGAGACTGAATTCCCGCCTCGCGGAAAGCCTTTACCTGGACGTAGTGCCGATCACCGGAACCCCGGACAACCCACAAATCGGAGGCGATGGGGAAGCGTTTGAGTATGCCATCCGCATGCACCAGTTCGATCAGAACGAGCTGTTCGATGTTCGCCAGGAAAAAGGCGCGCTGACACCGGAGCTGCTGACCAGCCTGGCCCGGCAGGCCGCCGGTTTCCACGAACAGTTGCCGACAGTGGCCAGCGACAAACCCCTGGGCACGCCGGAGGCGGTCTACGCCGCCATGCAGGAAAACTTTGACCAGATCCGCCCCCTGCTTGATGACAAGTCATTGCTGCAACAGCTGGACAACCTGGAAGAGTGGACGCGCACCACGTTCGAGCGCCAGCGGGAGCTGATTGCCAGCCGACGGGAAAACGGGTTTGTCCGCGAATGCCACGGTGACCTCCACCTCTCCAACATCACCGTATTCAACGGCGAGGTTACCGTCTTTGACTGCATCGAGTTCAATGAGCCCTTCCGCTGGATTGATGTCATCAATGACCTGGCGTTCCTGCTGATGGACCTGGAATCCCGCCGCGAGCCGGCATTGGCGAATCTGGTGCTGAACACCTACCTGGAATACCGGGACGACTTCGGCGCCCTGCCGCTGCTGCCCCTGTACAAGGCCTACCGCGCCATGGTCCGGGCCAAGATCGCGCTGTTCACCCTGGGCAATCCCTCGCTCTCGGAAGCCGAAAAAGCCGGGCTCATGCAGCGTTATCAGGACTACGCCCAACTGGCGGAAAGCTACAGCGCCATTCCCAATCCTTACATGCTGGCAACTACCGGCCTGTCCGCCAGCGGTAAAACCTGCGTCAGTGCAGCAATGGCGGAGGAGCTCGGACTGGTTCGCTTGCGATCGGATGTCGAGCGCAAACGACTGTTTGGCCTGGGGCCACTGGATCAGAGCAAATCGCCCGCCGGCGGCAACATTTACACGCCAGAAGCCACCGGGAAGACCTATCAACGGCTCGCCGACATCGCCAGCAACCTGCTTGGCGCCGGCCTTCCGGTCATAGTGGATGCCGCCTCCCTGAAACAGAGTGAGCGGACACTGCTGACGGATGTGGCGGAAAACCAGGGGATTCCGTTCGCGCTGATCCATTGTGAAGCCCCGGAAGATCTGCGCAGAGAGTGGATTCGCAAACGCTCCGGCGATGCCTCAGAAGCCACTGAAGAAATCCTCGATGCCCAGCAAACCTGGTTTGAACCGCTGACGACCGAGGAAAAGACCCACACCATCCACCTCCACACCGATCAGGAGCACGTTGCCGAGGCGGTTGCTGACCGGATACGTCAGCACTTCGGGCTGGGATGACCAGCGCCCCATCATGGCAACGGGTTTGCCAACCGGCTGAACTCAGGGAGGGCCAGTTTGTCGAGTTCACACTCGTCAAGGGCAATCCTGAGCAACAAACAATGGATCAGCGGGGCTTCGTGTTCCGCCGCAGCGGCAAGGTTTATGCTTATCTCAACCGCTGCCCGCATCTGGGCATTGAACTGAACTGGATGCCCGGTCGCTTCATGGATGCGGATAACTGCTTCATTCAGTGCGCCACCCATGGCGCACTGTTTCTGCCAGACAGCGGTGAGTGCATCGCCGGCCCCTGCCAGGGGGACGCCCTGATCCCCCTGGAGGTGACCGAAACCGGTGACGATCTTCTGGTCAGGCGTCCAGAATAACGGGCACAGGGCTGGTCAGCGCCAGCCTGCCGGTGGGCCCCGCCTTATTGCCAAGATCCGCACGGTAAGCGAGCACTTCCACCCCCGCGCCGACCGCCTCTCTGAGCAACACCCCATAGGTGGCATCAATATGGTCCGCCGGACGCACCGACTCGATCCCGGTGTGGTTGACCACGAACAGCAAGACCGCACGATCCCCCGCCGCCACTTGCGCCATCAGTTCCCGCAGGTGTTTCTGCCCCCGCGTGGTCACGGCATCCGGGAAAAACCCTGAGCCGTCCTCACACAGGGTGACGTTCTTGACCTCGACCCAGGCATCGGCGAGCTCGTCGTGCCCCGACAAGTGGAGATCAATACGGCTTTTCTCAGCCCCGTAACGGACTTCACTCCGGCAACTACCATAGCCTGACAACTCTTTCACCCGACCGGCCTCAATGGCCTCTCTCGCCTGGGCATTGGGGCGCGCGGTATTGATGCAGGCCAGCACCCCGGGCGCGGTCTCCACCAACTCCCAGGTGTAGCGAAGCTTCCGCTTGGGGTTGTCACTCTCACTCAGCCAAACCCGCGCATTATCCGGCTGGCAGCCCAGCATTGAGCCCGTGTTGGGGCAATGGGCCACCACCTCTGAGCCATCGTCCAGCAGCACATCCGCCAGAAAACGCTTGTAACGTCGAATCAATTTGCCTTTAATCAGGGGTTGGGGGAAGTTCATGGAGGTCTCCGTGTGAAAGTCTGATCACAAGGCTGGCACCCCTGTGACTTATCTGCTATTTTCCGCAAATTCCCGTTTCAGGACGAATGCTTCATCCAGGGTTAAACCGCGCAGCCAAGGCTGGCGCGGCGGGAAGCAAAGCGTTCTTGTGAAGTACAAACAAGAGGCCGGGTTCAATGGCAAACACTGCAGAACAACCACGCGAACGTTTTACCAACTTCACCCCTTATGAAATGAAGAAGGGTGAAGAGTACATGAGTGCTGAAATGCTGGAGCACTTCAAGAATCTGTTGCTGCGCTGGAAGCAGGAACTGATGGAAGAAGTGGACCGCACCATGCACCACATGCAGGAAGACGCCGCAAATTACGCGGATCCAAGCGACCGCGCAACCCAGGAAGAAGAATTCAGCCTGGAACTGCGCACCCGTGACCGTGAGCGAAAGTTAATCAAGAAAATCGACCAGACCATCGATCGCATTGACAAGGACGACTACGGTTTTTGTGACCAGTGCGGCGTGGAAATCGGCATTCGCCGCCTGGAAGCACGTCCGACGGCCACCCTGTGCATTGACTGCAAGACCCTGGCGGAAATCCGCGAGCGTCAGACCGGCATCTGAGCCGGACCATCGTCAGACCAACCGGCCTGGTAGCAATAGCGGGCCGGTCAACTGATTGCTATGGTTGATATCCCTTACCGCGGTCGGTTCGCCCCCTCCCCCACAGGCCCGTTGCACTTTGGCTCCCTGGTGACCGCACTGGCCAGCTACCTGGAAGCCAGGACCCGGCAGGGCCATTGGCTGGTCCGCATTGAAGACCTTGATCCCCTGCGGGAGAGCCCGGAAGCCACCGACAGCATCCTTCACAGCCTCGACTGCCACGGACTGCAGCCAGACGAACCCGTGCGCTTTCAGTCACAGCGGCACGATGCCTATCAAACCGCTATCCATCAACTACTGACAACCCGGTCGGCCTACCGCTGCGGCTGCTCCCGAAAACAGCTGAAACAGCATCACGGCCGGCATCCGGACCATTGCCGTGACGGTAACCGCCCGCCGGCAGACCGCCCTTATGCAATTCGATTCGCCCTTCAGGATGAAACCTGCCACTGGTCGGACGATTTGCTGGGGCCGCAGGTTCAACCGGTCACCGCCGAGGTGGACGACCCGGTCATTCTGCGCAAGGAGGGGTTCTACGCGTACCAGCTGGCCGTAGTGGTCGACGATATCGATCAGGGTATTACCGACGTGGTAAGGGGATCCGACCTGCTGGACATGACAGCCCAGCAACAACAGGTTTACCGGGCGCTGGGCGCAACCCCGCCGCGCTGGCTCCATATCCCAGTCATTCTCAATGCCGAAGGTCAGAAACTCAGCAAGCAGAACCACGCCCCGGCACTGGACGATCAGCAACCTGCCCGGAACCTGGCCCAGGCTCTCGAAGCCCTGGGGCAAAATCCACCACCAGAGCTGCACCTGCAGCCGGTCGCCGATGTTCTTGCCTGGGCAACCAGACACTGGCAGCGGGAGGCAATCCCCCTGACATCCCGGTAAGCTACATGGTATAAGGAGCTGTTCAGAGGCTCCGAGCCTTTCACAAACTTCAGCGCGGATACCATGCCTGATGTATATCTATCGTCTGGTCTTCCTGTTGGTTCTGGCCATCTATATTTTTTCACCGAACATCCTCGACTGGTGGACCTCACCGGGCAACGCCTGGTACACCCCCTATGTTATCTGGGCCGGACTGATCGCCATCGGGTTCTGGCTTGAGTGGCGGCGAGACCCAAATGAGTTTTAGCGCTACCGGCCTGCTGCTGGCCAGCCTGTTCTACCTGATCATCCTCTTCAGCGTTGCCTGGATTACCGAGCGCGGAGTCGTGCCACGGCACTGGGTCAGGCACCCCCTGGTCTACACCCTGAGCCTGGGGGTGTATGCCGGTATCTGGGCGGTGTATGCCGCTGTCGGTGTTGCCGCCGAATCCGGCTTCGGCTTCCTGGCCTATTACCTGGGCATCAGTGGCGCCTTCCTGCTGGCTCCGGTCTTGCTGAACCCGGTCATGCGCATTGGTCGCGCCTATCAACTGACGTCACTGGCCGACCTGTTCGCCTACCGCTATCGCAGCCAGTGGGCGGGCACCCTGGTGACCATTTGCTCCGGCGCGGCCATCCTGTCGCTGCTCAGCATGCAGATACAGGCCGTGTCCACCTCGGCCAGCCTGCTGGCCCCGGACACGTCCCGCAACCTGATCAGCGTGATGTTCAGCATCACCGTGGTACTGTTTGCCATGCTGTTCGGTACCCGGCGCAACCAGGGCTCCGAAAGCC
The DNA here is from genome assembly GCF_050379435.1 of Marinobacter sp. DUT-3. NCBI lineage: Bacteria > Pseudomonadati > Pseudomonadota > Gammaproteobacteria > Pseudomonadales > Marinobacteraceae > Marinobacter > Marinobacter sp. DUT-3. Next base: position 25,588 of record NZ_JBNRMG010000012.1, read on the forward strand.
ATCAGGGGCTGGTCCTGGCAATCGCCTTCGATTCCGTGGTCAAGCTTGTGGCCCTGCTGACCCTGGGCGGCGTCATCCTGTTCAGCGTTTTCGGTGGCATGGGCGGCCTGGAAGTCTGGCTGGAAAACCAGAGCTCCCCGGCCAACACCATGGCCATGAGCATTGACGACGGCAGCTGGCGCGCACTGATGCTGATGTCCTTCGCCGGCGCCCTGGTGTTGCCCCACATGTACCACATGACCTTCAGTGAGAACCCCTCGCCCAAGGCGCTCGCCAAGGCCAGCTGGGGACTGCCGCTGTACCTGTTACTGCTCGGGCTGCCGGTGCCTCTGATTCTCTGGGGTGGTCAGGAACTCGCGGCAACCACGGGCCCGAACTTTTTCGCGATCGGCACTGCCCAGGCCCTGGGCAGTCCTGCGCTGACATTGCTGATGTATATCGCCGGCCTGTCCGCCGCCAGCGGCCTGATGATCGTAAGTACCCTGGCGCTGGCCGGCATGGTACTGAACCACGTGGTGCTGCCGCTGCGCACCCCGAAAGACCATGGTGACATCTATCACTGGCTGCAATGGATCAAGCGCCTGCTGATTGCCGTCATTATTTTTGCGGCGCTGCTGTTCCATGAAACCATTGGCACCAGGCTCGACCTGTCCATTCTCGGCGCTATCTCGCTGTCCGGCACGCTGCAGTTATTGCCGGGCGCGCTCGGCGTGATCTACTGGCCGGAAGGCAACCGGCGCGGATTGATCGCCGGACTGGTTTCCGGGCTCGCGATCTGGATCTTCACCCTGGTGTTGCCGTTCTCCCATACCGCCAACCTGCTGGAATGGCTTGGCGCGCCGCTGGTACCTGACTACAGCAACTGGCACATTTTTACGTTCATCAGCCTCACCGTTAATGTCACGGTGTTCGCGCTGATCTCTATTCTCAGTACCAGCACCGCCGAAGAAACCAGTGCCGCCCAGGCGTGTTCCCTCGGAGCCCTGTCCCGGCCTCACCGCCGGGAACTTGTCGCCACCTCATCGGCGGACTTTGTCGTCCAGCTGGCCGATCCCCTGGGCCATGGCGTGGCCAGGCGCGAGGTCGAACGCGCCCTGGCGCAGCTCAAGTTGCCTAACATGGAATACCGCCCCTACCAGCTGAGGCGGCTGAGGGACCAGGTGGAGATCAACCTGTCAGGCCTTCTGGGCCCGGCTGTCGCCAGGGACCTGGTCAAGCGCCACCTGGGCTACAAGCCCATGGCCAGCGGCGGCACCGCCCAGGACATCCGCTACGTGGAGAGGGCCCTGGGTGACTACCAGAACCAGTTAACGGGCCTGGCGGGAGAACTGGACAACCTGCGCCGACATTACCGGCAAACCCTTCAGAACCTGCCCATTCCCGCCTGCTCCGTGGGTGACGACGGCGAGATTCTGATGTGGAACAACGCCATCGAACAGCTCACCAATATCACTGCGGATGACGTGGTGGGCGCCCGCCTGCTGGCCCTCCCGGAACACTGGCACCTGCTGCTGGATGACTTCAACAGTGGTGAGGACCTGCACCGCTACAAACACCGGATGGACCTGAACGGCAAACCTCACTGGCTGAACCTGCACAAGGCAGCCCTGAGCGGCCCCGACCACCCGGAAGGGGGCAGCATCATCCTGGTGGAAGACCAGACCGAAACCCGGTTGCTGGAAGACGAACTGATGCACAGCGAACGCCTGGCCTCGGTCGGGCGACTGGCGGCAGGCGTAGCCCATGAAATCGGCAACCCGGTGACGGGGATATCCTCCCTGGCCCAGAACCTGAAACTGGAAACCGAAGACCCGGAGATTCTCTCAACGGCGGAGCAGATTCAGCAGCAAACGCGGCGAATCTCGACCATCCTGCAGTCACTGATGAATTTTGCCCGCACCGGCAACCACTCTCAGGCCAACCGCTACGAACCGGTGGTTATCCGCCGTTGCCTGGATGAATCCATCAACCTCCTGTCTCTCAGTGACCGTGGCATGGGCATCACGTACATCAACGATTGCCCCGATCACCTGATGGTGCTGGGCGATGAGCAACGGCTGGTTCAGGTCTTTGTAAATCTGCTGGCCAATGCCCGCGACGCCTCCCCGGAAGGAGGCACCATAAGAGCCAGTGGAAACCGCGATGGCTACTCCGCTATCATCGAAGTCACCGATGAGGGGTCGGGCATCCCCCGGGATCAACTCGATCACATATTCGAACCCTTTTACACCACCAAGGCCCCCAACAAGGGCACCGGCCTTGGTCTATCGCTGGTATACAGCATCATTGAAGAGCATTACGGCAACATCCATGTGGAGAGCCCGGCCAACCCGACCTCCGACCAGGGCACCCGGGTACAGCTAAAACTGCCCGCTTACGAACCGGAACCCGAAAATGCTGCCACCAGCCAGAACGAAAGGTTGTAAAACCCTATGCCTCGCATTCTGATCGTAGAAGACGAAGAGATCATTCGCTCTGCAGTAAGGAAGTTACTGCAGCACGCCGGCTATGAGGTCGCCGATGCCGGTTCCGTTGAGGAAGCCGAACAGAATCAGGATCCGGATGACTTCGACCTGATCATCTCCGATCTGCGCCTGCCTGGCGCCCCGGGCACCGAACTGATCAACCGCGCACCCAATACTCCCGTGCTGATCATGACCAGCTACGCCAGCCTGCGCTCAGCCGTGGACTCCATGAAAATGGGGGCAGTGGAGTACATCGCCAAGCCGTTTGATCACGACGAGATGCTCGCGGCCGTGGAAAACATCCTGGCGCGGAAACACACCCCGCCAACGGATGACACAGACGCCGATACGGTTGACCAGAGCGGGGACATTAACCGCAGCGACCCCGCCAGCATCATGTTCGGCAAGTGCGAGGCCATGCAGAAAGTCTTCACCCTGATTCGCAAGGTGGCACCCACAGAAACCACGGTACTGATCCAGGGTGAGTCCGGCACCGGCAAAGAGCTGGCCGCCAGGGCGTTGCACCTGCTCAGCCCGCGCGCCACCAAACCACTGATTTCCGTAAACTGCGCCGCGATACCGGAAAGCCTGATTGAATCCGAATTATTCGGCCACGAGAAAGGATCATTCACCGGCGCCGTCTCCGCCCGCACCGGTCTGATCGAGGCGGCCGACGGCGGCAGCCTGTTCCTGGATGAAATCGGGGAACTGCCACCGGAAGCCCAGGCGCGGCTCTTGCGGGTACTTCAGGAAGGCGAGATTCGCAAGGTCGGTTCAACCCAGAGCCGCAAGGTCAGCGTGCGCATGATCGCCGCGACACACCGTAACCTGAAAGCCATGACCCGAACCGGCGAGTTCCGCGAGGACCTCTACTACCGCCTGAACGTCATGCAGGTCCGCATTCCGCCACTGAGGGAACGGCAGGCAGACATTCTTGGGCTGGCCCAGAAATTCCTCCGTCGTCAGGGCGAGAAAATGGGCAAACCCGACCTGAACCTGAGCCCCGAAGCGATGAGGTCCATGCAGAGACACCGCTGGCCAGGCAACGTGCGCGAACTGGAGAACGCCATTGAGCGCGCCACCATCCTGTGTGACACCGACCTGATCACTCCGTCCCTGCTGGACCTGGAGTACGAAGGCGACGACGAATACATTCCGGAAACCCTGGTAGAGGGCAATAACGAGCAGGTCCGCAACCGTGAGCCGGAATCCTCCAACGATTTGTCCCTGGAAGACTACTTCCAGCATTTTGTTCTGGAGAATCAGGACAAAATGAGCGAGACCGAACTGGCGCAGAAGCTGGGGATCAGCCGCAAATCCCTGTGGGAACGTCGCCAACGCCTTGGCATCCCCCGCAAGAAAAGCTCAGGCAACTGAAATATCAGCTACCCGCTGGCATCATCGGCATGGTTAGCTACCTAAAAGTGTGAACCCCAGCTCAGTTGTTACCGCGCGTTCCGTACGGTAACACTCCCGGAAAACAAAACGAGATCTCAGTAACACTTAGGTCGCATACGGGGTAACACTTACGACCACCATTTTTCTAAGTCATTGTTAATATTGATATTCCAAAAACTGGCACACGCCCTGCACTCTATTAAGCGCACAACAACAAAAACAAGAGTGACAACGCAGCGTCAAAACAAAAACAAAAAGCTGCAGGAAAACGTTCGGTAACAAAAACAAGAATTAGAGCGTAAGCGAACTGAGTGTTTTGGGTACTGTGCTTTTTAGTGGTCCCTTGGCACGTGCGAGTTGTAGATGTAGAGAAGAATCGCCTTCCAGGCGGCACTGCATTTACTCCTGACTTGCTCGATGCTTCTGACTGCTCTGTGTATTCAAAGCCTTCCGTTTGCGCTACTGAGATCCCTGTATTTAGGGATACACAGTGGGGTACAAAAACGAAGAAAAATCCCGGCAACAACAAAAACAATGCAGATCGTCAACGCTTTCAGGGCGGATTCGTGAGAACGGATCCGCCTTTTGATTATCTGGCCCACGGAAAGTCCGCTCCCGGCCCCGGATTGGACATTTCTTGCCCGCTTTTCCCGGCCATTCGCCCGCAAACGTGTGCAAATCCTGTCCAAACCGTTAAACTCTCGTTTTTTGCTCTCGCAATAACGGAATTCAATGTCTAACTCAAATACCTCACCCTTCGAGAAGTTTGTCGAAAAAATCCAGTCCTTCATGCCGGGTAGCGGAAAGAAGCAACGCGCCTACCAGCGGCGTGAAATCCCGAGGGACCAGCACAACGTCTCCCGCTCCGCGATCAGCGAACCGGCCAAGAAAGTGCTGAGCCGGCTGAACAAAGCCGGCTTTGAAGCCTACCTGGTGGGCGGCGGTGTGCGTGATATCCTCCTGGGCGGCCAGCCCAAGGACTTTGATATCGCCACCAATGCCACGCCGGAAGAAGTCCACGACCTGTTCCGGAATTCCCGCCTGATTGGCCGCCGGTTCCGTATCGTTCATGTGGTCTTCGGTCGTGAAATCATCGAAGTCACCACTTTCCGTGGCAACGCTGTGGAAGCGGACGACGAAGCAGACGACGATGATCGTCGCACCAGCGAGCATGGCCTGTTGCTGCGGGACAATGTGTACGGCTCCCAGGAAGAAGATGCCCTGCGGCGGGATTTCACCGTCAACGCCCTGTATTACTGCATCCGCGATTTCACCGTCATCGACTTCGCAGGCGGCGTGGAAGATCTGAACAACCGTCAGTTGCGACTGATTGGTGATCCGGAAACCCGTTACCGCGAAGATCCGGTGCGGATGCTCCGGGCGATACGGTTTGCCGCCAAACTTGGCTTCGACATCGAGCCGGGCACCGAAGAACCGATTCGCGAACTCGCGCCGCTGCTGACCCACATCCCACCGGCCCGGCTGTTCGAGGAAGTCCTCAAACTGTTCTCTGCCGGGTATGGCGAAGCCACCTACGACCTGCTGAGAAAGTACAACCTGCTGGCTCCGCTGTTCCCCGAAACCGTCAGGGCACTGGATAACGGCGAGCCGGACGAACTGATTCGCCAGGCTCTGCGCAACACCGACGCCCGCATTGCCAGGGGCAAGTCCGTCACCCCCTACTTCCTGTTCGCGGCGATGCTGTGGCCGGCGCTGCAGGCAGAGTGGCGCCACCGCCAGGATAACGGCGACCCGGTACAGCCGGCTCTTCATGGCGCCATCGCCACGGTGATTGGCCGCCAGGTCCAGGCTACGTCCATTCCGAAGCGCTTCTCCGGCCCGATGAAGGAAATCTGGGAAATGCAGATGCGCCTGCCCCGCCGCCAGGGCAAGCGGGCCTTCATGGCGATGTCGCACCCTCGATTCCGCGCAGCCTATGACTTTCTGCTGGTGCGGGAATCTGCAGGTGAGATCGAACCGGGACTGGGGCAATGGTGGACCGACTTCCAGGCGACCGACGAGCGCGGCCAGGAGCGAATGCTCAGCGAGCTGACCGCCGACGCGCCCAAAAAGCGCCGGCGCAAACGTAAGCCCGCCAACCGGACCTGATCATGCCGATGACGGACGCCTTTATCGGGCTTGGCAGCAACCTTGCGGACCCCACGTCGCAGCTGGCCCGGGCGATGACTGAACTGGCGACCTTGCCAGACACTACACTGGTGGCACAGTCGGCGTTCTACAGCAGCCGCCCCGTTGGCCCTCAGGATCAGCCTGATTTCGTCAACGGCGCGGCATGGCTGCGTACGTCACTTGGCGCCCTGGAACTGCTCGATCACCTTCAGACCATTGAGCACCGCCATGGCCGGGAGAGAACGCAGCACTGGGGGCCGAGAACACTGGACCTGGACTTGCTGGTGTTCGGAGATGCCACCATCGACACCGAGCGCCTGACAGTCCCCCACCCGGAACTTCCCAACCGCGACTTTGCACTGCAACCCCTGCTGGACCTGAAGGCGGATCTGACACTGCCCGACGGGCAGACCATTGCCCACCTGAGGCAGCAATGCCCCGACAACAATCTGCGCCTGCTGCCCCCGATCCCACGGGAACCGTTCCCACCCGGTTGATCCCGGGGATCGTGGTACTATTGCCTCAGCCACACCCCCGGATTACCCTTAACACCTGAATGCCGGCTGACCCCGGCGCGGTCTTGGCCCATCCACCCACAAGGCAAGGATTTTATGGCTGTTACCATCAATACCCTGCGGGAATACAAGCAAAAGGGCGAAGCCTTCTCCGTCCTCACCTCCTACGATGCCACCTTCGCACAGATCGTCAGTGAAGCCGGCGTGGATGTGATCCTGATTGGCGATTCGCTTGGCATGGTGCTTCAGGGCCACGACAGCACCCTGCCCGTCACCATGGATCAGATGATCTATCACGTCAGCTCGGTCGCCAAAGGCAACCGTGGCTCACTGATCATGGCGGACATGCCGTTCATGACCTACGGCACCACAGAAGCGGCCCTGGAAAACGCCGCGGAGCTGATGCGTGCCGGCGCCCATATGGTCAAGCTGGAAGGCACGGACTGGATGACCGACACCATCTCCGCCCTGAGCGAACGCGGCGTACCCGTGTGCGCCCACCTTGGCCTGACTCCGCAGTTCGTCAACAAGTTCGGCGGCTACAAAGTGCAGGGCCGCGACGACCACGCGGCGGAAATGATGATTGAGCATGCCTGCGAACTGGAAGCCGCCGGGGCCGACATCATTCTTCTGGAATGCGTACCAGCGCCATTGGCGGCTCGCATTACCCAGGCCGTCAAGGCTCCGGTGATCGGCATCGGCGCGGGCGCAGACACCGACGGCCAGGTGCTGGTCGTGCACGACATGCTGGGTATCACCACTGGCCGCAAACCCCGTTTCGTCAAGGATTTCCTGGCCGACACCGGTTCCGTACAAAAGGCTGTTGAAGCCTACGTCAAAGCAGTACGCGACCGCTCATTCCCCGCCGAGGAGCACACGTTCAAGGCATGAGAACCGTCAACTCCCTGAAAGAATTACGCACCATCCTTCGCGGCTATCGCCGGGAAGGCAAAACCATTGGACTGGTCCCGACCATGGGCAACTTGCACGAAGGTCACATTTCCCTGGTCCGCAAGGCCAGCGAAGCCGCCGACGTGGTGGTGACCAGCATTTTCGTCAACCCGATGCAGTTCGGCGCCAGTGAAGATCTGGACACCTATCCCCGCACCCTGGATGAGGACCAGAGGCAGCTTGAGGCGGCCGGCAATACCCTGGTCTTTGCCCCCGGCGTCGAGGAAATCTACCCCAACGGCCTGGTCCAGCAAACCAAGGTGATTGTCCCGGAAGTCAGCGATGGCCACTGCGGGGCCAGCCGCCCGGGCCATTTCGAAGGCGTGGCGACCGTGGTCACCATGTTGTTCAACATGGTACAGCCGGACATTGCGGTGTTTGGCGAGAAAGACTTCCAGCAACTGGCCGTTATCCGCAAACTGGTCCGCGATCTGATGATTCCGGTGGAAGTGATCGGTGCTCCCACCATTCGCGAGGATGACGGGCTGGCAAAGAGCTCCCGCAACGGCTACCTGACCGACGACGAACGAGCCATTGCACCGGTGGTCTACCAGACCCTTCAGGAAAGCGCTCGCAAGCTTAGTGAAGGTCGTACCGACTTCAGCGCCCTCGAGCAGGAAGCCAACGACGCCCTGGCCGCAGCCGGGTTGCGGCCGGACTACTTCAATATCGTCAACAGCGTGACCCTGAAGCCGGCGATGCCCGAGGATACCGAACTGACCATACTGGTCGCCGCATTCCTTGGGACCACTCGCCTGATCGATAACCTGTCTGTCACCCGGTGATCAAAAGCCCCTTCAGCCGAAAGGAATCAATCATGCCCCAGGATCCCGTGCCGCTCACCACCCGCCCCGAGTGGCGGATTCTTTCCGACCTCCGGCAACGGCTGGACAACACCCACATGCGGGACCTGTTCCGGCAGGACCCGGATCGCGCACGACGATTTTTCACCACCGGGGCGGGCCTGTCACTGGACTACTCCAAGAACCGGGTCACCGACGATATCCTGACCAACCTGATGGCCCTGGCGAAACAGTGCGGGGTACCGGAACAGACAGAAGCCATGTTCCGTGGCGACCGCATCAACGTCACCGAAGACCGCCCGGCCCTGCACACTGCGCTGCGAAATACGGGCGGCGACCCGATAGTGGTCGATGGAATCGACATCATGCCCGAAGTGGAACAGACGCTGGCCCGCATGGAGGCGTTTACCAACGACGTTCTTTCAGGTCAGCGCACCGGCTTCAGCGGGAAAGCCTTTACGGACGTTGTAAGCATCGGCATCGGCGGATCATTCCTGGGCCCCAAACTGGTCTGCGAAGCGCTTCAGCCGTACCAGAGCGATCAGCTCAGCGGGCACTTCGTGGCCAACATTGATGGCTCCGATGTTTCAGAGGTTCTGCGTCAGGTGGACCCGGAAACCACCCTGTTCCTCGTTCAGTCCAAGTCCTTCCGCACTCAGGAAACCCTGGAGAACGGTCGAATCGCGCGGGACTGGTTCCTGAACAATGGGGGCACCGAGGAGGCGATTGCCCGGCACTTCGTCGCCGTGACAGCCAACCCCCGGGAGGCTGAGGCCTTCGGTATCGCCAGTGAGAACATATTCCCGATGTGGGACTGGGTCGGCGGCCGCTATTCCCTGTGGTCAGCGATCGGGCTGCCGATCGCACTGCTGGTGGGGATGGCGAACTTCCGGCAACTGCTGGCCGGCGCACGCGCCATGGATGAGCACTTTCGCCATACCCCACTGGGGCAGAATCTTCCGGTGATCATGGCCATGCTGGGCATCTGGTACAGCAATTTCTGGGGCGCCGAGACCCACGCCATCCTGCCCTACGACCATTACCTGGAAAGCCTGCCCGCGCATTTGCAGCAACTGGACATGGAAAGCAACGGCAAATGCGTCACCCGGGACGGCCAACCGGTGACTTACCCCACCGGCCCGGTTATCTGGGGCGGTGTCGGCGCCAACGGTCAGCACGCCTACCACCAGCTTCTGCACCAGGGTACGCGACTGATTCCCGCAGACTTCATTATCCCCCTGCAAAGCCACAACCCGGTGGGTGAGCATCACGCCACCCTGTTTGCCAACTGCCTGAGCCAGACCAGGGCCCTGATGGCGGGCAAGACCGAGGACGAAGCCCGCCAGGAACTGGCGCGGGACGGGCTGGCAGAAGACGACATTGCAGCGCTGGCGCCCCACAAGGTGATCCCGGGCAACAAACCGAGCAATACCCTGCTGATGGACAAGCTCACGCCGGAGACGCTTGGCGCCCTGATTGCACTGTACGAGCATCGCACCTTTGTACAGGGCGTAATCTGGGATGTGGATTCGTTCGATCAGTGGGGGGTGGAGCTGGGCAAACAGATGGGCAAGGGCATTCTTGACCAGATTATCGGTGATCAGCCCGCCGAGACGACCAGCGATAGCTCAACAGACGAACTGATCCGACTGTTCCGGTCAAAACGCCCGTGAGATCCGCTTTCCCTGCCAGGTGAATTCCACGGGCCAGAGCTTCTGGTCGCTGGAATACGCCTGCCACAGCTCCCGATAGGTCTTGCCACAGACCGGGTGGCGGGTGTCCGGCGCCACATCAGACAACGGCCAGAGCACAAAGGCGTTGCGAAGGATTTCGACGCGCGGCAGCTCCACCCCGTCAATCTCTCCGACCATGCCGTCGTAGGTGAGGATATCCAGATCGAGAGTTTGCGCACTGAACCTGGGGGCCCCGGCACGGCGGCCGTTATCGGCTTCCAGCTGTTTGAAGCGGCGTGAAAGCTCGCCTACAGGCCAGTCGGTATCCACGCCTACCACCAGGTTATAGAACGGTGAGCCGTCGAACCCGACGGCTTCGCTCTCGTAGACCGGTGAAATCGTTAGCTCGCCAAACCACTGAGCAAGGGTATCCAGCGCTGCCGTGACGTAGCGCGTGCGATCTGTGTTGCTGCCGATGCTGACATAGACCCGCGCCATGGCCGGCATCACGCCTGCCCTCGCTCAATACGGACACCAACGGCATTGGCGGTTGGGACAGCCCCCGGCTTGCGCAGCGTCAGCCGCAGCCATGGCACTCCGAAATCCTGCTGGATCATGGCGGTCAGGCCTTCGGCCGCCGTTTCGAGAAGCTGGGGCTGCGCCTGCTGCAACCAGCGGGTCACTGCCTCGCTCACGGCGGCATAGTCCAGCGCATCGGCGACGTCGTCGGATGCCCCGGGAATGCGGTTATCCCAGGCCATTTCCAGGTCCACCACCAGCCTCTGGGTGATATCACGCTCCCAGTCATACACGCCAATCACCGCGTCTACGGCCAGGCCTTCGATCAGAACACTGTCTGCCACCGGATGTTTTCTCCCGGATTACACTCTTTGCTGATTGAATAACGTACAGGCTACGGATACTGTGTGATTCTCGGCCTGCCGCACTTGGGGCCGGCATTTTCGCACATATCACCCGGACGCGTCTTTGCTCCGGGACAATTGCCCGTGAATCCGATGAGCGACCCTTTACTGATCGTACTTCTCTGTGCCCTGGCCTATTTGGCCGGATCGGTGCTGTTTGCCCTGGAAATCTGCAAACTCTGGAAACTGCCAGATCCCCGGGCCCTCGGCTCCGGCAACCCCGGGGCCACCAACGTCTATCGCAACGGTGGCTGGCTGCCCGCCACCCTGACCCTGGCATTGGATGCCGCCAAAGGGTTTATTCCGGTGTGGATCGCCCACGCCGCCGGCCTGTCGATCCTGGCCCAGGCCATGGTCGCGCTGTGCGCCGTGACCGGCCATATGGTACCGATTTTCTATCGCTTCCAGGGGGGCAAGGGAGTGGCAACGGCACTGGGTTCCGGACTGGCACTGGCCCCCATAACCACATTGCTGATGGCCGCCATCTGGTTGCTGGTAATGTGGCGCTGGCGCATTTCCGCACTGGCCTCCGTTATCGCCATCGTCAGCGGCCCATTGATCAGCGCGCTGATCGAACCCAGAACCTTGCCCCTGTTCGGCCTGCTCGCCATCCTGATCGTTGTGCGCCACCGCAACAACCTGATTCGCCTGGCACAGGGGCGGGAAAGCAAGTTTTAGTGTCCCGTCAGTCCACCAGCCCATTAGCCCGGGGCTGGGACACCGGCGGCAAGGTATTCATGGGCCAGCGCGGCACCGCGACAATGCGATCCCCATCCCGCTGCCCGGCCAGCAGACGCTGACAACCCGCGTAGGCGATCATGGCGCCGTTATCCGTACAGAATTCGGGGCGGGCGTAGAACACACCGGCCCTGAGTTTTTCCGCCATCTTCTCCAGCCCTGCCCTCAGGCGTTTGTTCGCGCTCACCCCACCGGCAATGACCAGGCGCTTGCACCCGGTCTGCTCCAGCGCTCGCCGGCACTTGATGGTCAGGGTATCCACCACCGCAGCTTCAAAGGCCAGGGCAATATCCGCACGGGTCTGATCATCCAGGCCACCGGCTTCTTCCGCCGCCGTGACGGTATTGAGCGTAAACGTTTTCAGGCCACTGAAGCTGAAGTCCAACCCAGGGCGATCGGTCATTGGCCGTGGGAAGCGATAGCGGCCGGGGGTGCCCTTTTCGGCCAGGGCCGCCACCCTGGGCCCACCCGGATAGTCGAGCCCGAGCATCTTCGCGGTCTTGTCAAAGGCTTCACCGGCGGCGTCGTCAACGGATTCACCCAGCAGCTCGTATTCGCCAATACCATCCACCCGGACCAGCTGGGTGTGGCCACCGGACACCAGCAACGCCACAAACGGAAACGCCGGCGGTTGCGGCTCCAGCATCGGCGCCAACAGGTGCCCCTCCATGTGATGTACGCCCAGCACCGGAATACCCAGGGCAAACCCCAGAGCGTGGGCGACGGAGCCACCCACCATCAGCGCCCCCACCAGGCCCGGGCCGGCGGTGTAGGCAATGCCCTCAAGGTCCTTGCGGCTGTGCCCGGCGTCCGCCAGCACCTGATCACACAGGGGCAGCAATTTGCGGACATGGTCACGAGACGCCAGCTCCGGCACCACACCGCCATAATCCGCGTGCATGTCAATCTGGCTGAACAGGGCGTGGGCCAGCAGCCCCTTCTTGCTGTGGTAGAGGGCAACACCGGTTTCGTCGCAGGAGGTTTCAATTCCAAGAATCAGCATATACAAGGATCACAACGGGTGGCATGAATGGTTAGCGCCGTATTTTAGCAGAAAGCCGAAACCCTCTGGCAGTTTCATCGAACAAACATTGACCTCACCCCGGAGCAGGGGCTATCATTGCCGCCCTTAAATGAGCACTGGTCGAGTTTTAGCCAATCTGACCAGGTATCGAGTCGATTTGACGCACGAGTCGATCAGACAAAACAGAAACCGAATACATCAGGTAGGTGATTTTCGAATGCCAGCTGTTAAAGTGAAAGAGAATGAACCGTTTGACGTAGCCCTGCGTCGCTTCAAGCGTTCCTGCGAAAAAGCAGGTGTACTGTCGGAAGTACGTCGCCGTGAGCACTACGAGAAGCCGACAGCCGTACGCAAGCGTAAGGCAGCTGCTGCCGTTAAGCGTCATCTCAAGAAGCTTCAGCGGGAACAGCGCAAGTTCGAGCGTCTGTACTAAGCTTTAGCTGACGCCGCTTGACTGCATACCAATAGTCGCCTGTTAAGCCGCAGGCTGCACAGAGCGATTCCAAAATGCCGCCGAGGCCTGGCTTCGGCGGCATTTTTGGCTATTGACGACACTAAGCCGGCACCCTCTGCGCAACCGGAGTCATCATGAGCGGACTGATCCCTCAACGCTTTGTTGAAGATCTACTGGATCGGGTAGACCTTGCGGAGCTTATCGGATCGCGCATTACGCTGAAAAAGGCCGGAGCCAGCTACAAGGCCCGCTGCCCGTTTCATGATGAGAAGACACCGTCCTTCAACGTACGCCCGGACAAGGGCTTTTACCACTGCTTCGGCTGTGGCGCCCACGGCGACGCCATCAGCTTTGTGCGGGAATTTGAAGGGCTGGGCTTCACCGAAGCCGTCGAGGAACTGGCCAGGCGCGCCGGCCTGGAAGTGCCCTACGATCAGAACGCAAAACAGGAAATACAACAGGCCCGGACACTGACCGACGCCCTGGATTACGCCAGCCGCCTCTACCAGTCGGCATTGCGCAGTCCCCAGGGCGAATTCGCCCGGGACTACCTCAGGCAGCGGGGGCTGGACGACAACATCATCCAGCTTTACCAGTTGGGTTATGCACCCGGCACTGGCACTGCGCTGTTTGATTCCTGCAGCAAGGACTTGCAGGGGCCGCTGATTGAAACCGGCACGGTTTCCGATAAGTACGGCCGCCCCAGGGACCTGTTCCGCAATCGGGTGATGTTCCCGATCCGCAACAGCAGGGGCAAGACCATTGCCTTCGGGGGACGGACCCTCGGCGACGACAAGGCCAAGTACATCAACTCTCCGGAGTCTGATGTTTTCCACAAGAGCCGCGAGATCTACGGCCTGTATGAAGCCAAGCAGGCCATACGGCAACTGGACAAGCTGCTGGTCGTGGAAGGCTATATGGATGTTATCGCGCTGGCACAGCACGACATCCATTTTGCGGTCGCCACACTGGGGACAGCGACCAACCAGGACAGTCTGACCGCCCTGCTCAGGCAGGTGCGGCACCTGGTTTTCTGTTTCGATGGCGACCAGGCCGGGTTCCGCGCTGCGGATCGCGCCCTGGAAAATGCCCTGGAGCTGATGGCGGATGGCCTCCACCTCCAGTTCCTGATGCTACCGGACGGCGAAGACCCGGACACACTGGTCCGCAAGGAAGGTCCGGAGGCTTTCAAGAAACGAATAGAAGGCGCCACGCCCCTGTCCCGCTACCTGTTTGACCGGCAGAGCGAGGGCCTGGACCTGCAGCTGCCAGAGCACCGGGGAGAACTCCGGGCCCGGGCGGAACCACTGCTGAACAAGATGCCCAGAAGCACCCTGCGGGATGCCATGTGGCACGAAATGCTGCGGTTGTGTGGCGGCAGGAACAACTGGCAGAGCCGTCAACCGCAAAACGGCCAGAAGCGGTTTGGCGATCGCCGGGACCGGATCCAGGAAGAACGAATTGACGTCAGGCTAAGCAAGGACAGCACGCTGTGCCTGGCCCTGCTGGAAGCGCCGGACATGGCCAGCGACGTCATAGAACTGGCTCGCCAGTCCAGACAGTTCGGCCAGGCAAGGGGCTTCGCGGAATGGATTCTGGAACGCCAGATACGCGACCGTCGCAAACTGGTACACACACTGGCGACGGACAAGCAGGCGCGGGCGCGCTTTTATCACCTGTTCGACGGAATCGAACACATACCGTCGCGGGAAAGCACCCTGGCCGGCGCAAGGGAACTGCTGACCCCCGACCGGGACGCGGCCCGCAAGCAGCGACTGACGTCATTACTGACCGCCAAGCGCAGCCTTGCGGATCTTACGCCGGAAGAACGCCAGGAACTGAAAGCCCTCAGCGGGCACACAGAAGACTGACCGGGGAGCTGCGGCTGCCCGGCGGGAATAAACAGAGGAAAATACAGGAACATTCCTGTATTGCACTTGAAACTTGAAGCGTTGATCACCATCTAACCATCCGGTGGCAGAGCAACCGAGCGACAGCTATAATGGCTGTTTAACTTTTTCCGTTTACAGCGAGTTCACAGGGTGTCTATGTCAGGCAATTCGCAGAAATCACGTTTGAAAGACCTCATTGCACGGGGCAAGGAACAAGGCTACCTGACTTACGCCGAGGTAAACGACCACCTCCCGGAAGACATTGCTGACCCAGACCAGGTCGAAGACATCATTCGCATGATCAACGACATGGGCATTCAGGTGTCTGAAGTTGCACCGGACGCAGACACGCTTCTGATGACCGACGGCGACTCCACCGCCGACGAAGCCGCTGCCGCCGAAGCCGCCGCCGCACTCGCTGCCGTAGAATCCGACGCTGGCCGCACCACCGACCCGGTACGTATGTACATGCGTGAAATGGGTACCGTTGAGCTGCTGACCCGCGAAGGCGAGATCGTCATTGCCAAGCGCATCGAGGAAGGCATCCGCGACGTGATGGCAGCCGTTGCGCACTTCCCCGGCATCTCCGGCACCGTTATCCAGGCCTACGACCGCATCATCGAGAACGAAGGCCGCATCAGCGACATCGTAACCGGCTTCCTCGACCCGGACGGCGCCGAGCCGTTCATGGACGAAGACAACACCCCGGACACCAGCAGCTCTGACGACTCATCCGACAGCGACGACGATGACGACAGCGAAGAAGAAACCGAGAGCGGTCCGGATCCGGAAGAGACTCGCCTGCGCTTCGAGCTGTTGAAAGAAAAGCTCAGCGCCGCCGACGAGTGCCTGGAAAAATACGGCCGTAGCCACAAGAAAACCCAGGAAGCCCTGAACGAGCTTGGCAAGGTGTTCGCACCGTTCAAGCTGGGCAACAAGGCGTTTGACGAACTGGTGAACGTGGTCCGTTCCACCAACGACCTGGTCCGCGAGAACGAGCGCGCGATCATGAAAATCTGCGTGCGCGAGTGCAAAATGCCACGCAAGGATTTCATCAAGTCGTTCCCGGGCAACGAAACCAGCCTCGACTGGGCCGAGAAAATTGGCAACAGCAAGAAGCCCTACGCCTCTGCTATCAGCGAGCGCATCGACGAAATTGTTCGTCTGCAAAAGCGCATCCATAACATCCAGACGGAAGTGGATCTGGACGTAACGGACATCAAGGAAATCAACCGCCGCGTTTCCATCGGTGAAGCCAAGGCCCGCCGCGCCAAGAAAGAAATGGTCGAGGCCAACCTGCGTCTGGTTATTTCCATCGCCAAGAAGTACACCAACCGCGGCCTGCAGTTCCTGGACCTGATCCAGGAGGGCAACATCGGCCTGATGAAGGCCGTCGACAAGTTCGAGTACCGCCGTGGCTACAAGTTCTCCACCTACGCCACCTGGTGGATTCGTCAGGCCATCACCCGCTCCATCGCGGACCAGGCCCGCACCATCCGTATTCCGGTGCATATGATTGAAACCATCAACAAGCTCAACCGCATCTCCCGCCAGATGCTGCAGGAGATGGGCCGCGAGCCCACGCCGGAAGAGCTTGGCGAGCGCATGGAAATGCCCGAAGACAAGATCCGCAAGGTACTGAAGATCGCCAAAGAGCCGATCTCCATGGAAACCCCGATCGGTGATGACGAAGACAGCCATCTGGGTGATTTCATCGAGGACATCCAGGCGCTCTCGCCGGTCGACTCCGCGACCGCTGAAGGCCTGCGCGAATCCACCCGCATGGTGCTCGCCGGCCTGACTGCCCGTGAGTCCAAAGTACTGCGCATGCGCTTCGGCATCGAGATGAACACCGATCACACCCTGGAAGAAGTCGGCAAGCAGTTCGACGTCACCCGGGAGCGTATCCGTCAGATCGAAGCCAAGGCCCTGCGCAAACTGCGCCATCCTTCACGCTCCGATCACCTGCGCGGCTTCATTGACGATCAGGGCAACAACGGATAACACCTCCACAACAGTAGCGGGCGCCACCCCTCACCGGTATAATGGCGCCCGCTTTGTTTCCCCATCCGGAAACACCTTTCAAAACAGCACTCGCTGAAAAAGGGCCTATAGCTCAGTTGGTTAGAGCAGAGGACTCATAATCCTTTGGTCGCAGGTTCGAGTCCTGCTGGGCCCACCATTTTTCAATGACTTAGGTACCCCCGAAACGTCGACACCAGCTCAGGTGTCAACCAAACGTCAACCTAGACGAAACATCTCATTTCAATTGCTCTATCCAGTACCTAGTACCCGAACCTTGTTCCTGCTCCTCCAATGCCCCCCTCATTCTTTGCTTCACCCGCTCCATATCCACCAATAATTGCTGAACCATACTCTCGAACTGGCCCTTGATCATGGAGTTAGCGTTAGCCTTCCTAGCGGTTAAAACCGCACTATAGGTAATAACTGATTTGCTATGTAACGAACTCAACACACCGTCTCCGACAGTGTATTCGCTGAAATCAGGAACAGAAGCCTCAAGCTTGACGGCTACAGCACAACTCCCCAAGCCAGGTATTTCGTAACCTACGGCACCGATGACCACGTCCGGAACAAAAATACTGCCATCTTCTCCCCTCTGGGTTTCATAACCACTTCGAATTAATTGAAGTTCGACAACGTTCCTAACCCCACTCAGATCTGTCCAACACCCATCTTGAACTTCATCATTCAAATGGACGTCAATGCTCTCCGTGTTCTTTAAGATTAACCATCCAGTATCGTACCCCCATACACTAGCATTTAGCCCTTGATTTTCCTCACCCATTGCCCCGAAAGAACTGGCGTACAAAAAAATGTACAAGCCAATAATGATCGACTTTCTCAAAATTCAGCCTCCTTACTACAACAATGAAAAATTAATACCTTTTAACCCTAGCCCTTACAGATCGAATCTGCACGAGCTTCAGTTTGTAGAAGCGCCCCCCCTATCTATGACCTCTTCCATATAATCAGGAACCAGGTGGGCGTAACGCATGGTGAACTTCAAATACGAATGTCCAAGAACTTTCTGAAGCGTATGTGCGTGGCCACCGCTCATCACAAAATGGCTCGCGAAAGTGCGCCGTCAGATGTAGATCAACTGGCCTTTCGGCATTGCTATTTCCGCCCTTTCCAACGCTGACCTAAAGGCGCTGTAGCAGGCCTGGAACGACAGTTCCTGGATAACCTGGTTATCGATTTCCTTGGAAAGTGGAACTGACCGACTTTTACCGGACTTGGTGGCGTTGTAAGTCACCCAGTAGGGCGTATCGACTAGGCTCCCCCTTCATCGAGCCTCTCTCAGATAAAGCCAGAAGCGTCACTCTCAGTTTGACCGACGTAGAGATACGGATCTGATGACGTTTCAGTTCGCGCATTCGTGTGCCCCCTTCCGCGGGCCCGGGCAGTTGCACAAAGCGTCCCTGAGTCATTACCGGGGTTGCTAGCAAGATGATCTGATTTTGCTCGTCCACTGTTTTGCGCTCTGCTACACTACTTTGCACGTTTATACGCTCACCATTGAGCGTTTAATTGGCTTACAAGCAAAATATAGCTTGCCAACAGGTAAATATCAGCGTTTATTTGCTCATAAAGAGCATTTCTTTATTATTTTCGTCGAGCCGATAATGAGTTCACAAGAAAACGTTGATGAGACAGGTTTCTCAGAGAGGCTGAAATCGCTGATAGGGACTCAGTCAGCGCGCAGCTTTGCGCAGAAAGCAGGAATGGGGGACAGCACTCTAAGAGCAATCCTAAATGGTGCGATGCCTCGACTGGACAATTTATTGCGCATTGCGGAAGCGGCACATGTTTCAGTGGAGTGGCTGGCGACCGGCAAGCAACCAACAAAATCGGATTCCCAATTTGAGGAAGAGTTTGCCCTGATCCCTGGCTACAACGTTCAGGTTGCTGCAGGACATGGAGCCATTGCCGGAGACGAAGCACCAACCAGGGAGCTGGCCTTTCGAAGAAAGTGGCTCAGGTTCCGGGGATTTCATGAGCAGGACCTGGCGCTGGTGTTTGCTAAGGGTGACTCCATGGAACCAACGATTTCTGACAATGAAACAGTGATGGTGGATACCAGTGAAAGGAAGTTGCGGGACGGGCACATATATGTGATTCGGAACGGGGATCACTTGCTGGTTAAGCGGATTCAGACGCTTTGGAATGATGGGGTGCAGTTGTTGAGTGACAACAAGGAATATCCCCCGCAAGAGATTTCTAGTTCCGATCTGGAGAGCCTAGAGGTTATTGGGAAGGTTGTTTGGGTTGGAAAAGACCTATAAAAAACGAGTAGATTTATTACCTTGACTTACTTAGGGGTGAGGCGTGCTAGAAAAAGTTATCGAAAAACCACCTGGTCAAAGAATTTGGGCTGTAAGAGCCTCTTCCAGTGGCAATTTCATACCACACTTCAAAAGATCAAGATGTGTTGCAATCGGTCACCTCGATGGAGAAAGTCAAAGCAATACCTACCCTGGGGAGTACTTCCCTAATTTAGGCACCGTACAGAATATTCTGAATGTTAAAGCTCAAGAAACTGGCAATCCATCATGGAAATTCAGGGCAGCATCTCACTATGGCCAAGTGAGAAATTTCATTGCCCAAATGAAGCCGGGAGATTTGGTGGTTTCGATGGATAGGTCAAAGCTGCTGGTCGGAAGGATAGTTGGTCATCCATATATTTCCAAAGAAGCCGTCAGAATTGAGGATGAGGAAGGAACGCTCTTATCAAAAATGGATTTCGAACTGCGAAGAGATGTTATTTGGGGGCCATCATTTAAGAGAAGTTCCCTACCGGGAGTTATGCAAAGATCAATAAACTCTCGACAAACTGTATTTTGTATCGATAAATACTGGTCGGACATATACCACTTAATCTATCCAGTCTTTAAATCTGATGACCAAGTATATTTCTCAACCAGAATCGAGAAAAAAGAAGACATTTCAAACTTCGACATCGCAAAACTATTTACATTCCTTTCATACATTGAAGCTTTTTCTAAAGAGCTTTCATCAATAGCTAGCGGCAACCTAAACATAAATGATGCTGTGAACATGTTAGCTTCTAAAAATGAACTAACAATGTCTACAGTTGCTGAGTTCATGTCTCCAGGATCTGTATGGTCAAAATTCCGACTTCCTGACATACCTGGAAAAAAGGCGTCAACATTAATGGGCTTGCTATTGGCGTATGGAGCAATTTTTGGGATAGAGACACCTGCATTCAAAATGGACGGAGTAATTGATTTAGAGACGCGCCACAAACTATTAGACTTGATGATTGACAAAATTGGCTCGGAGGACTTCACTTCGACACGCGAGCGCCTGAAATTAGAAGTTCCTAATTATAATACGACCCCTCTTGAAGATGGCTCATCCGACGCACAGCCGAGCAGGCATCAAGCCGAGCTACTTGCCTCGCTTTCTAGCAAGAATTAATTTATTCAAGGGTGGAGAATAGTTCTCCACCCTTGAATTATAAATTCATATTATCTACTATTGCTTTATATATACTAAAGTTCTCGCCATCAACATCCTTACCACCCGACCTCCCATTCCTTTTATTTGAATAATATTCAACACTTGACAACAAGGCATCCCAATATCTACCAACACTTACCTCTAACTTTGCACCTTTTCTAACCCTGTCTTCCAGCTCCACAAACTTGATAACGGACTCCAATTCATCCATTTTTGGCATTTTGCAATCAGAAACGAAGTCCGACCCAACAATTCTAGAGGCCAAATCATAATGCCGATCATAAATATGTAGAGAAGCCGCATTGTGATAATACTCGCCAAGCTCATAGCCAAGCTCGGAAGCCATTAACTCTTGAAGCCATGAAAATAAGAAAACATCGTAAGGAAGACCTAGAATCAAGTCGTTACTTCTCATATTTGTCATGGCGTGCAACTTACCTTGACGAACAATAAACTGAATCGACGAGACACATGCAACATCTTTTGCTAATGGATCAAGCCTATTATCTGCTACATTCAAGAAAATAATGGCTCTTCGGGAACCCGGATCACGAATTAATAACTGCCTCACCATCTTCCACTGACTAAACGAGATGTCACGATTGTAGCCAATACTATTACCGTAACAACTCCCTTGCACTCGTCCATTCTCAGAAAATTTTGACCAGGATTTTGCATAAAACAATAATGGAGAAACATCATCGGATCCAGATAAATGCCAACAAAGTTCACCTATTGCCAGAGGCAAACTCCAGCGTCTTTCGGTCAAAGTTGTCAAGCGATTTCTTGGATTATTAATCTTAAAAGAACACCCAAGCAACTCTTTCGTTTCCATGCCTCTTGGACAACAAGTTTCGCCGTCCTCAAGTATCTTTTTCGCAAAATAAACCTGGACCTGATTTACATCATTGAATGTATTTAACATCGCTATTCAACCCCACCCACTTCACCAGAGGCCCCATCATGAAAACTTTCTTCCAGACGCTGAACTCTCAAAGAGAGATCATGGGCTTCAACTGAATTATGAGCATCATTTAGTCGCTCATAATAGTAATCTTTAATAGACTTATCCCAAGGATCACTGTACAGAAAATAGCTAGCTCCAATTTGAACAACAATAAACACCGTAGTAAAAACTAGTGCTATAATACCGATCCTTTTTTCAAAATCAGAACTACTAACTTGTTTAACTTTATTCTTGATATGCGTTTCCAACCCTAGAAATGTTCGATCAAAATTTGTAACAAAAGTCTTCCGCTTATCCTTCTCATAGTCATACCGTAATTTCGCAACCGTCTTGCAATCCTCAACAGGCATAGACTGAATAAAAGTAACCCTTAAAAAGGGATCGCCTTTTTGCAGCAACTTCCTATGCTTACCAAAATTCACAAGCGTGGTTGACAATGGCCCACACCAACCTGGGTCTATTAGACCTATATTAAGGGCCAACAATCCTTCTGACGACAAACCTGTCTTCACATGAGCAAACGCAGTTACAAAATTCGGCAAAGAAACAACTTCTTCAGAAATCAGCTCGACTATCCCACTCGATTCTATATAGCAATCATCGCTTACTTCTTTTCCATCAGAATCAATTATTTTAGAAATTCTTAAATCGTAGGTAGTTGACCTATACCCATCATCAACACCTTCCTTTACCAGACCATAGTATTTAATAAGCTCTTTAGTTAATAGCATAAAAACCTTTAATTCGACCTATCAGATGATGTTAAATGGCGACTTGCCACCTGAACGTTGACTTCTTATCTCAGAAAACCTCAGAACAAATCAATTAGAACAATAAGTGATAATTTATAAAGTCTGCAGCCTATCAACTATTGGCTTATTGCGGAGCTTTTTACTCAAGCATAGACCTTCAAAAAGGAAGCTCATTTTACAAGGCACCACAATTTCGGCTTACCACTCTTCCTTGACCTAGTGTACCTTAACCATCTATATCTCAAACATTAACGGACTACTCGGAGGAGCCATGGAGCTTACAGAATCCCAGAGAGAGGCGATAAGTACCATTGATGACAACCTTCAGATTATCGCCTGTGCCGGCTCTGGGAAGACCCAGGTCGTCTCAGAGAGGATTATCAACATCCTCCAACAGGATGGAGTTCAACCTCGGAATATCGTTGCGTTCACCTACACAGAGAAAGCTGCTGCCGAGCTGAAACACCGGGTACTGACCCTTGCCAACGAACGTCTGGGGTCCGTTGAGGGGATGGCGGAACTGTACATTGGGACCATCCATGCATGGTGTATGCACTACCTCCAAGAAAACATCTTTGGGTACCAGAAGTATTCCGTCCTAGATCAAATTCGCCTCCAGCTCTTCATTAACCAGCGCTACAGGAAAATGGGCATGGCAGACCTTCCTGTCACCGTCCAGGGTAAAGAAAGGGAACTCTGGAGGTACAGGGATACCGGTGTATTTATCGACACGATGAATATCATCCGGGAATGCCAGGTAAACGACGGCATGGAGGTACCACAGGTTATCCAGAATGCGGTCGAAAAATACGAAGAGCAACTCGACAAACACTCTTACTTTGACTTCACCATGATCCTTACACGCTTTCTGGACGAACTCCGGAAGCCAGAAACCAAGGCTAAGATGGGGGAGCAGATCAAGTACCTGATTGTTGACGAATACCAAGACGTTAACTTCATCCAGGAACAGATCATTGAGGAACTACACTCCATTGGCGTGAAACTCTGTGTCGTGGGTGACGACGACCAAACCATTTACCAGTGGCGGGGCAGTTCGCTGGATAACATCCTCCACTTTCAGGATAAATACCACAACGTCCAGACGGTTACGCTCAACGACAACTTCCGGAGCTCTAGGGGCATCGTAGAGGTTGCCCACAAGGCCATCCAGGCAATTGCCCCAGGCCATCGACTAGACAAGGAGATGAACCCCGCAGGACACCAACAGTATGAGGAAGGTGACCTCCAGCTAGAGCAGTTCTCGTGTTACGACGAGGAAGACGCCTATATTGTCAGGCAGATTCAGGACATCCGGAATAAAGCCTTTCAGGATAAGGCCAATAGTGAAGCTAGGGGGCTGGACTACTCCGATATGGCAATCCTACTTCGGACCTGGAAACCTGCCACACAACTTTCAGAAGCCCTAAAGGCGGCTGGGATTCCATACGTTGTTACCGGCGTGTCGCAGCTATTCGAGAAGGAAGAGATCCAGGCCTGCGTCAATATCTATAAGTTTATCGGCCGCCAAATTGGTCCGGACGAGCTCTTTGATTCCTGGAAGGCAGTTTCCGCAGGACTCGACGATGGACGCCTAACCCATGCAATTGAGGAACTGGCGAAGATTGTTCCAGATAATGAAAAATGGCATGAGTATTTTAATCTCCAAGAAATCTTCATTACGTTCCGGGAGAATGCCGAGATAACAGAAGAGCGCATCCAAGGAACCTCAGACCAGGGCCTATCTATGGCTGAGGTAGTATTCTACAACATGGGTATGTTCTCGCAGGTGATCGAGGACTTCGAAGTTATCCACTTCCGGGATAAACAAGATGAAAAACTCACCAACTTCCTGAACTTCCTTTATTACACTGCCGAAGACCACTATTCGGAAGGCTGGCTCAACAGGTCAATCACCACTCCCAATGCTGTCACGATTACCACCATCCACCAAGCTAAGGGGCTTGAGTGGCCCGTCGTATTCCTTCCCAGGATGAACAAGAACTATTTTCCACCCAAGGGGAGGGGCGGCCTGGGTCCTTGGCACATCCTCGACCCAAAGTTGATCAAGAACTACGAGGGATTGAAGGGCACAACGGAGGACGAGCTTCGACTCCTCTACGTTGCGTTAACCCGTAGCAAGAAATTCCTGTTTATAAGCCAAGCTCCTGGAGAAGGACGTTTCGATAAGAAACCATCCGATTTCTTGAAGCACATCAAGGGCACCCACTACATCTTCAGTAACCCTGAATACCACTTTGAGGACCGTCCAACCGCACCAAGACGCGACGAGAAATCGATAAGCGATATCGTCCTAAACTTCACGCTTCTGGAAGCGTTCTATAACTGCCCCTACTCCTTCAAGTACTACACCCTCTATGGTTTCAAAGAGCCCCTGAGCCCGAGAATGGGCTATGGTAAGTCGATCCATGACACCCTGATGGAAATCCATCGTCGGGCAATGGATGGCAATACGCCGTCAAAGGCCGAGCTTGATGAGCTGCTCGAACGACATGTCCACATTCCCTATGCGATCCAAGATGTTAAGGATCAAATGCATGAAAAGGCCCGTGAAGCTGTCAACGAGTACTACGGAAAGTACGAAGGTGAATTTACGAATGTAGAATATGCGGAGAAAGATATCGAGCTGGACCTTGGGGACGGCATCATCGTGAACGGTCGTATGGACTTGATCAAGAAGCGGGACCTTAACGGTGAGCCAAGAACCTACATCGTTGACTTTAAGTCCGAATACGATGTCCAACGCAACGCCGTTGGGATCAAGCAGCTCCTGTTGTATGCCCTGGGCTACAAGGCATTAACTGGAGAGAATGCCGACTACCTGCAAATCTATGACTTTGCATCTGGTCAGGAAAACAACTTCCGACTCAACAATGAGCACATGCACAAAGCCGAGGACGAGATAAAGGTTGCCGCCGATAAGATCCGTAACAACAATCTAGATGAACGGTGTGGTAAGAAGGACTGCCCTTGTAGGTTCCAGCGGGTTAACTAGGCAACTTTGCGTTGTGAAGCTCCTAGTTGCGCAATAGCCCCAATCACCATCTCACCTAACGCCTCTCCCAGGAGGGGCGGAACTGCATTGCCCACTTGGGTATATCGGGGGCAGGACTTGGTCCGCTGGGAGCCGCCCGTGGTGTACTGCCCCAGGAATTCAAACCAGTCAGGGAACGACTGGATACGGGCCATTTCCCTTACTGTGAGAATGCGAGGCTCGCAGTAATGAAGGTAATCATCCGGCAATGTTGTCACTGTTGCCGAAGGACGATCTGGACACAGGGGAGTTATAGAGTGCTTCTTGATGCCGTAACGGTCCCTTTGTTCCTGGGTCAAAGTCCTACCCTTGGGGCATTCTTCGAGGATACGCTTAAAGCGTTCAACGATATGTGTCCGGTGCCTGGGAAGCCTAAGACTATTCGGCCCCTGCCCTTCCCCTATACCAATGCGCATTAGCCGCTGGAATGCCGAAGGGGAAGCCAGTTCCTGATACTTGATTTGCTTGAAGCCGCGCACACTCCCATCCGTACTATCGATGAGTTCTTTCCCTTCTACGCGTAGGTCATCGATGGCATCTTTCGTTGTTTGCAGGCACCCAAAGTCCAAACCGTGGCTTTTTAGGAATGAATGACGATTCTCCAGCAATTCGCCGAAGGGACTCCAATCGAGCTCTAGGTCCTTACGTGTCGCAACTAGGATAAACCTGGGGCGCATTTGAGGTACGCCCCAATGGGCGCTGACAAGTACACGGAATTCTACGTTGTAGCCTTCCTTCTGTAGCCGGCGCTTCACGACGTGGGAATATGGGACGGCCTTCTTTCCCTTGGATGCTTTCTCGAAGGGAGCATTGAAGCCACGGACGTTCTCCAGGAGTAGGAACTTTGGCTTAACGATTCGGACGACTTCGATGTACTTTTCCGCCATTCGGTTCCGAGGATCCTTAGGATTCCGTTTACCTGCTGGCGAGAATCCCTGGCATGGAGGTCCACCTGCGATAAGGTCCACTTCCCCATTCAGACTTGCTAACTGGTCCTTGTATTCATCCAGAAAGGCTTCAATGTCGTGTTCGTGTTTGGGAAGCCACTCGGGCCAATCGTATTGGAAGCGGACACTGTCGATAAGATTATGGCGGTATGTCAGGAACGCATCTGCAGTCCTTTCAATGGCAAAGGCGCCTTTCCAGCCAGCCTGGAGTAGGCCGAGGGATAGCCCTCCACAACCGGCAAACAGGTCTATGAATACAGGAGCGTTTTTCACTTCGGCTTCCTTGCAGGCACACTTTATGACTCTGTCTGTATTCTACTGATGTCCAGGATAATGTCCAGGATTAATTGAAGTGAATTGTAACAGGGCTTCCGGCGGTAGTTTACTGTGGATTAACGAGGTCTTGGAGGAATTCAAACAACTTGCCTTCATCCTTTGTTTGGCACTCCCAAATCACTTCGACCCTCCATCCTGTTTCTTCCAGGGCGATCTGATTTTTCTTGTCCCTCAATCGGTTTGCATCGAACTTTGCCTTCCAGAAATCCTCGCGGGTCTTTGGCCTGGATGCGAGATAACACCCAGGGTGCTGGTGCCAAAAACATCCATGTACGAAGATCGCTAGTTTGTACTTGGGAAGGACAACGTCCGGTTTTCCTGGCAGATCCTTACGGTGGATTCGGAACCGGTATCCTAGGGCATGGAGGGCCTTCCTAACCCGGATTTCAGGGCGGGTATTGGCAGGTTTATTGGCCTGCATTATTTTTCTGCGATTTTCGGAGGTCATTTTTCCCCAGTTTCTCGCATTAGAAGAAGTCTATTGTAGGAATACACCACAATGGGATGAAAAATGTACTACCTAGAACTCGTAATTGGTCTCCTGACCCTATCCAGCGTGCTCCTGATAATCGGTCCGGTCAAAATAAGCATCTCGGTTAATATACGACTAGGCTAGGTTTAAAAGGGAGGCTCAGGCCTCCCCCTCCAAAGCAGACTTCAGTTCTGAGATAGAATAGGGTGGGTTTCTTCGGTGTAGCATCGCATGACAATTCGGGCACACCGGAACCAGGTCCTTTATGGGATCGACGGTATATTCCTCGCCTAGCTTACTGACAGGAACAGTGTGATGGACGTGGATGAATCCCTTCCCAATTTCTCCGTACTTTTCCTCGAAATCCAGAGTGCAAACCTCGCAACGGGGGCCATAGTGCTGGATACAGGCATCCCTGGCATTGCGGTCACGTTCATACCGGTTCACTAGCACCTGGGTACGCTGGCCTTCCCTATAGCTCGCCCCAGGGTAGTATTCATCAGTGAACACCGGAGCCTCATCGGTGCTATCGGAACCAAATATCCAATCGACCCTCGCTGGCCGTTGCATTTGCGTATGGGGTATCGGGGTGCCTACACCCGCATAGGTAAAGGGTGCCCGGTCTTGTTCCCTGTAGAAGATAAAAACCCGGTACTCGCTTGAGACCAGGTTTTGGATGGCGCCCTGCCCGAAGTGAGACTTATCCTGACCGTACCAGATCAGTTTCTCGCCTTCCCAATGGTTGTCGTAGTCGTGGCCGGTTCGCCCAGGAACCCCCACATTGCAGAAGATGTAATAGTCAGTGCCGTGACGGTGGTAGCCGTTGAGCCAATCACCCCCCCTCTGGTCAGTGGGAACTTGGAGAATTTCGTATATATCTTTCCGGGTGTAGGTGGAGCCGATTGTGTACATGTGGTCAATCAACCTATCTGATTCGTTTTCTTAACTGATATATCGCAAGGTCCTTACTTGTACAAATGCTCCTGCGTCTTTGCAAAGGCTTTGTGATACGCATCAGCCCGTTCGAGTAATCGGCGTAAACCTTTTTCAACCTCTACACAGCTTGAATCAGCACCAATCGCATAGGCCATCACTCGCCAACACATAAAAAGCATCGATACCTGTTCAGTAGCTAAGCGAGCATAGTGAGCCTGCTCTAAAACCTCCCTTACCTCAGGGGCTCGAGCCTCACGGTCACAGATTAAATCTATCGCGGTCTGGTCTGCGTGGATCAGGTGACTACTTAATCCGTAGCTATGGAGGAGGGCCTTGTAGCTCGTCAGGTCGAGCAGTCCATCCTGAAACCCTGTAATTTCCCTGGCCATTTCCGAAAAAGACCATTTTTGCTTGATTACATGGCGCCTACTCTTTGGCCACCGAGTCCTCAATTCTGCTTCCCTCTCAGGAGATAGCACAACACCACCTACTAACATTGCTCCGATATCGTCAGCACTCACAGAAACAAAACTCTTAGCCTTTTCTGATCGCTGAAGTTCCTCTATCTCATTGAGGCCCACCACATATTCATAGATACGATGCTGTCTTTCCTCTGGGGTAGCGATGCCTATGAAGATAAAGCGGGTTACACACTCGAGAGCGGACCTCATGACGATGTCCGCGTCCCAAAGCTTCCAAACCTGCAGTAACACATTTACCGACTGGCAACGGTCAGCAAAGTAATTTAATTGGCTCGCTGAGAAAGAATAGTAGGTTTCATCAGTTGACTTAATCTCTCCCAACAATGCCCTGACTTCATCCCTTAGTTGTGAATACACGCAAAGAGATTCATTTAGCAATCCTTGCATACAAGCCCCCGCGAATTAACGAAAAACTCCAAGCAAGATATGAATTAAAAGGGGGGAAGGCAACTACGGAAAAGAAGTTGGTGCCAGTACTCTCCCTGACCAGTCACACCACTCTGCAGGTGTCGCGTTTGCCAGGCATCCTTGCCGGCGATGAACCCTGATCGTCCTGACCAAATGGCTCGCTGCCAGTGTACTGATTCTGCATTAGGTTATTAGGCGCTTTCCCTGAAGGGCGTGTGCGAGAAGTCCTACACAAGGCTTTACCGTTATTCGTCCGCTTCTATTTCCTCACCCTGCCCGACTGGCTCAAGGTCTGCCGGTGTTCGAATGGGCTCCACTGCCAATGGTTGTCTTATCTGTGTTTTCAACAGGTGCTGCAGGGGATCGATATTGGTGAGGTACGGGTCCAGCCACATGTCGAAATCTTCAGGGGTGAGCATCAATGGAATGCTCTTGGGGTGGATGTGGCTGAACCTGGGGTGCGGGGGCAAGGTGACGATGGTAAACGATGGCACTGTTTCGCCCTGGAAATCCCAGAGTTCGTAGAGGCCCGCAAAGGCTATGGCACTGTCCAGGGGATGGATGTTGTAGCACTGCTTCCTGCCCTTTTCTCCCGTCCATTCGTGGAAGCCGCTTGCCGGGATGATGGCGCGTTGGGATTGAAACCGCTTTTTCCATAAGGGGCTACTTCCCAGGCTTCCCGATTGGGCGTTGAAGGTGCTGTATTTTGGTGAGGGGCGGTAGCCGGTGCCATCCGGTTTGCGCTCGATGAGTAGTGACCAGATGGCGTCTTCCAGAGTTCTGCCCTGGTTGTTTTCGTAAACAATCTGGCCTTTTGCACCTGGCGCTATGTTTAGGCGGGTTTGGGCGCGGATTGGGATGCCCAGGATTTCCAGCAGGTACTGGACCTTTGGGTCGTCTATTACGTTGTAGCGTCCGCACATTGTATTTCCCCCGCGGAAACTTTAGGGAAGATGAATGCCACCAAGCCCCAACAGTTACATCTAGCGAGGCAATCTACCAAGCTTATAGCATCCTAAAAACAAGAGACGCAGGGCGACAAGACCACTGCTTTCGCTCATTCCTGCTTCGCCCTGCTGGGCCCACCATTATCCCCGCCCCACAAAAAACGCCCCTCATGGAGGAGCGTTATGAACACACTGATCAGCGTGTCACGGCGGCAAGCCGCCGTTTTATGACCGCTTCTTGGACCAGCGACCTTTAAGACCTATGGCAAACAAGCCAAGGCCAAGTAGTGCCAGGGTGCCTGGCTCTGAGACTCTCACGACAGTGTCGCCGATAGGAGCAACGTGGCTGATGATCAACTCTTCACCGTCCGGCAGGTTGAATCCTGCACTCAGCAGCGCTGTATCAATGACAGCCCAATCAAGGCTGCTTTTGTTCTCAAACAGCCCCCACCAGGTAGAGTTCTTGATCATGAAATACTCGGTCGGACTGCCCAACTCGAACCCGATCACGGATGAGCTGCCCTCTACGAACTGGTAGGAGACATCCTCTTCCTTCACGCCGTAGGTTGCATCTCCACCAAGAACGGAGTTTATCCAGCACAACTCCGCTGATGGACTACTGCCGCCCGTGCAAGGACTCAGACTATTGGTTTCCGCTTCCAGGGGGTCTACTTCCCCGACATCAACGCCCCCGATCATGTTTCCCCAAGCGGCGCCGGTCAGTGACATGGAAGCCACCAGCGCCAGGGATTTTGAGAACGTTCTCATAGTTATTCTCCGCTATACATCGCCTGTTAATGGTCACCGTTCAAACAGACATCTCCCTTATTTGGACGCGTTACGTCTGATAGTCAGGGCTCTATGACTGGAGAGCCACCGGTTGTCCGGATCTGACTTCTGTCTTGATAGATGCACAAGGCACGCCAAAAGGGTGATATGAAGCCAAAACAAGGGCCTGAAACACGCAGACTTAACAAGTCGGGGGAGGACGTTCATGTTAATGTAAATTTCATCGACATAAAGAAGCGGGGACTCGCAAATCCGGGGCCGCTCAACCAGCCCCGCGCCCTTGCGAGCCGGGCGTAATCGCGCCGACGTCAGTTTTATTTACAAGCACTGCTGGAGGGCAAACTGCAAACCGCGTCACAAAAACACAACAAAAATTAACACGGACTCTCGTCGCATTTATTCCCGAACCGGGCAACCATGCGGGTTGTGAGCTGGATTGACCTGCCGCTAACTACACCTACGTCTCCAAAGCCACACCTTTAGTCAGATCACCAGGCCTACTATCTCCACTAATGATAAAGCGGTCACAAGAACTGCAACGACTCACAATAACAATGGAGTATTCGAATGATTGGCTCATCCAGCCCCGGCAAAGGAGCGCTGAATGCATCCGTCTCGGCGATGCTGTTCTCCAGAAAAACCCTGATTGTAATGATGGCCGCCAGTATTGGCCTGGCAGGTTGTGGCGGCGAAAAACAAACCGTCGACGACGTAGACAACAGCCCTGGCGAACTCTATTTCAGCTACCCGGCTGCTGATCAGGCAGCCGTTCCCGTCACCGCCCCGGTTTTCATGCGTTTTACCCGGGCACTGTCCGTGGATGAAAGCGAGCTTTCCCCGGACATGCTCCACCTGGAAAGCGATCAGGGAGACGTCATTCCGCTGACTGACCTGACCACAACCAGCGGCCAGCAGGGTATCGCCGCCAGACCGGCGCAGCCATTGAAACCGGGCACCCGGTACACCCTGACCAATAACGGCCTGGCCACCTCGATGGGCAACATTGAACTGCCCGGTGGCGGACTTTCTTTTACCACGGCGCCCGCCACCCAGGGCCCGCTGCTCGACCGTACCGAGGGCACCGGTTTCCGCGTTGCCCGTTTTATCCCTAAGGGCGACGATGTCTACCCGGCCACGGACATCTCCGTGCTCCGCATCCAGTTTACCGAGCCGGTGGAAGAAGATTCCCTTCGCTACGGCGAGACCATCAGCCTCCTTGACGGCAACAACGAACCCGTGCCTGCTGAGATGTACGTTCAGGGCCACCGGGTCACCGTGGACCCGGAAGGTGACCTTGATCCGTCCCAGACCTACACCATCAGCCTGACCGACGATATCCGCAGCACCATTGCCGACGCACCCCTGGAGCTTCCGCCGGAGGCGCCATGGACGTTCACACCTCTGGACTCCGCATCCCCTAACGGTGTTCGTGAGCGTATGGCCCAGACGGCCACCACCGATACCGGAAAGCTGGCGCTGTCAGGCGAGGACTATAACTCGGTGAGCCTGAGCTCTCTGCTGCTGGGTAGCGGCAATAACACAACCGCCACCGGCACCGTATTCGCTGAACTGGGTTTTATTCCGAAGTTCGAAAACGCCGGGCAAAGTGTGCCGCTTCGCATTGATCGCGGCGCGCTGATGACCGGCTCCGACGTGGTCGTTAAAGTGGCCGGGGCACTGCCCGCCGGATTCTCTTCGGAAGCAGTGGAAGTTCGCTTCCTGTCCGATGCCAACGGCTTCCTGATGAAAAATCCCCATACCGATAACGAAAGCGCCCCCCGTCTCGTGGAGCTCTACATCGACATGGCGCTGAATACCGGCAACACCATCGCCAACGCGGCCCTGGGCCAGGAACTGCTTCATGTTCACCTGGTCGGGACCGCCATGGTGGAAGACGGTGCCCTGAACATTGAAGCCGTTGGTGTTATTGAGCCCGACGTCATGGGCGTGGATGTTGCCTCGGGCCTGATTTCCTTCCGCCTGGAAAGCTACCGCAACCCGGACAATGCTCCGCCCGAAGCCAGTTTCGTGGATAACGAAGCGCCTACAATCAAAAGCTGGGTGCCGGGTGAGGACAATCAGGACAAGATGCGCCCCGGCGATCCGGTGATTGTCTACTTCTCTGAGCCGGTATTGCCGGGTTCGGTTACAACGGACAATATCTCGCTGATCAAAGATGGCATCGAACTGCCCTTTAATCATTCAATCAACGGTTCCGTACTCTCCGTGCAACCAGCTTCGTCGCTGGAGCACGATGCCAGCTACAGCCTGACACTGGATGGGATACAGGATCTTGCTGGCCACGAGCTGGCAACCTCCACACTGGACTTCGAACTGGCGCCGACCCACAGCGGGACGTCTGCCGATCAGTCACCGATTGCCCTGACCACCCTGCCGGGATTCCCCTGCTCCAAAGTTTCTGCCAACACGGCCAGCGGCCACCAGGGACGTTGCTCCGGAGGCAAGACCTCGGATGATCTGTTGCCGATTCCGCAGCACCCGGCAAACAAGCCCATCTCCGTCCGCTTTTCTCAGAATATGGATCAGGCCACCATCACGGCCGGGGACTCGCTGACCATTGAATCCCTTGTGGAAGGTGTATGGACACCAGTACCAACAGCCGAATACATCCTCCAGACCGGGCCGCGCCACCTGTCGATCACGCCGGTGGCGGGATGGCGTGAGGACGCCCTGTATCGCTACACCCTCAACGCCAATTCCGCCGTACGTTCTGAAGCTGGCCTGCCCCTGCAAACAGAAATCCTGAGCCAGGGAACCCGGGACCAGAGTAACCGCACCTTTGGCGGACAGGCACTGGTAAATTACTTTACCGCCAGCGGACCTCGGAATGACCGTGTTGCCCTGCCCCTGAGAAATCTGCCAGCGGCAGATGCAAACGCAGACCTGGATTACCAGTCAGGCATTGAGGCGGGGTCTGTTTCCGGAGAAAGCATGCCCAACGCAGCCGGCATGAGAGCCACCGGGGTCAGCGCGATCAATGACGAAACCCTGGTACAGGGAGCCAATATCGGCTG
This sequence comes from Marinobacter sp. DUT-3, assembly GCF_050379435.1. Classification (NCBI taxonomy): domain Bacteria; kingdom Pseudomonadati; phylum Pseudomonadota; class Gammaproteobacteria; order Pseudomonadales; family Marinobacteraceae; genus Marinobacter; species Marinobacter sp. DUT-3. The sequence continues at coordinate 59,185 of NZ_JBNRMG010000012.1, forward strand.
CGCGTATGCGCTCGATTGCGAAAAAGACCAGTACATCTACCTGACCGCCATGCTGGATACCATCGTGGCCGGTGAGACGGATGAAAACGGCGAGATTCCTGTCGATATCCTGCCGTCGATACTGGCAACAACTTCCAGCAGCGTCTGGGCGTTTATCGATACCAGTTTCGTCGATGCATTTCCGGAACTTATATTGAGTGTTGACCTAAATGAAAACGAGGAAATCCCGACAGGACCGATGCTGATGCGCATCCGGTACAATGAAGATGAGGAGGGCAATCCAGTCGCGCCCCAGGGCAAGATCTTTTCAGACGCGAATGGTGACCTTACCTTTGAGACGACACTGAACGTCTACCTTGATGCCCCTTACCTGAATCCCAGCATTGGGCCAGCGAGCCTTGGGCACAATCTTCGCAGCTATCCCCTTGATCAACTGGTTCTGCGCGGCCCCATCACGTTCCTCGATGACGGCAGGATGCAGATTGCGCTGGAGAACGTCGAGTCCGTCCCCATTGATGTTGAGGTACGGGGACAAATCGACATTACTGCCGAGAATACCGGTGGCCTGTGCGGAAGCCCACTGTTCGAATGGCTGTGTGAAGGCATCGCCAACGCGGCTGTTGACGCCAACACCCGCATTCACCTGGAGATCCCGGCGGGGCAGCTACGCCTGAATTACATCTCCCCCTACACCCAAAACTGACATACCCAAACCCGATAGACAGAAGGGGCCAGCGCTTGCTGGCCTCTTCTGCATTGATATGAAACAAAACCTCGCACTCACTCACACATTCCCAACAAACTCAGTCGGTTCAGGCCTCGCAATCCTTTTTCCCCTGAACAATGATGAATGAAGCATAGAAGTGATCTTTTCGACAAAGATTCATGTCATTGAGGCCAACGTCCCAAAAAGACAAGGTGGTTACACTCTGAAACAGTTGTACCAGTATCCATAAATGTGACCACCCCATCACCTGAGTCACTCAACAATCAGAAAAGACAAAAATAACAGGAGTCAGATCCATGATCGGTTCTCACCGTTTCGCAGTACGGGCACTTACGCTTGCCGTCGCCACCACCACCGCAGGTTTTGGCAGTGTTGCATCCGCCAGCATGGGCAACCTGGGTACCACATATGGTGTTATGCCCGTGGACGTTGCCACCGCCCAGTCCCTGTCCATGTTCAACGACCAGGTCTCCGCGACCTATTACAACCCCTCCTACCTGACCAGCGATGAGCGCGGCGAGCTGACCGGCGGTATCCTTCACGCCGAACAGGAATTACGCTCCAGCCGGTCCGACGCGGACGGCGATGTGATTTCCGATTCCCCCAGCCAGCACGTGTTGATTGGCATGAAAACCAACCTGGGCTCCCTCACCCGTTTTGACCACCCGATTTACCTGGGCTTTATTGCGGGCGTTGAGAAGTACGGTAAGGAAATGCTGGCGTTTTCATCCCAAACCTCCGAAACCGGCCAGTACCTCCAATACGGCAAGGAACCGCTGTTCCTGAACGTTGGCGGCGCGACTCCGCTGTGGCGCGGCATTTCCGGTGGTTTCTCGGTGCGTGTCACCCTGGAAGCAGCGGCCCAGCTTGATGCGGTTTCCACCCTTGGCGGTGAAACCAGCCGCGAGCGGCTTTCGGTGAACGCCGAGCCGTCCCTGAAATCCATCCTCGGTACTACCATCAAATGGGGTGATACATTCTGTCCTGAAAGCAGCTGCTTCCTAGACGGCTGGGAAAGCGCTGTGACCTATCGCACCAAGTCATCTGCTTCCACCGCGGTTGACTCCAACATCATCGTTACCCAGACCATCCCCGACCCGGGCCTGAGCCTGGCCGTGGCAACCATTGACTCCTTCCAGCCGGAAACCATCGGCTTCGGTACACAATACAAGGGCGATGGCTGGCGCATTGGCGGCAGCGTTGAACAACAGAACTGGTCCGAACTGGAAGACGAGTTCACCGGCGATACCATCCGCGACCAGGAAAACGTCAATCCGGGGAGCCGGATCCGTTTCGATGACATTCTGGTGCCACGCATTGGCGGCGAGTACGAGCTGGGCCAGCATTTCGCCATTCGCGGCGGCCTGGCTTATGAAGAGTCCCCACTCAAAACCACTCGCAATCCGGAACTGAACTACCTGGACACCGACAAAATCATTGCTGGCCTTGGCATCAGCGCAACCTACGATCGCACACGCCTGCTTGCCTATCCGGTTCGTCTGGACATCGGTTACCAGTACCAGCAATTGCAGGAACGGGATTTCACCATCGTCGACTTTGATGGCAACGAGCAACAAGCCACTGCAGACGGTGATATCCATGTAATCAGCGGCTCCATCACCCTGAAGTTCTGATAAGAGGTCTGCCATGAACTACAAAAATACACTGGCACTATTACCCGCTGCCATCCTTGCCGCCTGTGGCGGCGGGGGTGGCCAGGAAATCAACGAACCGCGGACGCCCGGCTCGGTCGTATACTCCTACCCATCAGACGGCCAGGGTGAAGTCAGCCCGAAATCCGAACTGGTATTACGCTTCTCCCACGCCCTCTCCGATGAGGACGTCGCCAGCAAGATCCGTATTACCGGCGGTGACGACGAAGTATCGTTCACAACCGAAGGTATCGATGGCAATCGCAGCCTGAAAATCTCCCCGCAGGGCGAATTGGAGCCCGGCACCGAGTACACCATCGAGTTTGCCGAAGGCCTGCTCGCCGAGGATAACCGCATTATCCAGACACCCAACGCCGTTGGCGCGGCAGGTGTGCAGTTCTCCACCCGTGGGTCGTTCAGCGGCATCGCCGGGCTGGACAACCTGAGCACCAGCTTCGACGTGGCAGAAATGATTCCGGCCCCTGGCGCTGTGTTCCGGCCCATGGACATTTCCACATTCCGCCTGCGCCTGACCCAACCAGTGCATCCGGAGTGGAAAGAGCTGGGCGGCGTTATTGAGATTACCGACAGCAACGGTGAACAGGTACCCGCCATCGTTCTGGCCAAGGGCCGACTGGTCACCATCGACCCCTGCATACCAGACACCCCCGAGCTGTGCGGCCGGGATGACGACTTCCTGACCCCGGGCGAAACCTACACTGTCTCCGTCAGGAATCTGCCTGGCATTAATGGCGGTGTGCTGGAGAATTTCAGTGAAGAGATCACTCCACGAGATACCGGCCCAAGAGTCGTTCTGTTTCAGGAAGTCATCGACTCTGGCCTGAACGCAGGCAGCACTGCAACGGACGCCCGCCGCTCAAAACTGAACGGCCAGATCATCAACGGCGTTACCCTGAACTCTGTGCTTCAGGGCACCGCGGGCCCATCACAGCAAACCGGCGGCCTGTTTGCCGAACTGGGGTTCGCACCGGCGTTTGAAGCCGACGAGCCCCTGCCCCTGCGCGTGCCCAAAGGCAGCCTGCTAAACAGCAGCAGCCTGGATGTACGCATCAACGGCACAGTGCCGATTATCGACCCGGACACCGGCGAGATTCAGCAAACCGGCAACATCAAGGTCACCATGTTGTCGGACGCTACCGGTTATCTGATGCCCAACCCCTATACCGACGACCAGAGCGCACCACGGCACGTCAAACTGTTCATGGATGTATCCATGAACACCGAAGAGGAACAGCCGAACGCGTCACTGTCCCAGGACCTGCTTGGCGTTGAGCTGACCGGTATCGCCCTGGTGGAAGATGGCATACTGACCATCGATGCCATTGGCATGGTTGAACCCAACCTGCTCGGCCAGGAGTTCACTGATTCCACCATCGCCTTCCGCATCGAAGCAGCCACCGACTCCACCTCCCAGCTCGACGCTGCCGATCAGCGTGACGAAGAGCTGCAAGACCTGACCGGACCACAACTGGTCAGCTGGATGCCCGGCCCCGAGGATGCGGTGCCCCCCACCCGCCAGGATATGCAACGTCCGGGTGATCCGGTGGTGCTGAACTTTGATGAGCCGCTGGACCAGGATTCTGTTGCCGATGGCGTAACAATCGACGAAGGCGGGGTTCCTCTCACTGTCGCCGATGGCTCCCTGAACGCGAAAGTTGATGGCACCGTACTGGTGCTGAACCCGGAGGGCGGCCTGAAGCATGGCGTGGATTACGCGGTCAATATCAATGGCGTAACCGATATTGCAGGCAATGCCGCGACAGTTCCGACATTGAACTTCCGCTTGCCGGAAATCGGTGCGGAAGGAGAGGTTACGCAGCGGTCGCCGATCGCCCTTACCACTTTTCCCGGCTTTCCTTGCGTCACGACAGCTGTGGATTTGACAGCGGATACTCACGGACAGTGCATTGATGATGCACCAAGTGGACCAGAGGGCGATATTCTGCCCATATCGACTATGCCTGAGAATAGGCCGATAGTCGTTGTTTTCTCACAATCCATGAACCTCGACACAATAGATGAGAGTTCCTTTATTGTTGAGAAGATTAGTGATTCGTCCACAGCAATTGGCGCTGGCGAACTTGTTAGTGGTCGCCTCGAGAAGAACAACCAGCGAGTCCGCTTTTACCCAGACGAGCCTTGGGAACGTGGAAGTTATTACCGCTACACCATGCGCTCCGCCACTAGTGAGGGTTCTTGCGACAGCGCCATTTGCTCAAGCGCCGGCGCTGGCTTCCCACTCAAAACCGATCTGTTGGTAGATCCGGAAACAGTGGGTGGTCCTGATATGACCATCTATTTTAAAGGAGCGGCTCCAAGAGGTTCTGTCTTTACACCTCTTAGAAATCTACCAATTCGAGACACCAACTCAAACTACGTTGTAGATTGCCCTACTCTGGGAGGAGAGGAATGTCTGGAGCCGTTTAATCATCAGAGCGACGGCAATGGTGGATTCCTGCCATCGGCCAATGGGGCGAAGCTCTTGGTCACAGACAAAGAGGCAACCGTCTTAGGCGCTCCTGCCGGGGCCGCAGTAGGATGCTCTGCAGATACAGAAGGCGACTGCCCCAGGGATAAGTTCATTTACCAGACTTATGGTTTGAATACCGAGGTCGTTGGTCCTGCAACTGACCCTGAAACAGGAAAACAGGGGGTAAAAATCCTTCTGTATCCAACCATGCTTGCTGCAACCTCGGCTACCGTTGTGCTGGACGGACTTGGCGATCAAGTTACTGGCCCTCAAGTCCTTAGGATGCGGTATAGCGAGGGTTCTGACGGTGTAAGAGATGAACTCATAGAGGGCATCATTATCGAAGGTGAAGACGGCAATCCGCTCTTCAAAACTAGTGCGGAATTAACACTTGATGCACCAAATCTGGTAGTACCTTTGGAAGGTGCTCTGCAGCACAACCTGTACAGCTATCCGATTACACTGCAGCTCGACGGCCCAATCACATTCTTCGATGATGGCAGAATGCAGATTGAGCAAAGAAACATTAATGCTCCGGAAATCAATGTCCTAGTTTCCACAGAGAGCGCGATTCTTGACTCCGGGATTTCATTAACCAGCTGTCTCGGCGGCCTTTTATTTGGTAGCACCGACGAATGTGAAGAACTTCTTGCGGGGGACACAGAGGAGTCTGGTGCTGTTCTGATACCACTTACAATCCCCGAACAAGGCATCTACCTAAACTTCCTCTCCAACCCAATCAAGGAGATCCCGGAAGAGTATTAATCTCCTATACTCACCCGCACTCCAGGCCAGCCTTCGGGCTGGCCTTTTTTATGGCCGCTTCAGCCAAGTCAGGCTTTTCCCCTCACCTGCATTTCCTGCTAATCTGGTTGTCTGTTGAAACCAACTCCACTCTTCCAGAGGCACGCGGGTACGGTGTTCTGGAACCGTGCGGAGCCAGGGATGGCGGAGCCCGAGCGTTACAGGGACGTATTCACAGCGTGTTCCGGAACACCGTACCCGCGTGCCTGCGCTCAGAGTCAGAAAATAAAAACCCGATCGGAGAGAGAACCCATGGAAAACGGCACCCATTACCGCACCTGCCACCTGTGCGAAGCCATGTGCGGCGTGGCTATCGAGGTCAAGGATGGACACATTGCCTCCATCAAGGGTGATGAAGACGATCCGTTAAGCCATGGCCACATCTGCCCCAAGGCGGTTGCCCTGCAGGATCTTCACGAAGATCCGGACCGCCTGAAAAAACCGATCCGCCGGACCGCCACCGGCTGGCAGGAAATGGACTGGGATGAAGCCTTCGACCTGGTGGCAGACCGCCTGCACCGGGTTCGCAAGGAACAGGGCCGCAACAGCATTGGGGTGTACCTGGGCAACCCGAACGTCCATAACCACGGGTCGCTGGTGGCCACCATGCCGTTCCTGCGGGCCATTGGTAGCCAGAACCGGTTCTCCGCCACCTCCAACGATCAACTACCCCACATGCTGGCCAGCCTGGAAATGTTCGGGCACCAGATCCTGTTTCCGATTCCCGATATCGACCGCACCGACCTGTTTATCTGCATCGGCGCGAACCCCATGGCCTCCAACGGCAGCCTGATGACGGTGCCGGACGTCCGCGGGCGATTGAAAGCCCTGAAAAACCGGGGCGGCAAGATGATCGTGGTGGATCCACGGCGCACGGAAACCGGCAAACTGGCCGACGAATTCCATTTCATCCGCCCCGGCACCGATGCGCTGCTACTGATGGCCATGGTGCATACCCTGTTCGAAGAGGACCTGGTCAACCTTGGCCACGCGGAGAGCTGGACCAGGGATGTCGACCTGCTACGTCTGGCATCCCTGAGTTTTACCCCGGAGGCGGTCAGCTCCCACACCGGTCTTGATGCGGAAGCTATCCGTGAACTGGCGCGGCAACTGGCCACCACACAAAAAGCAGCGCTGTACACCCGCATGGGCACCAGCACCCAAGCCTTTGGCGGCGTAGCCACCTGGCTGGCCTACTGCCTGAATATCCTGACCGGCAAGCTTGATGCCACCGGCGGTGTGATGTTTACCCAGCCCGCTATCGACCTGATTGCCCTTGGCGGCATGTCCGGCCAGCAGGGCCATTTTGGCAAACGTTACAGCCGCGTGAAGAAGCTGCCGGAATTCGCCGGTGAATACCCCGCCAGCACCATGGCGGACGAGATGCTGACGCCAGGCGAAGGCCAGATCAAAGCGTTTGTGACCGTCGCCGGCAACCCGGCGCTGTCCAACCCCAATGGCGGGCGACTGGAGCAGGCGCTGGAAGGCCTCGACTTCATGGTGTCGGTGGATTACTACCTGAATGAAACCACCCGCCACGCGGACGTGATCCTGCCTCCGACGGCGGCCCTCGAACGTAGCCACTACGATCTGATTTTCAGCATGTTCGCGGTGCGCAACTACGCCAAATACAGTGACCCACTGTTCGAAGCCGGTGACGATTCCCGCCACGACTGGCAAATCCTGCTGGAGCTGGCGCATCGCCTGGAGAAGAAACGCAAAGGCGGTCGCCTGCCCTTCCGCGCCGAACTGGGCTGGCGCGCCTTCAAACAGATCGGGCCGGACCCCATCCTGGACCTGCTGCTACGCTCCGGCCCCTACGGAGCGAACATCGGCCCGGCCCGGGGACTGGTACAGCCGGCCATCGATCTGGTCATGGATATCCTGCCCAGCCGCCATCCGCTTCAGGGCATCGCAAGGCTCAGCCCCCTCAACCGCCATTGGCAGGACCTTCCCAAAGGACTTTCCCTGGCAACGTTGCGGGACCATCCCAACGGTGTCGACCTGGGCCCTCTCAGACCCTGCATGCCGGAACGTCTGTTTACCCGTGACGGCAAGGTGAACCTTGCTCCCCGGCGCTATCTGCAGGATCTGGACCGGCTTCACGACCTGCTGGCGAGCCCGGCCACGGATGACCTGCTGATGATCGGCCGTCGACATGTGCGCAGTAACAACTCCTGGATGCACAACAGCCAAAGGCTGGTTAAGGGCAAGGACCGATGCACCCTGATCATCCACCCCAGGGATGCCGCACGCTGCGGGCTTCAAGCTGGCGATTCGGCGGAAATCACCTCGGACTCTGGCGATGTATCCGGTAACATCGTGCTGCCCGTTGAGATTTCCGAGGACATCATGCCTGGTGTCGTGTCCGTCCCCCATGGCTGGGGTCACCATCGTCAGGGCACCAGCCAGTCTGTGGCCGCCGCCCACGCGGGCGCCAGCCTCAATGACGTGCTGAGTGATCAGCAGGTGGACCCGCTGGTTGGCACGTCGGTACTCAATGGGCAGAAGGTCAAAATAAAGGTCTGGCGCACCGAGCGCCAGCGCAAACGCGCCTGATTGAAACGAGGATGACGCTATGCCCCTGTGGCTGCAATGGACACTGATCATCACCGGCCTGGTTGCCATCGCCCTGCTATCGGCTTTCATCGTGCGCCAGGCCAGACTGCTGAAGAAAAACCGTAAAAGTAACGACAAGAACCGGGCGTTTCGGTCGCAGCGCCGGCAGTCGATGGTGGAAAGCATTCAGGTGATTGCGCAAGCCGTTGAAGAGGATCAGGTCGAGTACTCAGAGGCCTGTCTACGTCTGAAAGGGTTGCTGGACCATGTAGCGCCGGAATTGCTTGAGCAGTCGCCGTTCCGGGTATTCCAGGAAGTCTACGAGCAGATTCAGCACATGCCGACTCACCGGGCCCGCCAGGCCACGGACACTCGCTTCATCGAAAAGATGGACAAGGAACGGCTCGCCGTTGAGGAAAAACACGCGGATGCCATTCGCCGTGCTGCAACCGCCCTTCGGCATCACACCTTCTGACGCCAGCCCAGCGGCCAACAAATTAATTTGTAACATTTTGTAATCGGAGCACCAAATAACCCGGAACATTTAACTTTTGAAATCAACACATTCCAGTGTTTCAAAGTTGAAACAGTCCGCTTGCCCACTGTTCGTTACCAAGGTTGACTTTTATTTCCAACCTCATCGTCTAAATTTAAAGACAAGGTACTCCTGATCAAACTCTGCGGGCACCTTGCGTTGTTTTCTCCTGATAAGTTTGGACGACTCTGCAACAAGCGGGTGAGCTTGCCGGCCCAAGGGCCGGCTTTTTTATAGTTAAATCAAGGACTCATCATGCCGGCCATAGCCATGATGCTGTCCTTGTTGTTCACCAGTTCATCAAATTGCTCTTCCACGGCACGCTGATCCAGACCCAATGACTGGTAAAGCTCCGGGCTCACTTCCTCACTGGCCCCCAGGGCAACACCACGCTGGCTGAGCAATTGCCGCCCAAGCCACAACAAACGGGCATACACGCTGTGGGGCCCTTCGTACTCGGGGTTTTTCTGGTAGCGGATAGCCAGGGTCACTTCATCTGGCATCCCCCAGTTCTGCATCAGTTCGGCGGCGATCTGTTCGCGGGTAATCCCCAGCAGGTAATGCTCGGTGACGGAGGAATCCAAGTGGCCATTCACTTCCAGTGACCGGCACACCAGTTTGAAGTGGGGCGGGAAAACCTGAGCCAGCACCAGGTGGCCGAAGTTGTGCAGCAGCCCGGCCAGGTAGGCCAGCCCGAATGCGGGCCGCTGCCCACGGGGCATCATGGCAGCCAGGATGCCGGCGGACTGCGCCTGCCAGATGGCTTGCTGCCAGTAGTCCACGTAGCCCTCCGGGTGATCCCGGGGCTCGGTCAGCGCACGGCCGAGGGCCAGTCCCATCGCCAGGTTCATCACCAGGTCAAAGCCCAGCACCCGTGACACTGCATCGTGCACCGACCGCACCTGCCCCGCCGCCGCGTAAAAGGAAGATGAAGCCCAACTCACGACCTGGGCTGCCAGGCTGGGATCACTTTCAACGATATCCACCAGATCCCCCATTACCGCATTGGGGTTCACCCGAAGCCGGATAATCCGCTGGGCGGTTTCCGGGAGTGGCGGCAATTCCAGGGTGTCTTCCAGACGTTGCTGGATACGCAATCCGGTAAACTTCTTGATCGCGGAATGGAGCTGGTCCCGATCCTTTTCAGGGCGGTCCAGATTCACCGTGATGGTGTCCTCCGCCACAGCAAAGTCCATCCGGTCTGCCTGACGGGTAATGGCGTGAAAGTCCTCTCCTGGCATCACCATGGCCAGGTCCTGCGCACCAAGGACAATGGCAACGCTTTCAAGACTGTCGACCCGCTCATCCACCACTGTCGGCCATCCGGTCAGTGACGGCAACGCCGGCAATTCCGCCAGCCCGGCCCGCTCCCTGACCCGCAGTTGCTCACGGCGTTTCATGATGTGCAGGTCACGCCCCAGCCGCTTATTGAGTGCGTTGATGTCTAGGAGGTCATCATGCCGGGTAATGGCCTGAAGGTTTCCCTGCTCGTCACTGAGCAATACCATTCTCAGCAAGTGGTCAGTTCTGGCCTGGCTGATGTCCCGCAGGGCCACTTCCCCCGCGTTGTCGCCCAGCGCCTGCCGGACCGCGACAGGTAGTTCCATAGCTATCCCCCAAAGAAAATGCCGCCACGCCTGTGGTGGCAGCATAAATTTAAACGTCGCCGTAACGAATTCTCTCGCCCAGCCAGCGACGAATGAGGCCACCGACTGCATCGGGCTGCTTCATCAACCCCGGCGCCATCTCACGGATGGGTTCAATCCATCCCTTGTCCCGCTCAAAATCGGCCAGCCGAAACTGCATCATGCCGGTCTGGCGTGTTCCCAATACTTCCCCCGGCCCACGAATCTCCAGGTCCTTCTCGGCAATCACGAAGCCGTCCTGACTGTCCCGGAGAGCCTGCAAGCGGGCCTTGCCATTCAGGGATAAGGGCGGATGGTACATCAATACACAGAAACTGGCCTGTTCGCCCCGCCCCACACGACCACGAAGCTGATGTAACTGGGCCAGGCCAAGCCGCTCCGGGTTTTCGATGATAATAAGCGATGCGTTCGGCACATCCACCCCCACCTCAATCACGGTGGTTGCCACCAGCAGATCCAGCTCGCCATTCTTGAAACGGCTCATCATCTCAGCCTTTTCCGCCGCTTTCAGGCGTCCGTGAACCAGGCCGGTTTTCAGATCCGGCAGGCGCTCCGACAATTCCCGGGCGGTCACCTCCGCAGCCTGGCACTGCAGCGCCTCGGATTCTTCGATCAGGGTACAGACCCAATAGGCCTGGCGACCTTCCTGGCAGGCATTGCGTACGCGCTCAATGACATCGTCCCGACGGCTGTCGGGAATCGCAATGGTTTCGATGGGCTTTCGCCCCGGCGGCAGCTCATCGATGACCGACGTATCCAGGTCGGCATAGGCACTCATGGCCAGGGTTCTGGGAATGGGTGTCGCGGTCATGATCAACTGGTGGGGTGCCAGGGAGCCTCCCACGCCTTTTTCCCGCAGCGCCAGCCGCTGATGGACACCAAAGCGATGCTGTTCATCGACAATCACCAGGGCCAGTCGGTTGAACGCCACGTCGTCCTGAAACAGGGCGTGGGTGCCGATGGCGACGGCGGCTTCGCCACTGCCGACCTGCTCCAGCGCTTCCCGCCGGGCCTTGCCCTTGACCTTGCCAGACAGCCACGCCAGGCGGATACCCAGCGGCTCCAGCCACTCCCGGAAGTTGTGATAATGCTGTTCCGCCAGAATCTCAGTAGGTGCCATTAACGCAACCTGAGCTCCCGCACCGATGGTTTGCAACGCCGCCAACGCGGCCACCACGGTTTTACCGGAGCCGACATCCCCCTGAACCAGACGCAACATCGGCAACGGCTGACTGAGATCCTGGCGTATCTCACGCACGACGTGCTGCTGGGCCCCGGTGAGGCGAAAGGGCAACTCTTCCAGGAAACGTTCCACAAGGTCGCCCGCGGGTAACAGCGGCAGGGCTTCCCTTGCCTGGATCTGTTCCCTGACCTGCAACAGACTGAGTTGATGGGCCAGCAGCTCTTCCATCACCAGCCGTTGCTGGGCCGGGTGCCTGCCTTCCATTAACAAGTGAACCGGCGCATTAGCGGGCGGCGAATGCACCAGCTCCACTGCGGCGGAAATGCCCGGCAGCTGATAATCCGACAGCAGTGCCGGGGGTAGCCAGTCACGAATGGGGTAACGCTTGAGGTACGTCAGCGCCTGCTGACACAGGGAACGTACCCGTGGCTGCTGGATGCCTTCGGTCAGCGGGTAGACCGGTGTCAGTGTGGCCTCACACTCCGCCGGCATGGGCGGTGGGTTGGTCTGGTATTCGGGGTGGTAGAACTCGTAGCCGGCCCGGCCAGGGCGGACCTCGCCAAAGCATCGCACCCGGGCGCCCTCGGACAACTGGTTTTTCTGGGCGGCATTGAAGTGGAAAAAGCGCATCACCAGAAAGCCGCTGTTGTCCTTCAGGGTGACCTGAAGGCTGCGTCGCCGCCCCATGACCAGATCGGTTTTGACCACCTCGCCTTCCACCACGCCCACATCCCCGATACGCAGATTGCCCATGGGGATAATACGGGTGCGGTCTTCGTATCGGTGCGGCAGGTGAAACAGGAGATCCTGCAGGGACTGGATCCCCAGCTTGGCCAGCCGGTCTGCAAGGGCGCTTCCCACGCCCTTGAGGGTAGTAACCGGAATGTCGTCCAGTGACGTCATGGCCGGCCTCAGGCGCTGGCGGCAACGGCCGGGGTGTCTGACCTGGCCTTTTCAATGACCCGGCACTGGCTGGCCGCCAGTGACAGCACATCGATGGCTTTCGGTCGCGGGAACGTCACCCGCCAGGCCAGCGCTACGGTGCGAAATGGTACCGGGGCTGCAAACGGGCGCACGGCCAGGATATCTTCGTGGTACTGCATCGCGGTCGCCGCCGAGAGCGGCAGCACGGTAATGCCCAGGCCGGAGGCCACCATGTGGCGGATGGTTTCCAGGGAGCTGCCTTCAGTCACCAGTGCCGGAGCAGACGCCCCGACATTACGGGTGACGGCATCAACCAGCGGCGGGCAGGATTCCAGCACCTGATCCCGGAAACAGTGCCCCGGGCCAAGCAACAGCAACTGCTCCTTCGCCAGCTCTTCCGCAGTCAGACTTTCCTTCTCGGTCAGCGGGTGACCGGCAGGCAGCAACACTACAAACGGCTCGTCATACAGCGGCAGCGTGACAACCTCGGGCTCCTCGAACGGCAGCGCAATAATGATGGCATCCAGCTCGGAATGCCGGAGCTTCTGGCGCAGGCTGGCGGTGTAGTTCTCTTCTATGAACAACGGCATATCCGGCGCGGCACGTCGTAATTCGGGCAGAAGGTGAGGAAACAGATACGGACCAATGGTATAAATAGCGCCGACTTTCAGCGGAGAGTTCAGCTGGTTCTTGCCGTCCTGGGCCATGTCCTTGATCACACCGACCTGATCCAGTACCCGCTGGGCCTGTTCGATAATACGCAGACCGGTCTCGGTCACACGGATGCTGCTCTTGCTTCGCTCAAACAGGGGAATACCGAGCTCGTCTTCCAGCTTTTTTACGGCCACGCTCAACGTGGGCTGACTGACGTGGCAACGCTCGGCGGCGCGACCAAAATGCCTTTCCCGTGCGAGGGTAACAACGTATCGTAACTCGGTGAGAGTCATGGTGAGCTCCGGTCAGGGTTTTCTAGATAAAAAGTTCGTCCAGGTCAGAGTTCTGTGTGTTCAACGGCCCCGTTGGCTGATAAGCCAAAGCATAAGGATTGATATTGTCTATGGCAATCACTGAAAGCAATAAACTGCCACGAATTCTTGTTGCCGGCTGCGGCAAACTCGGCGGCAATATTGCCTCGCTTTTGGCCGACCAGGCCGAAGTGTTCGGACTCAGACGCACCCCCGACCGGATACCCAACGGTATCCAGCCATTGGGGGCGGATCTGATGCAGGCGGACCAGGTCAACGCCGTCATCCCCTCCCGACTCGATGCCGTGATTTACTGCCTGACACCGTCAAACTATGACGAGCAGGGGTACCGTGACGCCTACGTAACCGGCCTGAAAAACCTGCTGGGCTCGCTGTCAGGGCAGGCACTTCAGCGCCTGATCTTTATCAGCAGCACCAGCGTGTACGCCCAGGATGACGACGCCTGGGTCGATGAATCGAGCCCCACGGAACCCGAGCGCTCCAGCGGCCAGGCCATTCTGGCAGGTGAACGGCTGGCTCTGGACAGCGGTTTTCCCGCAACCATCGTTCGTTTCAGCGGGATTTACGGCCCTTCCCGCCGGCGCTTCCTGGAGGCCGTGGTTGCCGGCAACATGGACCCGGCCAGCCCAGGCCCGTTCAGCAACCGTATTCACGAGGTCGACGCTGCAGCCATCGTTGCGCATCTCATTAGTAAATCGCTCAGTGGAGAGCCGGTGGAAGATTGCTATGTCGCCAGCGATTGCGAGCCGGTGCGGCTGGATGAGGTGGTCCACTGGGTTCAGGAACAGCTGTCTTGCGCGGCGCCCAAAGCCGATGCCCGCAAGGGCGGCAGGGCAGGCAGCAAGCGCTGCAATAACCAGCGCTTGCTGGACAGCGGCTACCGCTTCCGCTACCCCGATTTCCGGGCGGGGTATCGGGAGATGATCACCGGCCGCCCATAAAAAAAGCGGCCAGTGCAAGTGGCCGCTTTCTTATCGCTGCTGATTCAAGCCATCAGCTCAGAACCATCACCGCTTCCATTTCGATGGGCACACCCTTTGGCAGGGCCGCTACACCAACAGCGGCGCGGGCCGGATACGGCTCCTGGAAATACGTCGCCATGATTTCGTTGACCGTGGCGAAGTTGGCCAGGTCCGTCATGTAGATGTTGAGCTTGACGATGTCTTTCAGCTCACCGCCGCCGGCTTCGCAGACCGCTTTCAGGTTCTCGAACACCTGACGGGTCTTGGCGGCAAAATCACCGGCCACCACTTCCATGGTTTCCGGCACCAGAGGAATCTGTCCCGACAGGTAAACGGTATCGCCGGCTTTTACCGCCTGGGAATAGGTACCGATTGCCTGGGGAGCATTCTCGGTCTGGATGATAGATTTGTTGGTCATGACCTTTGGGTTCCTCTCTTCCAAAACGCCAATCGTCGCCCCTCGGAGCGCACCCTGTCAACCAGCCGTTGGTCGGCATTCCGGGTCAATGACGCACCCGGTTGATGTGGGTCACGGCGCGAATATTGCGAACCCGCCGCATCACCCGGGCCAGGTGACGGCGACCGTTGACATGCACCACCAGGCTGACAACGCCCAGCCGTGCGTTCTGCTCTTCGACGTTAATCCGTTCGATATTGCCGTCGGCCATGGCCACGGCGTTGGCCACCTCGGCGATGACGCCACGCTGGCGCTCCAGCTCCACCCGCAGCTCTACCGAAAATTCATCAGTGATGTCCTTGGCCCACTTGAGGTGCGTCAGGCGCGCCCGGCCTTCGTCGTCCTCCGGCAATCGCGAACAGGTATCGGAGTGGATGATCATGCCCTTGCCAGAGTCCATCACACCAACCACCGGGTCCCCGGGAATCGGCTTGCAGCAACTGGCGAAGCGGACCAGCAGACCCTCGGTTCCGCGAATGGTCACCGGGCTTCCCGGCGACTGGGCGTCCGAGACGGTGCCGGTGGTTTCCTCTTCACCACTGACCAGCTGCCGGGCCACCAGGTACGCCATGCGATTACCCAGACCAATCTCGCTGACCAGGTTGTCCAGACTGCTGACCTGATTGTGCTTCACCACCGCGTCAATCTGACTGTCACTGATGCTGGACAGACTGGTCCCGAAGCCCTTGAGGGATTTCTTCAGCAACGCCTTGCCCAGCTCCAGGGATTCCGTCCGCTTCTGATTCTTCAACACGTGGCGAATGCTGCTGCGGGCCTTGCCGGTGACCACAAAGCTTAACCACGCCGGATTCGGGCGCGCCCCGGGTGCGGTGATGACTTCCACGGTCTGACCACTCTGCAACGGCTGGCTCAGGGAACCCAGGTTACGGTTGATGCGGCAGGCAACCGTGGCATTACCAATATCGGTGTGAATGGCATAGGCGAAGTCCACCGGCGTGGCGCCGCTGGGCAATTCCATGATCTTGCCCTTGGGCGTAAACACGTAGATTTCGTCCGGGAACAGGTCGACCTTGACGTGCTCAATGAATTCCAGGGAGTCGTCCGCCCGCTCCCGCATTTCCATCAGACCCTGCACCCAGCGGTCCACCCGGGACTGATTCACACTGGTCACGCTGGTGGGTTCGTTCTTGTACATCCAGTGGGCGGCAATACCGTTGTTGGCAATGTGCTCCATTTCCTCGGTGCGGATCTGGATCTCGATATTCACATGCATGCCGAACAGCGTGGTGTGCAGGGACTGGTAGCCATTAGCCTTGGGCATGGCGATGTAATCCTTGAAACGCCCCGGCAGCGGCTTGTACAGGCTGTGCACTGCACCCAGGATACGGTAGCAGTCGTCCTCGGTGTCGGTGATGATGCGGAACGCGTACACATCCATGATTTCGTGGAACGACTTCTGCTTGAACTTCATCTTGTTGTAGATGCTGTTCAGATGCTTTTCTCGCCCCAGGATACGGCCCGGCAACCCTCGTTCTTCCAGTTTTTCCTGAAGCTTGCCACGGATCTCGTCAATGATTTCCCGGTGGCTGCCCCTCAGTTTTTCCACCGCCTTGGAAATGTACCGCGAGCGCATCGGATAGAGGGACGAGAACCCCAGATCCTCCAACTCGGTGCATATCGAGTGCATGCCCAGGCGATTGGCAATGGGGGCATAGATATCGAGGGTTTCGGTGGCAATACGCAGACGCTTTTCATAGGGCATGGGCCCCAGGGTGCGCATGTTATGCAGACGGTCCGCCAGCTTCACCAGGATGACGCGAATATCCCGGGCCATGGCCAGGGTCATTTTCTGGAAGTTCTCGGCCTGGGCTTCGGCGCGGGAGCGGAATTCAATCTGGGTCAGCTTGCTGACGCCGTCTACCAGTTCTGCGACGTCCTCGCCAAACTGATCCGACAGGGCGTCCTTGGGAATACCGGTGTCTTCGATAACGTCGTGAAGCATGGCCGCCATCAGGCTCTGATGGTCCAGTTTCAGGTCGGCAAGGATATGGGCAACAGCAAGGGGGTGGGTGATGTAACGGTCGCCACTGCGGCGCATCTGGCCTTCGTGGGCTTGCTCGGCATAATAGTAGGCTCGTCGCACCTGATTGATGCGATTGGTATCCAGATAGGAACTGAGCTCTTGCGCCAGCCCTTCAACCGTTGCCTCTGCCGACACCGCGCCTCCGAGTACAGATTGAAAAGTAAAAATTGAGAAGTACAGACCGAAAATCAGGGATAAAAAAACCCGAATGCGTGCATCCGGGTCCTTCCGTTATCCGTCCAGCCATGCGTTATAGATACACTATAAAACCGCAGGGACAGATTTCAATGCTTGAGGCAGGCATTCTACCTGCCTTGCAGCTTAATCTTCCTCTTCTTCCGTCAGAAGGCTGCGGGTTACTTTGCCTTCGGCAATTTCACGCAGGGCAATGACAGTAGGCTTGTCGTTCTCTTCCGCTACCATCGGCTCAAAGCCCTTGGTGGCAATCTGGCGAGCGCGCTTGGTAGCCAGCATAACCAGCTGAAAACGGTTATCAACGTTTTCCAGACAATCTTCAACGGTAACTCGTGCCATAACTTCCCCGACAAAATTAAAAAATAACTGTTCTAGCAGACCGCGTAGTTTACTGCGGTTGGCTCAATTTGTATACAGCGGAAACGCGCCGTCAGTCCCGGGCCGACAACCGTGCCAGCAAATTGCTGTAGCGCACCTGCTGGGCCGCTATCCGCAGGCGCTGGCCGCGCACGATGGCAAGCAGGTCCTGGAGCGCCACATCGAAGTCATCGTTCACCACCAGGTAATCAAACTCGACGGCGTGACTGCACTCTTCCGCGGCCTCACGCAGCCTGCGATCAACCACTTCCGGCGCGTCTGTGCCCCGACCGGTCAGGCGCTCGCGCAGCACTTCCGGGGATGGCGGCACAATGAATATGCCAACGCACTCGGGAATAAGCCGCCGCACCTGCTCGGCGCCCTGCCAGTCGATTTCCAGGATAACGTCCCGCCCCTTCGCAAGGGTTTCACGCACCCAGACCTGGGAGGTGCCGTAGTAGTTGCCGAACACATCCGCGTGTTCGAGAAAATCGCCGCGGCCAATCATCGCTTCGAACTCGTCACGGCTGACGAAATGGTAGTTGACCCCGTGCTGCTCGCCCTCCCGCATCGGGCGGGTGGTGTGGGAAACCGACACCCCCAGCTTTTCGTCATTGCGCAGCATTTCTGCCACAAGGCTGGTCTTCCCTGCCCCGGAAGGGGCCGAAATTACATAGAGGGTACCTTGTTCAACTGCCTGGCTCATGGCGCACAACTCTCCGGTCCTGACTGAATTCCGCGACATCTCACCGGTCACAACCCGCTGCCGCAATAACAAGGGGCGGGATTATACACGATGCGGGAATCCCTTACTCCAGGTTCTGCACCTGTTCCCGCATCTGCTCGATCAGCACCTTGAGATCCACCGCCACGCGGGTTACCCGGGCGTCGATGCTCTTGCTACTGAGCGTATTGGCCTCGCGATTCAGCTCCTGCATCAGGAAATCCAGGCGGCGACCGATGGCATCATCCGACTGCAGGGTTTCCGATACCTCGGTGACATGGGCCTCCAGACGATCAAGCTCCTCCGCCACATCGCTTTTCTGGGCCAGCATCACCATCTCTTGAGCGATGCGCTCAGGGTCTATCTCCACCTTGGCTTTCTCGAAGCGATCCTTCAGATTCTTCTCCTGCGCCTTCAGCAACTCCGGCATCAGGCTGCGCACCTCGCTGACCTGCTCGCCCATGGTCTTGAGGCGATCCTCAAACAGCGGCCGCAAACGCTCACCTTCCCGCTCACGGACCGTCACCAGCTCGGCAACCGTTCGCTCAAACAATTCCCCCGCCGCTTCCCGCGCCGGGCCGTAATCCAGCTCCTTGACCGACAACACCCCCGGCCAGCGCAGGATATCCAGGGCATTGATATGGGCGGGGTTATCCAGCATCCGATTGACGTGATTGGCGGCCTCATTCACCGCATGAGCCATCTCCTCACAGACCTCAAACCCCTGCCCCGCGCTTTCAGCCGTTTGCAGGCGCATGGACACATCGACCTTCCCGCGCTTGAGCTGCTGGCGCAGCTGTTCACGGAACGTATTTTCCAGCTCGCGGAGCGCCTCCGGCAGCCGAAAGGAAGGCTCCAGGTACCGATGGTTCACTGTACGAATCTCACACGTCAGTGTTCCCCATTCTCCCTGGGTATCCTGTCGGGCAAAGGCAGTCATACTTCTGATCATGGCGACTCCGCTAGTCATCAAGTGCAATCGTTCAAGTTTAGCAGGCCCGCGTGCAAAACCGCGAACCTCCACGGCAGAGACCGGAACTTCCCCGTGTTATACTCGGCGGTCTTCCCAATTTTCAACAATCGGGTATACACCCGGACATCCACTACCAATATCAGGAAACACTATGCGCCCAAGCGGAAGAACTCCGGAACAACCGAGAGACATCCGAATCACCCGCAACTACACCCGTCATGCGGAAGGCTCCGTACTGATCGAGTTCGGCGACACCAAGGTGATCTGCACCGCGTCTGTCGAAAACAAGGTACCGCCATTCCTGCGCGGCGAAGGCAAAGGCTGGATCACCGCCGAATACGGCATGCTGCCCCGCTCCACCGGCAGCCGCATGGGTCGCGAAGCCGCCCGCGGCAAACAGGGCGGCCGCACCGTCGAAATCCAGCGCCTGATCGGCCGCTCCCTGCGCGCAGCGGTTGACTTGAGCGCTCTGGGCGAGCACTCCATCACCATCGACTGCGACGTCATCCAGGCCGACGGCGGCACCCGCACCGCAGCCATCACCGGCGGCTGCGTTGCCCTGGTTGATGCACTGAACCACCTGGTCGCCGAAAAGCGCCTGAAGGAATCACCGCTGAAGCAAATGGTGGCGGCGCTGTCCGTTGGCGTTTACAAAGGCACACCGGTTCTCGACCTGGACTACCCGGAAGACTCCGAAGCCGAAACGGACATGAACGTGATCATGACCGATCAGGGTGGCTTCATCGAGATTCAGGGTACCGCCGAGGGCGCGCCGTTTGTTCAGGAAGAACTGGACAGCATGCTGGCATTGGCCAAGCAGGGTATTGATCAACTGTTTGAGATTCAGAAGGCGGCTTTGGAGGGGTAACTTCCGGGGCTTGTGGGTGTCGGATTACGGCTTTCGCCTAATCCGACCTACGGTGCTACACACCCAAGTCTGGGCGCCGTGTCTGAGACTTCTCCCCAGACTGTTGAAGGCCAGGGACGGCCTGAAACAAGCGCACAGGGATGTGCTCGTAGCGTGTCTGGGGAGAAGTCTCAGACACGGCGCTTCCCCCAGACTAAAAGCCGATTTCGATGTCGTAGTCCATGATCACCGGCGCGTGATCGGAAAAGCGAGTACCGGTGTCAATCCAGCCATCCTGAATGGTCTTGCGAATGCCCGGGGTCATCAGCTGGTAGTCCACACGGATGCCCGCATTCTTGCGTGACCCTTCGGTCTGCTCCGGCCACCAGGTGAACTGATTGCTCTGCTTGTTGATCTCGCGGAACGCATCAATACAGCCCATCTCATCAAACAGGCGATCCAGCCACGCCCGCTCATGGGGCATAAAACCGGACACATCCAGCTTGTGGTAAAGCGGGCTCGCGTCCGTCACGTGCTGTGCCGTCTGCAGATTGGCGCCAAAAATGAACTGACGACGCTTACGCAACGTCTTCTGCATGTGCAGACCGAAGGCTTCCATGAAGTCGTCCTTGTGGTCCAGCACGGTCAGGTCATTGTCACCGATCAGCTCATCTTCCCGGCCCAGGGCACAGGGCGCCAGAACACAGGCAACCGATACCCTGTCAAAATCCGCCTGGATAAAACGCCCTTCCCGGTCCGCCTGCTCATTGGCGAACCCGTACATGATGGCTTTCGGGAAATGACGGGTGTAGATACCAACACCGCCGTCCTCGTTATTCTCGCCATCAATGAAATAGGCCTCATAACCTTCCGGGATCAGGTTGAAGTCTTCAATCTCATAGGCCCGCATGCGGTGATCCTGAACGCAGACCACGTCAGCATCCTGCTCGGCCAGCCACTCGAAGAAACCTTTTTCAACAGCCTGGGCCAGACCGTTGACGCTGATTGATACTACCCGCATACGTGTTCCCTGATTCGGTTTGTGTGTATGATACCGGTTTTACGCTTTAATTAAAGATCCACACCCGCCAGAAGCCTTGTCATGCACGACTATCAGCAACATTTCATTGAATTTGCCATTCGCCGTAACGTTCTCCGTTTTGGCGAATTTCAACTCAAGTCCGGTCGTACCAGCCCGTACTTCTTCAACGCCGGCCTGTTCAACACCGGTGAGGACCTGCTCGAATTAAGCAAGGCCTATGCCGCAGCCCTGCAGCGCAGCGGCCTGGATTATGACATCATTTTCGGCCCTGCCTATAAGGGCATACCGTTGGCCACTGTAACGGCCATGGCGCTGGCCTCTGAAGGCCAGAACAAACCGTTCGCCTTCAACCGCAAGGAAAAGAAGGATCACGGAGAAGGCGGCAACATCGTCGGCGCCCCCCTTGAGGGCAAGGTGCTGATTGTTGATGATGTCATTACCGCCGGGACAGCCATTCGTGAATCCATCGACCTGATCCGGGCGGCAGGCGCAGAACCCGCCGGCGTTCTGATTGCCCTCGACCGCCAGGAACGCGGCAATGGCGAACTGTCGGCCATTCAGGAAGTGGAAAGGGACTTCGGTCTGCCGGTGGTCAGCATTATTCAGCTGGATCAGGTTCTCGATTACCTGGCGACCCAGCCTGGCTTTGCCGACCATGCCGATAACGTTGCACAATATCGGGATCGTTACGGAGTCTGAACTCACATGAAGCGTCTGACCAGATTTTCACTCATTGCTTCCGCCCTCCTGCTGGCCGCGACTGCAGCAGAGGCCAGGATGTACCGTTACACGGACGAAAACGGCCAGATTGTCATCAGCAACACCATTCCCCAGGAAGCCTCCCGGCGAGGCTATGACATCCTCAATTCCAAGGGACGGGTGATCGACTCCGTTGATCCTGCCCCCACTGCCGAAGAGATTGCAGCCCGGGAAGCCAGGGAACAACGCGAAGAAGCCGAAAGAATCCAGCGCGAGAAAGATCAGGCACTGCTCAAGCGCTTTAGCCACCCGGACCAAGCGGTCAGGGCCATGCATCGCAAAATTCGCGAACTGGAGGGCCTGAACCAGCTCAAACGCGGCAACATCTCCGTGATCCTCAGCCAGCTCGACAACGAGGAAGGCCGGGCAGCCGACATGGAGCGCGCCGGGCGAGACATTCCCGAATCGATGCTGGAAAAGATTCGTCGCCTGGAGGCCCAGATTCACGACATTGAGCAGGAAATTGCCTCACAGAAAGCCGAAATCCAGTCCCTGCGCGACGACTTCGAAGCTGACATCAGGCGCCTGGAAACCCTGACAGGAGAAGAGAGAACGCTTCCCCTCGAACGCCCCGAAGACAACCAATAGCCTCGGGACACAATCACAAAAAAGGCCACCTTAACAGGTGGCCTTTTTGCTGAATCCGGCAAGCGGATCAGGCAGAAGCAGTGCTCTTCTTGGCAGTGCTCTTGCGTGCGGTGGTCTTGCGTGCCGCAGGCTTCTTGGTTTCAACAGACTTCTTCGCAGTCTCGGCCGCTTCGGAAACTTCTTCCGCGGCTTCAGAGACGGCTTCCGCGCCTTCAGCGGCTTCTTTTTCCAGCTTCGCTACCAGATCAGCGGCAAAGCTGTTGAAGCGGCTGTTAAGGTTGCGCAGTTGCCCGAACAGGCTTTCGCTGTAGCCGTCGTAACGGGTACGCAGGGTCTTCACGCTGTATTCGCGTACTTCAGACTCCAGCTTCTCAGCGTAGTCGAACGGCTTGGAAGCCAGCTTCTTCTGCTGCTCTTCCGCAGCATTGATGCCCTTCTCGACGATGTCCTGAAGCTGTTCCTGATATGACTTGAGTTTACCCATAATTGTCTCTCCTGAGATGATTGAGGTTGAGGATTCGTTAGCGATCCTTAATAACACCCTCTCAGGCTACGGCTAAAAATTAGAATGTTCATACTAAAAGCCGCACAAAAATCAATCAGATCTGAGAAGACACATCTACCAGCGGAAAAGAACCCAACTGGGCACCAGCATGTCGGTCTCGTCTTCACGGATCCAGCCACCGCCATCGGCTGGCACCAGGTAATACTCAGGCCCCACTTCCGGTACCACCTTGATCTCCACCAACTGACCATTCACCCGATATTCGTAAAACACTTCCTGCTCACCGGGACGAATCACAATCTGCGGTCCCTCGGAGGACGGCTGGTAATCTGACACCACAATGGGCTCTTTCGGGGTCTCCACAACCTCCTGATCAAGCCCGCCGCCTTGCTGCGCAACAACCGGCGCGCAAAGCAGCACAGATACAACACCCAGGCAGGCGACTCGTTTCATTTTCGTGATACCCTTTCGTCCATTCATGGCTACAGAGTTGCACAAGGCAACCCTTGCTTCAATCAGAATCCGGACCTGCTTGATATGACACAGCAACAGACCCCACCGGTCGTTCTTGTAGACGGCTCATCTTATCTGTTCCGGGCATACCATGCCCTGCCACCACTCACTACCAGCAAGAATCACCCGACCGGCGCCATCAAGGGCGTGATCAGCATGCTGCGGCGACTGGAACAGGACTTTCCGGGCTCAAAAATGGTGGTGGTGTTCGACGCCAAGGGCAAAACCTTCCGCCACGACATGTACGAAGAGTACAAAGCCAACCGCCCGCCCATGCCGGATGACCTGGCGTGCCAGATCGAGCCCATCCACGAGATCGTCAAAGCCATGGGCCTGCCCCTGCTCATCGTACCGGAAGTGGAAGCGGACGATGTGATCGGCACCCTTGCCCACGAAGCCACCAGCAAGGGCATCGACGTGGTCATTTCAACCGGCGACAAGGACATGGCGCAACTGGTCAGCGACCACGTCACCCTGATCAACACCATGACCGAAACCCGGATGGACAGGGACGGGGTGGTGGAGAAGTTTGGCGTCAAACCGGAGCAGATCATCGACTATCTCGCCCTGGTGGGTGACAAGGTGGACAACATTCCGGGCGTCAACAAATGCGGGCCCAAGACCGCGGTGAAATGGCTGCAGGAACACCAGGATCTGGACCAGGTCATTGCCAATGCAGACAAGGTCAAGGGCAAGATTGGCGACTACCTGCGAGAGGCGCTGGACACCCTGCCCCTGAGCCGGGAACTGGCCACCATCCGCACCGATGTTGATCTGGACTTCGGCCTGGAAGACCTGCAACTGCGCAGCCAGGATGACAGCGCCCTCCTCGGCCTGTTCCGGGAGTACGAGCTCCGCTCCTGGATTGCCGAGCTGGAAAATGCCGATGACGCGCCATCCGACGACAGTATAGAAAGCGCCAGTGATAACAGTCAGCCGCTGGAAAAGCGCTACAGCGTGGTGACTGAACAGGCAGAGCTGGATCGCTGGATCAATCGCCTGAAAGAGGCCGCCCTGTTTGCCTTTGACACCGAGACCACCAGCCTGCGCTATATGGATGCGGAAATTGTCGGCGTCTCCTTTGCCATCGAACCCGGCGAAGCGGCGTATGTGCCCCTGGGTCACGATTACATGGGCGCTCCGGAGCAACTGGACCGGGACGACGTTCTGGCGCAACTGAAGCCGCTGCTGGAAGATCCGGACACCCGAAAGCTGGGGCAGAATCTTAAGTACGACAAGAACGTGCTGGCAAATCACGGCATTACCCTGGAAGGTATCGCCGAAGACACCATGCTGGAGTCCTATGTACTGAACTCCGTGGCGTCCCGCCACGACATGGACACACTGGCCATGCAGTACCTGGACGAGCAGACCATTACGTTTGAATCCATTGCCGGCAAGGGCGCGAAGCAGCTCACCTTCAACCAGATTGACCTGGAAAAGGCCGGACCCTATGCCGCGGAAGATGCGGACATCACCCTTCGTCTGCACCACGTATTGCGCCCCAGACTGGCAGAAACCGGCAAACTCCAGTCCGTTTACGAAGACATCGACCTGCCGCTGGTTCCGGTGCTTTCCCGCATGGAACAACGCGGCGCGATGATCAGCGCCAGCACCCTGAAGCAGCACAGCCAGGAACTGGCGGAGCGAATGACGGAGCTGGAAAAGGAGGCCCACGACGAAGCAGGCGAAACCTTCAACCTGGGTTCCACCAAACAACTGCAGGTCATCTTCTACGACAAGATGGGGCTGCCGGTCATCAAGAAAACCCCCAAAGGCGCACCTTCCACGGCGGAACCGGTGCTTCAGGAGCTGGCCCACGAACATGCCCTGCCCCGGCTGATTCTGGAGCACCGCAGCCTGAGCAAGCTCAAGTCTACCTATACGGACACCCTGCCGGAGCTGATTCATCACCGCACCGGGCGCATCCATACCTCCTATCACCAGGCGGTCGCTGCCACAGGACGACTGTCGTCGTCCGAGCCCAACCTGCAGAACATCCCCATCCGCAGCGAACAGGGGCGGCGTATCCGCCAGGCCTTTGTAGCTCCGGAGGGCTACAAGCTGGTAGCGGCGGATTACTCCCAGATCGAACTGCGGATCATGGCTCACCTGTCCGGTGACAAGGGTCTGCTGACCGCCTTCGACAAAGGCGAGGACATCCACAAGGCAACCGCGGCGGAAGTGTTCGGAGTGTCTGTCAGCGATGTGACAGGCGATCAACGCCGCAGCGCCAAGGCCATCAACTTTGGTCTGATCTACGGCATGTCGGCGTTTGGTCTGGCGCGCCAGCTCGATGTGGGTCGTAACCAGGCCCAGGAATACATCGACCGATACTTCGAGCGTTACCCCGGCGTGCTGAAATATATGGACAATATCCGCAAGCAGGCCCACGACGACGGTTACGTGGAAACCCTGTTTGGCCGGCGCCTGTACCTGCCAGAGATCAACGCCCGCAACAAGCAGATGCAACAGGCCGCTGAACGTACAGCGATCAACGCACCGATGCAGGGAACCGCCGCCGACATCATCAAACGAGCCATGATCGAAGTGGAATCCTGGCTGCTGAAAGACCATGCCGACGACGCCCGGATGATCATGCAGGTACACGATGAGCTGATCCTGGAGGTTAAGGAAAACGCTTTGGAAAAGATCTGCAAAGGTCTTGAAACGCGCATGTCCGCGGCCGCCAGCCTGGATGTCCCCCTGTTGGTGGAAGCCGGCGTCGGTAACAACTGGGACGAGGCGCACTGACAGACACTGGCCGGGCCCATGTCCGGCCAGTTATCCGGCCTCCTGCATCGGCACCATTTCGGGGCGCTCTTGATCAGGATGCCCCGTTTCAGTACACACCTTATCCGCGCCTTCACCCCCACACCCTGCGCCGCCCACCGATAACAGCATTCGCCTGTACGGCACGATATTCGCAAGCTATTGACCGTCGGCTCCTGTTTCCACCCGGGAGCCAGGTTGTGACAACTCTTTTCCGAGGCCCTTACCATGACATCTCTGGCATCTGAACGAAGCTGGCTACTGGACCCTGCCCTGCTGAAACTGGTCCACCAGTGCCGCCGACTGATTCATACCGAGTTCGGGGTCAAGCTGCACCTCACGGAGGAGCACCTGGAGCAAAGGCTGGCCGACTACGCCCGTAAAACACGTTCCAGCCAGTTGATACGTACCTGGGAAGCACTGAAAGAACGGGTTCCGCAGCTCAACATTGACGATGAGGAGGATGAGCATTCGGATGCAGTAAAACGAACCTACCGCGGGCAGGTTATTCCGGAAGACAACAGTGGCGGCGGGGAAAGCCGTCAGGAAGAGGAGGAAACCCGGCCACGACGAACCAGGGTGATCTATCGTGGCCAGGTGGTTGGCTGACCGGCCCCGGTCAGCCTGTCAGCAGAACCTGCTTAGAAGGACTTACTGACCTGGACGCCGGCGCTCCAGGCGTCGAGCTCATACTCACCCTTGAAGTTGCTGGCATTCACCGGGTCTCCCTTCGGGTCATTGTGGTCGTATTCAAATTCATCGACCCGGGCATTTCCGTCAAAGATCAGCGTGCCGGCTGCAACATCGACAGTCCAGCCACTGCGCTCGTCGGCCCACTGAGCGCCCAGGGTCAGCCAGTGGCGGTCATTGGAGGGGATTCGCGCCGTCACATAGTCTTCGTTAACCGGTGACTCGTCGAATGCATAGCCTGCCTTGAATGCCCACTCCGGGGTCGCCTGCCAGATACCGCCGAGGTTGAACTGCCAGGTGTCCTGCCATTCTTCTGTAACGTGGCTGACAATTGCCCCCTCGAAAGGCGCCTGAGTAACCTCACCGCCCACCTCACGACTGACAACATCCAACTCTTCGAAGCGACTCCATTTGGCATATGTCGCCCCCGCCAGCAGAGTGATCGTATCAGTCAGCTGGTGGCGCGCACCAAGCGTGATGCTCTCAGGAATAGCCAAAGGCACCTCAACTTTCTCCGAGATTGTCTCCTGCCCCGTAACACCCATCGAACCGTTAACGATACCGAACTGGGGCACGTTACTGATTTCCGCATCACCCTTAAGCTTCAACTCAGTACCGGTTTGCGCCATCAAGCCCAACTGAGTCTGTTCGGAAAACTCATAAAGGAAGCCAACCCGGAATGTCACGCCAACGTCGTCCCCTTCGATGTCTGCGTACGGTTCATCAATCATGGTGGCAAGGGGCCCAATCTGATCGCTCAGATCCTGGGATTTCGTCAGCCGCCCCTCGGCATACATGATGTTGATCCCAGCCCCCATCGAGAGCCCCTCACCATTATTCACGGAGATCGCAGGGGTAAAGGAGATCACGGTCAGCTCGGTCTTGTCTGCAAAGAAGCGGCCGGTAAAGTCGCTGCTATAATCTGCAGCCAGGCCGTAGGGAGCATGAATACCAAAACCCACATCGACGGAGTCACTCACTTCGCGGGTCATATAAACATTGGGCAGTACAGACGGATCTGCAATATCTCCGCCACGGCCATCACTGAAAGTAGAACCGTCTTTACGGCGGGCAATCACCCCATCTTTCGCTTCCGCATCAATATCCAGCACAGCCGCACCAAATGACAGATTGGTACCAGAAAGCTGGCTCATGCCGGCCGGGTTGAACAGTACGGTGGTGGCGTTCTCGGGGTTGGCGGCAATACCCGCATTGGCAACGCCCATGGCACTGGCGCTTTGCTCATTCAGGGCAAAACCACCAGCCATAACGCTGGCAGGGGCAGCGGCGGCAGTCAGGGTGGCAAAACGGATGGCAGAATAAAGATTGGACTTGTTATTGCGCATACTTCCTCCTTTAATTTTGCGGCGGAGTATACGCATCACGGGCCAATGGCCTCAAATGCCATCCCTACTGGTTCGTTAAGCTAATCATTTCAGACTAAAGTCTAATTCGATTGCCAGTTGATCAATCGTCCTGAATCGACAGCTTATCCACGGACGACGACAACTGATCAGCGCCCTGGGCGTCGGTACCCAGCTTGATCAGCAGACGCAGGTCGTTGGCGGAATCCGCATGGGCCAGAGCATCCTCGTAGGTAATCGAACCTTCGGCATAGAGCTTGTAAAGCGCCTGATCGAAGGTCTGCATACCGGACTCGTTGGACTTGGACATCAGCTCCTTGAGCTTGTGTACTTCGCCCTTGCGGATCAGATCCGCCACCAGCGGCGTATTGATCAGCACCTCGATCACCGCCTTGCGGCCCTGACCGTCCGGCGTGGGGATCAGTTGCTGGGCCACGATGGCCTTGAGGTTCAGGGACAGGTCCATCCAGATCTGGTTGTGCTGCTCCGGCGGGAAGAACTGGATGATCCTGTCCAGCGCCTGGTTGGCGTTGTTGGCGTGCAGCGTGGCCAGGCACAGGTGACCGGTTTCCGCGAACTGCACGGAGTATTCCATCGTCTGACGGGTGCGCACCTCACCGATAAGAATCACATCCGGCGCCTGACGCAGTGTGTTCTTCAGGGCAACCTCAAAGCTTTCGGTATCGATCCCCACTTCCCGCTGGGTCACGATACAACCCTGGTGCTGGTGCACGAATTCGATGGGGTCTTCAATGGAGATAATATGGCCACGACTGTTGCGATTACGGTGTCCCAACATGGCCGCCAGCGAGGTGGACTTACCGGTACCGGTGGCACCCACGAACATGATCAGGCCCCGTTTGGTCATCGCCAGGTCCTTGATCACCTCCGGCAGGGCAAGGTCGTCAATCTGCGGGATTTTCACTTCAATCCGGCGCAGCACCATGCCGCACAGATTACGCTGGAAGAACGCGCTCACCCGGAAACGGCCAATACCCCGGGCGCTGATGGCGAAGTTGCACTCGTGGCTTTCTTCGAACTCGGCCCGTTGCTTGTCGTTCATGGAACCGTAGACAAACTCCCGGGTCTGCTCCGGCGTCAGGGCGTTCTTGGTGACCGGGAGGACCTTGCCGTTCACCTTCATGCTGGGAGGCACACCGGCGGTAATAAACAGGTCTGAACCGCCTTTTTCCACCATCAGCCGCAACAGTTTTTCGAATTCCATGATTTATTACCTATTCGTCAGTCTTCGGTGCAAGGGCGCACCGGGTGAAGCTATCCGCGCCCGCAAGCGTTGTTCGTGCCTGCCAGACAGATCAGAAATTGTCTGGCATTTTTGCCTTGGCCTTTGCCGCTTCGCGGGAAATAAGGCCTTTTTGCAACAGGCGCTCCAGGCATTGATCCAGAGTCTGCATACCAATGGAACCGCCGGTCTGAATAGACGAGTACATCTGGGCGATCTTGTCTTCCCGAATCAGGTTACGAATCGCCGATGTGCCGATCATGATTTCGTGGGCAGCGATCCGGCCGCCGCCCATTTTCTTCATCAGGGTCTGGGAGACGACCGCCTGCAGGGATTCCGACAGCATGGAACGAACCATGGATTTCTCCTCGGCCGGGAACACGTCGACCACTCGGTCGATGGTCTTCGCGGCGGAGGTGGTGTGCAGGGTGCCGAATACCAGGTGGCCGGTTTCCGCCGCGGTCAGTGCCAGGCGAATGGTTTCCAGGTCCCGCAATTCGCCCACCAGGATGATGTCGGGATCTTCCCGCAGCGCCGAGCGCAACGCTTCGTTGAAGCCCAGGGTGTCCCGATGCACTTCCCGCTGGTTGACCAGGCACTTCTTGGATTCGTGCACGAATTCGATCGGGTCCTCGATGGTGAGCACGTGCTCGTAACGGCTGTCGTTGATGTAGTCGATCATGGCCGCCAGGGTTGTGGACTTACCGGAACCGGTCGGGCCGGTCACCAGCACCAGCCCCCGGGGAACCGAGGACACGTCCTTGAAGACCTGCCCCATGCCCAGGTCTTCCATGGTCAGCACCTTGGACGGGATGGTCCGGAATACCGCACCGGCGCCGCGGTTCTGGTTGAAGGCGTTGACACGGAAACGGGCGACACCGGGAACCTCAAAGGAAAAGTCGGTCTCGTAAAATTCTTCGTAGTCCTTCCGCTGCTTGTCGTTCATGATGTCGTAGATCAGCCCATGGACTTCCTTATGCTCCATGGGCGGAAGGTTGATCCGGCGCACATCGCCATCAACACGAATCATCGGGGGCAATCCGGCGGACAGGTGCAAGTCAGACGCACCCTGTTTGGCCGAGAAGGCAAGCAGTTCGGTAATATCCATAGATTTCCTCGGAAGGCGTTTTTCTTTTATCCCGGTCTGAAGCCGGCTCCGGTGCGGATCCCGCATTCAGGATCACTTGGCATTTCAGTAACCTGCGGGTAACGTGTCAGCAAGACAGTGACAGACCGGAATCGGCGGATTCACACTATGAGCAGCATAGCAGACAACATCGGGAGCGTAACCCGACGCATACAAAAAGCAACATTGAGGGCCGGGCGGGCTCCCGAATCTGTGCACCTGTTGGCAGTCAGCAAAACCCGCTCGGCAGACGATGTCCGGGAAGCCGTGGCAGCCGGCCAGATGGCCTTTGGCGAGAACTACCTGCAGGAGGCCCTGGACAAGATCGAGGCGCTTGAGGATCTGCCAGGGATTGACTGGCATTTCATCGGCCCCATCCAGTCCAACAAGACCCGCCAGATTGCCACGGCTTTCTCCTGGGTACACAGCGTTGACCGCCTGAAAATTGCTCGCCGGTTGAACGAGCAGCGGGACGCCGGCCTGCCGCCCTTGAATATTTGCCTGCAGGTCAATATCAATAATGAAGAGAGCAAATCCGGGTGCGCCCTTGAGGACCTGGACGAACTGGTCAGCGCCGTTGGCGAACTGCCCCGCCTCTCACTGCGCGGGCTGATGGCGATCCCAGATCCCGACCAGCCAGAGTCGCAGCTGCGGACCAGTTTCCGCAGCCTGGCCAACGCCTTGAAAGCCCTGCGCCAGGATCATCCTGAAGCAGGCCCTCTGGACACACTTTCCATGGGCATGTCCGGGGATATGGAAACAGCCATAGGGGAAGGGGCAACCTGGGTCCGCGTTGGCACGGCCCTCTTCGGCGAACGGGCAGCAAAGAGCTGAATCGTTCAGTTCCTGTTATCATCGGGGCCGGATCAATAACAGATCAACTTGTGGAGTGAACTTTGAGCACATCACCAACCATTTCGTTTATCGGGGCAGGCAACATGGCCAGCGCCATCATTGGCGGTATGCTGGACAACGGCTTCAAGGGAGCCGATATCTGGGTCAGCGCTCCCGACGACAGTCACCTGCAATCCATTCGCAAGCGCTTCGGTGTCAGTGTGACCACGGACAACCGCTACTGCGCACAGCAGGCCGACATGGTGATTCTGGCGGTGAAACCCCAGGTCATGGCGGATGTCTGCCGCGATATCGCCCCGGTGGTGCAGAACACGCGACCATTGATGGTGTCCATTGCCGCCGGCCTGGAAGCCGGTACGCTCGACGAGTGGCTTGGCGGCGGCCTGCCGCTGGCGCGGGTCATGCCCAACACTCCGTCCCTGGTTGGCAAGGGCGCTGCCGGGCTGTTTGCCAACGATCAGGTCAGCGACAAACAGAAGCAGACGGTCGAAACCGTCTTCAACAGCATCGGTTCCGCCCTCTGGGTTGATGAGGAATCCCTGCTGCACGCCGTCACCGCCCTCTCGGGCAGCGGTCCTGCCTACTTTTTCCTGATGCTCGAAGCCCTGGAAGAAGCCGCCACGGCAGCCGGCATTGCCCCGGAGACCGCCCGTCAGCTGGCGATCCAGACCATGGCTGGCGCCGCGGAAATGGCCGGTCGCAGCGAACATGATCCCGCCCAACTGAAGCGCAACGTCATGTCCCCCGGCGGCACCACAGAACGCGCGATCCATGCCTTTGAGGATGGCGGCCTGCGGGATCTGGTCAAGAAAGCCTATTCCGCCGCTTTCTCACGCTCTGAAGAAATGGCCAAAGAACTGGCTAACCAATAACGGAGACAAGGCTTCATGCTGGCTGACATTCTGATCACCATCCTGCTCATCGCCTCAACGTTTTACATGACGATTGTCCTGCTGCGCTTTTTACTGCAGCTGGCGAGAGCGGATTTCTACAACCCCATTTCCCAGTTTGTGGTGAAAGCCACCAACCCGCTGCTTCGTCCCCTCCGACGTGTCATCCCGGGCTGGGGCGGCATTGATGGCGCCGCACTGGTGCTGGCGATCGTCATCCAGGCCATCGCGTTTCTGCTGATCCTGGTGACACTGAACGGCGGCATGCCGAGCATCAACCCGCTCACCTTGCTCGTATGGGCCGCCCTGAACGTGCTTGATCTGGTGGTCAAGATCTACTTCTGGTCAGTCATTGCCGTGGTGGTCGTCAGCTGGATTGCTCCGGGCAGCCATCATCCCGCGATTCAGCTGGTGGCGCAGATTACAGAGCCAGTCATGCGCCCGGTCCGTAACGTGATACCGTCCATGGGCGGCCTGGACCTGTCCCCCATTGTCGTGTTCCTGCTGCTGAACGTGATATCGGTGGTCATTAACCACATGAAGATCGCCGCGGGCATGGGCGCCCTCGCCGGAATGTAAACCACGTCCCGAATATACACTTCGTTACAGTTCTCTACACAAAGCATCGCATCCGGGCCGCCGACTCATCCTACTGATTCGGCGGCTTTTTTTGACCAACACATGCCGCTCTGCTATACACACCTGTTTTCACGCCCAAAGAAACCCACAACAGTTGGGATAACATTGCCTATAGTTCGCCATTAACCCGTGCACCAACACCGTTACCCGGAAGTCGCGCAGAAGGAAATTCCGATGAAAAAACAAGGAACTCTGTCGCAGCAGGTAGAGGCCTACCACAACTGGAAAAAGGAACTGATCCGCCAGATCGGCCGTTACCGCTTGTGGTTGCAGGACAACGACCTGTTCTCAGAGGATGTGAGCCGCCGTATCCGGCATGGCCTGGAATTATTGATCGAAGACGAGCTGACCATTGCTTTTGTCGGGGAATACTCCCGTGGCAAAACCGAACTGATCAATGCCCTGTTCTTCTCCGAGTATGGCCAGCGCATGCTGCCATCCCAGGCCGGACGCACCACCATGTGTCCGACGGAGCTGTTCTTCGATCGCACGGCCAATGCCAATTACCTGCTGCTGCTTCCCATCGAAACCCGCACCGGGGAGCTGTCCCTGCATCAGCTGCGCAAGCAGCCGGAACGCTGGGTCAAGCATGATCTGGACGAACGCAATCCCGAAGTGATGCGGGAAGTGCTGGCGGAAGTGGCCCGGGTCAAAAGCGTGACACCCAATGAAGCCCGCAACCTGGGTTTCGACGAAGACATGCTGGAGCATGATCGCAATCACCCCGGCAATGTCCTGGTCCCTGCCTGGCGCAATGCCCAGATCAGCATCCGCCACCCGCTGTTTGAACGCGGCCTGCGCATTCTCGACACACCCGGCCTGAATGCTCTGGGGTCGGAACCGGAACTGACGATCAGTATGCTGCCCCGGGCCCATGCAGTGGTCTTCCTGCTCAGCGCCGACACCGGCGTTACCGCCAGCGATATGACCATCTGGAAGGAGCACATCGACACCGAACACGCCGATCACCGAGCCGGTCGGTTCGCGGTACTCAACAAGATTGACGTGCTTTGGGACGATCTTCAGGGCGAACACCACACCCGTGAAGCCATTGACCGCGTCCGCAACTACACCGCGGACCACCTGGGCATTCACAACAATGACGTGATCCCGCTCTCCGCCAAGCAGGGCCTTACAGCCCGCGTCAGGCAGAACAGCGACCTGTTTGAACGCTCCAATCTCGGACAGCTTGAACAACTGATCATCAGACGTATTCTGATGCACAAGGAAGAGCTGATCACCCAGAGCCTGATCAATGATCTGCTGGGCATGCTCCAGAACAGTCAGGCCGCCATGCAGACCCGGCTTGATGCCCTCGGGGAGGAGCTGGAAGCCTGCTCCGGCGCCACCATGGACAAAGAAGCGTTACGCCGCCTGGCCGATCGGGCACAAAGAGACTACGAGTTCTATTACAAGAAGCTTATCACCCTGCGCTCCAGCCGCCGGCTTATGGACTCCCAGGGCGACATGCTGAAAAAACTGGTCAACCAGAAGCGCTTTGAGGGCCATGCGGAAAAAGTCCGCCAGTCGATGTCGAAAAGCTGGACGACAGCCGGTATGAACCGTGGCATGGATCACTTCTTCGAGTTACTGGAAAGTGACCTGAACAACTTGATGAGCGAAGGCCACCTGGCGGAGAAAATGGTCGGTGCCATCTATCGGCGTTATAACGAGGACACCCGCGCACGCCACCTTGAGCCCATCCCCCTGCGCTCCGGTCGGCATGTGATCGCGGTCAGGGAATTGCGTAAGAAAGCCAGGCGCTTCCGCGTCAATCCCAAAAACCTGCTGACCGAACAATCCGTGCTGGTCAGACGCTTCTTCAACGTTATGGTCAATGAAGCCCGCACCCTGCACCAGCGGGCTCAGGCCGACGTGGAGCGCTGGCCCTCCGAAGCCCTGCTACCGATCATGCAGTACTCGATGGAGCAGAAGCAGCTGCTGGAGCACCAGATCCGTCGCCTCAAGGACATGGTTCGCAGTGACCGCGACAGCCGTGCCGAACGGGAGCGCCTGCAGAACACGATCGCGGACCTGCGCCGGCAGCTGGAACTGGCGGACGCCATGCACCGACAGATTCGCAAACCCGCCCCCACACTGATTCAGCAAAAGGTTGTGAACATATCGGGCGCTGTCTGAGGCGCCCGATCATCCTGCGGTTGCAGCCACGAGGACCGGCCTTTAAACTGCTGGGCTGGCAACCGCTCTCCCCGCGTTGTTCCAGACTTTTACTGACTGAACCAGGAACCTGTCGCGCCGATGCCCGATTCCCTGCCAACGGATTCTGTCGGGATAGTCACCCCGCAGACACTACATTTCGACGCGCCCATTACGCTGGCGTGTGGACAAACGCTGGATAGTTACGATCTGGTGATCGAGACCTACGGCACTCTCAATGCCGATGCCAGCAATGCCGTACTGATCTGTCACGCCCTGAGCGGTCACCACCACGCCGCTGGCTATCACTCCATGGATGAGCGCAAGCCCGGCTGGTGGGACGCCTGCATTGGCCCGGACAAACCCATTGATACCAACCGTTTCTTCGTGGTCAGCCTGAACAACCTCGGAGGCTGCCATGGCAGCACCGGCCCCAACAGCGTCAATCCGAAGACGGGCAAACCCTACGGACCGGATTTCCCGGTGATTACCGTCAGCGACTGGGTACAGAGTCAGGCCCTGCTCGCGGACCGGCTCGGCATCGAATGCTGGGCCGCTGTCGTGGGCGGTTCCCTTGGCGGCATGCAGGCACTGCAGTGGAGCCTCGATTACCCCGACCGGCTGCGTCATTCGGTGGTAATTGCCTCCACTCCCCGCCTGACGGCCCAGAATATCGCCTTCAACGAAGTGGCGCGGCAGGCCATCACCTCAGACCGTGAGTTTCACGATGGCCGTTACCAGGATTTCGATACCGTGCCTCGCCGCGGCCTGATGCTGGCCCGGATGGTGGGCCACATCACCTACCTGTCCGATGCCTCCATGGGTGAAAAATTCGGCCGTGAATTGCGGGATCAGGCCTACAAGTTCGGCTATGACGCCGAATTCCAGGTGGAAAGTTACCTGCGCTATCAGGGCGAACGTTTCTCTGAGATGTTCGATGCCAACACCTACCTGCTGATGACCCGCGCACTCGATTATTTCGACCCGGCGTACGAGTATGGCGGAGACTTGTCCAAGGCGCTGGCGCCCTCCAACTGTGAATACCTGGTATTGTCCTTCAGCACCGACTGGCGCTTTACCCCGGCCCGATCCGAAGAAATCGTCAACGCCATGATCGCGGCAAGGAAGCGGGTGAGTTACGCGGAAATCGACGCGCCCTGGGGGCACGATGCCTTCCTGATTCCCACGCCGAGGTACACTGATATCTTCACTGCCTACATGGATCGTGTCGCACGGGAGGTGGGTGCATGAGACCAGACCTGGAAATCATTCAGCAATGGGTCAAACCCGGCAACCGGGTGCTCGACCTGGGCTGCGGTGACGGCACCCTGCTGGACTTCCTGCAGCGTGAACGCGGCGCCACCGGCTTTGGCCTGGAGATCAACCCGGACCACATCACCACCTGCATGAGCCGTGGCGTTTCGGTGATCGAACAGAATCTGGATACCCAGGGACTGGGTAACTTCGACGACCGCACCTTCGACACCGTCCTGATGACCCAGGCCCTGCAGGCCGTAAGGCGACCGGACATGGTGCTGGATGAAATGCTCAGGGTGGGCCGGGAAGGCATTGTCACCTTTCCCAACTTTGCCCACTGGCGCCTGCGATGGGGGCTGACCCTGAAAGGGCGCATGCCGGAATCGGAGGCATTGCCGTACAAGTGGTACAACACGCCCAACATAAGGCTGTGCACGTTCCATGATTTCGAAGCCCTGTGCCGCCAGAAGAGCATCCGCATCAAGAGTCGGCGGGTGGTGGATGGACAGCACCAGAATAGCTGGCTGGCCCGCCTCTGGCCCAATATGCTGGGAGAGATCGCCATATACCGTATTACACGGGAGGAAACATCATGCTGAGTTCCCGAATCTGGCAGGCTGCCGCGCTGATCTGCCTTACCCTGATCAGTTCAATGGCCCATGCCGCCGGCTCCAAGGACTTTGGTGAGTACCAGGTGCATTACAGTGTCTTTCCGAGCACATTCCTGGATCCCGAAGTGGCCAGGTCCAACAACCTCAATCGCAGCCAGAGCATTGGCATCGTCAATATCGCGATTATGCAGGAAGGGGAAAACGGAGCGCTGCAAACGGTTTCCGGACAGGTCGAAGGCAAAGCGCTGAATGACGTCCAGCAACCGAAGTTCCTGGCGTTCCGTCGCATACAGGAGGGCGACGCCGTCTATTTCATCGCAGAATACCAGTACCGTTCTGCGGAGTTGATGACCTTCCAGATCACTGCCCGCCCCAGTGGCGCCGGCCAGGATCTTCCCATCCGATTTGCCCAAACACTGTTCAACGACTGATGACTGAAACCAACACACAGCTGGTCATTGCCAGCAACAACAAAGGCAAAATCGCGGAGCTTACCAGTCTGCTGAGCCCGCTTGGCGTGCAACCCGTGGCACAAGGCGAGCTTGGCGTCAGCGAGGCCGAGGAGCCCGCCGTCACCTTTGTCGAGAACGCCATCCTCAAGGCCCGCCACGCCGCCCGGGAAACCGGGCTGCCGGCACTGGCGGACGATTCCGGGCTTGCGGTCGACGCCCTTGGCGGTGCACCCGGTGTCCGCTCGGCCCGCTACGCCGGCGAAAATGCCAGTGACGCCGACAACGTGCGCGCCCTGCTAGATGCCATGTCTTCGGTTCCGGATGACCAGCGGGGCGCCCAGTTCCACTGCGTTCTGGTGTATCTTCGCCACGCCGATGACCCCACGCCCATCATCTGTCACGGTCGCTGGCCCGGGCTTATTCTGAGGGACATCCGCGGCGAAGGTGGTTTTGGCTACGACCCGGTTTTCCTGGTTCCAGAGACCCACTGCAGCGCCGCGGAACTCAGCCGCGAACAGAAAGGCCGCATCAGCCATCGCGGCCGCGCGCTGGCCCAGCTGCTTGAACAGCTAAAGGCCAGGGCGGACACTCCGTGACATCCGCCTCCACCGAGGCGGATGTCACCCTTCCGCCTCTGAGCCTGTATATCCACGTACCCTGGTGCGTTCGCAAGTGCCCCTACTGCGACTTCAACTCCCACGCCCTGCAGGGGGACATTCCGGAAGACCGTTACCTGAACGCCCTGCTGGAAGACCTGGATCAGGATCTCGCCCTGACCGGAGGGCGTCGTATCGAGACCGTTTTTATCGGCGGCGGCACGCCTTCACTGATGTCAGCGGCCTTCTACCAGAATCTTTTCCGGGGCCTGAGGCAGCGCCTGGACTTCAGCCCCGATGCCGAAATCACCCTGGAGGCCAACCCCGGGACCGTGGAACAGGCAAGGTTTGAAGGGTTCCGCGATGCCGGCATTAACCGACTGTCCCTGGGCATCCAGAGCTTCAACCCGGAGCACCTGAAAGTTCTGGGGCGCATTCACGATGACCGGGCTGCCCACGACGCAATCAGGGCCGCCAAACAGGCAGGCTTTGACAACTTCAACCTGGACCTGATGCACGGGCTGCCGGGGCAGACACCGGAAAATGCCATTGCGGATCTCGAAGCCGCCCTGGCCTGGGAGCCGCCCCACGTTTCCTGGTACCAGCTGACCCTGGAACCCAATACCGAGTTCTACAGCCGCCCACCAGTACTGCCGGATGACGATCGTTTATGGGACATCTACGAGAAAGGCGGAGACTACCTGCGACGCCATGGTTACACCGATTATGAGGTGTCCGCCTGGTCCCGCCCCGGCATGGCTTCCCGCCACAACCTGAACTACTGGACCTTTGGCGACTATCTGGCGCTAGGCGCCGGCGCCCATGGCAAGATCACCAGCCCCGGGCAACAGTCGCGATATTGGAAAACCCGGCAACCGTCGGCTTACCTGAACCGTATCGGCAGTCGCACCGCCGGCAGCGAGACCATCGAAACCAGCGAATTGCCACTGGAATTCCTGATGAACGCTCTGCGACTGACCGAAGGCGTGGACGACCAGTTATTTAGTGCACGAACAGGTTTACCCCTGAGCACGGTTGCGGTAAAACTTGAACAGTTAAGAAAAGAAAACCTGCTGACCCCTGACCGGATCAAAGCCACCGAGCTTGGTCAGAGGTATCTGAACAGCTTGCTGGAGCGTTTTTTGTAATGGACATTCCGAGCATCATCCGATCCTTGCCCAAAAAACTGAAACTGGGCCTGGTCGTCACCGTTACGCTGCTGGTAGCCCTGCTGGCTATCAACCAGCCCCTGCAAACCGGCTCGGCGCCCCAGGGCATCGTCAGCTTCCAGCTCGCCGCCACCGCCGATCACTCCATGGCCATTTTGCGTAGCTGGCGCGGCGACGCCATGTTCTGGGCACACCTTTCCCTGTGGCTGGACTTCCTGCTCATCCCCGCCTACGTCATCACGCTGTTGATGGTAACCAACCTGATCATGCGGGATCGCCCCGGAGTGCGGGAGCGTAATGTGGCACGGTGGGTCAAGGCATTGTTTGTCACCGCCGGCGCCAGCGATGGACTGGAAAATATTCTGCTGTTGAACAACCTGAACCCGCCAACCGATACCATCAGCCTGTCGGCGACCCTCTGTGCACTGATCAAGTTCACCGGACTGATGCTGGGGATCGCGGGACTGGTGATTATCCGCGCCGCCAGACGCCACCCACTCGCTCACGGGTGACGCCTGAGGATTCGACGTCAGTTGGTGCGATGGAAAAGCAGGTCCCAGACCCCGTGACCAAGGCGTTCGCCACGTTTCTCGAACTTGGTGATGGGGCGGTCATCCGGGCGTGGTGAGAATTGACCCGGCTCCTGGGCATTGGCGAACCCCTCCGCCTCACTCATAACCTCCATCATGTGTTCGGCGTAGTTCTCCCAGTCCGTTGCCAGGTGCAACACACCGCCAACCCGCAGTTTGTGGCGAATGCGCTGAACAAAGTCATGCTGAATCAGGCGTCGCTTATGGTGACGCTTCTTGTGCCAGGGGTCGGGGAAAAACACCATGACCCGATCAAGACAGGCATCGGGCAGGCACAGATCAATGACATCGTTGGCGTCAATGGAGTACACCCGCACATTCTCGAGCTTGCGATCTTCCACTTCTTTCAACAGCGCACCAACGCCGGGCAAATGCACTTCCACGCCAATGAAATCCTGCTCGGGTGCGGCCTCCGCCATATCAGCGAGGGACTTGCCCATACCGAAGCCAATTTCCACGTTGAGCATGGCATCGCGCCCGAATACCTGGCGCGGATCAATCATGCCGTGTTCGCGGGTTAATCCGTAGACTGGCCAGCTACGTTCGTACGCCTTTTTCTGGCCCTCGGTCATCCGGCCCTGGCGCAACACGAAACTGCGAATACCCCGGCGCGTCGTTACCGGAGAATCGTTGGACAGATCTTTTTCATCGGTCATCTGGAGTCCTCAACCGCAGGAAGCGGATTCTGGTTCTGAAGAAATTACCGCACAGTTTACCAGAGTGGATCGTTTCAGGCCGACACAACCGAATTTCGTGATTGCTGCCGGTCCAGCTTGCGATACCCAAGCGCTTCCACCAGATGGCCATTGCCAATGGTATCGACCCCATCAAGATCCGCCAGCGTTCGCGCTACTCGTAGAATCCGGTGCAGTGCCCGCGCCGAGAGCCCAAGCTTTTCCATGGCGTCCGACAACAGGGCTTCGCCACCGCTATCGAGGCGGCAGTGGCGGTGCAGTTCATTACCAGCAAGGCCGGCATTGATCGTGCCCCGTTGCAGCTGACGCTCCCGGGCCCGGGCCACCCTTGCCCTGACAACCTCACTGGATTCGCCATCCGCCTGTTTCTGCATCAGCACGTCTCCGCCCTGAACCGGCACTTCCACGTGCAGGTCAAAGCGATCCAGTAACGGACCGGAGACCTTGCCCCGGTAGCGTATGACCTGTTGAGGCGTACACTGGCATTCGATGGTCGGGTGACCGTTGTAGCCGCAGGGGCAGGGATTCATTGCCCCCACCACCTGGAAGCGGGCGGGAAAGCTCACCTGCCGCGCCGCGCGGCTGATGGAGATTTCCCCGCTCTCCATGGGTTCCCGCAATACCTCCAGCACTTGCCGCCCGAACTCCGGTAACTCATCGAGGAAGAGTACGCCGCGATGGGCCAGGGAGATCTCTCCCGGGCGGGGGCTGCTGCCACCCCCCACCATGGCGACGGCGGATGCGGTGTGGTGGGGCGAACGAAACGGTGGTTGCCGCCAATAGCCATCCCGTACCGGCAACCCGGCAATCGAGTGGACGCTGGCCACCTCCAGCGCGGCCCCTGTGGTCAGTGGCGGCAGGATACCGGGCAACCGGCTGGCCAGCATGCTTTTCCCGGTGCCTGGCGGACCGAAGAAAAGCAGGTTATGAGCGCCTGCGGCCGCCACTTCCAGCGCACGTCTTGGCACACTCTGCCCCCTGACATCCGCCAGATCCGGCCCGGCGACGGCGCCCTCATCCAGGGACGCCGGCGGAACCGGCACCAGCGTTGCCCTGCCACACAAATGCTCACACACGGTCAGCATATGGGCCGCGGAGAGCACATCGTCCTGGCTTGCCAGGGCCGCCTCGGAGGCATTCGCCTGCGGCACCAGCAATCGCCGGCCGTCCTCTCGTGCTGCCAGTACGGCCGGCAGCACGCCTTTAAGGGGGCGCAATGCCCCATCCAGCGACAGCTCCCCGACGAACTCGCAGGAAGTCAGGCTTTCGGGGGGTATCTGGCCGGAAGCCGCAAGAATGCCCAGGGCAATCGGCAGGTCGAAGCGGCCACCTTCTTTCGGCAGGTCGGCGGGGGCAAGATTGATGGTGATACGACGAGCGGGGAACTCGAAGCCAGCATTCAGCAGGGCACTGCGGACCCGCTCTTTGCTTTCCCGAACCCCGGTCTCCGGAAGCCCGACAATGGACAGGGCCGGCAATCCGCCGGACAGGTGCACTTCAACGGTTACTGCAGGTGCGGACACGCCAATACTGGCGCGGGAATGAACAATAGCTAACATAACGACCTTCCGTGGTCAGATTCATTCGGTGTTCAATGGATGGGCACGCAGGCCCATCCCGGGGCAAATTCAGCTTTCTGGCAGCTTGCTTTCCAGTGCCGCCACGCGCTTCTCAAGCGCCTCCACCTTTTCACGGGTTTTCATCAACACCGCCTGCTGGGCATCAAACTCTTCACGGGTCACCAGCTCAAGGCGGGAAAGCACCGACATCACCGTTGCCCTCGCCTGGGTTTCGAAATCTTCCCGGGCCGCACGGGCCATATCGGGCACGAACTGGCCAAACTGGCCCTGGAGCTGGGTCAAGAAATCCTGCGGACCTTTCACAACATCACCTCTCTGGCATCGACGGGTTCCGGCGCTAACCGACGATCAGTCACCCGGAACGGAGTTGCGGGAGTGTAACACATCGCCGGCCCTGCCATACTGTGCCCTGTCCGCAGTATAATAGCGCCGCTGGACGGTTTGCACGGTGCGCCAAATTGGCTCGCCGTGAGAACCAGTGCTCTTTTTTGGTGCAGCATAATGTTCCAAACTGGAGCGCAATATTTCTAACAACATGAAATTATGAAACTTTTTTGCGTTGGCACACCCGATGCAATAAACCTCGTACGCAATCCGCACAATTGGTGTGCGAGGTGGCAGCATCCCGACCTCAACACAAACGGCCAATGGGCCCTCACTGTTGGGACGGCTTTACCAAGGAGAAAGCAATGAAACTTGTGACAGCGATCATCAAGCCTTTCAAATTGGATGATGTCCGTGAGGCACTATCCGAGATTGGCGTGCAAGGCGTAACCGTCACCGAAGTGAAAGGCTTCGGGCGGCAGAAAGGCCACACAGAACTCTATCGTGGCGCGGAATACGTGGTGGACTTCCTGCCCAAGGTCAAGGTTGAAGTCGCCATCGGTGACAACCTGCTGGACCAGGTTATTGAGTCGATCACCAAGGCTGCCAACACCGGCAAGATCGGTGACGGCAAGATCTTCGTGACAGAACTCGAACAGGCGATCCGTATCCGGACCGGTGAAACCGGCGAAGAAGCGGTCTGATAACAGCCTGAATTCCGATAGCCAACGCAAAAAACTTATAACCTGAAAAGCCTCGTGCGGAGGGCTTCAAATGGAAAGCAATATCTTTCACCTGCAGTATGCTATAGATACATTTTATTTTCTGGTGTGCGGCGCATTAGTTATGTGGATGGCCGCTGGCTTTGCCATGCTGGAAGCCGGCCTGGTACGCGCCAAGAACACCACGGAAATCCTGACCAAGAACGTGGCCCTGTTCGCAGTGGCCTGCACCATGTACCTGATTTGCGGTTACGCGATCATGTACGGCGGCAATATCTTCCTCACCGGCATGGGCGACGTTGACGTGGCCGGTGTCCTTGGTGACTACGCTGGCCGTGAAGACGGCTTCGAAGGCGGCTCCATCTACTCTGGCGCGTCTGACTTCTTCTTCCAGGTTGTTTTCGTTGCGACCGCCATGTCCATCGTATCCGGTGCCGTGGCCGAGCGCATGAAGCTCTGGGCATTCCTGTTCTTTGCGGTTGTGATGACTGGCTTCATCTACCCGATGGAAGGCGCCTGGACCTGGGGCGGCGCTTCCGTATTCGGCATGTACAGTCTGGCCGATCTGGGCTTCAGCGATTTCGCCGGTTCCGGCATTGTTCACATGGCCGGTGCCGCCGCCGCTCTGGCAGGTGTTCTGCTGCTGGGTGCCCGTAAAGGCAAGTACGGCCCGAACGGCGAGATCCGCGCTTTCCCGGGCGCCAATCTGCCACTGGCCACCCTCGGTACGTTCATCCTGTGGATGGGCTGGTTCGGCTTTAACGGCGGCTCAGTACTGAAGCTTGGCGATATTGCCAGCGCCCACTCCGTCGCCATGGTGTTCCTGAACACCAATGCCGCAGCCGCTGGTGGCGCCATCGCTGCGCTGATCACCGCACGCCTGATGTTTGGCAAGGCCGACCTGACCATGCTGCTGAACGGCGCCCTGGCCGGCCTGGTGGTTATCACTGCCGAGCCTTCCACTCCCAGCGCCCTGACCGCAACCCTGTTTGGCGGCTTCGGCGGCGTACTGGTCGTACTGAGCATCGTCACCATGGATAAGCTGCGGATTGACGATCCGGTCGGCGCGATTTCGGTACACGGCGTGTGTGGTCTGCTCGGCCTGCTGCTGGTGCCGGTCACCAACGACGGCTCCAGCTTCATCGGCCAGATCGTCGGCGCCATCACCATCTTCGTCTGGGTGTTCGTTGCCAGCCTGATCGTGTGGGGCATCATCAAGGCCGTGGTTGGCCTGCGGGTCAGCGACGAAGACGAATACGAAGGCGTCGACCTGTCCGAGTGTGGTATGGAAGCCTATCCGGAGTTTGTCAGCAGCAAATAAAGACTGCCGACAATGCAACGCAAAAGGGGCGCTCCGTAGAGCGCCCCTTT
Source organism: Marinobacter sp. DUT-3 (assembly GCF_050379435.1). Taxonomy (NCBI): domain Bacteria; kingdom Pseudomonadati; phylum Pseudomonadota; class Gammaproteobacteria; order Pseudomonadales; family Marinobacteraceae; genus Marinobacter; species Marinobacter sp. DUT-3. Next base: position 103,761 of record NZ_JBNRMG010000012.1, read on the forward strand.
TGTTTATCAGCCAATCTGAGGTCAAATCGCATTGCGGAAGATGTCGTCTTCCGAGTGGCGCAAATAAAGCAGCAGCTCCATCTGCGCCTCATTCACATTGTCGAACGGCCCTTCAAACGAGCCCTCCCGGGTCTGAAAGAACCACTGGCCATTGACCGTGGTAAACCGATCACTGCGAAACCAGTTTCGCTCCTGCTCACCTTTTCTAACATCCATATCCTGCTCTCCAGCTACAACCGAACGGTTAACGTCGATCAATTACTGATCACTTTTGCAGTTTAGCCAAGATTCGCAGGAATGCGAAAACCATCAGCCCTCGCCGGGAACAACGCGATCCTCCAGCGCATCTACCATGAACTGCGGCATCGCCAGGGCCCCATGATGCGTGCCTACATTGTAATAACGGGTCACAAAGGGCCGCTGATCGGCATCCTCCTCACGGAAATATTGCACCGGTTTTTCTTTCCCCGCCATGGTGCAGCTCCACCAACCGGTCGGGTAGACCGGCTGCGGGAATGGCAGTGTCTGGATGTGATCAAATCCGGCCTTCTCCATATCTTCATGCATCGTCTTGATGATGGTATCGGTATGCAGCAGTGGCGATTCGCTCTGCTGGACCAGGATGCCGCCATCACGAAGGGCCAGCATGGCGTCACGGTAGAAATCGAGGGCAAACAGCCCCTCCGCGGCGCCCACGGGATCGGTGCTGTCGATAATAATCACGTCGATGCTGTTGGGCTCCACATCCCGCATCCACTCAACACCATCGCCAAAGAAGAAGTTGGCGCGAGGGTCGTCGTTGGATTCACAGAGTTCCGGGAAATACTTCTCTGACAGCCGGGTCACCCGTTCATCAATCTCTACCTGCCAGGCTTCCTCAACGCCCGGGTGCTTCAGCACCTCCTTCAGCGTGCCGCAGTCACCGCCACCCACGATCACCACTTTTTTCGGGTCACGGTGAGTAAACAGCGCCGGGTGGGTCATCATCTCGTGGTAGAGAAAGTTGTCCCGGGTGGTCAGCATCACGCAGCCATCAAGAACCATGAGGTTTCCGAACGTTTCGGTCTCGTAGATCTCCAGCTTCTGGAATTTGCTCTGCTCCTCGTGCAGTTTTTTCTTAACCTGCAGGGAAAATGCCGTTCCCTGGTCCTGGAATACCTCGGTAAACCAGTTTTCGTTCAATGCCGTCATGGTGAGTTCCTCGTGTTGCTCGGAGAGCCAAAGTCATATTGCAGGTATTGTAGGTGTGCCGGGCCCTCAGCTAAAGCACTATAGCTCATGACCATCCACGTATTTTCCACAGGCGGTTCTTTTAGCGCGGCAGCGTAATCCCTACAATGGCGACCATACGCCGGCATGTGCCCGGCCCGGATTCTGTACAGGATGACCGCAATGACCCAAGCCACCAGAAGCGCCGCCCACCAGGTGTACAACATCGCCCACTGGAGCGATGGCTATATCGACGTGAATGATCGTGGAGAAGTACTCATACGGCCAGACCGGGGCCACGGTGACGCTACAGGCGACGGCATCAACCTCCCGGAACTGACCCGCACCCTGACTGCGCGGGGTATCCAGCTGCCAGTACTGATCCGTTTTACCGACATTCTCCACGACCGGGTGAACAAGCTGTGCGGCGCGTTCAACAAAGTCGCGTCGGAACACGGCTACCAGGGGCAATACACCGCGGTGTACCCGATCAAGGTCAACCAGCAGCGTCGCGTAGTGGAGGAACTGCTGAGGGCCGAGCCGGCCGCAAGCAACAACCAGATCGGCCTGGAAGCGGGCAGCAAACCAGAGCTGATGGCCGTATTGGCAATGTCACGCCAGCCGGGATCGGTGATTGTCTGTAACGGCTACAAGGACCGCGAGTACGTCCGCCTCGCACTGATCGGTCAGAAACTGGGGCACCGGGTTTTCATTGTGGTGGAAAAACAATCCGAGCTGCCTCTCATTCTGGAGGAATCACGAAACCTCGGTGTTTCGCCGCTGATTGGTGTACGCGCCCGCCTGGCCACCATCGGCAAGGGCAACTGGCAGAATACCGGGGGCGAAAAATCCAAATTTGGCCTGTCCGCCAGCCAGGTACTGGATGTGGTGGCGACCCTCCGCGAGGCGGACGCACTGGATGCCCTGCAACTCCTGCATTTCCACCTGGGATCCCAGATCGCCAACATTCGCGACATCCAGACCGGCCTCAGGGAGAGTGCGCGATTCTACAGCGAATTGCGCAAGATGGGCGCTCCCGTGGGCACCGTGGATATCGGAGGCGGTCTGGGTGTGGATTACGAGGGCACGCGCTCGCGCAGCAGTTGCTCCATGAACTACAGCGTCCACGAGTATGCCTACAATGTTGTCCATATCCTGCAGGCGGAATGCGACCGCGCCGGCATCCCCCACCCGGATCTGATCAGCGAATCCGGCCGGGCGTTAACGGCCCATCACTCCGTGCTGGTCACCAACGTGATTGACCAGGAAATCCCCGACGCCCGCGTGCCAACTCAGCCCGGGGCCGACGCCGCCGCACCGCTGCAGGATCTGTGGCGCGATCTGCAGAGCCTCAACGATGAAGGCTCACCCCGTTCACTGGCGGAAATCTACCATGATGTACTCCACGCCATGGCCGATGTTCACGCCCAGTTTGCCCACGGCCTGCTGTCCCTTGACGAACGAGCGAACGCCGAGACCCTGTATACCTGCAGCTGCCGGCTGCTGAGATCCCAACTGGACAGTGCCAACCGGGCGCACCGCGAGATCATCGACGAACTGAACGAAAAGCTCGCCGAGAAGCTGTTCGTGAACTTTTCCCTGTTTCAGTCACTGCCGGATGTCTGGGGCATTGATCAGATTTTCCCGGTCATGCCCATCAATGGACTGGACCGGCCCTTGCAACGTCGCGCAGTGATTCAGGACATCACCTGTGACTCCGATGGCCGGATCGATCGCTACGTGGATGGTCAGGGTGTCGAGACCACTTTGCCACTGCCGGAGAACAAACCTGGCGAACCTCTGTTGATGGGGTTCTTCATGACCGGCGCCTACCAGGAAATCCTGGGCGATATGCATAACCTGTTTGGAGACACTCATTCCGTCGATGTCCATGGCAATGGCGCCGAGGGATACACCGTCAGTGACGCCACCACCGGAGATACCGTCGCCAAGGTGCTGCGTTACGTGAACTTCGAACCTGAGGCCCTGCTCAAGTCCTACCAGCATCAGTTCCGCGCCAGCAGCCTCCCCGCTGATGAACAAACCCGATTGTTCAATGAACTGAAAGGCGGACTTGACGGCTACACCTACCTGGAAGAATAACGCCGCACCCTGGCCATAGGTGCTTGTCCCGACAGTTCTGAAGAAAACGGCTGATCCGCAACGAGGGTCAGCTCGTACATCACGGAACTGACAAACCCGAGACGAGTGCATAGAATAATGTCCAGAACATGCTCAAATCATGCAACAGTCAAGGAGCGTCCGGTGACAACACTGGAGCGGCAGTCCGCTCGCCCCGAGGGCCGCAAGGATCCCTGGAGCCAGATGCTGGACAAGGTGGGCAAACACCAGGATCGCCAGGCCTATCATGCGCTGTTCGAGCATTTTGGCCCGCAGATCAAGTATTACGCCATGGCAAATGGCCTGGCCAGTCACGCTGAAGAGCTGGTGCAAGAGGTCTTCGTGTCCATATGGCGGCGCTCCTGCCTGTATGACTGGCGCAAGGCCGCGGCCTCAACATGGATCTTCACCATCGCGCGGAACCAGCGCATCGATATGTTGCGAAAGATGAAGCGCACCAGTGCCGAGATGCCGGTGGAAACCGAAGATCTTTGGCAAATCCCCGGCGAAAACGAGGATGAGCCAGTCACCTCTTTGCACCGTTTGATGTCCGAACGACGCATCCGGGAGTCTCTGAGCCACTTGCCGGAAGAACAGATTACCGTGATTGCCAAGGTCTATATGGAGAACAAGTCCCACCAGATGGTGGCTGACGAGCTCAACATTCCCCTTGGCACCGTAAAGAGCCGGGTTCGCCTGGCCCTGAACAAGCTGAAAGTGATTTTGCAGGACCAGAACGTATGACACGGCACCATCCCGACAGCCTGACGTTGATGGAGTACAGCGCCGGCAACCTGACCGAGCCCCATGCTCTGTGCATCCGGCTGCACCTGGATCAGTGCCCCCATTGCCGTGGCCGCGTGGACACTCTCGACAGCCTGGGCGCGGTGATGATGGAACATCAGCCGAAAGTCAGCGTCAGTGAGGATATGTTCGACAGCATCCTGTCGCGGATCGACAGCGAGGAAAGCGAAGGCCAAGCGATTGCGGCCATTGAGCCAAGGGTCGGCGCGCTCCGGAAACTGCTGGGGGACGACCTTGACAGCCTGCCCTGGAAACGCCAGCTGGGGGATGTCAGCGTGCTGGATATCTCCGAACGCTTCCCTGGCCAGCACGAACAGGTCGTCCTGCAGAAACTGTCAGCGGGAGGCAAAGCACCTGCTCACACCCATCGGGGCGAAGAAACCACCATCGTGCTGCAGGGTGCTTTCGCGGACCAGAAAGGCGTGTTCAATCAATGGGATTTTGTGGTTCTTAATGAACAGGACGAACACCGGCCTGTCGCGGTTGGCTGCGAGGACTGCATCACATTGTCCGTACTCAGTGCCCCGGTTAAGTTGACCGGCACCTTTACGCGACTGCTTAACCCTTTCATTCGCTGAGCACGCCGGGGTTGAGGCACAACACATGCAACCAGGTCCGCATGCTGGCCGGAAATGACCGATAGTTGTCAGCCCCTGACCTTCAGATAGTCTGCCCGAAGGTAGATACTAAGCGGGTTGATTAGTGTCTCTGAACTAGTCCTGTTCAACTCCCCGTCGGGTTGAACACTTGCTTGTAAGCCACGCCCTGCGTGGCTTTTTTTATGCCTGCCCAAGCTTGAGTTACAATCTCGGTCTTTGACATCATCGGAGACCCCCATGACCCCTGACGACTACGGTTTTCGCTTCGGCGGGATAGAACGCCTGTATGGCCGTCGCGCCCTGGAAGCCTTTCGCCAGTCGCATATTGCCATCGTCGGACTGGGCGGCGTGGGCTCATGGGCGGCGGAAGCGCTGGTTCGGTCTGGCGTCGGCGCCATGACCCTGATCGACATGGATGACATCTGTGTCTCCAACACCAATCGACAGCTACATGCCCTGGAAGGCCAGTATGGTCGAACCAAGACCGACGCCATGGCGGAGCGACTGAAAGCGATCAACCCCCAGGCAGACATTCGCGTGCATTTCGGATTCCTGACGCCGAAAAACGTCGACGAGTTGATCACCGCTGACATGACCGCCGTGGTGGATGCCATCGACAGCGTCAAGGCCAAGGCCGCCCTGATCGCCTACTGCCAGCGCCGGAAACTTCCCGTGGTGTGTGCCGGCGGCGCTGGCGGTCAGCTGGACCCGACCCAGATCCGCGTTGCCGACCTCAGCAAGACCACGCAAGATCCATTACTGGCCAAGGTTCGTAACATGCTGCGCCGGGAGTACGGTTTCTCCCGTAATCCCAAGCGGCGCTTTGGCATAGAGGCCGTATACTCGCTGGAACAGCTGACGTATCCTGCCGGAGACGGCGAAGTCTGCCTGCAGAAGCCCGCCACCGAGGGCCCGGTCCGTCTGGACTGCGCCTCGGGCTTCGGGGCAGCCAGCCCGGTCACCGCCAGTTTCGGCTTTTTTGCCGCCTCGCGGCTGCTGAACCGGATTGCACGACGCGCTAACCCATAACTCAACGGACCTGAAGTCATTATGCCCGTAAGCACTGTTCTGCTTCTCGCAAGTATCGGCATTCTTTCTCTGTTCTGTCAGTGGCTCGCCTGGCGCGTCAGGATGCCAGCCATTCTCTTCCTGCTGGCTGGCGGTATTGCCGCGGGCCCCTGGCTGGGTTTCCTGGCACCGGAAGTGGTGTTTGGCGACTTGCTGTTCCCGCTCATCTCCCTGTCTGTCGCCATTATTCTCTTTGAGGGCAGCCTGACGCTGCGCTACGAAGAAATCCGCGGCCACGGCAAAATGGTGCGCAACCTGATTCCAGTCGGCTCCATTGTCACCTGCATCATCGGCACGCTGTCGGCACGGTGGCTGCTTGAGGTGTCCTGGGAGGTTGCCCTGCTCTTCGGCGCCATTTCCATTGTCACCGGGCCGACGGTGATCGCCCCGCTGCTGCGATCCGTTCGCCCGGACGCCAAACTGGCCAACATCCTGCGCTGGGAAGGTATTATCATTGATCCGGTGGGCGCACTACTGGCGGTTCTGGTGTTCGAGGGCATTGTGTCCTGGGGTCAGGGCAATGTGTTCGGACACTCGCTCTACATTTTCGGCAAAACCCTGGCGGTGGGCTTCCTCATCGGCGCTGTTGCCGGCTACCTGAACGGCCTGGCGCTGAGAAAACACCTGATCCCCCAGTACCTGCACAACGCCGGCACCCTCACCTTCATGCTTGGCGTGTACGCCCTTTCCAATGAGTTAGCACACGAGTCAGGACTGCTAACCGTTACCATCATGGGTATCTGGATGGCCAACATGAAGCAGGTGCCCATCGACAGCATCCTGGAGTTCAAGGAATCCCTCAGCGTGCTGCTGATCTCGGCGCTGTTCATCATCCTGGCGGCGCGGGTGGAATTTTCCGCCATTGCCGAACTGGGCTGGGGCCTGGTGGCGGTGCTGGCCATGCTGATGCTGGTGGCACGCCCGGTGAGCATCTTCCTGTCGGCTATTGGCACCAGCCTCAACTGGCGGGACAAGCTGTTTCTGAGCTGGATTGCCCCTCGGGGCATTGTCGCGGCGGCAGTTTCCGCGCTGTTTGCATTCCAGCTGCAGAAGCTCGGATATGAGAGCGCCGGGGCCCTGGTGCCTCTGGTGTTCATGCTGATCATTGCCACCGTGACACTTCAGAGTCTGACCGCCCGCCCCCTCGCCCGGCTGCTGAAGGTTGCAGAGCCCGCTGAATTCGGTTTCCTGATTCTCGGCGCCAACCCGGTGGCCCGGAAGATCGCCGTTGCCCTGAAGAAGTACGACGTGCCTGTGACACTGGCCGACACCAACTGGGAAAACATCCGCCAGGCGCGCATGGACAATCTCCAGGTCTACTTCGGCAATCCGGTATCCGAGCACGCCTCGACCCATCTGGACCTGACCGGCATTGGCAATCTGCTGGTCATTTCACCCTACAAGCACATGAATTCGCTGGCGACTTACCATTTCCTGGACTGGTTCGGAAAGGATTCGGTGTTTACCCTGGCGGAAGGCGATCCTGACCAGAAAGCGCGACACCAGACTGCCGAGAAGATCCAGATGACCCGGGGCCTCTTCGATGGCGTCAGCTACGCCAAGCTCGCGAGCCTGGCCAGCCAGGGCTACACCGTAAAAACCACTCAGCTCAGTGAAGAGTTCGGTTACAAGGACTTCCTGGAAAAGTACCATCACCAGCCGCTGGTGCTGTTTGTCTTTGACAACAAGGGGCGCGTGTCGCCGGTACTGGATATGGACCACATCAAGCCAGAGAATGACTGGACCCTGGTCAGCCTCGTACCACCCCAGGCTCCGAAAGAGCGCAAGGGAAGGGAAGAACAGCAGACAGAAGAAGCTGAGAGGGAGCTTCCGGGCGGGGCCGCCGCCCGGAAGTAAAAGCGCTTCGGAATATCAGCGACAGTCGAGCACCAGCTTGCCGCGAACGTGGCCGCCCTCGAGCAATTCGTGGGCGTCAGCCACCCGGGCCAGTGGAAAAGCCTGTTCAATATGGACCTTGACGTCGCCGTCCTCGATCAGCTCCGCAATTTCATCCAGGTGGAATACATCCGGGCGCACGGTCATGCCGTGAGCCCGCAGCCCCAACTCTTCAGCCGCGCTGATGATCTCGTCCGCGGTGACCGTGGGAATGGTCACCAGCACCCCGTGCTCACCGAGTGTGTGCAGGGATCGCTTGCCGGCTTCGCCACCAACCAGATCCAGCACCACATCCAGGCCATAGCATTCCTCGGCAACATCCGTGGTGCGGTAATCGATCACCTCGTGCACACCCAGTTCCGCCAGGAAATCACGGTTACCGGCCGAGGCCGTAGCGACCACATGGGCGCCCCGTTCCAGGGCAAACTGGACGGCAAAATGCCCGACCCCACCGGCGCCGGCGTGAATCAGGATCTTGTCACCTGACTCCAGCTTGGCCACCTCGAACAGGGCCTGCCAGGCCGTCAGTGCCGCCAGCGGCAACGCCCCCGCGGTTACCAGGTCAAGCTCCTCCGGAACAATGGCCAGTTCATCCGCGGCGGCCAGGGCATATTCCGCGTAACCGCCGCCTGTCGCCGGGAAGCCAACCATCCCCATAACGCGATCTCCCGGCGCCAGGGTTGTCACATCGTCCGCCACGGCAACCACTTCACCGGCCACATCGTAGCCCGGCGTCCAGGGCAACGAATCCTCGATCTGGCGCGCAGCAAATCCCAGCCCCTTGCGGGTCTTCCAGTCAATCGGGTTCAGGCCTGCGCCATGGACGCGGAGAAGCACCTGCCCCGCTTGCGGCTGAGGGATCTCCGAGCTGACCACCTGCAGGACATCACGCTCACCAAAGTGATCATAGATCACATGGCACATGGAGGATTCAGTGTTCTGGTCAACGACGTTTTCCATGGGGATCTCCGGACAACGGTGGTAACGGCTAACGGGCTTTCGTTCAGACTAGCAGAAGTTGGCGTGCAAGGTGATTCAATCCAGTGTCAGACCACGACCGCCAGCCACCACGGCGCTACCGAGTATCTCGGCGAATTCTTTCGGCGCCCTGGAAGGCCGCTGGGATTTCATGTTTACGCAGGCATGGGTGGACATGGCCCGCACCAGGGTCTTGCCATCTGAGGCCCGTACCAGCTGGAACTGACGCGAGGAGCGGAAACGGCCGTCATATCCGGTCAGCCAGGTACCCAGCACCAGGCGATCGCCGGCATTGGCTGACGCAAGGTAGTCAATCTCGGTACGGGTGATGGCCATGGCTTTCCCCGTGGCCTCATGGAGCTCCCAGGTCATGCCCAGGCTCTCGATGTGCGCCCAGCTGACATCCTCCAGCCAGCGGACATAGACGACGTTGTTGGCGTGGCCGAGGCGATCGGTGTCCTCATCCCTGACCAGGATGTCCATGGTATACGGGGACGGCAGATCCCATTCAAACGTCTGCTCAATCGCCTGCGCGCTGTCGCTCATTCGTCCTGTTCTCCCTGTTTTTCCAACCCCGGAATGGCCCGCAACGGTAGCCGCCCGATGCGGTCATTGTGAAGTGAACCAAAGTATAGGTTACCGCCGTGTGGATTGACCGAGGTGATTTCCTGCAGGTGAGTCCCGCGGGTATCATGGAGACTGGTGATCAGTTCACCGTTGGCGTCAAACGCCAGCGCCAGCCCATATTCCTGTGGTTTTGGCTGGAAGCTTTCCGGCAGTTTGGCCACCAGGTCTTTCAGCCAGGGCTGACGATGCATGGAATCCACCCGCGCATTGCGGAGCGTCGGAAAAGCCACCCAGTAACGCCCGGCATGATCCACGGCGAGGTTGTCCGGGAACCCCGGCAGGTTATCGGCAAACACCTCTGCCTGCCCTGCCCTGGGGCCGTGGATCCAGTATTTCAGGATACGGTATTTCCAGGTTTCATTAACCAGCACATAGTCCCCATCCGGAGACACCGCCACGCCATTGGCGAAGTGCAGGTTTCTCAACAGGGTTTCCGTTTTGCCGGTACCGGGATTATAACGGAGCAGGCGGCCATGGGGGCGCATCTCCAGCAGGTCCAGCACATAATCCGGTTGTTCAAAGCGGGAACTGGCGTCGGTGAAATAGATACGGCCGTCCGGAGCGATATCCACATCATCGGTGAAGCGAAACGGCAACCCCTCCGACTCCCGTGACAGCAGGGTAATGGTCTTGTCGGGGGCAATCGACAACAGGCCTTTCCAGGCATCCGCCACAGTCAGGTTGCCCTTGTCATCAAACACCAGCCCGAGGGGGCGACCACCGGTTTCCAGCCACTCTTCGACCCGCCCATCCGGCCAGACCCGGACAATCTTGCCGTCCTGGGTGCCGGTGTACAACACGCCGTTGGCGTCCACAGTGGTATCTTCCGGCCCGTACACCTGACCACGGGCAAGCAGGTCGGACAGGCGCAGCAGTTCGTTGGGCGCGAGTTTGCCAGTCATTGCCGGTGGCGAAGGCGCTTTCCAGGCCTTGCTGTCAACGGGAGACGGAGACAGCAGAAAGCCCCCCAACAGCACAAACCCAACCAGCAAAAGACCCAACAGCCACTTCATAACAGACATTCGCCCCATTCAGATACGATGACGTAACCTTAGCAGAGACGCGGGCACGGCTACACCGCTGCCCGGGCCGGACTCACTGTTTCAGGAAGCGGCGGCACAGCGTCTCAAAAGCGTCAGTCTTCTCTGCATGCAACCAATGCCCCGTACCTTCGATGACCTGAAGTTCCGCGGAAGGGAACAAACGGCGGATTTCATCCCAGTGCTTATCCTGGATATAGGCAGACTCCTCCCCCTTGAGGAACAACACAGGCCCGTCATAGGGGCGATCGCCTTCCGGAGCCAGCGCCAGTTTCGGATAACAGGCCTCAATAACCGGCAGGTTCAGGCGCCAGCGATAGAGACCTTCTCCCGGTTTCTGCTCCCCCTGGGGAACACGCACCAGGTTTTTCAGCAGGAACTGGCGAACCTGGGGCGTTTCAACATGCTCCGCCAACATGCTGTCTGCATCCTGACGGGTTTTGACGGCGCTCAGGTCAAGGGCAGTAAGCCCCTCCAGAATGGCATCATGGCGGGGCTTGTAGGACACAGGCGCAATATCTGCAACGATCACCCTGTCCACCCGCTCCGGTGCCGACAGCGCCACCTGCATGGCAGTTTTACCGCCCATGGAATGACCAAGGATGGCGGCCTTGTCCAGTCCCTGGGCGTCCATATAGGCAACCACATCCGCCGCCATTGCCGGGTAATCCATGGTTTCGGTATGAGAAGAATTTCCGTGGTTGCGCTGATCCAGGGCATGAACCTGCCATTCATCCTGCAAACGCCGGGTAATACCGCCCAGGTTATCCATGGACCCGAAAAGGCCATGCAAAATGATCAGGGGGGGGCCTTCGCCAGTAATACGGTGATTCAGCTCAACACTCATGGACATTAGTCTCCGGATGGATTCGTTAACTCAAATCAGTGGGATACATTACCACTGCCGGAAAATGGAGCAAGGCCGGCAACGCCTCCAGGTTTCTGCAGGCATAAAAAAGCCGGGGAGTTCCCCGGCTGAAAGGTCAATAGCGTACGGTTTGCCTGATCAGCAATAGAAGATGCTGTTCAGGTATTCGGCGAGCGCCTCGCAGTTCCGGCGTTCACGTTCTGTATGGGGCACGAAAATTTCGCGTTCCATAGTACACACCTCCTCGATAATCGCTGTTCCATTGCTCCAACCTGATGACTTAATGCTATCGTTGTTGGTATGACAAACCGTTGACAGGCTGTCCCATCCGTTTGACATTTTGTATCAGCGGACATGAAAACCTGTTAACAACAGGAATGGATCACAGTGAACGCAGTTCCGGCTGAAACAACCACGGCACCTCTGGTGGCCGCCTCCAGTACCCTGGCGCTGGTGCACTATCTCGACTGCCGGGGAGTGCAGAACCGGCCGCATATCGAACACATCCTTGGCATGCCTCTGGAGGCCCTGGCTGACCCCGATCTGCGCGTTCCCGCCGATGCGCATTACCAACTCTGGCAACATGCCGAACAGGTAACGGGCGATCCCGCCGTCGGTCTCCATGCCGGGCAGGTGGTGGACCCGGAACGCATGGGGCTGGTCGGCCATGTCTTTTTCAACTGCGATACCCTGGGGGAAGCCGTTACCCAATACGTGCGCCTGCACCGGCTGATTAACGAATCCGTTACCCTCAGCCTGGAGCAGACCGGTGATCAGGCTATACTTACCTGGCAGCCGGACAGGCCCGGCCACTACTGTCGCCAGGATATGGATCGCACCCTGGCCGCAGCGCTGTGCCGCACCCGTCATTTCATTCACCCCGGCATCCGCGCGGAATGGGCCGAGATAGCTCACCCCAGGCCGAGTTATGCCGACGAATACGAGCAATTGCTGGGGGGCACCGTCGTGTTCAACAGCACCAGCACACGTCTGGCCTTCAACAGCCGACACCTCAGCCATCCGATCCCCCACCGCAATCCCTATGTGTATTCCGCGGTGTTGCGACAGGTGAATTCCCTGCTGGCACGCCTGCAGACCCGCCGCACCTTTGGCCGCAAGGTGCGCCGCCTGATCTCGCGCCAGATGTCCACCGACAGGATCGACGCCGATACTCTGGCACGGCAGTGCCATATGAGCCGGCAGACGCTCTACCGCAGACTGAAAAAAGAGGGGGTGAGCTTTCATGATCTGGTGGAACAGGTGCGCAAGGACAAGGCCCTCAGGTACGTCGCGGCTGACCAGTATGCCCTGGGGGAGATCGCCTTCCTGCTCGGCTTCTCGGAACTCAGTGCGTTCAGCCGCGCCTTCAAGCGCTGGACCGGCATGGCTCCGGCGCAATACCGTGCCCGCCACCTGGCCGCTGAGTCCGGCCAAGCACAGGAATAACGATGCCTGAAACCACCCTGATCGCGATTGCTGTCGGCCTGCTCTATCTGGCGGCGCTGTCCTGCGTTTACCGGATACTGCTGACTTACCGCACCGCCCAGGGCGCCATTGCCTGGATCATTGCTCTTATCGGCCTGCCTTACCTCGCCGTGCCCCTGTTCCTGCTGTTCGGGCGCAACCGCTTTGGCGGTTATGTCCGTGCCCGGCGCATGGGCGACGCCGCGCTGACCGATTTACTGAACCACTTCGAGCAACAAACCACCACCCTGTCGCACCCGGGCAACGAACATTTCGGCGATGAATTTCAGGTGTTGTGCAAGCTGGGGCGACAGCCGTTCACCAGCAATAATCACTGCACCCTGCTGAAAGATGGCGAAGCCACGTTCGATTCGGTTTTCGATGCCATGGAAAACGCCCGCCATTACATCCTGCTGGAGTTCTACATCGTTCGCTCCGACAAAGTCGGTCAACGCATCAAGTCGATCCTGAAACGCAAGCTCGCGGAGGGTGTGCAGGTGTGGTTCCTGTACGACGATATCGGCAGCGTCTGGCTGCCCCGCACTTACCTGAAAGAGCTGGCCCACGCCGGCGCGCGGGTGGCGTCTTTCGGGGATGGCAATATCCGCCGACGGCGTTTCCAGATCAATTTCCGCAACCATCGCAAATTGCTGCTTTGCGATGGCAACATCGGTTTTGTCGGCGGCATCAACCTGGGGGATGAATACCTCGGCATTGCCATGGATCAGGAGCCCTGGCGCGACACCCATTGCCACATTGCCGGACCTGCGGTTATCGGGCTGCAGCTGGCATGGCTGGAGGACTGGAACTGGGCCAGTAACGAATTCCCGGACCTTAACTGGCAACCGGCGCTGCCGCCTTCCGGCGACCATGAGGTGCTGATACTGCCGACCGGCCCCGCCGACACCTACGAAACCTGTACACTGTTTTTCCTCAACTGCATCAACAACGCCCGCACCCGCATCTGGATCGCGTCGCCCTACTTCGTGCCGGATTTCCAGATCATGAATGCCCTGCAGCTGGCCGCCCTGCGGGGTGTCGATGTGCGCATTATCATTCCGGAGAAGTCGGACAGCTGGCTGATCAAGGTTGCCGCCTATTCCTACCTTGTCCAGGCCTGCCAGGCGGGTGTCGGCATCTATCGTTACCAGCCGGGGTTCATGCACCAGAAAATCATTCTGGTGGACAACCGCTATGCCGCCGTGGGTACCGCCAATCTCGATAATCGCTCAATGCGCCTGAACTTCGAAATCACCGCCATCACCACCTCCAGCGAGTTTGTTTCGGAGGTGACCACCATGCTGGAAGAGGATCTGAAAAACTCACGGCGGATGACCGAGCGCGACTATCAGGATCGCTCAATCGCCTTCCGCCTGGGCTGCCGCGCCGTGCGATTGCTGGCACCGCTGCTCTGAGGGGTTTGGGCGCAAGCGTTTTCCCGGCGGATAGAATGTGAGAGTATTCAGGGAACCCGAGCCCGGCAAGCAGTAACGAAGCAGGATCATGACCACATTCAAGCCCCGAGAAACCCTCACCGAACAGGTTGCCCGCCACATTGAGAACCTGATTGCCTTTGGCCAGCTACGCTCCGGCGAGCGCATTTACGAGAACTCCATGGCCAAACAGATGGACGTCAGTCACGGGTCCATCCGCGAAGGGTTACTGCTGCTGGAAAAACGCCACCTGGTCCGCAACGTTCCCCGCAAGGGTGCGTTTGTCACGGATCTGGATGAGTATTTTGTTCGCAGCCTGTATGAAACCCTGGAACTCTACCTGACCCACACCGGTCGCAAACTCGCCCGCCAGTGGCAACCGGCCGACATGGACAAGCTGGAATCCCTGTACGATCAGATGCAGGCGTGTTTCCAGCGCAATGACCTGATGCGGTTCCTGGAACTGGGCATTGAATACACCAAGGCATCCCTCGCCTACGCGGATAACTATTTCATCATTTCCGCCATTGAGGATCTCTGGCCATCCGCCAAACGCTGCGCATTCGTAGCCTTCCAGAATGGTGGCAACAAGGTGCTGGAGGATAATCTGGCCCACATGGACGAATCCATCCGCGCCATCAAAGACCGGGACGAAGACCGGTTGGCCAGGATCCTCCAGCACTTTGCCGAACAGCAGTGTCGCCAGGTACTGGAGGCGCTGAACAACAACCAGGCTCGTCGCGGAGCCTGACAGGAACAAAGACTCAGTAAAACAACTGGGTGAACGAAAACCCGATGTTCAGATAAGCAGTCCAGTCATCTTCGTTGTTGTAGGCGGTGGCAAGCTGAACCGGCCCCAGGAAGGTATCGACGCCGGCAAACACGCTCCAGGACCTGACCGTGTTGTTCCAACTGGCATCGTCGAACGACTCCCAGGCGTTACCAGTCTCGAAACCCATTCCGGCAAACCAGGGTAAAAAGGGGCCGCCAAACTCCTGGCTGGCAAACAGCGACGCCATGGCCGCGTTTTCACCAGTAATTTCACCCGGCGCATAGGCCGACAACCGACGAAACCCGCCAAGCCGGACGGTATTTTCGATACCGGGCTCCCCGCGGGTGACAGCATGCGCATACAGCAGTCCGGTGATGGTGAACCCCCGCCAACTGCCAGTGCCCAGCCCCATGCCAGTGACGGAGTCAAAATGCCGGTCCGACCCCAGATCGTCCCGCTCCATTCGCCCCCGGATACCGGCGAAGCCTCCCGACTGGGGGTAGAAGATATCGTTCAGGGAATCGTGCACCAGCTGCAGGCTGAAACTGCCCTGGTGTATGGACCCGGACGGCGCCACCGGCGTACCGACCTGTTCGTCCACGGTGGCGTAACCACGGGTATAACCCAAACGCACATCGCCATTTCCACCGAGCTCCATGCCCAGCGCCAGGTCAAACTGGCGAAAGGTTACGTCCACTTCGGCAATACGGTCGCCGTCATCCCCAAACACACTGAAGGTGTCGCGGGTATATTCCGCGCCGGCAATCAGAAACCGTTCATAGCCGTAATCCAGGGGCTGGAACCATTCCGTGCGCACGTAAGGTTCGGTTCCCAGCTGTAAACCGGTCTGCCACTCGCCACCAAGGGCGTTAAGCTCGGTCATGCGCAGGGCGGAGCCGACGTTAAAGCGGGTTTCCCCGTCGAAGTTGTCCTCGTAGTTCAGTCCAAACGCAAGGTAGTTGGGCCCCCAGGATTTTCCCTGCACGCGGATGGTGAGCACGGTACCTTCATCGGATGGAGACAATGAATAGGAGGCGGTCTCGTAGTAACCGAGGCCATAAATCCGTTTCAGGTCATCCTCCAGGGCCTCCACGTCCAAGGGTTCGCCGGTTTCCTGGCGGATTCTGGAACGCAGGAACTCCCCGGCCAAACGGGAATCCTGATCCACTTCAATACGGACAATGTCACCCGGGGAAAAACCACTGGCATTCATCGTTTCCCGGATGTCCGTCCAACGTTCCCGCGAAACACTCAGATGGCGCAACTCGCCGGCGTGAGAACGGGTGCTGGTCGCCCCCAATTCAAACAATATTGGCGCATCGTAAAAGTCGGAAGAGCTTCGCCCCTCCAGGTCCGGACGGATCAGAATATCCTGCTCCTGCAACCGTTCCAGCTGATAATCCGTGTTCATCCGCGTCATCATGGTGGTCAACTGACCGACAACCGAGAACGCTTCCTGTAGATCCTCCGCTTTCAGCAAAGGGTCGGTGATATCCACCGCAATCACGATGTCCGCCCCCATCTCGCGGGCCACTGTCACCGGCAGGTTGTTGGCAACCCCGCCGTCCACCAGCAGGCGACCGTCCCACCTCACCGGCGCATACACCCCAGGAATACTCATGCTGGCGCGAATGGCCTCAGACAGGTTGCCATTGCCGATGACAACCTGCTCCCCGGTTTCCAGATCGGTGGCCACCGCCCGGAAAGGGATTGCCAACTGGTCAAAGTCCTCCACCAGCGCCGCATTGCGGGTCAGTTCGTTGAGAATAAAACCAAGGTTCTGACCTGCGATGATACCGCCGCCTACATGAAGGCCATCCAGCCGCACACCAAGGCCGGGAACCACGGGAAAACGCCAGTCTTCCTGTTTTCGGCGCACGGGCTTGTAGGCCCGGCCCGGGTCATCCCGAAAGCTGGAGACCCAGTCCAGATCGATAAAACGCTGCTCGATCTCATTCACCGGCATGCCACTGGCATAAAGCGCCCCCACTGCGGAGCCTGCACTGGTGCCCACCACCAGGTCCACCGGAATCCGCATCTCCTCGAGCACCCGCAGGACACCGACATGGGCCATCCCCTTGGCGCCACCGCCGCTGAGCACCAACCCGACCGTGGGGCGCCCCTCAACCGGATCCGCCGTCACCATGGGGACAAAGGAGACAACACAGACAAGCAGGAGGATTATGATCCTTGGCAAGGGAGGGGTCCTGTTATTTACTGGTTCTTGGTGGTTTCGTCATCGGCCAACGACAGGTGAGACACATCGGGCACCATCGGCGGAGGCAGATCACGTTCGACGCCCAGGTCCGTACCGGCGGGGGCCAGAGTCCACTCGTCCAGATGCTGGAACATCGGGGCTTCCACTTCCTGATGCTCGGCCAGATTAACACCCACCGGATCCAGGGAGAGCCCCGATCCCGCCAGGATGGTATCCACTTTTTCGCCCGCAACCGAAAGCCGGTCACCGGGCTCAACCGGAGGCAGGCCTTCACCAGAACTGGCCGGCTGGTCTTGCGGAACCGACCGTGCAGGTGCAGGTTCTGATGCCGGAGCCGGTTCCGGGGATGGTGCCTCGGGGCGCGTTGGTTCCGTTCCGGGCATTGTCTGTACGTAGGCGACCATTCCATGCTTTGCCAGTACAGCGCGATACTTCTCCGCCTGCTCCGCTTCCAGTTTGTTGCGGATCACCACCGGCTGGCCGCTGAACATACGCTCTATCTGCTCTACACTGGCCTTGAACAGCGTCCGCGCATTATTGCGGGCGGTGGTGGCATCAATTCCCGGTGCGCATTCACCCTTGAAGACGAGCTGGAACATGAGTCTGCCTCTTGCTGAATCGGTTTATTATCATGATAGTTGATCGGTCATGCCCGCGAAAACCTGCGGCCTCCCGCACACTTTTTGATCTAACTGAAAACAATTGAAAAATCACTGTCCCATTGCACGCAAACTGCGTCAGACTCTGCGATAATCACTGTAACCCAATGTTACATTAAGTTACTCAGTGACCGGACGAGCACTACGGAGTGCATCCATGAACAGAGCTCTCAGCGCCACCACCTTTATCCTGCTGTCCATCCTGGCAAGCCGTCCTGCCCTGGCGGAGAACCTGGACGTACTCATGAGCAACGTCTTTAGCAATGAACAGCCGACCTATATTGGCTACGAAAGTGTGGAGCGCGAGGACATCCCGGTCACCACGACTGTCGACCGCAAATACCTGATTGTGGATTTTCGGTTTCATTCCACGCCGGCGGAAGAGCAATTACAGGCCAGCGTCCACAAGGTCTGCATGACGTTGCTGAAAAACCGGGAATTGATCCGTTCGCTGTCCGACTCCGGATACGACATGGTCGCCGTTGCCTTTGACCGCCGGTCGCAGTTTGACTGCCTGTAATCAGGCACCCCTGACCGGACAACCTACTGGTCCCGGCCAAGCAGGCGGGGGAAAGCGTCCAGGGCGTTGTTCACGGCGTCAAGATTGAACGCTTCCACATCGGCCAGCAACTTCTCGCCATAACGGGTCACGGAGGGTGAGCGGAAACGCTCCCCCCAGGCGAGAACCCGCTTTGCGAAATCCCGCATCTGTTCCGGATCGCCGCTTTCCCGCACGGTTTCCCACTCATCACCAAAATCCCGGGCCAATTGTTCACGCAGCCAGCCGCGCTCCTGCATGCTCAGGGTCTGGGCCAGCAGACGTTCGGCCTCTTCCGGCTCGCCTTCGTCCTCGGCCTGCTCCACCGTGGCTTCTACCCGTGGAAGGGTGACGGTAAAAGTCGAGCCCTGCTCCGGCTCGCTTTCCACGGTGAGCTCTCCCCCCATCATCCGCGCCAGCTTCCGGCTGATCGCCAGGCCCAGACCGGTACCGCCATAGCGACGACTGTTCTGCCCCTCCTGTTGCTCGAACGCATCAAAGATCCGCTCCAACTGGTCATCCTGAATACCGATCCCGGTATCCCTGACCGTTACCTCCAGCCGATAGAGTTTCCTGCCGTCGTCTCCCGACTCCGCCTCCTGCCTGGAAACCGGCGTTGCGGTGGCTCGTACCGTCACTCCGCCTTCATGGGTGAACTTGATGGCATTGCCAACCAGATTGAACAGCACCTGACGCAGCCGGGTTTCATCCAGCATCATCGCCGCCGGCATTTTCGAGTCGACGCTGACTTCCAGGGTAATGCCCTGCTCCCGCGCCCGCAGATCGAAAATATGCCGGACGTCGCCCAGCAGCCGGCGCACTGAGACAGCGGAGTAATCGAGTCGCATTTTTCCCGCTTCGATCCTGGACAGGTCGAGAATGTCGTTGATCAGCATCAGCAGGCTGCGGCTACCAGCCCGGATGGCGTCCAGATAATTACGCTGCTGCGGATCCGTTACGCTGTCGCTCAGCAAATCGCTGTAGCCAATGACGGCATTCATCGGCGTACGGATTTCATGGGACATATTGGCGAGGAATTCGCTCTTGGTGAGGCTGGCCGCCTCCGCTTCCCGCGCCAGCCGCTCCGCCTCCAGCTTGGCCGCCCGCAACTCATCCTCGCTGCGGCGAAGCGCATTCTCCGAGCGTATCCGCTCATCCACCTCACGGGAGAGTTTGCGGTTCCAGTAGAGGAATATCAGCACCACCACCAGGGCAATGCCCACGACCCGCCGTACCACGGTGTAGTCGGTTTCCTGCTCAATATCCAGGTGTATCCAGCGGTTATAGATGGATTCGGTTTCAGCGGCATCGAGGCTGCCCAGCGCCTTGTTGAGAATACGCTGTAACTCCGGGCGATCCTTGCTGACAGCCAGGCTCAGTTCGTATTGGTAGGGGGTGATACTGGTGATGCGCAGGTTCGACAGTCCCAGCCTCGCCACGGTATAGCTGACCGCGGGTATGTGAGTGACCATGACATCCAGATCACCATTGGAGAGCGATAACAGCCCTTCCTCCACGCTGTTTACCGGGTATAGGTCGAGGTCCGGGTGGTTGATCAACAGATAGTCGTGGGCGGAGTGACGGTTCACCACGCCCACCCTCTCGGTACGAAGCTCCCTCAGGTCGCCGATGAACCGCCCATCGTCACGGATCACCAGGGCAATCGGCACGGTCAGGTAGGTGCGGGTGAACAGAAAATCATCGCTGCGCCTGGGCGTTCGATTGAAGGCCGGCAGGATATCCACCTCTCCCTGCTGCAGCTGCTCTTCCGCCTCCATGATGTCCAATGTCTCCTGGCGGTGGAACCGGACATTCAACTGGCTTTCCAGGCGGGTCACGAGGTCCGGCACCAGGCCAGCCGGATTACCATCCTGAGTGAACTCGAACGGCGGCCAGTCGGTGCGAAACGCCACCCGCAGATTGGGGTGTCGCTTGAGCCAATCCTGCTCGTTGCTGGAGAGAGTGATGCTGTTCTCGTCCACGGTGGGCAAATCGGTCTGCAGCCACGATTGCCGTATGGCGCGATGCTCATTATGACTGATCGCTTCAACCGCCCGGTTCAGCACCCGCAACAACTGGTCATCTTCCGTGTCGACTTCGATCACGACATCGACAGCCTTCTGGTCCAGCAGCAGGGCGAGGCCAATGCCGTTTATCATCGCGGACTGCAGGTAATCCGACACCACAGGAAGCGGACCGAGAAACGCATCCGCCTGCCCCGAAAGCACCATGCTGATCGCCTCGCTGATGCTGGCAACAGGTACCGGCGTGAAGCTTTCCACCGGGTCCAGAAGCAGGTACTGGCTGGTATCCCCGGCAATCAGTGCTACCCGGCTGCCTTCCAGATCCGACAGTTTACGGATGCCCGCATCCCCGGCACTGACAAACAGGCCGTAGGTAAGACTCATCAGCGGCTCAGTGATGGAGCGCCCCTCAGGACCAGGCTGCCGCGGACTGCGAGCTACCAGCCTGGCATCCAGTTCGCCGGAATCAAGTTGTGCTGCCAGGGAAGAGGGACTGCCGGAGACCGGGGTTATCGCCACCCCCAGTTTGTCTGACAGGCGGTCCAGGTAATCAATGTAGATACCGGCCAGAACGCCGTCTCCGGTATCAAAAGCCAGGGGGATCTGGCCACCAGACAGCCCGATATGGAAGTTTTCCTGCCCGGATAACCATTCCAGGTCCTGTGCGCCCAGAACGGGAGCTGGTGATGATTGCGGCGGATCAGCCAGCACGGGGCCGGTGCCCCCAATGCACAACAAAAACAACAAACCCTGCAAGACGGCCTTCACTGGATATCCTCAACAGTTCCGCTAAAGTTTAAGGAGCCTCTGAACAATACCTGCAAATCTCCCTGATTTCATTCACGCACAAGCATTGCAAGGAGAGGAAAGCAATGGACACCAGCAAACACACGTTCAGCACACTGTTTCAACAACTTGGACTGGCCTCTGACAACGCCAGTATCGAGGACTTTATCTCCAGGTATTCTCCGCTGCCGACGGAAATTGCACTGCAGGATGCACCGTTCTGGTCGGAGAGCCAGGCCCAGTTTCTGGAGGAAGGACTGGAAGACGATTCTGACTGGGCCGAAATCATTGACGAGCTTGACGCCCAGATGCGGCACTGACCCCCTCAGCATCAACCGCAAGGCGGACCCGGTTTCTGCCTGCATCCTTGGCGGCATACAGTGCCTTGTCCGCACGATCAAACAAGGTATCTTCAGTATCACCGTCCTCAAGCGTGGCGATACCGGCCGAGAAAGTAATGGTGACGGGTTCGCCCCGGAAATGAAACGGCAGGGCCGCAACGTTTTCCCGCAGTGCATCGAGCACGCTCCTGGCGTCTTCCGCTGACGTTTCAGGTAGCAGCAATACAAACTCCTCGCCCCCGAAGCGGGAAATAAAATCCGTGGCTCTTAGCCGGGTCTGAAACTCCCGCGCCACCATCTGAAGGACCCGGTCGCCAGCCTTATGGCCGTATGAATCATTCACCCGCTTGAACAGATCGATATCCAGCACCGCGATCGTTACCGGGTGACGGTACCGTTGCCAGCGGCTGTATTCGAAAGCCAGTCGCTCCTGCCAGGCCTCGCGGTTGGGCAATTGTGTCAACAGATCGGTAAGCGCCCTGGCACGCTCTTCCCGAATCCGCTCTTTCATCTGCTCGGAATTGGCTTCCACGGCTGCCAACTTCTCTTGCATCACTTCCAGTTGCCACGAGTAATCCTTCTCCCGCTCTGATTCCTGCGCCCTGAAACGCCGGACCGCACCCCCGATTGTTTCCAGGTGTCGGGTCACGGAGAGTTTCAATTCCTTTAGCCCACCGCCAGCCTCAATCTCACGGCCAAAGGTTTCCAGCTCCTGCCGGATTTCGCGATCCAACTGACGGGAAGCGTCCAGACGCCCCACTTGAGCGCTCGACTGGTCCTGGAAATGTTGGCGCAGAGAGCCCAACCTATCATCAAGTCTTTTGAGAAAAACCTCAAACTCTCTCTGGCTGCGGGTAATGGCGGCAATAACGAGGTCAGCAACACTGTTCAACCCCTCCCGCAAGACATCCCAATTGTTACTTTCCAACAAGGATTTCTGTAGTTGACGGGCCCGGGCTTCCGCTGCCGGCTCAAGGGTCACCTGGGATAACATCTGGCCCAACAACTGCCCGACCCGGCGCGCAATGCGCAGTCGCTGGGTATCGTTGCTTCCCAGGTCATTCTCATCGCCGACGGTCGCGGTCGTGGGAGATTCTGCCTCAGGCGGGGCATCAACAGCCTTCCCGGATGGCGATGAACGACCATTTCCTGACCCGGCTTTCGGTGAGGGATCATCCAGAAGAGCCACCTGGCGATCAATCTGGTCCTGAAGCACACGCCATTTTTCGGTATCAACAGTGCCTTTGCGAAGATCCTTGCGAACCCGGATCAGCAAGCTGTCCAGTTCGGATTTCTGACCTTCCGAGGCGAGACAGGTACGCACCAGCATGCGCTCAAGGGATTTCCTTTCGGCTCGCCACTGCTGTTCCCGTTGTTCTGATGATTCAAGTTCCCGGAGGTACTTATCCTTCCAGGATTGATCCGATGCCATTGGGCTCTCCTGATGGTAAGCGTCAGAACCGCTCAAGGTACTGCGTGAATTGTCTAGCGATCATCCCTGTCTCGCCGCCCATCACGGCGGCGGGCCCGCGGGTGACTCTGGTCGTAGACGCGAGCCAGATGCTGGAAGTCAAGATGAGTATAGACCTGAGTGGTCGATATGTCCGCATGCCCCAGCAATTCCTGAACTGCCCGCAGGTCACCACTGGATTCCAGCAGGTGACTGGCAAATGAATGGCGAAGCATGTGCGGATTCAGCCGCTGATCCGCGCCCTTGATCACCCCCCACCGGCTCAGCCGGGACTGGATACTGCGATTGCTCAGGCGTCCGCCCCGCTGACTGACAAACAGTGCCTGCTCGGATTCCCCCGCCAGCCCGGCACGGACCGCCAACCAGGCGTCCAGGGCCCGCAGGGCCTTGCTACCCACGGGTAGCACACGCTCCTTACTGCCTTTACCCAGTACCCGGATTTCTCCGCCACGACGATCTACCGAATCAAGGTCAAGCCCCGCCAGTTCCGACAACCGCAGCCCCGAGGAGTACATCAACTCGAACATGCACAGGTCACGGACTTCCAGGGGATCGTCGGGATTGGCATCCAGCAGGTGATTCAGCTGATCCACATCAGCCACTTTCGGCAACCGGCGGCCAGACTTGGGAGCACGGATATCCAGCGCCGGATTGTCCCGGACCTTCTTTTCCCGAAGCAGGTACTGGTAACACCGACGAATAGCGGAAAGATGCCTGGCAATGCTGCGCCCTTCCAGTCCTTCCCGGCTGAGCCACGCCACATAGCGGCGCAGATCGTGACTGGTGACAGCCGCCCAGTCATCGATCTGGCGCGATGACAGCCAGCCGCCAAATCGCTGCAGGTCTCGCTGGTAACTGTCACACGTCCGGGGAGAATGCCGCTTTTCCGAGGACAGATGGCGAAGGAAGTCCGCAAGGGGCCCGGACAGGGATTCCGGTAGTTCCACCCGTTCCCCTGAAGCCGTCACGGTCAGCGCGACTCCGCAACCACGCCGGCCAGGGGGGCGGCATTGGTATGACGCTGCACCATCGGGGGCAGCAGGCGACTCAGGGTATCGCTGATGTAAGTCAGGAACAGTGATCCCATGCTCTGGTCAAAGTAACCTGGCTCACAGCTGCCAACCGCGAAAACACCCAGCAATTCGTCATGGCGCAACGGCACCAGGGCTACAGAGGCGATGGCCTCCTCCCGGTCCGGGAACAGGAAATTGCGCTCGGATTCGCGGAACTGGCCACACACCGCGCGCTCTCCGTCCAGCAGACTGCCGAGACGCTCCTTGGCCTGAGCCGGCGGCACCACATGCAGTGCGCCTTGCGACGCCAGCGGCAGTTCGGAATCGGTGAACAGGATTACAGAGGCGGCATCCAGCCCGAAATCACCGCGGATACTGTCATCAATGGCGGACGCCATGTCATTGAGGTTGCGGGCTTCGACCACCTGCATCAACAGCCGCTTGCTCTTCTCAAACAGGCGGTCGTTGTGCCGTGCAATGGACACCAGTTCCACCAGCTCCCGCCGCAACGTATCCCGCTGCTCGCGGAACAGGTGCACCTGGCGCTCCACCAGAGAAATGGCACGACCACTGTCGTGGGGCAGGGTCAGGCTGCGCAGAAGCTCATCCTGGTCCACAAAAAAATCGGGGTTGGCGCGCAGGTAATCCGCGACCTGTTCCCGGGTGAGCCCGCCGGCCTTCTGTTGGGCCGTTTGTTCTGTCATGCTGCTCTCCTGATCGTCAGGACCTTGGTTTTGCCGGTCGACTACCTTTGCGACGCCGCCCGGAGCTGTCGCCGGGCAGACGAATCTGGCCTTCAAACACACTGGCCGCAGGGCCTTCCATCATAACAGGGGTCCCTTCCCCCTGCCATTCAATGATCAGCCGGCCACCGCACAACTCGATTTCCACCCGGGAATCCAGCAGGCCCCGCAGACAGCCGGCAACCACAGCCGCACAGGCACCGCTACCACAGGCCAGGGTTTCCCCGGACCCACGTTCGAATACCCGTAACCGCGCATGGCTGCGGTCAACAATCTGCAGAAAGCCGATATTGGCGCGGGCGGGAAAGCGGGGGTGATTCTCAAGCTTTGGCCCCAGGAAGTCCACGGGAGCGCTGTCCACATCGTCCACCAACAGTACGCCGTGGGGGTTGCCCATGGACACGGCGCTGAGTTCGACGGTCTGGCCATCTACCTCGACCGTGTAGACATCCTTGCGGCGATCGGCGGCGAATGGAATCGCCGGCGGGTTCAGCTCGGGCACGCCCATGTTGACCATTACCTGGCCATCGCGACCCACCCTCAGTTCAATCACGCCCTTGGCGGTCTGAACCCGGATCACCCGTTTGTTGGTCAGGCGCTGGTCACGGACAAAACGGGCAAAACAGCGGGCGCCGTTGCCGCACTGCTCCACTTCCGAGCCGTCACTGTTGAATATCCGGTAGCGAAAGTCCACATCCGGCAGGCCGGGTGGCTCGACCACCAGTAACTGGTCGAAACCAATGCCGAAATTACGGTCCGCCAGCTCCCGGATCATCTCAGGGCGCAGGCGGAACGGCTGACTGATGGCATCCACCACCATGAAGTCATTACCCAGACCGTGCATCTTGGTAAATCGCATCGATGGCCCCTGCCCCCGGCGTTGAGCGCCCATATCGTCCCGCTTGCCCATAGCTGCGTTCATCCCGGTAAACAGCTTTCAGGACCGAGCTGGTCTTCCAAAGTTTCACGGCGACGAACCACGTGCACCTGGTCGCCGTCCACCATGATTTCCGGCGGACGGTTACGGCTGTTGTAATTGGAGCTCATAACAAAACCATAGGCACCGGCGGACCGCACCGCCAGCAGGTCACCGGCCTGCAGGCGCAGCATGCGATCCTTGCCGAGGAAGTCTCCAGTCTCACAGACCGGACCGACCAGGTCCCAGGCTTTTTCTTCGCAATCCTGACGCGGCACGGCCGGAATGATGGCCTGCCAGGCACTGTAGAGGGCGGGACGAATCAGATCGTTCATCGCCGCGTCGATAATGGCAAAATTGCGGTGCTCGGTACACTTCAGGAATTCCACCCGCGTCAGCATGATGCCGGCATTGGCGGCAATCGAGCGCCCCGGCTCCAGCACCAGCTCAAGCTCCCGTTCGCCCAGGCGCTCGGCCAGCGCCTTGACGTAGTCCGAGGGCTGCGGCGGTTGTTCGCGATCGTAACTGACGCCCAGGCCACCGCCCATATCGAGATGGCGAATGGTGATGCCCTGCTCCGCCAGTGCATCGATCAGCGAAAGCACCCGGTCGAGCGCATCGAGGAACGGCGACACGGTGGTCAGTTGGGAGCCGATGTGACAGTCCACACCGATGACCTCCAGATTCGGCATGGCCGCGGCCCGGGCATAGACCTCCGGCGCCTCCGTGATATCAATGCCGAACTTGTTTTCCTTCAGGCCCGTGGAAATGTAGGGGTGAGTGCCTGCATCCACGTCCGGGTTCACCCGCAGGGACACCGGCGCACGCTTGCCCAGTTCACCGGCCACCGCATTGAGGCGGTCCAGCTCGGTGTCGGATTCCACGTTGAAGCAGCGCACCCCGGCTTCCAGCGCTCGCTTCATTTCCCATTCCTGCTTGCCAACGCCGGAAAACACCACCCTGGCGGGGTCACCGCCGGCGCGGACGACCCGCTCCAGCTCACCGGCCGAGACAATATCAAAACCGGCGCCCAGGCGTGCCAGTACATTCAGCACCGCCAGGTTGCTGTTGGCCTTGACCGCGTAACACACCAGATGCGGACGGCCCTTGAGGGCATCGTCATAGGCGCGGTAATGGCGCTCCAGCGTGGCGCGGGAATACACGTATGCCGGAGTCCCGAAGCGCTCTGCAATCTCGCTCACCGGTACGTCTTCGGCGAACAGTTCGCCGTTGCGATAATTAAAATGGTCCATGATGATCCTGATTCTGTTGGCGGGTCAGCGATCAGACGAGTCGTCATCCTGGCGGCTGCCCGGGCCGCTGTTCCGGCTTTCCGCGACGGCCTCGGCTGCCGTTTCGTCCGGCACTTCCCGGTACAACGGTCCTTTCTGGCCGCAGCCGGCCATCACACTGACCAGCACCAGCCCAACGCTCACTGTTTTCCATGCCTGCATGGACGTTGCCCCTGTTTCCGATATGGGCGAAGTATACCTGACTCAGCCACTGGCGGGCGAGCCAGTGTCCCGTCCGGTGAACGAATTAACCAGACGGGACGCTAGACCTTTAAATGGCGGTTAAGGGAGGCTTCAAGAAATGCCCGGTAGTACAGATACTGCGTGGTCTGGATATCCTGCTGGTACACCTGCGGATCCAGGTCGTGAGGCAGGTGGACATCGGTCAGATAGACCGGGTAGGTCTCACCCGCCTGACGCAGGGAGCGGATGTAGTGGGCAACGGCGGGAATCAGCTGGTCTCCGTACTCCTGCACGGTGAACTCCTGGTCACCACAAAAAATGTCAAAGCGCAGGTGACTGTCCCCTTCCTGCACACCAACGGCCTGCACATCAAGCCCCGGCAGGGTCACGCTGGTGTCCTCGTCAAACCGCCGTTCCGCTTTCCATTGCCCGTCCCGGCGGACCAGCTCGTAGCATTGTATACCCGCAATGCCCACGGGGCTGTCCAGCTGCCGCAGCTGGCGGCGCTCGACGAGATTGTCCAGGAATCGCAACAGCGGAACCAACAGGTAGCGACGATTACTGTAGCTCTGCCCCCAGGTGAAGACCGAACCCAGCTCATCCACCACCCATAGCGTCGCACGATGGCCGGCGACCCTGAAGAAAACCTGGATATTCGCCGGCTCACTGGTCTGACACACGGCACGCAGGGGCTGGTCATCCTGCATCGCTCCGCGATCAAACACCACCGGCAGGTATCGTTCCTGCGGCCGGGCCAGTTGCTCCATCAGCGCTTCGGAGCTGTCCAGAGCCACGAAACCGGGCTCAGTGCCGTTGAACTGCAACAGGAAGTAACGCCGATCCATTTCAATCACGTACCGCAACGGGTGGGGCCCGACGCCGCCGGCAAAGAAGTGGCGCAGAACATCGGTAAAGAGTTCCTGAACCCGGCGCGCAATGGCCGCCCCGTGCCCGCGGTTATAGCTGTGGACCTGAATGTCTGGCAGGCTCGCCGGCGCTGACGCCACCGATGCCAGTACGTTCTTGAGGCACTGGATCAGGGTATCGCCGGCCGCATAATGCTGGAGACTGACTTCATGCCAGCTGTTCAGCGTCACCTGGTCAATAGTGGCCACCAGATTGTCCCGGCCACCGCTGAAGCCCAGGGAATCGTGGCGGGCGCTGAGTTTGTGCAACCCCCGATCCGTCAGGTGGGCCTGGGGATCCACCCCCACATTGACCAGGAGCAGGTTGCGCAGAGGTTTAACCCCCAGGGACAAGGCCTCCCGACTGGCCGGGGCCACCGGAAACGGAATAAACGCCGACAGGGCGTCCAGCATCTCCCGCAGCTCCGCCACCGAGGCGGTGCTTGAGCCTGAGCGTACATTCAGGCGGGTTGTCCGCGTCAGCAGGCCATTGCAGTAACACCACACCATCAGTTCAGTGAGGTTGCCACTGCGGCGAATCACTGGTTGCCAGAAGGCATCGGATGGGTCTTCCAGATCCCGGTACAGCAGCCAGCCGTCCTGGCCGGGCACCCCGCCCTGCTCGGACTGGTGATGAAACGCCAGGTTTTCCTCGGTCAGCGACGGCGCCAGCCCCGGGTTGATCTGTTCGATTTTTCCGGCCTTGCGCTGAAAGGCGGCGTAGAGTTTCCGCCCAAGCAGGTTCATGTCGTTACTGCTGATGGCCGCCTGCGCCCCATGGTCCCGGGCCAGTCGCGACAGCAGGCGATAACTGTGGGTCAGCTCGGAGACAATGGTTCGGCGTAACCTCATCACCTCTTCGGCACGCCACTGCTGACGATTATCCAGGTCTTTTAACGCTGCCAGGGACCAACCCCAGTCATCCACCAGTTGCCGGAGCAAACGCACCCGCCAGTTCTCGGCGCCCATGTCGGTACGGGACAGGGGCAGGCCGGCTTTGAGGTAAAGGCTGCGACGTACCAGTTCCAGTCGCTGGGGAGCCTCCCGGGATAACAGCCATTGCTCCAGCCGCTGGTACAGCAATACGTAGGGATCCAGGCGATCGGCATCGGTTTCGCCGTCATACACGGCAGCCTTGAATACCCGGGATAACAGGGGCTCACCACTGCCCCGGGCGTAACATTCGATCAGCAACAGCTTCAGAATGGACTTCCAGGGTGCATCCATACCCTTGTACAACTGCCAGACCCCCGCCCCCAGGAACTCTTCCTGCGGGATGGATGGCGCGGGACCGAAGTCTATGTACTCGCTTCCCTTGATGAAGCGGCAGTCGATCAATTGCCGCGCACAGCTGTCGTAATTGTCCTCTTCACTGGCAGGAATCAGCCACCACAACGGATAGCAGCCACCGAGGTGGATACTGGTGCGGTAGAACTCATCCAGCAGCAGATAATGCTGGGCACTGCCGCAGTTCTCGCCCGCCACCTCGGCCCGTTGGCGGCCGGCCCGCCAATCCGCCGCGGAAAACACGAACACGTGTAGTTCCACGCCAAGCGTGGCGGCCCAGCCGGTGAGCCTGTCTGCCTTGCGTTCCAGGCAGCGTATGCCGGATTCGGACAGGTCCGGGCGATGGCACAGCCAGACGTCGAGATCACTGGCCACTGAGTGCCCGAGGGTGCCCGGGCTCCCCATCAGGAACAAGGCATCCAGGTCCGGATTTCTTTTGCCCTCGTCCTTCAGGGAAAAAGCGCGAGCCAGGCGTCGGGCGGCGCTGAGCGTGGCCTCGGAGGGCTGATAATGACTGAGCCCATAGGGGCAATCCCGGTCCAGGTAGCCCGGCAGTGACGGGTGATTGAGGTGAAATACCAGCGGCAGAACATCCAGCACCACCTGCTGCCGGTATGTCAGCGCTGAATGAGCCCGCTCCCAGCGTTGCTGGTTGACGGCAATGAAACGATCCCGCAGCCGGCGCAGTGTTTTCCGGTCAATCCCCTCATTGAAATCCAGGGCAATGGGTGTGTTATGGATGGTCAAGGTGGCTCCGCGGGAGAGGTTCTTTCCGGTGTCATTATCAGTATGATGAACGCATCGTGGCAAAACCGGCAAAAAAATAAAAGCGGGAAAGACTGTACACTCCCGCCGAGAAACTGGCTGAGGCTCACCCGTCGTGAAAGAATTCTTTATCCGTCGTTATAGTTCAGATAACCCTCTGGCAGCGGACCGTCGCACTCTGGTTCGCATTGATGATGAGGGATTTGTGACGTCCGCGGATCACCATGCCGAAGCCGTTCTTGGCTACGACGCCGGCGAACTTGAGGGGCAGCCGGTACACCGGATCCTGGCAGCGCGCCAGGACGACCCGTTTGCTCCGGCTAACCGACACCGGATGGAGGGCGGCGAGCCGGTGCTGATCACTTTCCGCCACAAGGACGGCTTTTTCTTCACGGCAAGCCTCACCCTCCGCGTGAATATGCGGGATTCCGATAAGGCCGCCAGCGCTTACATCACGCTTCGCGACAGCTCCCCTGTCGATCATCAACTGATGCGCCTGGCGGAGGGTTCCGCCGGGTTTGGCATCTGGGAACTGAACATCCACACCAACGAGCTGACGTGGACTGAAGGGCTCTACACCCTGCTGCAGCTTCGACCCGGCACTGATATCACGCCCGAGCAGGCCCTGTTCTATTGCCAGACCGGCCAGGGGCGTGTGCGCGCGCTGTTCCGGCGCTGTGTACGCAGTGGCGAGCCGTTTTCCATCAGCCTTGATGTTCTGACCGCAAAACAACAGCATCGGCGCGTGGAACTGACGGGCAAAGCCATGAAGGAAAATGGTCGCATCCACAGGATCGGCGGCGCCCTGGTGGACCACACCAGAGCATTTGGCCTGGAACAGGCCCGCCGGCACTCCGGACAATTGCTGATGGCGACAGCCAATGCCACCAACGATCTTGTCGCGGCAGTTGATCGGCGGCTCAACCTTCTTTACTTCAATCAGGCTTTCAGCCGCCAGTTCGCCCATACGTTTGGCCATTTACCCCATCCTGGCGGGCACCTGCCGGATTTGCTGCGGGATTTCCCCAATGAACGGCGACTGATTGAACGCTTGTGGAACCGGGCCCTGGAGCGGGACAGTTTCGTCGTGGAAATGCCGCTGGCGCAGCAAAACCGTGATCTTCCGGTTTACGAGTTCCATTATCAGCGAGTGACCAATGATCTCGGCGAAGTCACCGGCGCTGTACACGTCGGCAAGGATATCAGCGCCCGGGTCAACAACGCCTCCAGCAACGAGTACCGCATCCGCCATGATCCGGTCACCGGCCTGATGAACCGCAAAGCCTTTATCCATCGACTGAAGCGGGTCATTGAACCACCCCGTCGACGGGACACCACCGACGGCCTGCTGTACCTCGACCTGGACAATTTCGACCGTATCAATGATCTGGCGGGCAGCGGTACCTGCGACCGCTACCTGCGGGAACTTGCCAGCAACCTTGGTGTGAAGGTGCGCCAGCGTGACGCCCTGTCGCGGCTGTCAGGGGACACCTTTGCCCTGCTGATCGAGAACTGCCCGGAGGCCCAGGCCCGCAGGATCGCCGACAACATCCTCGAACTGATTGGCAGTTTCGTGTTCGACTGGCAGGACCGTCAGTTACAGACCACCGCCAGCGGCGGCCTGTTAATCCTGAATGACGACGCCCCGACGGACCCCGAACAGTTGCTGCATCAGGCCGCGGACCTTTGTCATACCGCCAAGACCTCTGGTCGTAACCGAATTCACGCCGCCCACGCCATATCCGAGGGCCCTGACGAGGGAGCCGCCGGCAAGCTGGTCGAACAGATTCGCAGCGCCCTCGATAACGGTCACCTGATCCTTGAATACCAGGCCCTGCGCCCGGTGGCCAGCGTGACCTGGGGCGACCATATCGAGATCCTGTCGCGAATTCCCGGACAAACGCAGGAGCAACCGTCACTGCAGCCCGGTGAGTTCCTGCCGGTGGCCGAACGATTTGACCTCGCCAAGCAACTGGACCGCCAGGTGATCCGCCAGACGTTCCAGTGGCTGGACAGCCAGCGATTGCTGGAGCCACGGCTGAAATACTGTGGATTCAACCTGTCGCTGGCGAGCGTGCTGGATGACACCTTTGCCGACTTCATGGAGTCGATGCTGGCCAAATCGCCCTACACCGCTGAGTGTTTCTGCCTGGAGATACGCGAATCCCACGCCACCCAGTATCCGGATGAGGTCGCCGTGCAATGTGACGCCCTGCACCGGATCGGCTGCCGGGTGGCACTGGACGGCGCGGGCGCATCGGTGGAGAGCTACAGCCTGGCGGCCAGGCTGCCAGTGGATATCATCAAGCTGGATCGCAAGATGATGCAGAACCTGCACGATGATCCGGTGCAGCAGGTGATGGTCGAGGCCTTGCACAAGATTGCCGAAGCCTCAGGCAAGACCACCGTCGCCATGTTTATTGAAAACGACGACACGCTACGCAAGGTGCGCACACTGGGCATTCACTTCGGCCAGGGGTTCCGGCTGTGCCGGCCCCGCCCCCTGCAGGATCTTAAACCGGCCGCCGTGGATCTGAGTACCGGACGAATCGGCGGCTAATCCGCCGACTCATCCGATGCCGGATTAAAGTTGTTTGCGGGCCCTCGCCACGGCCGCACGGACCTGATCCGGCGCGGTCCCACCAAGGTGATCCCGGGCCTGCACTGAACCTTCCAGGGTCAGCACGTCAAACACATCCTCGCCGATAACGTCGGAGAAACGGGCCAGCTCATCGAGGGTCATATCCGACAGGTCGCGGTTTTCGGCGACACCGAAGGCGACGGCCTTGCCGACAATCTCGTGGGCATCACGGAACGCCACGCCTTTCTTGACCAGATAATCCGCCAGATCGGTGGCCGTTGAGAACCCACGCTTGGCCGCTACCCGCATGTTATCGGCTTTGGCCTGAATGGCCGGGATCATGTCGGCGTAGGCCTTGAGGCATCCCTTGATGGTATCAACCGTATCGAACAGCGGTTCCTTGTCTTCCTGATTGTCCTTGTTGTAGGCCAGCGGCTGGCTCTTCATCAGGGTCAGCAGGCTGATCAGGTGACCGTTGACCCGCCCGGTTTTACCCCGGACCAGTTCCGGCACGTCCGGATTCTTCTTCTGGGGCATGATGGAAGAACCGGTGCAGAAGCGGTCCGGCAGGTCGATGAAGTCAAACTGGGCGGAGGTCCACAGCACCAGCTCCTCGCTGAAACGGGACAGGTGAGTCATCAGCAGCGCCGCGAAACTGCAGAATTCAATGGCAAAATCCCGGTCACTGACCGAATCCAGGGAATTTTCGGTGGGGCGGTCAAAGCCCAGCAAACGCGCGGTCATGGCACGATCGATCGGATACGTGGTGCCGGCCAGCGCGGCCGCGCCCAGCGGCATGACATTGACCCGCTTGCGGCAGTCCTGCAGACGTTCGCCGTCACGCACCAGCATTTCGTACCAGGCCAGCAGGTGGTGACCGAAGGTCACCGGCTGAGCGGTTTGCAGGTGGGTGAAACCGGGCATGATGGTGTCGGCCTCGCGCTCAGCCAGATCCAGCAGGCCGGTCTTCAGCCGGGTGAGTTCCTCGGCGATCACGTCGATCTCGTCCCGCAGGTACAGGCGGATATCGGTGGCGACCTGGTCGTTGCGGCTGCGGCCAGTGTGGAGTTTCTTGCCGGTGATGCCGATACGGTCGGTCAGGCGCGCCTCGATGTTCATGTGCACATCTTCCAGGCTGACGGACCATTCGAAGGTGCCGGCCTCGATATCGGCCTTGACGCCCTTCAATCCCTCGATGATGCTGTCCCGCTCTTCCGCGGTCAGCACACCCACTTCCGCCAGCATGGTGGCATGGGCAATGGAACCGGTGATGTCGTGATGGTAAAGGCGCTGATCGAAACCGACGGACGCGGTGAAGCGTTCTACAAAGGCGTCGGTCGGCTCACTGAAGCGACCGCCCCAGGGTTTTTCGGAGCTTGTGCTCTGGTCAGACTTTTTCTGATCCGTCATGGTCTATCTTTCCTGCTGACAGCCCGGCATTATTTCGCGGGGTGAATGAAGAGGTGAATAAGATGGTCGCGGGATTATAACATTCCGACGCGCTCTGTTGCGCTCCCTGTTCAGGAAAGAGGTTTAATGGCAGCACCACGCAAAAGCAGTGACTTCTACGTGCCGGATCTGTGCCGTGTGCGGGCTGTGTTCATGCTGCTCATCACCAGCGAACTGATGGTGCTGGTACTTTCCATCGTGCAGGCGGAAGCAGACTGGATTGACTGGAATTACTTTGGCCTGCTGTCCCTGTTCGTGCAATGGACGGTGCTGACCAGTGCCGCGCTTATATGCCTTCTACGCAACTGGCTGGCACAACTGAGCGTCACCCGTGCCACCCTCGCAATGGTCATTATCGTCTTGCTGGACGTGCTCGCGTTCGGACTGTTCGCCGACGGTGTTCTCTACCCGCAACCCGGCGTCAGTGGCTGGCAGGGGATTGCCAAGAAGCTGTTGCTGGCACTGCTGATCACACTGATGGTACTGCGCTATTTCTACCTGCAGCATCAGTGGCAACAGCAGCGGGAAGCGGAAATGCAGGCGCGTCTGGCCGCCCTGCAAGCGCGGATACACCCTCATTTCCTGTTCAACAGCATGAACACCATTGCCAGCCTGATTGCCGTTAACCCGGACCGGGCAGAAGATGCGGTGCTGGACCTGTCGGAACTGTTTCGCGCCAGCTTGCGGGCCGGAGACCGCCTGATCCCGCTGAAAGACGAGCTGGACCTGTGCCGGCGCTACCTGGATATCGAGACTTTACGACTCGGCGACAGGCTGACGCTGCAATGGGATATTGCCGCAGACCTGGAAAAACAGGCCATCCCGCCACTGACACTACAGCCGTTGCTGGAGAACGCCATCTACCACGGCATCCAGCCACGTCCTGAGGGCGGCACCGTGAAACTGGAAGCTTCCCGCCGGGGACACTTCGTCTATATCATGGTGCAGAATCCGAGGCCGGAATCCGCTATCAGCAAGCACGATGGCAACCGCATGGCCCTTGCCAATATCCAGTCAAGATTGCAGGCTCTGTTTGGTGACGAGGCGGTACTCAAACACAGCCATCAGAACGACGTATACACAGTTACCCTGAGATTACCCCGCAGGACCGCCGATCACACTGCCGGACCAGACACCGAAGGATCGCGAAACGGATAATGACAGCCACAGCCCCGACCATTCGCAAGGTACTCATAGCCGACGACGAGCCACTGGCCCGGGACCGGCTACGGCGACTGATACAGGACATCCCCGGTTACCGGGTGTGCGGCGAGGCCGCGGACGGCGACAGCGCCCTGCGCCAGGTCGCGGAACTGGAGCCGGACATCCTGCTGCTGGATATCCGCATGCCGGGTACCGATGGCATGGACGCGGCGGCCGCCATTACCCGACTGGACCACCCGCCGGCCATCATCTTTTGCACCGCCTACGACCATTACGCCATCAAGGCCTTTGACGTCAGCGCTGCGGCTTACCTGCTCAAACCCGTCCGCCGCGAGGCCCTGAGCGAAGCCCTCGCCCGCTCCGGCCAGGTCAATCGCGTCCAGCAGCAAACCCTGTCGGCCCGCGAATCCGAGGGCCCCGGCCAACTCGCCATCAAGACTCATCGCGGTACCGAACTCATCGATATCGGGGCAATCCTCTACTGCGAAGCCGACCAGAAATACGTCACCATCCACCACACCCGGGGCGAAACCGTCTCCGACTACACCCTGAAAGAGCTGGAGCAGTGCCACCCGACCTCATTGCTGCGCATTCACCGCCACACCCTGGTGGGCGTTGCTTTTATCCAGGCCCTCACCCGCGACGGCAATGGCCACAATTCAGTCGTTTTGCGGGACGACCGGGGAAAACTGCCGGTCAGCCGCCGCCACGCCAGCGCGGTCCGGCAATGGCTGCAGGAGCACCAACCGGGTTGATGCTCGCCACACACGCAAGTCAAGGCAACCCGGTGCAGTGGCGGGACTTTTTCGCCGCTTCAAGGTAACCTTGACGGACATTTTTCCAAACCGGCAACCTTCACCATGTCAAAACGAACTCTGCGTATCGCGACCCGCAGCAGTGCCCTGGCACTGTGGCAGGCCGAATTCATCAAATCCGAACTGGAACGGCTCCACGACAACATCACCGTGGAACTGGTCAAGATCAAGACCCAGGGCGACAAGATCCTCGACGTCCCCCTTGCCAAGATCGGCGGCAAGGGCCTGTTCGTAAAGGAACTGGAAGAAGCCATGCTCGACGGCCGCGCGGATCTGGCGGTGCACTCCATGAAGGATGTCCCCATGGAGTTTCCGGAAGGCCTGGACCTGGTCGCTATCTGCGAACGGGAGGATCCCACCGACGCCTTCGTCAGCAACCATCACGACAACGTCGACGCCCTGCCCCAGGGTGCGGTGGTGGGTACCGCCAGCCTGCGCCGGGAAGCCCAGTTGCGGGCCTACCGCCCTGATCTGCAGATCCGCGTTTTGCGGGGCAACGTCAACACTCGCCTGGCCAAACTGGACGCCGGTGAGTACGACGCCATTGTCCTGGCCAGTTCGGGCCTGAAACGACTGGGCTTCCATGACCGTATCCGCTACTGCCTGCCGGATTCCATATCACTGCCGGCGGTCGGGCAAGGCGCGCTGGGCATCGAGTGCCGCGTGAATGATTCCGAATTGTTGGCCATGCTGGCGCCACTGAACCACCAGGACACCTCGGATCGCGTCAGGGCGGAACGTGCCCTGAACCGTCGCCTGCAAGGTGGCTGCCAGGTGCCCATCGCAGCCTATGCGTTACTGGAAGACAAGGACACGGTCTGGCTCAGAGGGCTGGTCGGCGCGGTCGACGGCACCCAGATTTTCCGCGTTGAAGGCCGGGCCCCCAGGGCCGAAGGCGAACGCCTGGGCCGTGAACTGGCCGAGGACCTCCTGGCGATGGGCGCTGACAAGGTACTGGCTGAAATTTATGGCCACACCCCAACCTGATCCCCGCCCCCTGGCCGGCCGGCGAATCCTGATTTGCCGGCCAGAGCCCGAAGCCTCCCGGCTGGCCCATTGCTTCCGCGAAGCCGGGGCCGATGCCCGGGTGCTGCCGTTAATCGAGCGTGAACCGCTACCAGAGACACCGGCAACCCGCAGCCTGATTCAGGATCTCGATCACTACTCCCACGTTATTGCCGTAAGCCCCTATGCCGCCACCCTGTTCATGGCGCTGGCCGACAACTGGTGGCCCCAGCTGCCCATGGGCATTCGCTGGTACGGTGTAGGTCGGGGTACCGCAGCGGTGCTGGCCCGCCACGGCCTCAGCCCCCGCATGCCAACCAACGGCTGGACCAGCGAGGCCCTGCTGGCACTGCCCTCACTGCAACGAATCAGCGGAGAAAAAGTCCTGCTGGTGCGGGGCGAGGAAGGGCGTGAACTGATCCACCAAACGCTCAGTGATCGGGGGGCCAGAGTCAACGTATTACCATTGTACCGGCGGCATCAGCCACATCACGATGCCACCACGCTGGACAAAGCCCTGCTATGCTTCTTACCGGAGGCTGTGATCACACTGTCAGGGGAGACATTGAACAATCTCATCGCACTGAGTGAGAATACCGGCCATAATCTCGACAAAACATTGCTGGTGGTGCCTGCCAGCCGGGTCGCGGACCAGGCTCGTCAGGCCGGACTGAACAGAACCTGCATACCGGAAAGCCTTGCCGACAACGACATCGTGGCAACCGTCGCACATGAGCTGAAGGGCTGACGGTTGCCCCGTATACACCAAGTAAGGATGCCTGTGACTGAATCAAACACACAACTGCCCGCCGCCATTCCCCAGGACAAGCCCGCCCAGAAAAAGCTCTGGCCCCTGTGGCTGATATCAATACTTGCCCTGGCCCTGGTTATTCTTCTCGCGCTCTGGAGCTGGCAGCAGTGGAACGACCGCCAGGCACTGCAACAGACGCTGGATAACGTAAGCAGCGACATATCCCGACTGGATAACCGGTACGGCGCACGGGGCAGCGAGCAGAGCAACAGGATTCAGGCGCTGGAAACCAAACTGGCGGACCAGCGGGAACTGATAGCCACCCAGCAACGCCAGATCGACCACAACGCCAGGGAATTGCTGGAAGCCGGCAATCGCACCCGCACCGACTGGCTGCTGGCGGAAGCCGAATACCTGCTGAGGGTCGCCAACCAGAGGCTGCTGATTGAGAAGGATATCCGCGGTGCACTGGCCGCACTGGAAGCCGGTGACGATGTACTCAATGAATCGGACGATATCGGCGTTTACCCGGTACGACAGCAACTGGCGAAGGAAATTCTCGCCCTCAAGGGCATTGCCGATGTCGACCGCACCGGGCTTTACCTGACCCTGGAAGCTGCCATTGACAGTGTTAACAAGCTCACTGAGGATGCCCTGGTGAACGAACGGGCGCCCGGGTTTGTCACCAGCGCTGACGAAGCCCTGGGCGACGAGCCCGGCGGAGAACCCGGACTGCTCAGTCAGGGCTGGACCAAGGTCAAGAGCACACTGGCGGACGTGGTTGTCGTTCGCCGCCTGGACGAGCCCGTCAAACCCCTGCTGTCACCCGACCAGAGCGCGTACGCCCGGCTCAACCTGCAACTGATGCTGGAAGAAGCGGAAATGGCGGTACTGCGCGGCCACCAGGAACTCTACAATCGCGCCCTGACCAAAGCCGGCAACGCCATCAGCGACTGGTATGACAGCACCAACCCCCAGGTAGCCGCACTTACGCAAACTCTGGGCGAGCTCCAGGGTCGGAACATCGATCCCCGGCTGCCTGACATCAGCCGCTCACTGGAATTACTGAAGGCCCGGCTGGAAGGTCGCCAGGGCACCTCCGACACCAACGGCGAGAATGAGGAAGAGGAGAGCGAATCATGATTCGCATCCTGCTGATTATCCTCGTTGCCCTGCTGATCGGTACCGGGCTGTCCATGGGACTTGAGTACGACCTTGGCTACATCCGCATCAGCCTGGGCCATTACCTGATCGAGACCAATTTCTGGGTCGGACTGGCTCTACTGGTGGCAATCGTGGTGTTGTCGGTGCTGACCATCAACCTGATACGCCGCTTTCGTCACGGCACCGGCCTTATGGCCGGCTGGATCGCGCGCGGCAACGAGCGGCGGGCCCGCCGCCGCACCACCCAGGGTCTGTTGGCGCTGGCCGAGGGCAACTGGCCCCGCGCCCGCAAACTGCTCACTTCCTCCGCCAACCATGCCGACACCCCGCTGATCAACTACCTGGCGGCGGCACAGGCCGCATTTGAATCCGGCGACCATGACGCCGTGGATGAACTGCTGCGGGAAGCGTTCGAAAGCACCCCGGGCTCAGACATGGCCGTAGGCATCACCCAGGCCCAGCTACAGCTGGCAGGTAACCGCCTGGAGCAGGCGCTGGCCACCCTTATTCGTCTGCGCAAGCAGGCGCCGCATCACCCATTCGTACTGAAACTGCTGAAAAACACCTACCTGCGGCTGGAGGACTGGCGAGAGTTGTCGAAATTGTTGCCGGAGATGCGCAAACGCAACCTGTTAGCCGCAGAAGAGATGGAATCTCTGGAGCGCACCGTCTGGCAGAACCTGCTGCAACGGGCTGCGGAAGACTGCCGCCGCCAGACCGGAACGGAATCGGCTTCACTCGAGCCCCTGACCCGGCTATGGGACGAGCTGCCTGGCGTTCTGCGCAGGGATGAGCACACCATCCGCGAATACGCCCGCCTGCTCGCCGCCCTGGGTGACGAGGCCCAGTCGGAAACGTTGCTGCGGAAAGTTCTGCGCAATCACTGGAGCGACGAACTGATCAACTTGTACGGCCGTGTGAAGGGCCACAAACTGGACGAACAGCTGCTAATTGCCGAACAATGGCTGAAAGACCGCCCCAACAACGCCGAGCTGCTGCTGGCACTGGGTCGCCTGAGTCTGAGAAACGAACTGTGGGGCAAGGCCAGGGAGTATTTCGAAACCAGCCTGCGCCTGCGCCGCAGCCGCGAAACCCTGGCGGAACTGAGCCGGCTGAATGCGCATATGGGGGCAGAAGACACCAGCGTGAAGCTGCTGATGCAGGGGCTGGAGAAGGACAACGAACTGCCGGATCTGCCGATGCCTAAGGCCTGACACGGGTTCTATCCCAGTAGCCTGCTTTTACGCGGGCTGGCCCCGGGGTGGGGTGCCTTTTCTTATGGGAAAAGAACTCGCTTCGCTCAGACACCTTTGTCCCGTCAGAAAAGGCACCCCACCCCGG